>NZ_FOWR01000016.1 GCF_900115495.1 Enterovibrio norvegicus DSM 15893 | reverse complement strand
CATGGCATGGTTTTCCAAACTGACGTCGGCAAACATTTTTTTGAGCTTGGCATTTTCTGCCTCTAGCTCCTTGATGCGCTTCAGTTCAGACGCGTCAAGCCCACCATACTTGGCTTTCCAATTGTAATAAGTTGCGCTGCTGATGCCGTGTTGGCGACAAATATCGTCAACTTTCATGCCTGCGTCGGCTTCTTTGAGGATCGTGACTATCTGTGATTCAGTAAACCGTGACTTCTTCATGATGATCTCCTGCTTTTTCTGTGGCAGAAAACTCCAGTTTAGACTGTCTCAGCATAGGGGAAGTGGACATTGAAAAGACTCGCAAAATATCCAACCAGAACCAGAGAGAAAAAAGCCACTCGCTCTTAAGCGAGTAGCCTTATGCTTAAAGCAGGCTTTTTCGTCTCTATTTTGGAGCTTGGAGAGAACGGTTAGTCCACCTTCTTCTCTATGGCATGTTCATTTTGTGTTGGCACGCGCGGCTTAATTTCCATGTCCCTTTCGGCCACTTTGGCTTTCTCAATTATTTTGGTGATAGTAGAGCCCTGCACCAGGATCGAGAACACCACGACGGCATAGGTCATGACCAGAATGATTTCCCGCACGTCAATATTCTTCTCTGGCAGTACCATATAGCCAGCAGGAATGGCCATTGCCATCGCAATGGCCAAGCCACCGCGTAGTCCACCCCATGTCAAAATACGGACCGAGAATGGGTTATAGTCGCGGTATCTGTTAAAGCCTACATAGCAAAGACGGACGCTCATGTAGCGGGCGATAAGTACCAAAGGCACAGCAAATGCCATGATGATCCAGTCTTCTTTGTGGAAGCTAAAGGTCAACATGCTCAAACCGATCAACAAGAACAACACCCCATTCAAGAATTCATCAATGAGTTCCCAGAAGTGGTCTAGGTGGTCTTCACTTTCTTTAGAGAAGCCAATATAGCGTGTCCAGTTACCAATCATGATACCCGCTACTACCATGGCCAACGGTCCAGAGACACCAATTAGACCTGCAAAGACATAACCTGCGGTTGGAATACCCAGGGTTAGCAGCAGCTCCATTGAGTGGTCATCAGTATTGCAAATCATGTAATGGAACAAGAGCCCTAAGAAGAAGCCGTAAATGATCCCGCCAATGGCTTCATGCAAGAAGAGTTCAACCACGCCCATAATGGTGGGTGTTTCGGTGCCAAATGCCACGGTAAACAAGGTGATAAAAATGACCAAACCAAAGCCGTCATTGAACAGGGATTCGCCTTCGATCTGGGTTGAGATACGTTTTGGCGCGTTGAGTTTTTTGACGATGGCCAAAACAGCAATAGGGTCTGTTGGTGAAATCAAAGAGCCAAAAATAAGGCAGTAGATAAAATCAAACTGAATCCCGATGAGCTGGAAGAACAACCAGGCAGCACCGCCGATAAAGAAGGTGGAGACCAAGGTCGCCCCTAGGGCAAGCACCGTGATTTCCCATTTCTGATCTTCTAGGTTGGGGAGTTTGACCCCTAGGCCTCCTGCAAACAGCAAGAACCCGAGTACGCCCTTTAGCAAAAAGTCATCAAAGTGCACCTCATTGAGGGTCTCTGCGGCTAAATCTTTTAAATCAAACCAGTTGTTTTGGCCTGAAATGACGATACCGAGAGAAAGCATCAATGCGCCGGCAGTGATAGCGATGGTCGTTTGCATTTGACCAATTTTACTATTGATAAATGCGATTGCCATGGCGGCGGCTGCGAGAAAGCACAGTGTGGTATAGACGGTCATAGGTGAACCCATGTTAGCGAAAAAAGGAGAACCAAAAATTTGTAACGAAATATAAATCTATGCGAAGAAGAAAACTACAACAAATCCCAGTGATTTTAAGGATCCGTTGAGTGTGAGATCCTAATAGACGTCTAGATTTCCAATTGAGCTATGTTACTATGCCAGTAGCGAGCAATTTAAGAAGGAATTTGTGGCTGTGAGTAGTAAGGACATAATAAAAAAACTGTTGGCTGAACGCATTCTCATTATCGATGGCGGTATGGGCACTATGATCCAGGACTACAAACTGGAAGAGTTCGATTATCGTGGTGAGCGTTTCTCTGATTGGCATTCTGATTTAAAGGGCAACAATGACCTTTTAGTTCTGACACAGCCAGCACTCATCAAGCAAATTCACGGCGAGTACCTTGAAGCCGGTGCTGATATTCTGGAAACCAACACTTTTAACGCCACCACGATTGCCATGGCCGACTATGACATGGAATCGCTCAGTGCCGAAATTAATCTAGAAGCTGCAAAGCTTGCCCGCGAAGTTGCCGACGAATGGACGGCAAAGAATCCCGATAAGCCGCGTTTTGTCGCTGGCGTGCTTGGTCCAACAAACCGCACCTGCTCTATTTCTCCTGATGTGAACGACCCCGGCTATCGAAACATCACGTTCGATAAACTTGTCGAAGCTTATTCAGAGTCCACGCGAGCGCTGATTGCTGGCGGTGCAGACATCATATTAGTCGAGACTATCTTCGATACCTTGAACGCCAAGGCATGTACTTTTGCTATCGAAACGGTGTTTGATCAAGACGGCATCGAACTGCCTGTTATGATTTCAGGCACGATCACTGACGCCTCGGGTCGAACTCTTTCCGGCCAAACCACAGAAGCATTCTATAACTCCCTACGACACGTTAAGCCTATTTCGTTTGGTCTTAACTGTGCGTTGGGGCCTGATGAACTGCGTCAATACGTTGAAGAATTGTCACGAATTTCTGAGTGCTCTGTCTCTGCTCACCCGAATGCGGGCTTGCCGAATGCCTTCGGTGAATATGACCTTAGCCCTGAAGACATGGCTGAGCATATCGCTGAATGGGCCCAAAGTGGTTTCTTAAACCTTGTTGGCGGCTGCTGCGGTACGACACCTGAACACATTCGCAAAATGGCGGAAGTGACGCAAAACGTCACGCCGCGTCAGCTCCCAGATTTACCAAAGTATTGTCGCTTGTCTGGCCTTGAGCCATTGACGATTGCCCCCGACAGTTTATTTATCAACGTTGGTGAGCGTACGAATGTAACAGGCTCGGCACGCTTTAAGCGTCTGATTAAAGAAGAGCTTTATGATGAAGCGTTAGAAGTCGCACGTCAGCAAGTCGAGGCGGGCGCACAGATCATTGATATCAACATGGATGAAGGCATGTTGGATGCGGAAGCTGCAATGGTGCGCTTTCTCAACTTGTGTGCGACAGAGCCTGAGATTTCGAAAGTTCCCATCATGGTCGATTCATCAAAATGGGAAATCTTAGAAGCTGGCCTGAAGTGTGTGCAGGGCAAGCCTATTGTTAACTCGATTTCCATGAAAGAAGGTGTCGAGAAATTCATTGAACAAGCCAGGCTCATTCGTCGCTACGGCGCCGCGGTTATCGTGATGGCATTTGATGAAGTGGGCCAAGCGGACACGCGCGAGCGTAAAACGGAAATTTGTACTGAAGCCTATAACATTTTGGTGAATGAGGTGGGCTTCCCACCAGAAGACATCATCTTCGACCCGAACATCTTTGCGGTGGCAACGGGGATTGAAGAACACAACAACTACGCGGTCGATTTCATTGAAGCGGTGGGTGATATCAAGCGCACCTTGCCACATGCCATGGTCTCAGGCGGCGTGTCGAATGTGTCGTTCTCCTTCCGCGGTAACAACCCTGTCCGCGAAGCGATTCACGCCGTTTTCCTTTATTACTGTTTTAAAAACGGCATGGACATGGGGATCGTCAACGCAGGTCAGCTTGCGATTTATGACGATCTGCCCGATGAGCTTCGAGAGGCCGTTGAAGACGTCGTATTGAATAAGCGCGATGATGGTACAGAGCGTCTTCTTGATATTGCAGACAAATACCGTGGTACGGGTGAGGTCAAAGAGGATCGCACTGCACAAGAATGGCGCAGTTGGGACGTTGAAAAGCGTTTATCGCATGCTTTGGTAAAAGGTATCACCGAGTTTATCGTTGAAGATACGGAAGAAGCACGCGCGAAAGCGACAAAGCCACTCGAAGTGATTGAAGGTCCATTGATGGCCGGCATGAACGTAGTGGGTGATTTATTTGGTGAAGGTAAGATGTTCTTGCCGCAGGTGGTGAAATCCGCCCGTGTTATGAAGCAGGCGGTTGCCTACCTCGAACCTTACATCAATGCAGAAAAACAAGCAGGGCAAACCAACGGTAAGATTCTTTTAGCCACGGTGAAAGGCGATGTGCATGACATCGGCAAGAATATCGTTGGCGTGGTTTTGCAGTGTAATAACTATGAAATCATCGATCTTGGCGTCATGGTGTCTTGTGACAAAATCTTGCAGGTCGCCAAAGAAGAAAACGTCGACATCATTGGCTTAAGTGGTCTCATCACACCGTCGCTTGATGAAATGGTACATGTCGCCAAAGAGATGGAGCGCCGTGGTTTTGATTTGCCTTTGCTAATAGGCGGCGCAACAACATCAAAAGCGCACACAGCCGTTAAGATTGAAGAAAACTACCATGCGCCTGTGGTGTATGTGTCTAACGCATCGCGTGCTGTTGGTGTTTGTTCTGCGTTGCTGTCTGACGAACATCGTCCTGCATTCGTCGAGCGTACAAAAGCTGAGTACGTGACGGTACGCGAACAGCATGCACGCAAAAAGCCGCGCACGCCGCCAGTTACACTTGAAGAAGCGCGCGCAAATAAAGTGCCGCTTGATTGGGAAACCTATACCCCACCTGTACCAAACAAACCTGGCGTGCATGTGTTTACTGATTTCCCGGTATCAAAAATTCGCAAATACATCGATTGGACGCCATTTTTCATGACATGGTCGCTCAGTGGAAAGTACCCAACGATTTTGCGCCATGAAGTGGTGGGCGAAGAAGCGCAGCGTTTGTTTGATGATGCCAATGCGATATTGGATGACATTGAACGCACTGGCATGATCAAAGCCAATGGCGTGTGTGGCTTGTTCCCAGCCAACAGCGTCGATGATGATGTCGAGGTTTATACCGATGAATCTCGTACTGAGGTTTTCACCGTGTTGAATGGCTTACGCCAACAAACGAAAAAACCGAAGGGGCCGAACTATTGTTTGTCGGATTACATTGCACCGAAAGAGAGTGGAAAAGCTGACTGGATTGGCGCGTTTGCAGTCACTGGTGGTATTGGTGAATATGACATTGCTGAGCAGTTCAAAGCCAAAGGTGACGATTACAACGCCATTATGGTGCAAGCTGTTGCTGACCGTTTAGCCGAAGCATTTGCTGAATGTATGCATGAAGCTGTACGTAAAGACATTTGGGGCTATGCGCCTGATGAAGCCTTGGCAAACGAAGACCTTATCCGTGAAAAGTACCAAGGTATTCGCCCAGCTCCGGGTTATCCTGCATGCCCTGAGCATACAGAGAAAGGCAAGATTTGGACCTTGTTGGATGCGGAAGCGAACACGGGCATGATCCTGACGGAAAGCTTCGCAATGTGGCCTGGGGCTGCGGTATCGGGTTGGTATTTCTCACACCCTGAATCGCGCTACTTCGCTGTTGCACAGATCCAAGAAGATCAGAGAGACAGCTATGCCGATCGTAAAGGATGGGATGTGATCGAAGCAGAGAAATGGTTAGGGCCAAATCTCGGCTAACGTTCGATAATTGTGAACAAAAGAAGGGCGCTCATTGAGCGCCCTTCTTATATTGTGTTGTTTTGTCTTTTACGTCAGGAAACCGCGACGACGAAGGGCTTCTTACTTTTCAAACAGCTCTTTGTGTAAGGTGCGAACCACGTCTTTGGATTCGGCGGTATTGGTCAAGAAACATAGGTTGTGATTACTCGCACCATAACAAATCATTCGCAGGTTATATTCACCTAGAGCGCCAAAAATTTGCGCTGCAGCACCGCGAGATTCGCCCATCTCGTTACCAATCAACGCCACCAAACACATGTCTTGTTCAACCGTCACTTTACACAGTTTAGAAAGCTCGAGCTCGGCCGCTTCAGGCAACTTAGGCGCACCGCCGCTGGTGTTGGTTTGATCCAAGGTCAAAGAGACGCTGACTTCTGATGTCGTGATCAGATCCACCGACACTTTATGCTTGGCGAGAATGTTGAAGACCTCTGCCAAAAAGCCGTATGCATGGAACATGTTGAGGCTTGTGAGCGTCACCATGGTTTGGTTGCAACGCAGTGCCAGAGCTCGGAAAAGGGGGGAGTGTTCAGCATCGCGGCGGATCCACGTCCCTCCTTTTTCAGGCGCTTTTGAAGAGCCAACAAACACAGGGATTTCTTGGCGCATTGCTGGCACCAAGGTTGACGGGTGCAAGATTTTTGCACCAAAGTTCGCCATTTCCGAGGCTTCACTAAAACTGATTTCGTCGATAGGTGCTGCAGCGGGGGCGATGCGAGGATCCGTACTGTAGATGCCTGGCACGTCAGTCCAAATTTCAAGCGTTGTCGCTTGAACCGCTTCAGCAAGCAGTGCCGCACTGTAGTCACTTCCGCCACGGCCTAGTGTTGTTGTGTTGCCTTTATTGTCTGAGCCGATAAAACCTTGTGTGACAACCACTTTCTCTTCGCATAGCGGGCGAAGCAGTGTTTGTGCTTGGTAAGCGGTTTCGATTAAGTCGGGGGAGGCTTTTCCATGAACATCGTCAGTTTTCAACGCATCGCGAACATCAAAACGCACTGCTTCTAACCCTTGCTGATTCAGCAAATGCGTAAAGATGTGTGTCGACATGAGTTCACCACAGGCAACCAAGCTATCGGTGATTTTATCTGATGGTGCTTTGGCAGCCGCAGCAGCGAACGTCGCGACAGTATCTAAAATGTCATTCACTGCCGTGTTAACCGCTTCATTTTCTGGCAGGCTCGCCAAAATGCTGAAGTGGATTTCTTGGAGGCGAGTGAGCAATGCTTTCTGTTTCTCTAAGCTGCTAACGCCGTTGGCGAGTTCAACCAATAGATTCGTCACACCAGAGCAGGCACTGATGACCACTAAGCGTGTGCTTTCATTTCCCTTGATGACCGATGCGCACTTGGACATGGCTGCGTAGTCGGCGACACTCGTGCCGCCAAATTTTGCGACAGTTAATGCGTTCACTTCCCTGTATCTCCCATAAATCGCGATATAGATGTTCTAAAGGATCAAAATGTGGATGAGACAGAAAGAGGGCGGGTATGAAGAAAGGATATTTCTCCAGAAGCGCTCCATCTCGAAAGAGATGACAATCCGAAGGACTCAACCTTCAAGACCGGCAATCTAACCCCCAAGGTGTCGATTACCTCGGCGTCTATCCCCTGATCGATTTGCATTGGAGTTGGGGCTCCGCAAATGGACTGCCTGATAGACGCGCCTCTTCTGTCTTCGTGCAGAAAAACACCGCACAAAAATTACACTGCATTGATAAAGCTTTGTAATCTAATTGTCAAATAGAGTTTGCATAAAAGGCGTTAAATGTATGCAAGGTGCATCAATTTTGCGAGGCGTTAGGTTGATGAAGCCTACGTTCTTACGATCATAATTTGGGAGAGAGGGATCGGGAGTGGTAGGGTGGTTAAATACTAAATAAGGAGAGCAGACAATGACTATTACACGCTTTATTCCGCCTCAGCGAACCTTGATGGGACCAGGCCCTTCCGACGTGTCACCACGTGTCCTACAAGCGTTATCACAGCCAACAATTGGTCACCTTGACCCGCTATTTGTCGGCATGATGGATGAAGTGAAAGCTTTGCTGCAATATGCCTTTCAAACCACAAATGCCTTTACCATTGCCGTATCTGCGCCAGGTAGCGCAGGCATGGAAACCTGTTTTGTGAATTTGGTATCAGCTGGCGATACGGTCATTGTTTGTCGCAATGGCGTGTTTGGTGATCGTATGCGTGAAAACGTTGAGCGCTGCGGCGCGACGGCTGTCATGGTTGATGATGAATGGGGTCAACCGGTTGATGTGAGTAAAGTGGAAGCGGCGTTAAAGGCTAATCCTGACACGTCAATTGTGGCGTTTGTGCATGCAGAAACATCTACTGGTGCGTTGAGTGATGCGAAAGCCTTATCTGCATTAGCGCGCCAACACGATTGTTTGACCATTGTCGATGCTGTTACATCGCTGGGTGGTGTGCCTTTGTTGGTCGATGAATGGCAGCTTGATGCTGTTTATTCAGGAAGCCAAAAGTGTCTGTCATGCGTACCGGGTTTATCGCCAGTGACTTTCTCTCCCCGTGCCGTTGAAAGAATGAAAACACATGACGGTAAAGTACAAAGTTGGTTTCTCGATCAAAGCTTAGTGCTCGGTTATTGGAGTGGTGAAGGGAAGCGAAGCTACCACCACACTGCGCCTGTAAATAGTCTGTATGCACTGCATGAATCATTGTTGATGTTACAACAAGAAGGCTTGGAGAATGCGTGGCAACGTCATCGTGAGATGCATGAACTGTTGAAAGCAGAACTTGAAGCATTAGGCATTGAGTTTTTGGTTGATGAGGCTTATCGCCTTCCTCAACTCAACGCTGTGGCTATCCCTGATGGGGCTGATGATGCCCTTGTTCGTCAGCGCTTGTTGAATGAATATAATCTTGAAATCGGTGCAGGACTTGGCACGTTAGCGGGAAAAGCATGGCGTATCGGGTTGATGGGATATGCAGCGAGAAAAGAGAACATCGCGCTGTGTGCCAAAGCGCTAAAAGACGTGCTCGGTTAACGGATTTATCCTCGCCGTTACAAGTACTAAAATTAAAAAAACGCCCTGACTTGTCAGGGCTTTTTCTATGTGAAGCATTTACGATTTTGAAGCGTCAGGCTCTGACGCTTCAAAATGTGAAAAGTTAGGTTGAAATGCCACGTAGGGAAACAATGCACTGGCTTCTTGCTGGATCTGTTTCGCAATCGCGCGGTCTCCTGTCAGCAGTGCCAACTCAATCAAAGACTGATACCCCTCCGCCGTTGGGCGTGTTGATAGGTGTCGGATTTGCTGTCTGAGGTATGTTGTCTGAGCGCGTTTGTCGTTATGTTCGACGTTTTCCAAAAAGGCGCGCTTCCCTGCTTCTTGTTGATAAAACGATGTCCACCAAGGGTGTGTTTGATACTGGGTTAACTTGTTATCGCTGATGTCATAGGTGCGCAGTGCTTGCTCGCCCAAATAGATAGAACTCACCACCAAGCAGATACTTGAAGCCAATAGCGTTGTCGAGCCAATGGCGAGGAGTTTAACGCGTGTTAGGTTGATGCGCTCGTAGCGTGCAGACAGGTTATCAATCCAGTAGACCAAGACGACAAACAGTAGAGCCAGAACAGGGTTGGTTGACACAAAAGATGTTGCTGCAATGCCGACAATGGAAGGAAGGATGATTGCCGTCAGCATCAATCGTGTGCCGCCCGGTGCGTCAGCGATACGTTTAATGATCAAGCCACCTAAGAGTGCAAAGCTTCCCCATATGGCGATACCCCCCTCAGTGATAGTCGCAACTAACCAGCTTGGATAAGGCGTATCAATGGGCAACGTGTTTCCTTGTGAAAGCCCAAACTGCAATTGCGCCAACGTAAGCTGACCAAGACCTACGCCTTCAAAGTGAGCCGTTTTCGTTAGTGCTGTTGTTTGTGCCAAAAGCTGCCATTCGTTTGGTGAGAATCTTTCAGCAAATAGCGCGTTTGTTGGGAGCCAGTTTGCTTGTCCTGCAATCACAAACGCAGCGAAGACAACGAGGTTCCAAAGCCCATGATGCAGTTTGGGGCTGAAACGAAACAGGAAAGGCTGTGCGAGTGCAATCACCAACAGGGTGAACGTAATTAGCCAAGGCTCACGAAGTGCCATCAACGCGGTAATGCACATCAGAGGCGTGAGCAGCAATACAATGTGTTGAGAGATGATGGTGCGTTTGTAGGCGCGGGTTCGTGCAAGCAGGTAGGCCGACAAGGCGAGCGCTGTGAGCAACACCATGGCGGTGGTGTTTTTTGCAATGCCTACGCGCTGAACCGTCAGAAAATAAGGAGCATCGTGTTCGAATGCTTCAATGAGAGGCGGTACAACGAAAGGCAATGCGAATATCCACCCAGCGATCAGTGGCAGCCAAAGCAAATACTGACGTTGTACGTGGTTGAAACTAAATTGCTGCAAGGTAATGAACAGTAACAAGCTCAACAGCGCGAGCCCTGTATGCCAAAGCGCAGCGCTGGTGTTCGCATGAAGATAAAACGCGGGTAACACGGCGAGTAAGGCGCTGAGTGCAATCCACCCCGTGAGTTTGGTCAGGCTAAATCGGTGCTGTCGAGCCACCTCTAAACCACCAAAGCAGATCATTGCAACTGACAACATGAACGATGTCGATATCGCAGGGTGTTGAATCCCCGAGACTGACAGCGGTATTTGATTGAGTGGAAAACAGAGCAAAAACAGTGTCGCCAGTACAATGAGTACCGGTTTAACTAAAGGTTTGCTCGCCACTTTGGATGGCCAGTGAAAAGGAATACGCGTTGTCGACATGCTTTCTACTATCAATATAAAACCACCTCTTACGAGGTGGTGAGTGAGGGGGATAGGTTACCGAAAGTATCGCTCTATTTACCCTTTTTCTTCAATAAGGGTTTTAAGAAGCGTGCGGTGTGTGAGCCTTTCACCTTCGCAACGTCTTCAGGTGTACCTTCTGCGACAATCAAACCGCCACCGTTTCCGCCTTCAGGGCCAAGGTCAACGATCCAGTCTGCCGTCTTGATAACATCCAAGTTGTGCTCGATGACCACAATGGTATTGCCGTGATCACGTAGGCGGTGAAGCACGGTCAGCAATTGTTGAATGTCGTGGAAGTGCAGACCCGTTGTTGGTTCGTCGAGTATATACAG
This sequence comes from Enterovibrio norvegicus DSM 15893, assembly GCF_900115495.1. Classification (GTDB taxonomy): domain Bacteria; phylum Pseudomonadota; class Gammaproteobacteria; order Enterobacterales; family Vibrionaceae; genus Enterovibrio; species Enterovibrio norvegicus. The sequence goes on along the minus strand of NZ_FOWR01000016.1, from coordinate 106,185 downwards.
CGTTTTGCCTGTGTCTCGTTTTGACAGCTCTCTCGCCAACTTCACGCGCTGCGCTTCACCGCCGGACAAGGTGGTTGCCGCTTGGCCTAAACGGATATAGGACAGGCCCACGTCCATCAAGGTTTGAAGTTTACGGGCAATCGCTGGCACGGCGTCAAAATACTCGCGTGCATCCTCAACGGTCATTTCCAACACTTCGTCGATGGTTTTGCCTTTGTAGCGAATTTCCAAGGTTTCGCGGTTATAACGCTTCCCTTTACACACATCACAAGGCACATAAACATCCGGCAGGAAGTGCATTTCAACCTTGATAACACCATCACCTTGGCAGGCTTCACAGCGTCCGCCTTTCACGTTAAAGCTAAAGCGTCCTACTTTATATCCGCGAGCGCGAGATTCTTGCGTACCTGCGAACAATTCACGAATTGGCGTGAAAATCCCTGTGTACGTGGCAGGGTTAGAGCGAGGTGTGCGTCCAATCGGGCTTTGGTCAATATCGATCACTTTATCGAAATGGCCAATGCCTTCAATGTCTTTAAACGGCGCGGGTTCGCCTGTGGTCGCGCCATTCAGTCGCTGGTGGGCGATTTTGTAGAAGGTGTCGTTGATCAGTGTGGACTTACCCGAACCGGATACGCCCGTGACACAGGTAAACAAGCCGACAGGGAGAGTCAAATCCACACTGTTAAGGTTGTTGCCCGTCGCGCCAAGCAAGCGCACGACTTTTTCTGGGTCATACGGCGTGCGCTCGGCAGGCATTATGATTTGTTTTTTGCCGCTGAGGTATTGACCTGTCAGCGAGTTTTCATTGGCAATGATGTCTTCGTACGTGCCTTCAGCCACGACATAGCCACCATGAACACCGGCGCCTGGGCCAATATCAATGATGTGGTCAGCGGCGCGAATCGCATCTTCATCATGCTCTACCACCAAAACGGTATTGCCAAGGTTTCTCAGGTGATCCAGCGTACTCAGCAATCGCTCGTTGTCACGCTGATGAAGACCAATAGAGGGTTCATCTAACACATACATCACACCGACAAGCCCAGCACCTATTTGGCTAGCAAGACGAATACGCTGCGCCTCACCGCCTGAAAGGGTATCGGCGCTGCGGTACAAACTCAGATAGTTAAGACCCACATTGACCAAGAAACGGAGACGGTCGTGGATTTCTTTCAGTATCTTGTCGGCGATTTGTGCACGTTGGCCTTCAAGCTGCAAACCTGCGAAGAAATCGAGTGCATCGTGAATACTCATCTCACAGACGGTCGGAAGATTAGTATCGGCAACAAACACGTGGCGAGCTTCTTCACGAAGGCGAGAACCGCCACAGCTTCCGCATGATTTATTCGCAATGTATTTTGCGAGCTCTTCACGCACAGCCATGGATTCAGTATCGCGGTAGCGGCGATTAAGGTTATTCAAAATGCCTTCAAATGGATGTTTGCGTACCGTGATATCGCCACGGTCGTTAACGTACTTAAAAGCAACCTCGGTGGTACCTGAGCCGTTTAGCACCACATCGCGGATCTTGGGTGTCAGGCTTTCCCAAGGCGCTTCAATGTCGAACGCATAATGTTCGGCAAGTGAGGTGAGCATCTGAAAGTAGTAAAAATTGCGTCGGTCCCATCCACGTATCGCACCGCCTGCAAGACTCACGGCTTCGTTTTGCACCACGCGGTTTTCATCAAAGAATTGTTGAACCCCTAAACCATCACAGGTTGGGCAAGCTCCTGCGGGGTTATTGAAGGAGAACAGGCGTGGTTCCAGTTCTTGCATGCTGTAACCGCAATGCGGGCAGGCAAAGTTAGCCGAAAATACCATGTCATCACCGTCGCCATCCATGTGGCTGACAACGGCAGTGCCGCCTGTTAGTTCAAGGGCGGTTTCAAACGATTCAGCCAAGCGCTGCTGTAAATCATCGCGAACTTTAAAACGGTCAACGACGACTTCAATGGTGTGCTTTTTATGAAGCTCCAGTGTTGGCGGATCGGACAAATCACACACTTCACCGTCGATACGCGCGCGGATAAAACCATGCGCGACCAAGTTTTCGAGTGTTTTAACGTGCTCACCTTTGCGTTCTTTGACGATAGGGGCGAGCAACATCAACTTGGTGCCCTCGTCACGCTCCAACACTTTGTCGACCATCTGGCTGACGGTCTGTGCCTCCAGCGTGACATTGTGTGTTGGGCAGCGAGGATCGCCGACGCGTGCATACAGTAGACGCAGATAGTCATACACTTCGGTGATGGTACCTACAGTAGAACGCGGGTTGTGCGACGTGGATTTTTGTTCAATAGAAATGGCCGGTGATAAACCATCAATATGGTCAACGTCTGGCTTTTCCATCAGTGACAAGAACTGGCGAGCGTAGGCGGAGAGCGATTCAACGTATCGGCGCTGTCCTTCAGCGTACAAGGTATCAAACGCGAGTGAGGACTTACCTGAGCCGGACAGACCGGTAATCACAATCAGCTTGTCCCTAGGGATAGTCAGATTGATGTTCTTTAAATTGTGGGTGCGAGCCCCTCTGACGTCGATCGTATCCATGTCCACCTTGCCTATTGGTCAGCGCGCTGTCTGATGAAGTGACTAATGTATTGAGTATCCCATAAATAGACGCCATGAAAAAGAACAAAGCTGTATAAACATACAGCTTTGTTTGAGTCTACTCGGAGCAGATATTAGCGTCTAAAAGCGCAAAGAAATGTGATTAACACTTCACGGTTTTTGGCTGGTTTGGCGCGTCAGATTGCAGATAGATGTTTTGGTAGCAGTAGTTGGTGGCTTCAATAAAGCCTTCTACGCTGCCGCAATCGAAACGCTCGCCTTTGAATTTATAGGCCAGTACACAACCATCTTGTGCTTGCTTGAGCAGTGCATCCGTAATTTGAATCTCGCCGTTTTTACCTGGTTCAGTATTTTCGAGAATGTCGAAAATGTCTGGTGTCAGAATGTAGCGGCCGATGATTGCAAGATTACTTGGCGCTGTGCCCGGCTCGGGTTTCTCAACCATGTTATCTACGCGGAACAAGTCATCTTTGATCTCTTGTCCTGAAATAACACCGTATTTGTGGGTTTCGTCTTCTGGTACTTCTTCAACGGCGACGATTGAACAGCGGAATTGCTTATAAAGCGCAACCATCTGCGTCAATACGCCCTGTTCTTGGTTGATACAAAGGTCATCCGCCAATACCACTGCGAAGGCTTCATCACCGACCAAGTCGCGACCTGTAAGGATGGCATGACCCAAACCGCGCATTTCTTTTTGGCGAATGTATGTGAAAGACGCCGCATCAATCGTTGCACGGATATCTTCAAGCAGGGCTTCTTTGTTGGTGCCTAGAATTTGGTGCTCGAGTTCGTAGTTTTTATCGAAATGGTCCATTAGGCTGTGTTTGCCACGGCCGGTGACGATACACATGCCATTGATGCCCGCTTGAATAGCTTCATCAACACCGTATTCAATCAATGGTTTGTTCACGATCGGCATCATTTCTTTTGGCATGGATTTAGTTGCTGGCAGGAAGCGTGTTCCGTAACCAGCCGCTGGAAATAGGCACTTGTTAATCATCAGATATCCTTACTTAATTACATCCGAGCTATCAGCATCTGTGTGCAAAAATAGACAGCGCAAATAGTATCATTTACCAATTAAAAATTATTTATTTCTTTCAGTATGGGGTGAGGTTAACCAATAGGCCAAAAACCTAAGCGCGATTTCACTTTATGGAAGGCAAGTAAGTTCTGCGTACTTAGCCCCACACTGACTGCGATAGCTGCACCGAGCGTGCCCCAAATGTGCGTGAGTATGAAGGTCAACGTTAGTGTGAGCAAGCCTGCGAATACCGTAACATTCCTCATGTCTCGTTCGTGGCCGCACATGGTGAGAAGAAACCCAACGGAGCCTGTCATCACATTGATGGTTTGGCCGATAGCGAGGATCACCAATAGCGGCGCGCCGAGAACAAAATCTTCCCCAAACAACCGCATAATCTGTTCAGGCCATACCAGCACAGAGAGCAGAACGGGCAGCGAAAAGGCGATCATTAATCGCGTTGAAAACTGCGCAAGACGTTTTAATTTATCCATTTCCCCTGCGTGAAATAAGGCGGAGAAACGGGGCGCTGCAACGAAATTCACGACCATCAACATAAAGGTGATGAGCAGCGAGGTACGTTGTGCGGCGGAAAAATACGCCACATCCTGCGATTGCGTATAAAACCCTACGATAACGACAGACGCCCACGGGATGGCTTGACCTGTTGCTGCAATGAGCCACAAATTTGGTGCAGCTTTCCACAGGGCCGGTTTGCCTAAATCGCTGCTATCGATGCGGTGTGCAGGTTGTCGGAACCACAACACCAAACCTGATAGCACCACAATGGCTGCGGCCCCCGTATACAGCGTGGCGGCAACACTGGCACTTGGCTCGATGGCATAAAGGGATAAGCCATACAGTGCGGGTAGCAGCAATACCGTTACTCCGAGTTGCATGGAACACACTGATGCAATGACGCGTCGGGTTGCTTGCAGCGCATAGCCATTGAGGAAAAACAGACTGATAAGCGGTATCGCCACTGCGAATGCACGCATGGCATCAACGGCACCGGGTTTATCGAACACGCTGGTCGATAACCAAGGTGAGAGAACAAACACGATGAGACCAACAACAGTGCTGGTGGGCACAACCACGGCATAGGCGTTGGTGAACACCTGGTTGGTTTCTGTCGCATCTTCTGTCGATGACTTTCCAATGAACCGCAATAGCGCGTTATCCATACCCAGCAAGCTTAGGGTGCCGAGTAAGGTTGCTAAGCTCAACGCAAGGAAGAACAGACCTGACTGGTGTGTACCCAGCGTTCTTGCTGCCACAACACTCAGCAGAAAGGCGGCGCCTGCAGAAAATACGCGAAACAACGCCGCAAGCGCAGCGTGAAACAGGAACTGCCGACGCTCCGCAGGGAGCTGTTGGAATCGGCTTACAAGGCTTGCGATCATAATTACTTCACCAAGGAAAAACGTAAGGCACGAGAGTAATGACACCCAAGCCATAGGCCAGTGTTAATGGAAAACCCGCTTTCAGATAATCTCGTGTTTGATAGCGGCCGGCTGTAAACACCATTAAATTGGTTTGATAGCCAAACGGTGATAGAAAGCTCGCACTTGCTCCAAACGCAACCGTCATGATGTAGGGCAGCGGATCCACCCCATATTGACCTGCCAAAGCGAGGCCGATGGGGAAGGCAATGGCTGCTGCTGCATTATTGGTAATGAGTTCCGTCATCAGCCACGTAGCAATATACAAAATGACTAAGGCACCAAAAGGCCCCCAATGCTGGCTAACTGACATCATGCTGGTGGCAATGATGTCTGCTAACCCTGTCGTCGATATTGCTTGAGCAAGGCCAAGTGCAGCGCCAATCACCACCACCAATTCGAACGGGAACCGACGGCGTAAATCATGAATCGTGACAATACGTGATGCCACGGCTGCAGCGATCAAAAGTACCAATCCTTTGTACAAGGGCAGCATGTCCATCGCGCCTGCCAGCAACACGGTAACGGCCCCTAAGCAAAACAGCGTAGATTGGCGCGATGTGAGCAATGCATGTCGACTGCGCTCACCCACCAACACAAAGTTCTGAGTGATGTTCTCTCGACTGTGAAAGTCAGCGCCAACCGCCAACACCAACAAGTCACCACCACGCAAACGCACTTGACCGAGGCCACCGCGAATGTGGTGGTCGCCCCGTTTTACCGCCACCACTGCTGCATCAAACTGCGAGCGGAAGTTCAACGATTTAATGGTTCTTCCCGCCACCATGGCTTGGGGTGTGACGACTACATCCACCAAGTTATCCGACGGTGTTTCTTCCCCTTGTGTCACCAAGGTTAAGCCCTTGAACCTTGCCAGTAATGCGGTTGCTTCAAGATCCCCTGAAAACACCAACACATCATTGGCTTGCAATGGTTCTGTCGGGGCGACAGGAGATATCACGTGATGTTTGCGAATGATTTCGACCAAAAACAAACGTTCGAGATGCCGCAAACCGCTGGCCTCCACTGTTTGTCCGATAAGTGGCGATTCCGGCTCCAATCGACTTTCCAGCAAATAGGACTGTGAGGTTGATTGTTGAGTTACATCATTTGTAGGCAAAAGACGAACAGAAACTAAGACAATGAGTGCGATGCCAATGAAAAACAGTGGCGCCCCAACTAAGGTGAAATCGAAAAAGCCCAGCCCAGGCAGGCCCGCGCTGAGCGTAAAACCGTTGACCAGAAGGTTGGTGGACGTTCCTATCAAGGTCATTGTGCCACCCAAGATGGCGGCATAAGAAAGCGGGATCAGCAGCTTGCTGGCAGGGTACGCCGTGTGAGTGAGGCTTCGCATCAAGGTCGATACCACCGCCGTGTTATTGATCACTGCAGACAACAACCCTGCCGCTAACGTCGATTGCAGGGTGACACGACGAAGGCTGCCGCGTGTGCACCAATGTCCGAGCGCACTAATCAAGGCGGTACGTTCTAGTACCACTGACACCAGAATTAGCAATACCAGTGTAATCAGTGCGGGGTTCGTGAAATGGTTAAACAGTTGAGTGGCAGGCACGATGTCGAGCAGCAGCAATACGGCAAACACGGCACCAAATACCAAAGCAGGGCGGACGCGAGTGAGCATCAAGGTCATCAGAAGCCCGACAATGAGCAACGCCACCACCCATATCATGGTTTATGCCCCATAAATCTCAATGAGCGCACTGCGTTGTTTTTCCGCACTGAACGCTTCGTTAATGGACACCAATGAAGATTGATAGTCAGGGTGCTGAGGGTGTCGGCAATACTCCACGATTTGCTGCGCCATGGCATCCGGTGTGCTGACGAGGAAGGGATAATGCAGGCTCTGTGTTGCGCCGATGATCCGTAACACCATCGGAACCTTAAGACGCGCAGCTTCAAGCAAGGTCAACGGCATGCCTTCCCATGCTGCGGTGTGTAAATACAAATCTGCGTCTTTCAGGGTTTTCATGAGGACGTGATGGGGAATCATGCCAGTGACGTCAACGCCTGCTGCTCGCAGTTCTTGCTCTTTGTCTTGATCGCCACCACCAAGCCACTGTAATTGGATGTGGTTAAACTCAGGAAAACTTCGGAGGTGATCAATGGTCTCTAACAAAAACTCTGGATCTTTTTGTGGTGAAACACGGCCGACAATGACCACTTTAGTGCGTGGGCTTTCTGCGTTTTCATCGCTGTCTTGAAAGGGCGCTTGTGAATCTGCCATCAATTCAGGACTGAGTTCGGCATAGTTATTGAGATGAACCGCGCGCTTTGCCCCCAGTTCTAAACCCAACTGACACTCTCGCTCGCTACACCCTGCAATCACATCAATACGCGATAAACCAAAAGTTTCTAAGCGCATGTAGACTTCTTGTTTCCAATCAGGGATGTCGCGACGCTCAAAGGCATAGCAATGCGGGGTATATACGAGCTTTGCATCGCCTTTGGGAAGAAAACGGCACAGAAATCCGGCGAAGCTTGAGTGAAGGTGAATCACATCCGGTTTGTGCTGAAGCACGGCTTTACGCGCGCAGCGATAAAAGTGAAGCAAACCACCATCGACCGTTTCTACTTCGTCAAACAAGTTCTTGATGGCAAGGCCCGTGTCATCTTGAGGGCGCAACCTCGCCAAAAGAAGGTGGCGTATAGGGTCACCTTCGGTGGATTTTGCGTAGCTGCACAGTGCGGTCTGAATGCCGCCACCAAAGGCTTCTGTGATATGAAGAACCGTCTTCATTAGTGTCCCCACTTTTGCTTAAAGCGTGCGATTTCATCGTCGCTATAAACGGCCTTGTAAATCGGCGCGTCGTAAAGGCTGAACAAACGCTCGAACGGGTACGTCTCTTTGAAACGTTGATACAAGGCTGAGTACCATTTGTTGGAGGCCTCATTGCTTGATTGCAGTGAGAAATCCGTTTGATCCAAAAACGCCCCTAATGCCTCTGCGGATTGGTTGATGGCTTCGCATTTCATTAGCAGCACATCACAACCATTTTCTTGAATCCGCCAATGTGTTTGCGTCGCATCCGTTAGGTGTGGCATCACATCTACGCCAAACTGACGCTTTAGCTCTCGGTCGAACCATTCTGTGAAATAGTCATGGCGCAGCTTGTTATCAAACGCATCGATGAGGTGGTTGAGGGTGGCATCCATGTCGCCATGAATGGCATTGTTTTTCTTTCCTTCGATCAATTGAATGTGAAGGTCTTGGAAAAAGCGTGAAACCACGGTGGCAACAGGATCACGAACAAGCGTGATGATCTTAATATGATCGCGCTTTTTGAGTATACGCAGTCTGTGCGCGAGCGTGAGTCGGTAAGCTGCGCGGATGTGCCAATCAAAGAAACAGCCTACATCGGACGTATTGCGGTACATCTGAAATTCTTCGTTATCGTCGAAGGTATGAATGTGCCAGCTTGGAATGTTGCAATGCTCTAACGATGCCTCAATGGAGGATGAGCCAACTTTACCCATTTGGTACACCAACACAAAATTAGGCTCTCGCAGTGTTTGGTCAAACGCGCGTTGTCGGGCAAGGCTGAACTTCATTACTTCTCCTCGTGAGGGGGGATTGGGTCTATGATAATGGATGCACTCGTCGGGAACGATGAGGGTGTTGACTCGCGATTCGTTGAAACAGCACGATAACGGCTTGTTTTCTGAGAGAGACGTTGTGCGAAAGATTCACTGCGAACATTGATAAATAAGGGTAATAAGAACATCAACATGATGGTGCTGTTTACGGCAACAAATAACACCATAGAAAGAATGTATACCCCTAATAGGAAGGCAACGGGATTTTCCATGCGAGCGCGGAAAAGGCGCATGAGTGCAATCAGGAAGCCGCCAATTAAAATGGACAGACCAACGGCACCATATTCAACGGCCACATCCAGTGCAAAGTTGTGGGTGTAAATGGCCAAGACTTCATTTTGGAAGTAGGGCGCAATGTGTGCAGGGAGCATCTTAGGGCCAACGCCGAAAATCGGATTTTCTTGAAAGAGTGAAAAGCCGTTTGCGAGCAGCAGTTTTCGCCAAAGTTCAGAATCCCATTGTGCCGCTTGTTGGTCCGCAAACAGAATGTCGAACCGCGTAAATTCAAGGGTATCTAAGATGTTGTTAAGCCCGACCATATACCAAACTGAGAAGGCCGCTAATAGCCCACCAAATAGCATGAAGGTAATGAGGGCGACACGTGTGGTTCGCTCTCTTTGGTGATGGGTTTGCTGACAAAAAAGCTGATCACAGGCAATCATCATGACGACACCTAACAATGCTTTGCGCTCTTCTGACATCACCAATAGAACAAATGCGATCGCAAATAAAACCCGGCTATAACTGATGTGTTGGCGTAGCAAGTAGAGCATTGCACAGGTAAACCCAAAAAAGTATTTGGTGTTGGCAAGTTGCTTGAAATCGGGCATGCCGGGTTGTGCTAAGTGCCAAGCCGCGGTATACAACGAGCCCGCCAAGGCATACAAGGCCACGAGCGAGAGAAACCGAGGTGATGCCAGTAAACCCGCTTGATGCAACATCCCTAAGAATGCAGCGACAGACAGCCATTGCACCATTTCGATAAGCACAAACTTGGCAGGGGCATCACTGAGTGTGCCTACCAGTAATATGTAAAGTACAAACAAGAAAATGAAGCTAGAGGCTTGGATGGTTGAGTGGTACAAGCGCCCGCGGGTAGTCGCAATACCCATCACGCCTAGCGATGCAATGCCAATGAGATCGGCAATATACAGTTCAATGCCCGAGAGATTGGTTTTTAACGGGACAAAGAAAAGGATGACTGCAAACGCAGCAAGATGCTCAACTGACCGTGCCATCTACCAATCCTTGATATGTTTGATAGTAATGCGTGCGGAAGGCATCAAGCGTAAATACCTGGCAACGAGAGACCGCATATTCAGATGCGATTTGGTACGTGCTATCGTCCTCGCACAGGCGCTGAATGGCCGATGCTAATGCGTGTGCATTGCCAAGCTCGAACAAATAACGTTCATCGCCCATGACTTCGCTAAGGCCTGGAACATTGCTTGCCAGCACTGGCAAACCTGCCGCCATGCCTTCAACGGCAGCCAAGCCAAACCCTTCTACGCTAGAACTTTGTACGTACAGGTCGAGCGAATCTAAAAACGCGGGAATGTCCGTTAACACACCATGAAAAATGACGCGGTTTTCTAGCTCTAACTCCTTTACCAACGCCATGTATTCGTCACGACGATCACCATCACCTGCAAAGTGCAGTTCGTAGTGCTCAGGCAATTCAGCCAAGGCGCGGATCACCGTTGGGTGGTCTTTGTAGGCATGAAACCGTCCCACCATGCCAATGCGACGCGGCTGTTCAGGCGCAGGCTGCGATTTGACGTTTAATGGATACTTGGTCAGATCGACGCCGTTAAAAATAACACGATAGTGCTTTTTATACTGTGGCAAAAAATCTTCCAGTGCGTCTTTCACTTGTTCAGTGATGCACACGGTGACGTGATAGCGCCAATAAAGAAACAACTCGAGCGGCTTCATCCAGACATGATCACGTCGACGGTTGTGGGTCGCGTGTTCGGTCTGAACGCGCTTTTTACCAAATGCCGCTAACGCGAGGTATATTGAAGGGAAAAGGTGACCATGAATCACGTCTGGCCAGCGCAAAGCCTGCCACTTTTCCTTCCATGACAGGTGCTCCCACACATCGCACCTCACGCCGAGTGCTTCCAATTCTTCGCAAAAATCATTGGTATCTTCGAGCGTGATAACGCGGATGTCATAGCCTTGCGGCGGAGGTGAAACCAAATCAATCACAAACCGCTGAGCGCCGCCATTTCGAGACAGATCATTAATGATATGAAGTACTTTCACGCTCATTGTCGCCGTATTCTCCCTGTTGGCATCGCACGCTATGCTGTTCACCGTTTCCCTTCCTCTCGCTCGTCGTCTTATTCGACTGACTTCGCTTCCCACTCAGGGAAGTTTTCGCGAATGTAGCGGTTCAGCGCAATTTCTGCGTCTGTGTATTGGCGTGTCGCTTTCGCTTCTTTTTGCGTGTGCAGCGCTTCAACCATGCCTGCTGCAATCGTGATATTGGTGAGCCTGTCGATAATGATAAAGGCACCTGTTTTCTTCACTGAGGCGTAGTTGTCCGCAGCGACAGGGGCATTCAAGTGCAAATCGACAACGCCAATTTCGTTGAGTGCGAGTGCATCAGAAGAGAGCTCTTCAAACGTATTGATATCAATCTTGTGATTCACCTTCGTCACGTGCCCGGTCAGGCTATGGCTGGCAAATTTGAAGTCATAGTCGCGGCCTGTTTTCAGCGCGTCTTGTGCCATCCATACCAGTGACGCCGAAAGATGATCTGTGAGCTCTGGTGCCGTGTCGGCATGGGTGATCATGTCGCCACGCGAAATATCAATTTCATCAGCGAGTGTGACGGTCACGGCGTTGTTGGGCGCAACGGCATCAAGTTCGCCGTCGTAAGTCACAATGCTGGTAACCGTGCTGGTTTGGCCGGATGGCAGTGCCATCACTTCATCACCTTTACGTAAAATGCCCGACGCTAATGTGCCGCAGTAACCACGAAAATCAAGGTTAGGGCGGTTGACGTATTGCACGGGGAAGCGCATCAATTCGAGGTTTTGGTCACGGCTGATCTCAACGGCTTCTAGCATGCCCATCATTGGTAAGCCTTTATACCAAGGCATGCTTTTGCTCGCGGAAACCACATTGTCCCCATCCAGCGCAGAGATAGGCACATATTGAACGTCTTTGATGCCGAGTTGTGTCGCCATGGCTTGGTATTCCGCTTTGATATTCTCAAAGACGGTTTCGTCGAAATCCACCAAGTCCATTTTATTGATCGCAACCACCACGTGGCGAATGCCTAGCTTGCTAACGATGTAGCTGTGACGACGCGTTTGCGTGAGCAAGCCTTTGCGCGCATCAACCATTACAATCGCGAGTTCGCAGTTCGATGCACCGGTGGCCATGTTTCGAGTGTACTGTTCGTGCCCTGGGCAGTCAGCAATGATGAACTTACGCTTTTCTGTTGAGAAATAACGGTAAGCAACGTCAATGGTGATGCCTTGCTCGCGCTCTGATTGCAGGCCATCGACCAGCAATGCGAGGTCAAGACTTTCGCCTGCATTACCGACGCGCGCGTTGTCTTTATGAAGGCTTGAGAGGTGATCTTCGAAGATCAACTTGGTGTCGAACAATAGGCGTCCGATCAAGGTGGATTTACCGTCATCCACGCTGCCACACGTAAGTAGGCGCAGCAGGTCTTTGTTTTCGTGCTGGTGAAGATACGCTTCAATATCTGATGCTATCAAATCTGAGCTGTGGCTCATGAGTCACTCCTTTGCAGGCAAGCAATAATCTAAATGGGTAATAGTGAGGCTTTGTTAGAAGTAGCCTTCTCGTTTTTTCTGCTCCATTGAGCCCGCTTGGTCATGGTCAATCACACGGCCTTGACGCTCTGACGTCTTGGTGAGCAACATTTCCTGGATGATTTCAGGCAATGTTGCCGCCGTTGACTCCACTGCACCTGTCAGTGGGTAACAGCCCAAGGTGCGAAAGCGCACCGACTTCATTTCAGGCTTTTCACCATCTTCAAGCGGCATGCGATCGTCATCGACCATGATCAAGGTGCCATCACGCTCAACCACTGGGCGCTTCTCTGAGAAGTAGAGTGGAACGATTTCGATGTTTTCCATATAGATGTATTGCCAGATATCCAGTTCGGTCCAGTTTGAAAGCGGGAATACACGGATGCTCTCGCCTTTGTTCACTCGGCCGTTGTAGGTATCCCACAGCTCTGGACGTTGGTTTTTAGGATCCCAACGGTGGTGTTTGTCGCGGAACGAATAGACTCGCTCTTTGGCGCGGCTTTTTTCTTCATCACGGCGAGCGCCGCCGAATGCGGCATCGAAACCGTATTGGTTCAGCGCCTGTTTTAAGCCTTGGGTTTTCATGATGTCAGTGTGTTTCGCACTGCCATGCTCAAAGGGGCTAATGTTCATGTCCACACCGTCTTGGTTGATGTGAACTTTCAAATCTAATCCGTGCTTTTTGGTGAACTCATCACGGAAGGTAATCATTTCCTTAAACTTCCACGTGGTATCGACATGGAGCAGAGGGAAAGGTGGCTTACCTGGATAAAATGCTTTCATCGCTAGGTGGAGCATGACGGCCGAATCCTTACCAATCGAGTAAAGCATCACAGGGTTATCAAACTCTGCGGCGACTTCTCGAATGATATGAATCGACTCGTTCTCGAGTTGTTTCAAATGGGTTTGGTTCAGCGAAATCTTGTCCACCATGTTCAGTCCCTTCTTACGTTGCCAGCAAATATTGCTGGTGGAACGCATTGATAAATTCAGATAGTTGTTCTGCAGGTAGTGCGTTGATACCTGCGGCTGCTTTGCGTCCGCCCCCTGTTGGGAACTTCGCAGCGAGTTCGTCGGCGCCGATGCGGTTCTTGAGTGGCGCGCGAATGCTGACCAAGTAGTTGCCATCGGCTTTTGCTGTAATCACGGCATTTGCACGGGCAGGGTCTTGGTTGGCTAAATCGTTGGAGAACACGCCGCTGATGCGTCGCGCCCATGCTTCATCGGGCAGCATAAACACGCTTGATCCCGCTTCTTCAGAAATAGGCACAATCGATGCGGCTTTCTCGGAATCGCTCAAATAGCCTTGCTCTAACGTGGAATACACATCAGGGCGTTCGGCGATAAAATTGAACGGTGAAGGATAAGGCGCAAGAAGGCGGTAGAGCTCTGCGGGTGAAAACAGTAAATCAGCCAAAGAGGCGCCATAGCCGTTGTAGTTTAGGTAGGTACCAAACTGCTTGAGCTTCTCTTTGTCTGCGTCGCTTAGCCCAGTTTTGTTCGCCAAGGTATCTGCGACGGCAAACAAATTGTCGCCATAAGCGCCCACCAATGCCCATTCGCGATACTTGCCTTTGAGCAATTTATCGACAATCAGGCTGGTGCAGGTGTTGGCTGCGGTGTTGATGTGCGTCGTCAGCGCGTTGTGTTCTGGGATCTCATCGGGGTTGTGATGATCCACGTAGAACACGCGCACACCTTGAGACAATAAATTGTCCAATGCTGCGCGGTTCTTTCCCATCGCCACGTCTAACACGGTGACATCTTGTGCCACGGCGGGATCCACTTGTTTGAGTAAGGCGATATCTCGCTTTACGCCCGTGATCAATTTGCTGTTCTTGGGGGTCGCAAGTCGGAGTTGGATCAGTGCACAAATCCCATCGGCATCGCCGTTAAATACATCAAAACTTGTTTTCATTATTATGGTATTTCCTTATTACCTTGAGGTGCTTAACTCGCCTCTAAGGTTCCTTCGTCCCTTGTATTGTTGTTGTAGTAACCATAGTGCAGCTTGTATTTTTCTTCTGCGTATTTGCTTGATAGCTGGTTCAGTACAACGCCATCCACAGGAATGTCATGACGGACAAGTTGCCCGACTGAATGGTTAATTTGTTGTTCGGTGGTCACTTCCGCTTTCACCACCAAAATCATGCCGCCAGCCAGTCGACCTAAGATCAGACTGTCACTCACAACCTGAATCGGTGGTGTGTCTAAAACGATGCGGTCATACGTTAGTTTTAGTTGCTCAAGCAGTGTGGCGAACTTCGGCGAGCTCAACAGTTCTTGTGGGTTAGGCGGCAGTAAACCGGCTGGTAACACATCAAGTTGAGAAATGTCGTCGTGGAAAATACACTCGGTCACGTCCGTGCCCATGACTAAAAAATTGGTCAATCCAGGTTGATTTTTAGGCAGTCCATAACGTTGACCAATGGCTGGCATACGAAGGTCACAGTCAATAAGGAGTGTGCGTTCCATTTTTGCCAGCGATTGCGCAAGGTTCAGTGCCACCGTGGTTTTTCCTTCTGAAGGAAGAGAAGAGGTGACAGAAAGAATATTGCGTTTCGAGTTAGTCAGCGTCAGCAGAATTGACGTGCGAATGGTTCGAACGGATTCGCTAAATAAGGTGGCGTCGGGATCGTAATACAAGGTGTGATCCAACGGGGTATTCTTAAAGCGACGCGCCTTTACGCGAGGCAGGAATCCTAGATGCTGCAATCCCAGCTTCTCCTCAATATCATCGGGTTTTTCAATGGTATTGCGGTATGCATCAGCAAGGAAAGCACAGACTATGCCTAGCAATGCTGCGAATGCGGCACTGATCACGATCAGCTTCGCTGTTTGTGGGCGATAAGGGTTCTGCGGTGTTTTAGCGATGTCAGTAAAGCGTGCTTGAACGTCTTGGAAGTCGCTGGTGGCGTTGGTTTCTTTTTCGCGGTTCAAGAATATTTCGTAAAGCTGGCGGCTAGATTCGACATCACGTTTGAGCGAATCATATTGCGCGCGCTTGCTACTGATATTTTGGTATTCGCCTTTCTTCGAATTTAATTCAGCCGTCAGTGCTTTCTCATTTTTACGCGCACTGGACAGCTCTTTCTCGATGCCGCGAGCCAGCTCTCTGATGACGGTGTTTGCACGATTTTGAACGGCAGTAAGCTGGGCACGCGCTTGGATCATTTTGTCGTGTTTAGGACCATAGCGTTTGGACATTTCAGACACTTTACGTTCTGCATCTGTTTCGGCGTTTTTAACGTCACGCACCTGTGGGTGATTGGAAATTTCAGGAACGGACAGTAAGCCATCGCCGGTTGCCCCTTTGTTTTGCAACAAGGAGAAGAGGCTCTCTGCAGCAACACGACGCTCTTTTGCTTCGGAGACGCGAATGGTCAGGTTGGTGAGTTCTGTGCCCGCCAGCTCATCGATATCACTGAGCTCGATAAGGCCTTCCAGTTTCAAGAATTGCGTCAGTGCAGTTTCAGCTTCGGCAAGGTTCTCTTTCAAACCGCCAAGGCGTTCATTGATCCACATGGAGGCTGTTTGTGTGGCCACCAACTTCGCTTCAAGGTTTGACTCGATATATGCCTGACCAATCGCGTTAGCCACTTTCGCGGCTAGCATTGGGTCAGCAGAATCAAAGTGGATTCTGACTAATTGTGTGTTTCGAATCGGTTCAATCGCCATGTGCGATTTGAACTTGCGCAATACCGCCAACTTGGCCGCATCGCTGTTTGGGTCTTCTGATGGCTGTGATACTGCAGGTAGGTAGTCGCCTAACAACGGAATATTTTTAAGTATGCTGAGCAACTTGTCGCGGCCAGAAGGTTGGCCAACCAGATTGTTGAACTCGCGCACTTGTCCAATGCCCAACTCCTCAATCACATTCTCTGCGATGTGGTTGGAGCGAAGGATCTCGAATTGGGTTTGGTAATACTCTTTCTTACTGGTATCAAGCGCATAAACCTCTTCGATAGAAATGGCGTTACTGGCTTGCGCCTCAATCAATAAGGTGGCGGTTGCACGGTATACTGGCTGGATCATCAAGATCAGCAGTGTTGAAATAAGGGTGATGATCGCTACAAACGCCGTGATGGGCACCCAATAACGTGCAATAACGCCTAGATAGCGTTTTAGGTCGAGACCTGACGGCTCCGATCCTTGGTTAGGCTCTATCAATTTCATTGAGCGATGTCCTTTCGTTTACTTACAGCAGCGCTAAAAAAAGCTCTGTTCAACCACGATGATGTCACCAGGGCCAACAGATAGAGACAGACCGACGTTCTTTTGAGTCGTGGATTTTTTACTGTCTGTCTTTTGAATTTTGTTTCTCGATGCGCGGTCGGTAAAACCGCCAGCAATCGCAATGGCTTTCGCGACCGTCAGGCCCGGTTGATAGTCGTACCCACCGGGCTGATTGACTTCGCCATTGACGTAGAACTTACGGAACTGAATCACATTGACCGTGACTTTGGGGTCAATGAGATAATCACCGCGAAGGCCTCTTTCAATCGTACTTTGTAGCTGTCCAACGGTTTTTCCCGCCGCTTGCAGACGCCCTAGGTACGGGTAATCGAATCTACCTTGCGTGCTGAGAAGGATGTCCATGGAGAGATCATCTTCACCATAAACTTTGATGGAGATACGATCGCCATCATCCAGCACGTACTGCTCGGTTTCCGCATGAGCAGCACTCATGGAAAACAGCAACATCCATATCCATAGTAATTTTTGCATTTAAAGGCTCACTTCCATTCCCAAGAAGAACCGAGTTTGATCATAACTAAACCCAGTGAACGTAGAGTCTCGGTCAAACTTGCTGACGCCGACAGTGACATCCCACCAACGTGCAAGACTATAAGTTGCCGAAACTTCAGCCAGCGTATCGTCGTCTTTGCGGATATCGCCGGGGTATTCATTTTGACCGTATCGGACCGTCGCGAGTGTGCTCAATCGCGGCGTCCAATAATGCTCCCAATCCACTTTTACTGAACGGTCTTTTACATAATCAGCGTTTAAGTCAGGGTCGCGTGCGTAATCGCGTGTTTCCAGACGTAATTCGCTATATTCCGCAGGTCTCCAACTGAAGTTGGCGCGCCAACTAAACCCTTGGAATGTTTCTCTGCCGCTGTTGTCGAAATCCTTGTTTTGAACACCAAGCAACAATTTACCCTGTGTTTTCCCCGTAATGTCCCACTCCAAGCCGCCATAAAGTGTTGAATTGGTGTTATCGCGCGAAATCACATTGGGATCTGTTTCATCATATGTTCTGTCTTCTATACGTCCGATCGCGACCGCATAGAAATAGTTGGATACGGCGTAGTAGAACTCACCACCGACATAAGGTTGTGTCCAATCGTAATACCTCGTTTGCTGAACAGAGTTCGTCATAAAGGTAGCATCGTCGTAATCTTTTACGTCATAGCCAACAATGCCGACCAAACGGCCTTTTGTTCCAATTGCGCCATAGGTATAGCGTGTATTGAATTGGTGATAATCGAAACGCAACGGTTCATCAACAGAGAGGCTATAACCTTCTGTCAGGCCCGTTCCACGTTCCTCATTCACACTTTCATAGGTGTAGTTAATGCGCAGTCGATTGCGGATGTCGAACATCCATGCCGCACCAATATGTGCTTTATGATCGACATAGCTGTCTTCGCTGCTGTCGGAATAACTGACAGCGTCTAGGCGGTAATCAAATTGGTAAGTACCTATGTCTGTTTGGAAAAGTGCGATGATCTTCGGCGTGACTGTCAGCATTGGAGAGCTAACGGTGTCCGTCGTGGTGCGGCGAACGTTATCGTTGTGCCCTGCACCCACTTCCAGCGTGGGAGTAATGTCTATGCCATTTTCTGTTTGGTATGCCAAAGGCTCCACCGCGGCGACAGACAGAGGTAGCGCACTGAGTGTGACAAGACAGCTTCCTTTGTAATTCACACCATTCTCCTTAGTAGGCCGTCTTACCAACGAACCCTTTAAACACCGTCGCGAAGACGATCTTTATGTCCATCCACAGTGACCAGTTTTGGATGTATTCCAAATCGAATTGGATACGTTTTTCCATTTTGTCCAAGGTGTCTGTTTCACCCCGGTAACCGTTGATCTGAGCCCAGCCCGTAATCCCTGGTTTCACCTTATGACGGAGCATGTAGCGATCAACAATTGCGCGATATTGTTCATTGTGCGCGACGGCATGAGGGCGAGGACCTACGATAGACATAGAGCCTTGCAGCACATTGAAAAACTGTGGCAGTTCATCCAATGATGTCCGACGAATGAATGCACCGAAGCGGGTGACACGCGGATCGTTTTTTGTCGCTTGTTTGACGTCATCGCCGTTATCCATGACGGACATGGAACGAAACTTCCAAACATCAATTTTTCGACCGTCTAAGCCATAACGAGATTGCTTGAAGATGATAGGGCCGGGAGACGACAGTTTTACGCCAGCGGCAACGAACAACATGACAGGGGATATAAGCAACAAGATAAGAATCGATAAAACGATATCTTCCATGCGCTTTGTCCACGCTGCTAAGCCGTTAAATGGTGTGTCGTGCACACTCAAAGTGTGGACATGTCCAACGGTTTGCCAACGGCTATGCAGTAAGTTGTAAGTGAAAAAGTCAGGCACGAGATACGTGGTTGCAGTGGTGTCTGCAAATAGGTTTAGGTAGCGTGCAATGCGGTCTTTCGCGTGCATTGGCATAGCAATATACACATGCTGCAACTCGCCGCGTTTAGCTTGCTCTAGCGCATCGTCTACTTTACCGAGCATGGGGGCAGGTAAACTCCCTTCGATACGATCAGCGCCACGGTCTTCATAAAAACCCGTGAGTTTGATACCTAAGGCGTGGTTGCGTTGGAATTCACGCGCAAGATCAATACCGTTCGCGGTTGTACCAATAATAGCGGCACGACGCGTGTTGATACCGCTGTTCCGAAGGTGGCTCAGTGCCATGCGAGCGCTATAGCGCCAAAGCACAAGGCTGATTGAGCCGAGTAGAAACCAAAGCATCATGACGGCACGCGAATACTCGATACCGCTTTGGGTAAAGAAGAAATAAGTAACAAGCACTGCGCTAGCACCAAACCAAGGCAGTAAGGTGGCGACCATTTGGCCTTGAAAGTTGCTCACACGCCAAGAACGGTAAAGATGTGCGCTTTCTGCAAACAAAAGAAAACACACCGCTGTCAACGTCACGATGAGTAAGTAATCTTTATACAGTTGTCCTAAGTAAAGCCAGCTGGATATTGCTAGCGTCCCTCCAATCACGGCCAAATCACATATTCGATAGAGGATGGCGAATTCTGTGCCGTGTGTACGAATTTTTCTGCTGTCCATAATGCAGGCTCATAATGTTGTTGCATGAGTTTGAATAAGAGTGACTTTTTTAATTTTTACACTTAAAAAGTAAACCACTCACCCCAAGCTCGCTAGCGAGGGAAGCATTTGTTTTAGTTGCTATAGGTTCCCAACAAGCGTGCACAGTAAAACAGCATGTGGTAAATCAGAGAAGATGAAGTTTGTCCTATTTTTAAACATGACATCTCCGTTGCAGTGCACTAGTGTTTTTATACGTAAAGAACAGTTAGTTAACAAAGCGCCCTCTCAGCGTGACATTCCTCACGTAAGTGTATATATGCTGCGTTATTATTAAGACGAAGTGTAAAAAAGAAAAACTCATCACTAGGCCAAAATCAAATCTCAATGTAAGTCACTCAGTCTTTAGTTGGAATTAAGACTGAGCGATGTCTAGATTATTCCTCACGAAATGCGCGGTTAAAACTCTCTGTTAAAGGCTTCATCAGGTAGTTGAACGGTGTGCGAGGTTCGGTCAAAAGCATGACTTCTGCCTGCATTCCTGGATAAAGAGCAATGCCGTTTAACATCTCTTGCACGTCATCCACTAGCTCAACGCGTGCGAGGTAGTAAGCGAGACCGGATTGTTCATCAACGAGTCGGTCAGCAGAAACGGTGAGCAATTCGCCATTCAAGGGTTTGACACTGCGCATACTTAGCGCAGTAAGGCGAATCTGTGCTTTCATGCCTGCACTGACCTGATCGATATCTGACGGGTCGACACGGGCTTCAATCACCATACGTTCGTTGTTAGGCACAATGTCGAGCAGTTCTTGCCCCGGAGAAATAACCCCTTCCTCAGAGAAGACTTGGAGGTTAAGTACGGTACCGTTGAGCGGCGCGAGAATCTTCGTTCTATTGAGGACATCGGTCGCTGCTGCGATTTGTTGGTCAAGCTCATAACTTTCTTGACGACTTTCGCGCAAGCCTTCCACGATTTCCTTAATACGCTCTAACTCTTGTTCTTTGAGCTGCGCTTGGCTTTCTGCAACGTTCTGCGCAAGGCGGGTGGCGTTGGATTGAATTTGGCTAATGGTACTGAGTATCTGGGTCTCTTCACGCTCCAGACGAAGTACCTGTGTTTTACTCACATACCCTTTTTCTGCCAACTTACGGTTACCCGCGATTTCTTCGCCGATGATAGAGAGGCGACGCCTCTCAATGGTTAAGCGCTTTGATTGACCATCTAACTCCGCTTCATTTTGCGCGAGCTGTTTGTTGATGATTTCTTTTTGGGATTCGAAGAACCCACGACGAGCGACAAAAATGCGGTGTTGGTTAGTCAGGAGTTCTTCAACGCGAGGGTCATCTTCATCGTCCAGCAAAGACTGGGGGAATACGATGCCTTTGACATTGTCACGCTCGGCGATTAAACGCGCTTCGCGGGCCTGTGCATTGCGTTTATTGTTAACCAGAAGTTCAAGCTGCGAACGGGCTTGGGTATCATCAAGCATGATGAGTGTTTGCCCTTTTTCAACGGTATCTCCCTCGGCGACAGTGAGCCGAGCTATGATCCCGCCTTCTAAATGCTGGACAGTTTTACGCTGGCTATTAATGGTCACGATACCTGGGGCAATCGATGCACCATCGAGTTTGCTAAATACTGCCCAAACACCAAAGGTGCCAAAGAACAATGCGATGATGGTGAAACCTGTGATAGCAAGTGGACGAATTGCTGGAATTGCCATTACTTACTTCCTCCTTTTGATGTAAGAGCAGCGCTTTGATCAAGTAGAGGTTTCAATACTTCGTCACGATCGCCAAAGGCGCGAATTTGGGTGTCTTGCAGCACCATAAGTTTATCCATTGATTGCATCATGCTTGGACGGTGGCCAACCAAAATGACGGTGGCTTTACGCGATTTGAGATAGGTAATGGCGCGTTGCAATGCCACTTCACCGACACCATCAAGGTTTGCGTTTGCTTCATCAAGAATGACAAGGCTTGGGTTGCCATAAAGTGCGCGAGCAAGGGCAATACGCTGACGTTCGCCCCCTGAAAGTCCAAGGCCTCGTTCACCAACCACGGTGTCGTAGCCTTGTCGCTGGCGCAGGATCAAATCATGGCACCCAGCAAGCTTCGCGGCTTGGATGACAAGATCCGGCTCACCTTCTGACATACGTGCAATGTTCTGGCGAATCGTGCCAGGAAACAGTTCAACATCTTGAGGCAGGTAGCCACAGTGAGGGCCAAGATCGTCAGGATCCCATTTGGCTACGTCCATATTATCTAGGCGCACACAACCCGCATTTGCGGTTAAGTTGCCGAGTAAAAGTCGTGCGAGGGTTGATTTACCTGTTCCTGATGGACCAATCACGCCAAGTGCTTCACCAGCGGCGAGCTTAAATGTGATGCCATGAAGCACGGGTTCTGCTTGCCCAGGGTGAAAGTACGTCACTTTCTCAACTGACAGCGCACCGTTCGGTTTTGGTAGCGGCATGGATTTCGCACGCTCAGGGAACATTGGGATTTGCTCTCTCAAGCGTTGATAGCTTTGTCGGGCTGAAATCGCGGTTCCCCAAGCCCCAATTGCTTGCTCAACCGGCGCGAGGGCGCGAGACATCAAAATAGAGCTCGCAATCATGGCACCAGCGGTAAGTTCATTTTCAATCACCAACCATGCGCCTACACCTAGCATGGCAATCTGTAAAAGCATGCGAATGAACTTGGATATGGCGGTGAGGGTCGCCCCTTTTGAGTTCGCAACGATTTGGCCTTCAATGCTTTTGTTGTTCAAGCTGCTCCAATTTTTGATGAAGTTAGGCATGATGCCCATGGCTTCAATGGCATCAGCATTACGTGCTGCTGATTCAGCTTGCTGCATTGCGAGAATCGCCGATTCATTGGCTGTCTTGTGGGCTTTCCGTGTCACGGCATCATTCACTAGGGCAATGATGAAAAGAATGACAGCACCGATAGTCGCGATAAGGCCAAGAATTGGGTGCAAGAAGAAAACGAACGTCAGAAACACTGGCGTCCAAGGTGCATCCAGAGCGGGGATGACGGAGTTCCCGCCGATGAAGCCGCGGATTGCGGCGACATCACGTAAGCTTTGTACCGAGGCTGAAATACCTTGGCGAAGCTGTGCGGCAATGCTGCCGCTGAGTATGTCGGGTGACAGACTTTGGTCAAACCAAGCACCAATACGCACCATGACACGGGTACGTACGCTTTCTAATACTGCCATCGTGAGGAGTGCGAACACCGTGATGACAGTCAGTAATAAAAGGGTATCAATGGAACGTGAACCAATAACACGATCGTAGATTTGAAGCATGTAAATGGGTACAGCAAGAACAAGTAAATTGATGACGCAACTAAAAGCAATAACCAATAGGAGCGCTTTCTTACATTGATCTAATGTTGTTTTTAATTGATTTTCTGTAGTCAAAGACATGGCAAACCTAGCGCAAATACCTTACTCCAAACTGATAACTTCAGTTGGTGCAGAGGGTTAAAGTGAATTCTAAAAAAGACAACCAGCATTTACGCTGGTTGTCTTGAGTATAGTTCGCTTACCGTCAGACAATCTGAAAGTCGTCAGCAGTAAGATCTGTAACCGAAATATTGTTAAGAGTGATGCTTGAACCGTTATCTAGATCAATCACTGTGTTGTTGCCTACTTGCGTCATATCAAGTGACGCAAAGTCAGTGTCACCCGATGCGCGGATGAAGATCAGATCGACGCCAACTTCGAAATCTGTCACGCGGTCGCTACCTGTACCTTGCTCCAGTACGTTGTCGAAGAAGAAAGTATCTGCACCGCTGCCACCGATCAGGAAATCGTTGCCTGTACCGCTGACAAGCGTGTCGTCACCAGAATCACCAAACAAACGATCTTGACCAGAGTTAGCATACAAAGTGTCATTTCCTATGCCACCTAGGACATCGTCATTGCCTTCGCCGCCGAAGAGGATGTCATCACCGCTTCCACCGCCAACGTAATCGTCACCTTCACCGCCACGAACTACGTCGTTACCGCCGCCGCCGATCAAGAAATCGTCGCCGCTTCCGCCGAGGATGGTGTCATCACCGCCAAAGCCAATGATGCGGTCATCGCCACCAAAGCCATTGATCGTGTCTGCGTCTGGAGAACCACCTAGCGTGTCTACGCCACTTGTACCGTTAATTAATGCCATGTTTCCCTGTGTCCTTTATAAAGTTGCCTAAAGCAATTGAATGAATACCAACGTTGACGTTTTCTTTGTTTTTAGAATGTTCGGCAAGCGTTAAAACACGGGAAGGCCTGCCAATTTTGAGCAGGTATACTTTGACGCAGTAGACATTTTTATGTTGTCTCAATCTTGAGTGGTTTTGAGAAAATGTCGCCAAGGTTTGATGTGGATTTATCGGTACAAATCAGCACGTTCGAGGGTGTGACATGCCTATGTGACTTCTTGTTTTTTTCCTATTTCTCTAGGTAAATCAAGGTGATCATTCATGCCTTGGTTTTTAAATATGTGTTGTCTAGGTTGTTAAGTATAGGGTTTAGTAAGAGGCTCTTAATATTGAGTCAACGTCGCAACTTAGGCGCAAGGGGGGTGAGGTTTCTTTTCAGTGCCTGTAAAAAAGTCTGCAGGCTCGGTCAAAGGGGGAGGGGGAATGAATTGTAAAGTAGGCAACTCACTGTGGGTGTGCTGCCTACTTGCCAAACGTGGTGAAAATTATCTAGACAATATGGAAATCACTCGCAGATAAATCAGTGGATGTAATGCCGTTGAGGATGAAGCTTGATCCGTCCGCAAGGCTTATTAACGTATTGATACCCACTTGGGAGATGCTGAGTGACGCGAAATCAGTGTCACCTGTTGCGCGAATAAATAATGTGTCTATGCCTACTTCAAAATCGACAACGCGATCGTCGCCGGTGCTGTTACCAAGAATGTTGTCGAAGAGAAATGTATCAGCACCTGAACCTCCAATCAGAAAGTCATTGTCGATGCCACTTACTAACCAGTCATCCCCGTCTCCGCCAAACAATCTATCGTTGCCAGACACTGCAAATAACAAGTCGTTTCCTATGCCTCCAAGTACATCATCGTTACCTTCACCTCCGAAAAGGATGTCATCACCGCTACCACCACCAACAACATCGTCGCCAATACCACCGCTCACGAAATCATTGCCAGCACCACCAGTCATTAGGTCATCGCCTCTGCCGCCGAATACATTATCGTCTCCGCCGAACCCTACTTTTACGTCATCTCCTCCAAAACTAAAAATATTGTCAGATTCGTTTGTGCCATAAAGCGTTTCCGCTACTGCGGTGCCATTTATGTCAGCCATTGTCCTGCCTCTTTCTTAAATCAATTACTAAGAAAGCCAACTGGGTCGTCATCTATTTTTGTTATTTTGCAGGGTGCACTGAGGGTGAATAGATGTGGGGATAAACGTACACCATGCACTATCAATATGGTGTATTAATCTATACAGGGGTGTCTCGATAATGCAGCAATATAAGGAAATACTTATAAAAGTCTTTCCTTATAACAGGTTAGCCTTGGTAGTCGAGACCGATGACTGAAAGGTTGTTTTTTGCCCAGAACACTGCTTGAACACGGTTCTTAACGTTAATTTTCTTAAAGATGTTATACAGGTGAGACTTAACGGTATGTTCAGAAACGAACAAGCTGTCTGCGATTTCGCTGTTGGAAGCCCCCGTGACCAGCTTACGTAGAATCTGCTGTTCTCGGTTAGTCAGACAAATCTCTGAATAATCGATCGCGTTGTTGTTGTTCTGTTGGTAATAGTGGATGAGTTCGGCCAGTTTCTGGCGAGGTAGCCAGTATTCGCCGGAAAGCATTTTTTCGATGCCGTGGCACAGATGTTCGAGGTCATCTTCTTTTTTGAATACGCCCTTGATGAATGGCCAGCTTGCAAGCTCCTTGGCGGACAAGTCGTGAGCATTAAACAATGCAAAGACATGTTGCTCGCTAAATGGAGCAAGACTCTGCTTCACATAGTTGACTGCATCACCTTCAAATGCGCTCAAATCGATAAGCACGAGGCCTGAGGAGGTTGCGAGTTTATCGCCAATTTCTTGCTTTTCCACCAGTGCGACACTGCTCTCTATTTCTTTCTCGAGGCAGGAAATCAACGCGTTGATTGTCATGCTAGGTTCAGAAACAAGCAGGATAGTGTATTTGTCTGAGGTGGTTTCAATGATTGGCATGTGTATCCCTAATGCTTTAAATAAGTACGAAGTGGTTTCCCTCACCGACACACGGTGGTGTATCTGGAACATGGTTCGCAAAATATATTAAGTCGCAGCATTCTAACTGCACATGCTGGAACCAATCCGTATCATTTCTTGAACTCTTTGATGAACAGCGCATTGCGATGTTTCACTCAAACTCTTTGTTAGTCTAATACAATTTGCACTTTTTCGTTGTTTCTTCACTCGATGTTTTTGATTTCATTCGTGCAAACATGAAACGCATTGCGGCTTTTTAACGTGCCCACAGAATCAATGCAAAGCTGTGAAGAATTTTCTCGCATCTGTTATTATCATCGTTTAAGCGCGAATCGCGCATTTCGATGCCGTAATGAAAAGGTTTGGGAGCAAAATATGGCCAGCCGTGGTGTAAACAAAGTAATTTTGATTGGCAACTTGGGCAATGACCCTGAAGTTCGCTATCTGCCAAATGGCGGTGCAGTTGCTAATCTGACCGTTGCGACCTCAGAAACGTGGCGCGACAAGAGCACTGGCGAAAACAAAGAGATGACTGAGTGGCACCGTGTGGTGATGTATCGTCGTCTGGCTGAAATCGCGGGTGAGTACCTGAAAAAAGGGTCAAAAGTGTATTTGGAAGGCCGCCTGCAAACGCGTAAGTGGCAGGGTCAAGACGGTCAAGACCGCTACACGACTGAAATCGTTGCGAACGAAATGCAAATGCTAGACAGCCGTTCTGGTGGTGGCATGGGCGGTGGTCAAGGCCAAGGCCAACAACCGGCTCAACAAAATGCACAGCAGCAAGGTGGTAACTGGGGTCAACCTCAGCAGCCTTCTTACCAGCAGAAGCCGCAGCAGCAAGCACCTCAACAACAAAATCAAGCACCTCAGTACAATGACATGCCTGATTTTGATGATGACATTCCGTTCTAATCACGCTGTGACGAAAACTGGCTCAATCGTCTTGGTATGATTGATATGAATGCATAAACAAACCCTGCTTCGGCGGGGTTTGTTGTTTTCGGCTTCACGATTTTTCTCCTTAACGCTTTTCACTCCGCTTTCCCTCACTAAAACCGTCAACATCCTTCTGTATTGAATATGAGTCGAGTTGTTTAGAGAGCATGAACAATACTCTTTCGAACGCAAAACGGAGAAACAGACATGAAGACAAGGTTAGCAGTTTCGATCTGTACGATGACGATGCTTTCATTCACCGCAGAATCTATGGTGATAACAAGCCCTCAAGTGACGGAAGGCGCGTCGTTAAACACCCAGCAGGTATTTAATCAATGGGGGTGTGAAGGGGACAATGTTTCTCCCGAATTAGTGTGGCGAGATGTGCCTAAGGGGACAAAAAGTTTTGCCGTGACCATGTATGACCCTGATGCGCCGACAGGCAGTGGTTGGTGGCATTGGGTGATGATCAATATCCCTGCAAATCAAACGCAAGTAGCCAGTGATGCTGGCAATCAAAGCGGTGAGAATCTGCCGAAAGGGGCCCAAATGCAGCGTAATGACTTTGGCTTCGTGGGCTTTGGTG
The DNA here is from genome assembly GCF_900115495.1 of Enterovibrio norvegicus DSM 15893. Lineage (GTDB taxonomy): Bacteria > Pseudomonadota > Gammaproteobacteria > Enterobacterales > Vibrionaceae > Enterovibrio > Enterovibrio norvegicus. The sequence continues at coordinate 78,661 of NZ_FOWR01000016.1, read as the reverse complement.
GGGCATGTCCACCACCGAACTCAGCACCACACAATTATAAAATCACCGTGTATGCATTGGATGTTGATACGCTGGGTGTGCCCGCTGACGGCTCGCCTGCATTGGCCGGGTATTACATTCTTCAGCACCGAATCGGGGAGGCACAATTGCTTGCGCCAACCAATACGAGAAAATAACAGACCTTCTGGTGTTACTGAGCCACTTTGCACTTCATGAAATCGATGAACAAGCGTGTTTTCGTGTGGTTGTATTCGAGTTTAGGGTAATACGCATAAGCAGCACTTTTGGGTTGACGCAGTTCAGGTAATACGGGAACCAGTAACCCTTGATCCAGCTCCTTGCGTATGGTGACATCGCCGACCAAAATGATACCTAGCCCGGCCACCGCAGCGTTTACCAAGGCTTCAGGGTTTGGTGATACAAAGTTACCCGTTAATCGCAGTTTTCTGCCGTGTTCAAACTCATGCTCCTGAGGGTGGCTCGTTGATCCATACAGTAAGCAGTTATGCTGAAGAAGCTGCTCAGGTTCGAGAATCGGTGAATGCTGCGCAAGGTAGCCGGGAGAGGCAAAAAAGCGCGGCTGGAAATCGAACAACTTGGTGGCGATAAAACTGGCAGAGTTGAAGTCAGCCAGTTCGCGCGTAATGACCACATCGAGATTCGGGTCGGGCAACTGCCCTGGCGCAAGGGTGTGCATCTCAACTTGAATGTTCGGGTGTGCGGTTAGGAACTCGCCAATGTTGTTGATCAGTAGGCGACTGCCTGTGGCGAGTGGGGCGGCAATGCGCAAAACGCCGCTGACTTCACCATAGGTGGAGGTGGTTTCAGACACCAGTTGGGTCCAGTCATCAATCAGCAGTTTCCCGCGCTGGTAAAATAGGCGGCCTGCATCTGTCATGGTGAGATTTCTCGTGGTGCGTTTGAGTAGCTGAACCCCGAGTTGATTTTCAAGCCATGCGAGACGCTTAGAGAGTGCAGAACTTGATGTGTTGAGCTTCGTGGCCGCTTGAGCGAGCGACCCCATTTCAACCACGGTGACATAGCTTTTAGCGCAGGTGATCCAATCCATTTAATGATTCATTCCAATAGTGTTGAGATTGCGTTCACTTTCGTTTCGGGAAGAACGATAATAACCCCAAACTGTTGATTAGGTCTGAGATTCATACGGGATCGCACTGCGTCAGTCAGAGAGACATATGGAACAACGCGTGCCTGTAAACGCGTACCAATATTCTAAAACACTTGCCGAAATGCAACCTTGGCCTCACTAAACTGCTTTAAAAGGATTTAGAGAGTGGCCAATACCAACAATGGACTTTACATGAGAAAAGTTGTCGGGATGAAGCTCACCAATCGATTGGTGGCTTTTGTTACGCTTATCGTCGTCTGTGCGATGTTTGTGCTTTTTATTGGCGGCGCCGTCAGCTTCCGTAAATTGGGAACGGACTTTCTCTCCCATTACCTGAAACAAGTGGTCGTGCAAATCGACGACGCAGTCGCTAATCCTGTCGAAACCGAAAACATTGGTATGTGGCTACCGAAACTGCTGAAAGCCAGTGATGTGGTAGAGCTTGAAATCAGCAGCCGCACAGGGCTTTTGTACCGCTACGATCAAATCCAAATTGCAGTTCGCCCGGTGGAATTGGTGGAAAACCGCTATGAACTGCCGAACAACCCCGGTTTCTTCGTGACGGTAAAAGCCGTGCCACCTTACGCAGATTTTGCGTATTCCATCGGCCCTATGTTCTCCCTCTCTCTTGCTGTTTTGTTTATCGTGCTGTCGTTAGCTTGGGGTATTCGTTGGCTCAAAATGCAATTGCACGGTGCAGAGCTGCTTGAAGACCGGGGGAGAATGATCCTCGCTGGTCGCGCGGAAGAAGTGCAGAAGGGAGACGAGCGAGAGTGGCCAGTTACCGCCAGCATTGCACTTGATCAAATGATTGCTGAGCTCCGTGATGCAAGGCAGGAGCGCAGCCGCTTCGATACCTTTATCCGCACCAACACCTTCCTCGATAAGCTCACTGGTGCTGCTAACCGCGTGATGTTCGATAACCGCCTTCAAACCCTGTTGCAAGACAAAGGGGCGCATGGTGCGGTTATGATCATCCGCATAGGTGAGTGGGATGCCTTGGTGCAAGATCTCGGGAAGTCCGGCGCTGACGAGTGGGTGAAAGAAGTGGGCAATGTGCTGTCGAATGCTGTGCAACGTTTCCCTGATGCGATCTTGGCGCGCTACTACGACACAGAGTTTGCCATCTTGTTAGTTCACCAATCAGGCAAAGAAGCGAGATTATTTGCCAACCAACTCATGAAGGCGTTAGAGCGCTTAACCCCTCCAGAAGTGCTTGAGGTGGAAAACTGGGCACACATGGGGATGACCTTCTTTACCACTGGCGAACGTCGCGGTCGTTTGATGGAAGAGGCCGACATGGCAAAACGCAGTGCCGTTTTGCAAGCTTCTAATGGCTGGTATGCCTTTAAGAAAGATGTGGTCGCAGAAGATGCACGAGGCAGTGTGCGCTGGCGTACGCTACTGACTCGTGTTTTTGAAAACGGTGGACCAGATTTATACCGTCAAACCGTGAAAGACACCCTGCAGAATGATCTTCACACTGAGCTTCTTGCGCGCATAAAAGACGAAAATGGTTTAGTGGTCAAAGCTTCTCGCTTCATGAATGGGATAGATTTGATCGGTTTTAACAGCCGACTCGATCGTACTGTTGTGACCAAGGCCTTACAACAACTTCGCCAAGGCGATGGCAGAGAAATCCTCGCCATTAACGTGTGTGCCGAATCATTGCGTCAGCGACCTTTCCAAAAATGGCTGCGAGATGCATTGCTACAAACACCGCGTAGCGTGCTAAATCGATTGATGTTTGAAGTGTCAGAAGGACCACTAGTCAACCACTTCGATGCCGTGCGTCCAACGCTTCGCATGATCCGTGCATTAGGGTGTCCTTTGGTGGTCGATCAGGCGGGTCGTTCCGTTGTCAGCACCCATTACGTGAAAGACATTCAACCTAAATATATCAAGTTGCACAGAAGCCTGGTTCGCGATATTCATCTGCGCCCTGAAAATCAACTTTATGTGCGCAGTATGTTAGGGGCTTGTGAGCCAACACCAACGCAAGTGTTGGCGGTTGGTGTCGAGTCAGAACATGAGTGGAAAATTTTGATGCAGCTCGGCGTACAAGGAGGTCAAGGTCGATGGTTAGGTGCGGAGCTTTCCGGTAGCCCTGCAACACGTAAACGACAGCGCTGGCGTAAACAATAATACACGCTAAACGGTGTTTATTTTTTATACGTTCGCGTCAGATAATCATCAGAGAAAGACTTATTTTTTGGCGGAAATTTTGATAGAATATGCCGTACTTCAAACATGTTTTTAACAAACTTTGGCCTGTTGTAGACGTAGATGGCACTCTCTTCTTTGATCGCAAAAATCCCTACCCGAAGGCAGCGCCAAGTTGTTAGCTTGATTGTGTCTTCAAATCAAGTGGTTATAAGCTACTTGTTGCATGAAAGTCATCATGTGACGAGTTTGCCTGTGACCGGAATGGATGCCGTACGCGTTGTTGCTCAGTTGTTGCAGCAGCAAGACGTGAATCATTCTGACGTGCATCTCGTGCTTGGTCACGGTTTGTACCAATCATTGCTGATAGATAATCCGGGTTTGTCTGATGAAGACAAACGTTCCGCATTGCCTTTTCAGATCAAAGATTATATTTCTGACTCTCCTTCTGAGATTGTTGCCGATGGCTACGCGTTACCCGTTGCAAATCGCTACCAAGTCTTCGTTTGTAACAAGTCTCTGCTTGCTCAACTTGACGATGTCTTAAAGAAAAACCAGTGCCGCTTAACAAATGTTTCTGTTGAAGATGTGTTACTCCGTCAGTGGACGGCACTGGATAAAGCAGAAATGGTGCTCAGCCAAGATGGCCAAGGTGCCATCCAATTAAGCGTCTTTAGCTTGGGCAAATTGTGCTTCCAGCGACAAGTCCGTGGCGTGATGTTTGATGGCGTTTCGCTGTCGCCATCCGTTGTTGATGATTTGGCGTTAGAAATTCAACGCTCATTGGATTATTTGCGTTCGCAACTGAAAGAAGCACAGGTCAGTGGATTGGTTGTTAGCGTCCAAGCGGCGGACAACACAGAGCTGGCTTTTCAGCTCTCTTCTCGCTTGACGGTGAAGGTTCGACCTCAAACCTTGTTTGACTCGGATGACCACCTGCATAACATCGCGCTCGCAGCCCTTGAAACTGACAGTTCGCCAGACATTAACCTTTTCAGTGATGATCTACGCCAATCGACACCTTTGCTTTCATTTGAACGCATGTTGCTTTGCTGGGGCGTGTCTGCATTCATGCTGGTGTTAGTGGCTGCTTACCAACAATGGCAGTTGTCGAATGCAAACCAAGCTTTAAAAGTATCCACATCTGAACTTCAGGTCGCACAATCATTGTCGGATGAGCTGAATAGTCAGCTCAAGCTGCATTTACCGTCGGTCAGCATGGTTAATGATACCAACCGCGCCCAAGAATCGGTTCGAGCGAAAAAAGCTGCGCTCGACGCAGTGCGTCAACACGATAAAGCGCTGCAAAAGGGCCATGCTGATACCTTCCGCGCGCTCGCAACGTTATCACGCCGCGATGTGTCCGTATCAGACATCTTTGTTAGCCAAGGCACCTTGAATATTCAAGGGTTGGCTTCATCGCCAGATGCCGTGCCTGCTTGGATTAAATCTTTCGAGACTCAGCCACCGCTGTCGCAGCGCGTGTTTGAGCACATGGCATTGGCCCGTGATGAAAACAACCGACTTACGTTCAGTTTGCAATCTAAGCGTGAGAACGCGGAGGGCAAGCAATGAATGCATTTCTGGAAAAACTAAAACAAGGGTTTGAAGGTTTAACGGCGCGTGAACAGTGGCTGATCGCCAGCGCGGGATGGTTGCTGATCATGGGCCTTGGTGTGTTCCTTTTCCTTGAACCGATTGCTAAAACGTTGAGCGCGGTAAATGTCGAGTTTTCTCAACAACAACAAACCACGAAAGAGTTGTTGGCGCTAAACATGATGAAGCAAGAAAAGCTCAATACCTCAGCGAATGCGGAACTTGAAAAAACATTGGCATCACTGAATCAAGAAATCGCGCAACTCGATGCTGAAATGGCGCGTAAAACGGAAGGTTTGGTGAGTGCGCCGCAAATGGCAAACTTGATGGAAAACGTCTTAAAGCAATCAGATAAATTGACTTTATTATCAATGACGACGTTGCCAGCGGCGCAATTGACCGAGAAAGATCAAGCGGGCTTCTATTTGCACCCTGTCGAGATTGAACTGCAAGGGCGCTATTTCGACATCGTGGATTATTTAGCGGCACTTGAAGCGTTACCTGTGAAGTATTACTGGCGAAGCGTGGATTATCGCGTCAAAGCGTATCCGCTCGCAGACGTCACTTTACAAGTTTACACCCTTGGTGAAAGCCCGGTCTTTATTGGAGGTGTGCATGCAAACGATGGCTAAAAGCGTTATAGGTATGTGCTTGCTTACTCTCGCATTGCCATCTGTGGCGGCAACCGACCCAACTGCACCGCTTGGCTTTGAAGCGCTGAGCCAACCGGCGACGCGCGCCAAGATTCGACTTCCTCGTTTGGATGCAATCTTGTGTGCCAGCGAAAACGACTGTTCAGCGGTGCTGAATGGCCGTGCGCTCGCGAACGGCCAATCGATCAATGGCTATGTCATTCGCGCCATCAACGAAGAGGCCGTCACGCTAGTACGTGGCGATCGCCGTTGGTCCTTAACCGTATTCAATGAGCAGGTGGTACAGTGAGAAATATGACGATGTTAGGTAAAGTCTTGCTGACTTGCTTAGCGGCAACTTTATTGACTGCGTGCCAAAGTGTGGGGCATCAAAAGCCTACTGAAGTGCAAGCGGCGCTGAACGAAGCGTATGCGCAAAGTACCACTCAGCCTTTGTCGGCATTGCCTGATGCGGTGACGGACGATTTGATGGGGGATTTCTCTGACCCTGCGGGCGGCGCGATGGTGACTGAAAAACGCTTGCGCATTAACGCCAATAACATCGATGCCAAAGCTTTTTTTGGTAGCCTCGTTCAAGGCACGGATTTCAACCTCGTGATGCACCCTGATGTCAGCGGGAAAATCACAGTATCGCTGAAAGACGTCACGGTAAAAGAAGCCTTAGACGTGGTCTCTGATATCTATGGCTACAGCATTGAAACACAGGGTCGCCTGATCCAAATTTTCCCAGCGGCACTTCGCACTGAAACCTTCGCTGTCGACTATTTACAATTGCAGCGTGCAGGCGTGTCATTAACGTCTATCAGCACGGGGGCGATATCCACTGACAGCGGAAGTTCCAGTGGTGACAGCGGTGAAGGCAGCGAACGTGCGTCGAAATCGACGGGCGGCACTGTGATTGAAACACGCTCCGAAAGCAGTTTCTGGATGCAACTGGAACGCGCGGTGAGTGCCATGATTGGTTCGGGTGAGGGGCGTTCTATCGTTGTTTCTCCGCAAGCCAGTTTGATCACTGTGAAGGCGTTTCCTAACGAACTTCGCGAAGTGAAACGCTTTCTTGAAATCTCTGAAAAACGCTTAAAGCGCCAGGTGATTTTGGAAGCGAAAATCCTTGAAGTCACCTTGAGCGATGGTTATCAACAAGGCGTGAATTGGTCAAACATCAGCAAAAGCATCGGCAGCGGTGGTATTGATGTGAGTCGTCCTGCCTCTGATTTGGCGGGCGATCTGATTTCCAACGTGATTGGCGGACAAACCAATATCACCATCACGGATGGGCATTTCGATGCAGTACTGAGTTTCCTTGATACCCAAGGCGATGTGAACGTGCTGTCGAGCCCTCGAGTGACGGCAGCGAACAACCAGAAAGCGGTGATCAAAGTCGGTGGTGACGAGTACTTCGTGACGGATATTTCCTCCAGCGACAGCTCTGGCGATAACTCAGAATCTGGGCCAAACATCGAGCTCACCCCTTTCTTCTCTGGTATTTCTTTGGATGTTACGCCGCAAATTGATGACGACAATGGTGTGCTGCTGCATGTTCACCCTGCGGTTATTGATGTGGTGACGGAAGAGAAAACTATTCAGCTAGGCAGCGCGTCTGAACCTTATGTGTTGCCGTTGGCGAAAACCTCGATCCGCGAGTCTGATTCGATCATTCATGCCCGCTCTGGCGATGTGGTGGTGATCGGCGGGTTGATGAAATCAAGCTTCGACGAGCAAGTGTCGAAAGTACCGCTACTGGGTGATATTCCGGGGCTGGGCCATCTTTTCCGCAACGTGAATCGCTTGAAGCAGAAAACTGAATTGGTCATCTTGCTTCAACCTTCCGTGGTGGGTGAGCAAACGTGGCAAGAAGAGATTCAGCGCTCACGCGAACTGCTCAACGAATGGTTCCCTGAGAACGACGCGAAGTAGGCGAAATTAGCACAATGTATCTTAACCACTTTGGCCTCAATGCCGCGCCTTTTAGCTTAACGCCGGATACCCGAAGCTTTTTCGGGACGCAGTCGCACGTCGACGCCATCAATACCAGCGTCATGGCGGTGAGAATGGGCGAAGGCTTGGTGAAGATCACGGGTGAAGTCGGCACGGGGAAAACCATGGTGTGCCGCCTTCTTCTGTCGACGCTTGCCGAAGAATGTACCTTGGTTTTTTTGCCAAACCCTGCGAATACCGTGTCTGTGTTGTACCGCATGATTGCGGATGAGCTCACCCTGCCGGAAGCCTTGTCAGAAGACAAAGTCTTGGGGGCGATCCAGCAAGCCGCCATTGCTGCGGCGCATGCCGAAAAGCCTGTGCTCATCTTATGCGATGAAGCACAAGCCTTGCCTGATGGTGTGCTTGAAGCCATTCGCTTGCTCGGGAACCTTGAAACGGAACAGCGCAAACTGATTCAAATCGTGTTGTTTGGACAGCCTGAACTAGATGAACGTTTGTCGCAGCACAACATGCGTCAACTGCTGCAACGCATCAGCTTTAGCGCAACCTTGTTGCCGCTCACTTATGCCGAAGCGTCTGCATACATTGACCATCGTATGAGTGAAAAAGGCGCATTGTCGCGACACTTTAGCGGGTGGGCGAAACGTCGTATTTGGGTAGCGAGCCAAGGCATTCCCCGATTGATTCACCAGCTATGCCATAAGTCCCTGTTGTTGAGTTATGGCAAAGGACGCCGTCAGGTTTCTGATCGCGCCGTCCGTTTAGCGATTAAAGACACGCCGCTGGCGAAGCAGCACTCTGCGCTGCGTGCTTTGTGGGGGTAGGAACGTATGAGTGAATTGAACCGTATGCTGAGCGACCTGAGTGCGCCAGCTCAAAAAGAAAATACCGTTTCCTTGGCAGCGATTCCATCGACGTGGGGATTCCGCGTTGTACGTGTGGTGCTGGCGATCGTCGCAACCTTGGTTGGGGCTTCCGGCATCGCATGGGCGATTGCTGCCAATGGTGACAATGCTGACCGCGAAGGCAAAACCGTTATCGCGCAGCCTCAAGCGATTGCGCCTGCGCTGATCAAAGAAACCGACGCTGGCGTGGCAATCCACGAGCCAGTGGTCGCACCGTCAATCATCACGCCGAGCGTCACAACAAAAGTGGCGACGCAAGACATTACTTTTGTCGCGTTGAATGACAAACCAAAGGCATCCGCAGTTGCGGTAAAGCAACCTGACATTGTTCGTCAGACAGCATTCGTTTCAGATCCTAAAGCGGCGCCCATGAAGCATGTTGAAGCACCTGTAGAGCTGGCGGCGATAAGCTCGAATACCCGTTCAAATTCAAAAGCTGACACTGATGTGAAAACGCCCGTGAGCACATCGTCTGCTGCGCCGAAGAATACCCCGCGCGTTATCGCGATGACGACCCTTGAGCCGTCCGCGAATTCTGCGTCTACGTCTGAAGAAAGCGCGGTAATGGAAGACACATCCACGCCATCACTGACGGTCGAAACCGTTGAACTGAGCGGCGAAGACTTGGCGGCGATTGCGTACAAAAAAGCACAAAAACGCACGCAGGTGGGCGATACCCAAAAAGCGATTGTTTACCTGCGTGATGCCGTGAAATATCAACCGACACACCTTGGTGCCACCAATCAACTTGCAGGCTTGCTTTATGGACGCGGAAAGCTGCGTGATGCAGAAAGCGTGCTGCGAAAAGGCATCAGCGCGAACCCGCAAGCGGCGTCACTCAAGCTGACCTTGGCACGCATGTATCAGCAAAGTAGCCGCGAAGAATCAGCATTGAATGTGCTGATGACCCCGGTAGACACGTTAGATGGTGAGCAACGTCGCTTCATGTCGATGCGTGCTGCCTTGGCGCAGAAACTGGGTCGTCATGGCTTAGCCAAAAACAGCTACCAATGGCTGACGCGCAATGAGCCACATGATGGCCGCTGGTGGTTAGGCTACGCCGTGTCTTCGGAGCGAGAAGGCGACTTATCGACAGCAAAAGAGTCGTATCAATCAGCGATTCAGGCGGGTGGTTTGAGCGATAAATCCGTGCAATTCGCGCGTCAGCGTTTGGTGTACATCAATAATCAAGCACAGAAAGAAGGAGACTCAGATGGCCGTTAAGCTACGCAAACGTCTGGGGGATTTGTTGGTTGAAGAGCAAATTATCTCTGATCATGATTTAAGTGCTGCCTTGCAACGCCAATCTCAAACAGGCCGTAAGCTTGGCGATACCTTGATGGACATGGGGATCTTGTCTGAGCATCAACTGCTCGACTTCCTTGCGCGTCAATTGCATGTGCCCTTGATCGATCTGAGTTTGACGCAAGTGGACCCAAGCGCAGTGACCTTGTTGCCCGAAGTGCATGCAAGACGATTACGTGCGCTGGTGATTGGTCGTGTGGATGACACAGTACGTGTTGCCATGTCCGATCCTGCCGATCTTGCCGCGCAAGAAAGCGTACTGAACTTGCTGCATCAATACCGTGTTGAACTGCTGATCGTGGCAGAACAGCCGCTGGTGGATGCGTTTGATCGTTACTATCGCCGTACCAGTGATATCGCCTCGTTTGCAGAGCGTCTGCAAGCTGAGCACGGCGTAAAGCTGGAACAACATTTCGGTGCGGAAGACGACCAGTCTGAAGAAGTGACGGTCGTTAAGCTCATCAACTCTTTGTTTGAAGATGCTGTGCAGGTGAATGCCTCGGACATTCACATCGAGCCTGATGCCGATGCATTGCGCATTCGCCAGCGTATTGATGGTGTGCTGCATGAAACCTTATTGAAAGAACGCGCCATTGCGTCTGCCCTTGTTCTGCGCTTGAAGCTAATGAGTGGCATGGACATTTCTGAAAAACGTCTGCCGCAAGACGGGCGTTTTAATATCAATGTGCGTGGCAATGCCATTGATGTGCGTGTGTCAACCTTGCCTGTTCAGCACGGCGAATCTGTGGTGATGCGTTTGCTCAACCAATCGGCGGGTGTGTTGAGCCTGACCCAAGTGGGTATGGATCCAGTGATGTTGCAGCGCTTCCGAAATCAGTTGCGTCGCCCTCACGGCATGATCTTGGTGACAGGGCCAACGGGCTCGGGCAAAACCACCACCTTGTATGGCGCATTGAACGAACTCAATGTGCCGGGTAAGAAGATCTTGACGGCGGAAGATCCGGTGGAATATCGTCTGCCGCGCATCAACCAAGTACAAATTGCAAACAAGATTGGCCTGACGTTTTCCTCCGCGCTGCGTACTTTCTTGCGCCAAGATCCAGACATCATTCTGGTGGGGGAAATGCGTGATCTTGAAACCGTCGAAATCGGTCTGCGCGCATCACTGACGGGTCACTTGGTGTTATCCACACTGCACACCAACAATGCCATCGACAGTGCATTGCGTTTGCTGGACATGGAAGCGCCAGGGTATCTGGTTGCCAGTGCGGTGCGCGCAGTGTTAGCGCAGCGCTTGATCCGTCGTATTTGTCCTGATTGTAAAGTGCCTCACGCCTTGGATGAAAGCGAGTCTCTATGGCTAACGACCACCATGCCCGAGTCTGCGAATGCAGGATTCTACGTCGGTCGTGGTTGTCAGCACTGTAATTTTACCGGCTACAAAGGCCGAATTGGTGTGTTTGAGCTGCTCGAAATCACGCCAGATTTGATGGATGCATTGCGTGCCAATGACACGCGTGCGTTTGCGTTGCTTGCCGAGCAGCAACCGGGCTATAAGCCATTGGTGAACTGTGCACTGGATTACGCCAAACAAGGCAGTACCACGCTGGAAGAGACGATGAAACTCTCTGAAGGTGCTGCCATGTCGTTAGTGAGTGTGTAATGGCGCGTTTTCGTTATACCGCCCGGGCGGCCAATGGTAAGCGTGTCTCCGCCGTGGTAGAGGCGGGCACAGAGCATGAAGCGATCGCCTCCATCGTTGATGGCGGCATGGTGCTGCTATCGCTGACGCCAACAACGGCGCGCGCGCAAAAAGCGTCATCAGGTCAATCGTCGGTATCCTTGTTCCAGCGCCCTGTGAAGCTGGAATCCTTGGTGATCCTTTGTCGCCAGATGTACAGCCTGACCAAAGCGGGCGTGCCATTGATGCGCGCCATCAAAGGCTTGGCGCAAAGCACCGCGGATAAACCGCTTCAAGCGGCGCTATTGTCGATTTGCAATGAGCTGTCGAATGGCCGCGCGTTATCGACGTCGATGCGAGACCACCCTCATGTGTTTAGTGATTTGTTTGTGTCACTGATCCAAGTGGGCGAGAACACAGGGCGACTAGACGACGCCATGCTGCAATTAGCGGAGTATTTCGAGCAAGAAATGGAAACCCGTCGTCGCATCAAATCGGCGCTGCGTTACCCAAGTTTTGTCCTCATGGTCATCATTTCGGCCATGGTGTTTTTGAACGTGAAAGTCATCCCGCAGTTCGCGGGCATGTTCGCCAAGTTCGGTTCTGACTTGCCACTGCCCACCAAAATATTGATGGCGACGTCGAGCTTCTTTGTCGATTTCTGGTGGTTATTGCTGATCTCAAGTGTGTGCTCTTTTGCTGGCTGGAGCCTTTGGAAGAACACGGAGAAAGGCCGCGTGTCGTGGGACAAATTTAAGCTGCGCATTCCGCTTGTCGGCCCGTTGGTCAACAAAGCCTTGATGTCACGATTCTCGCGCACGTTCGCCCTGATGCTTCGTGCAGGCGTGCCACTCAATACGGCGTTACAGATGTCCGGCGAAGCGCTGGACAATCACTTTCTGGCTGGCGAAGTCGATCGCATGAAAAACGCGATTGAATCGGGCGTGAACCTCAGTTCCGTCACGGGCGACAGCAAACTCTTTACGCCACTGGTTCATCAGATGATTCAGGTGGGTGAAGAGACGGGTCAAATCGACAACCTGTTGTTGGAAGCGAGCGAGTTTTACGACCGCGAAGTGGATTACGACTTAAAAACCTTGTCTGCACGCATGGAGCCCATTTTGCTCTTGGTGGTGGCAGGCATGGTGCTGATTCTCGCGCTGGGTATTTTCCTGCCGATGTGGAACATGCTCGACCTTATCCGCGGCGGATAAATGCGCAGTGCTAAATGGAACCGCACGCCCGTTGAATGGGGGATCCTGACGGTACTCATTGGCGGGTTTGTTATCGCAGCCATCCCTGTGTTTGAAGGCATTGTGCGTTATGCCGACAAGGTGGAGTTTCGCTATCTGGCCAATGCTTTTCAAGGCGCGGCACAGAATGTGTACTTCCACAGTCGCCTGAGCCATGCATCCAGTGAGCAGGGCAAAAGCATCGTAGTGCTGGAGGGCGAACACTTTCGCCTAACAGATGAAATAGCAGGTAATGGGCAGTATCCCTTTGCCTTAGAAAGCGGGGCGAAAACCCTGTCAGCGTTGACCGCACAAGATTGCGGCGCGCTATTTAAAGCATTTACTGGCCAATCGTATTGGCTGGAACAAGACACTCGGCCGAGGGCTTTTTCTCGCACTTTGCCTAGGGTTCGTGCAGTAGCGGTATTGGAGAACGGGACGCAACCTTCTCCCCCTTATTGCCGATTTGAACGACCGGTACATGCCGGTTTTATGAAAGATGGTTCATCAGATGTGCTGATTAACCATGTATTTGCCTACTATCCCGCTTCGGGCAGGGTAGAGGTATTGAATAAATCTGGAGAGAGACAATGAAACGTCAAGGTGGTTTTACGCTGATCGAAATGATCGTGGTAATCGTGATTCTGGGTATTTTGGCGGCAACAGCAGCACCTAAATTCTTTGATTTTAAAACTGATGCACAAAATGCTGCACTGCAGGGATTAAAAGGGGCAATTGATGGCGCGGCAAATGTAACTTTTGCTGAAGTTCAAGTTAATGGCAGTGCTGCTGGAATTACCGTAACGGCTGAAGGTTATCCAACAGCGGCTGTTGCAGGAATCGGTGCTGCAGTTACTGGTCTTACGACAGATTGGGCGTCAGATTATACCGTTGCAGATAAAGCTAGATATGCACTCAAAGGCCAGACAATTGGTGCAGGTGTAACTTGCGTTATTTATGAGTTTGACGCTAACAATTTCCCAAAAACTACAGTTGATGACTGTGAATAATTGATGAGTAAAGGCTTCACCCTGATCGAGTTAATCACCGTCTTGGTGATCCTCGGTATTATTAGTGTGTTTGCCGTACCGCGCTTGTCGGGAGCTGAAGCCTTTTCAGTGATCGGGGCGCGGGATGCGGGCTTGTCTGTCGCACGGCAAGTTCAGCTTAGGGCCATGCAGCAGGAAGATCCTTCCGATAGCTGCCATACCCTGACCGTTGCTGCCTCCCGCATGGGGGGCAGTGCCGCTTCTGGCTGTGGTTTTAATACAGACCGCAGTGATGTGGTGGATTTATCGGACTCATCCGTTCGCATCTCACCACAACAAACGATTCATTTTGATTTGTTGGGGCGACCCATAGATTCGGATAAGAAGCGCATTTGCGTATCTTCTGAATGCCAAATAACCTTTTCGCAAGGCGCGAGTCGCGCAAGTATTTGCCTAAACAGTGAAGGCTATTTCTATGCCTGTGACTGAAAATACCTCTAAGTATCCAACCCCTATTTCTCACCATCAGCGCGGATTCACGCTGGTGGAGCTGGTTATCGGCATTGTCGTCTTTGGTGTGGCGATGGTGTTGATCAGCACAACCCTATTCCCTATGTTCGCCAAATCAGCCAACCCGCACTTTGAAGCCCGCGCAGCAGCGTTGGGACAAGCGGTGATGTCAGAAGTGCTGGCGCGACAATTTGATCGCAATAGCGACCCTAACGGCAGCCAATGGCGCTGTGATGAAAATGCCGACGCGGTGAAAGCCTTGGGCATTCCAGCACCCGACACCATTCCTGCCTGCACGCCAACGTTAGTTGCAGGAGACGGCTTTGTGGCCACCGAAGACTACATTGGCTGTTGGGGGGCAGATAGCAGCATTTGTTCTGATACGGATCTTCATAAAGGTAGCTTGCACGAATTGATTGGTGGCAGTGCCGATGATTATTTGGGCTTTATGGTGGATATCAATGTCACCTATGACGATTCGACCTTCACGGATAGCACGAACAATTCCCAGCTTCATAAACGCATCGACATGGTGGTTGATACCGGACAGTTTGGCCGTTTTGACTTCACCGCCTATCGGAGCAATTTCTGATGAAACGAGCGTCCCAATCAGGATTTACGCTGGTTGAGCTTATCGTCACCATGACAATCCTCGCGATTGTGTCTGTCGGTATCTTTGGCTTTATCGAAAGCAGCACCAGTGGGTATGTGGAATCAAAAAACCGTGAAGCGTTACAATCCCAAGCTCGCTTTGTGGTTGAGCGACTAGGGCGCGAATTGCGTCATGCTGTGCCGAATAGCATGACGGTGTGGGATGATGGCGCCTGTTTAACCTATACCCCTATTCGTTACTCAGGCACGTATCACCAGTTAAAACAGGGCGCGAACACCTTGGATGTTGCGCTTTCTACCGAAAAGACAAACTGGCAAGGTGGGGTCACAAGCGATCGTTTGGTCTTTTTGCCCATGAAGCCATCAGATCTTATAAGCGGTGCATCGAACAGTTTTGCCATTACTGCTGCCTCAGGAAACACCCTAACACTTGATAAACCTCTCGCAGCCGAATGGCCTGCATCTTCACCGTCTAAGCGGATCTATATCTATCATCATTCGGTGACACTTTGCTTCGGTGAGGGTGAACTTCGTCGACGTGTGAACGATGGTGCGACGCCCAAAAATATCACACTGGCACAAAACATTGCGGCAGGCAGTCGCTTCGACCTTGCTGGCACATCGCTATCTAGCGGCAACCTGATCAATATTTATTATCGTTTTAATCAATCCAGTGAAACCTCTGTTTACAACCAACATGTGCAGGTTCTCAATGCGCCTTAGCCGCTTTTCTTCTTATAAACGTCAGCAAGGCAGTATGTTGATGATTGCCATATTTGCGATAACGGGATTAGCCGCACTCGGTGCCGCCTTGATGCAAATTACTTGGTCGCAAAGCGATACAACGACGCGAGAAGTGCTCGGTACACGCGCTTGGTTGGCCGCGAACAGTGGCACAGAGATGGCAATGGCAAAGCTATTTCCCCTTGCTAAGGATATTGATAGCCCACCAGTC
The DNA here is from genome assembly GCF_900115495.1 of Enterovibrio norvegicus DSM 15893. Classification (GTDB taxonomy): domain Bacteria; phylum Pseudomonadota; class Gammaproteobacteria; order Enterobacterales; family Vibrionaceae; genus Enterovibrio; species Enterovibrio norvegicus. The sequence goes on along the minus strand of NZ_FOWR01000016.1, from coordinate 63,029 downwards.
GCAGAGTGCAATGCGACGCCCCAAACCACACAATTCTCATCAAGAGGGTTACGAGGATGTTCTGTGTCTGTGACCTGTGAGGTAGTTGGTACACCGCCATTGGCACAGTACAGAGTTGAGAGCACAGGCAAGTGCGGTAGTGGGCATCTTCAAGTTGTGCGAGTGCAAGAAAGCTGGGCGAAGGAGTTGGCGCTGTGATTCGGTTACTTTTTTTCTTTATCTTTACGCTTTTTAGCGTTCAAGTCCTAGCATCTAATGCACAGTATTTTCCTGGCCCCGCGCAAGCCCCAAGTGTTGCAGGCAACGCGTTTAACTGTCGTTTGGATGCAGTTAAGACGAGTTGTATACAAATTAATGAAGGGGCGACAGTGGTTGTTCCTAATGCGCCAGAGGTCGAGCTTGGCTTTGAGGATGTCTATACCTCATGGGGGGTTAAGTGTAATGCTATTAATGGATTAACCCCTGTTGAATGTGTTCAGAGTGATGTAAGGGTAGCTGATAAAGGCTTGAAACCATTGGTCAGAGGTCACGGTGAAAATGATCTTACTATGGACGATGCGAATGCTAACTATGAGACAAAATACCAAGATGACGTCCGTTTAACGCCAAATGATCCGAACTATGTCTCCGTATTAATTCTTGCTGAATCTACGATCACGCTCGCTCCGGGTAAATACTATTTTGGCACGTTAACACTAAATCAAAATGTCCATTTGGTGCTCGAAGGTGAAACAGAAATACATATCAATGAATTAAATGTTCTGAATGGTGTATTTATGAATTCAGACGGCAAGTCGAGCGCATTGTCTATATGGGTGCACAAACAAGAGCAGGGGGAAGACTTCTACAGTATTAAACTCGGTTCTGGTTCTGTCGTAAGAGGAAATATTTACTCTGTCGGTTCTGCCTATTTGGCGGGATATACTCAAACAAAAGTATTCGGTGCGCATATTCATGGTGCGGTAACAGCAAAATCCATTGTGATGACTGATGGTTCACGTATCTTCTATGAGCCTCTAAAAGTATTTGATTTATTTATTACTCCTGAGCTGGCATCCGCTAACACATGCTCGCGCATTCCTATTATGTTTAACGTCACTGACGACACAGGTGACATTCAAACAGATATCTCTGGTGACTTAACGGTCAAAGCAACCAACCACTTAGACACCGCGTGCTGGGCTACCAGTGAGAACGGTAACTGTATTGGACCCGATAAATCGGTAACGTTGACAGCGGGTAGCACTGAGCTTTGGCTTCAAAACAAAGCCATTGGCACCGTTAATGTCGAAGCAACGTTTAACTCCAGTGACACGGGTGAACTCACCTCCGAACAAGGCAACTACACCTTCAAAGCGGGTGGGTTTCGTTTCTCTCCTTCACCCCTGAAAATGGTGGCTGGCAAGCCAGAGAAGCTCTCCATTGAAGCCGTTTATGGCGATTGCGACCCTACCCCAATACCTGATTATGAAGGGACGAAAACGCTTAAATTTGGTGAAGCGTCTTACCTTCAACCTGCATATTTGAGCGGGGGGGCGCCAAGAAAGCCTACGATCAATGGTAATTCGGGCGAGCAAACGCTGAACATCAACTTCGTTGATGGACGCGCCAATAATGCGGTAACGGTGAGATATGCAGATGCTGGCGCTCTGAGTATTCCTGTGGAGGAAGTATCAACAGGAAAAAGTCAGGCGACCCTACCCTCAGGCTCGGAAAACAAAGCGATGTCAGAAAAGCTGCAAGGCGACGCAGTATTGCATGTTCGCCCATACACTCTGGCAATATGTGATCTTTCAGGTAAGCAAAGCCCAGCCACAGACAATGGCAGATTAAGTAAGGCAGGAGATGCATTCTCGGCTTCCCTAAAGCCCGTGATATGGAAAAGCGGTGATAGAAATGATGGCGGCATCGTTATGTTAGATGATTCTTATTGCAGTCGTCCCATCACACCGAGTTTTAAAGCGGTAGACGCGCCAGCAGCGCAGGTGCTGTTTGATGATGTGGCGCGGATTGTTACGCCTGTATCAGGCAGTGATGCCACTCTTAACGGTTTCACACCCAAAACCAATACAGACGCTACCAGTAACGGTTTATACCCATTTTCCACTTTAAACATCAGTGATGTTGGGATCTTCAAAATACGCTCTCAGCTAGTATCAAAATATCTCGATATGACGGTTAATCCCGGACAGCGGGACGTCGGCCGTTTCTACCCGTCTCATTTTGGCCTCAGTGCGAGAATAAATCCCGGAATTGATCCAGCCTATGATGATGAGAGTAAAGGGTTTACCTATCTCGAACAGCCATTTAGTGGCAATTACGTTATCCATGCGATGACGACGGACAACAAGCCCGTTAAAAATTACCATGTGTTTTCAGGGGCCAATGACAAAGCCGCATTTGAAGACTGGGCGGTTCATGATGCGTCTGATATGACCTCTCGGTGGTCGCATCCCGCATTACCTTCACAAGCCGCGCAGCAATGGAAAGCTGGCGCTGGCGGAGCGAGTGAGGTCGCGATTGATGGAAGCATGATGGTGCAAAAGAGCGCGTCGCCAGATGGGCCTTTTGAATCGCTACGTTTTGCTGTGGGGGTTAAATCACCTGATCGGGATGGAACGGGATTTACGTTTTGCGATGAAAACGCCGCTGCTCAGTGCGTAGAAAAAGTGCCAGATCCCAAAGGGGGAAGCGATGGCGCCAAATTCGGCAGAGGCGACTTCCTCTTCGGCCGTATGCGTATTGAAGGGTTTACGGAAACCCAGGATTTAACGCGTGAACAAACCCTGCCTGTGACTGTCGAAGTCTTCAATGGGTCTCACTTCGTGACAAATGCGCGAGATAACGCGACCAATATTTCCACTGAGGCAGGCGTTGCTCAAAAAAATGTACTGTTTAGTGATACAACCGTCGAAGCTGACCGTGCTCAGATAGTGCTAAAAAACAGCGCGAATGAGGTTGTTCAAACGAAACGTGTTGAAAAGGGTACTTCTGTCTTTCACGTTATTCCGCCAAATCAGGATAAAGGGCCAAACCGTGAACAATTTCGGTTTTGGCAAAAGCTCGGTGCGCCAACAAAAAGTGGTCTGCGTCAAACTTGGCTGCAATACCGTTGGCAGGGCGACAGCTTTAATGAAGATCCGTCAGCAATAGGAACATTTGGTTTCTACAGAGGCAGCGATCGCGTCATATTTAAAGGTGAAAAAAACATCACTTTGACAGGGGAATGAAAAAAAAGACTGATCTCATTCAGGTTTGTAGATCATCGCCTTGCCGCGCCCCGTCAGCATTGGTACATTTAGCGGAATTTGAAGAATTTTAACGCTTGCAGGATTAACCGAAGATTATGTTTAAGAAACTTCGTGGCATGTTCTCTAATGATCTGTCTATCGATCTAGGAACCGCTAACACACTTATCTACGTTAAAGGACAGGGCATTGTTCTTGATGAACCTTCCGTTGTCGCTATTCGCCAAGATCGTGCAGGCTCACCAAAAAGCGTTGCTGCTGTAGGCCATGAAGCCAAGCAAATGTTGGGTCGTACCCCAGGCAATATCGCAGCTATCCGTCCGATGAAAGACGGCGTTATCGCTGACTTCTATGTGACCGAGAAAATGCTGCAGCACTTTATCAAAACGGTTCACGATCATAGCTTTATGCGACCAAGCCCACGTGTATTGGTTGCCGTTCCTTGTGGTTCTACCCAAGTTGAGCGTCGTGCAATTCGTGAATCTGCATTGGGTGCAGGTGCACGTGAAGTGTATTTGATTGATGAGCCAATGGCGGCGGCAATCGGTGCTGGTCTGCCTGTGTCGGAAGCAACCGGTTCTATGGTGGTCGATATCGGTGGTGGTACCACGGAAGTTGCGGTTATCTCTCTGAACGGTGTGGTTTACTCATCGTCTGTACGTATTGGTGGCGACCGTTTCGACGAGTCAATCATCAACTATGTGCGCCGTAACTACGGTAGCTTGATTGGTGAAGCAACCGCTGAGCGTATCAAGCACGAAATCGGCTCTGCCTACCCTGGTGATGAAGTGCGTGAGATCGAAGTACGCGGCCGTAACCTTGCTGAAGGTGTGCCACGTAGCTTTACCCTGAACTCAAACGAAATCCTTGAAGCGCTGCAAGAGCCGCTAACCGGTATCGTTTCTGCGGTCATGGTTGCACTGGAACAGTGTCCACCAGAATTGGCGTCTGATATTTCAGAGCGCGGTATGGTATTGACGGGCGGTGGTGCATTGCTGCGCGATCTTGATCGTCTGTTGACTGAAGAAACCGGCATCCCTGTGGTTGTTGCTGAAGAACCATTGACGTGTGTTGCGCGTGGTGGTGGTAAAGCGCTTGAGATGATCGACATGCACGGTGGCGATCTGTTCAGCGAAGATTAATTCGCGTCCACCTATTTACAGGTTTAACAGGTTGTAAGTGAATGAAACCGATATTTGGCCGTGGGCCATCGCTACAATTACGCCTGTTTTTCGCTCTATTGATATCAGCCAGCCTTATGCTGGCTGATAGTCGTCTTGGTGCTTTCACCAACTTTCGTTATCTCCTGAATTCCGTTGTCGCGCCGTTGCAGTATGCCTCTAACGTGCCGCGTGATTTATTGGATAACGTATCCCGTCAGTTTACCTCTCATCAGCAATTGTTGATTGATAACACCAAGCTGAAAGAAGAAGTGCTAATGCTTCGAAGCAGTCAGTTGTTGTTCACGCAAATGGAGCAGGAAAACCAACGTCTTCGCGAGCTACTCGGCTCTCCGTTTGTGCGTGATGAGCGCAAGATGGTGGCGGAAGTCATGGCGGTTGACTCTGATCCTTACAAGCATCAGGTCATGATCGACAAAGGGCGAACAAACGGCGTGTATGAAGGCCAGCCCGTGCTAAATGAGCGCGGTATCGTCGGCCAAGTCTCTTATGTTGGGGCGCATAACAGCCGCGTATTGCTGATCACAGATCCGACGCATGCGATCCCTGTGCAAGTGGTGCGTAACGATGTTCGGGTAATTGCGGCAGGCCGAGGCCAAACCGACAATATTCAGCTCGATAATATTCCAAGCAGCGCTGACATTGAGCCGGGCGACATGTTAGTCACGTCCGGCTTGGGCGGTGTTTTCCCTGAAGGGTATCCGGTGGCTAAGGTGAGTTCGTTTTCCTTTGATAACCGTCGTCCGTTTGCGCAAGTGGATGCGAAGCCAGAAGTGCAGTTTGATCGCTTGCGTTATTTGCTGCTGGTGTGGCCAACCAATGTCGATAAAGACGAAGCCCCCGCGAATGACGAAAGCCTTGAAGGTGCACAAGAGGGCGATGCTACGCCTACTGTGAACCCTGATGCCGCTACAGAACAACAAGAGACCACCAATGGCTAATTCTACTGTGCGCGGTCATACGCTTATTTGGCTGTCATTCATTGTTGCGCTGATCCTTCAAGCCGCGCCTTGGCCTGGTGAGTTAGCCCCGTTTCGTCCTTCTTGGGTGTTGCTGGTGGCCTTTTACTGGGTATTGGCATTACCACATCGTGTGAACGTCGGGACGGCGTTGGTGCTGGGGTTGCTTTGGGATTTGATGCTGGGGTCGACGCTCGGTGTGCGTGGCCTCATGATGTCGGTGCTGATTTATATTGTCGCGCTCAACTTCCAGTTGTTGAGAAATATGTCCCTTTGGCAGCAAGCAGCACTGTTGTCGTTGCTCACGCTGGCAGGAAAGGTGTTAGAGTTTTGGGCGGAATATTTGGTGTCGGATGTACAGTTCGACCCCAATATCCTTTGGTCCGGTGTGCTTAACTTCCTGTTGTGGCCATGGCTATTCCTTTTACTGCGTCGCGTTCGTCGTCAGTTTTCCATTAAGTAATCTGGAGCCTTTATGTCTGCGCTTCACGTGTATCTTGCCTCTGCCTCGCCGCGCAGAAAAGAGCTACTCGAACAGCTCTCTGTGTCGTTTTCTATTTTACGTGTTGATGTTGAAGAACAACGTCAACCTCACGAAGAAGCGGCGGACTATGTCCGCCGTTTGTCTATTGATAAAGCCAAAGCGGGTGTAGACGCTGCGCCAACGGATTTGCCTGTTTTAGGTGCTGACACCATTGTGGTCTGTGATGGTACTGTGCTTGAAAAACCGCAAAACCTTGATGACTCACGACGCATGCTGCGCCAATTGTCGGATAGGCAACATCAGGTAATGACGGCGGTAACCTTTGCTGATCGGAACCAAACCCTCACCACGCTTGTCACAACTCATGTATGGTTTAAAGCATTGAGTGATGAAGAAATTACGGCCTATTGGCAAAGTGGTGAGCCGGCTGATAAAGCGGGAAGCTATGGTATTCAAGGCTTAGGCGGGCGCTTCGTAACGCGCATTGATGGCAGCTACCATGCTGTTGTCGGCCTCCCCCTATTTGAGACAGATGCTCTGTTGACCGAATTCAAAAAATTACGCGGTGAAAAGCTATGAATGCAGAGTTGTTGATTAACGTAACACCGACTGAAACGCGTGTTGCGATGATTGAAGGTGGAAACCTTCAGGAAGTTCATATCGAGCGCGAAGCCAAACGCGGTATTGTTGGCAATATTTATAAAGGTAAAGTCAGCCGAGTGCTGCCAGGTATGCAAGCAGCGTTTGTTGATATTGGTTTAGACAAAGCGGCTTTCCTTCATGCATCAGACATTGTTCCGCACACGGAATGTGTGTCTGAAAACGAAAAGCAGCAATTCCAAGTCAGGGACATTTCTGAACTGGTACGCCAAGGACAAGACATTGTTGTGCAGGTGGTGAAAGACCCGCTGGGCACGAAAGGCGCGCGTCTAACCACTGATATCACGTTGCCTTCCCGTTATCTGGTCTTTATGCCAGGGGCATCCCATGTGGGTGTATCTCAGCGCATTGAAAGCGAAGAAGAGCGTGAGCGTTTAAAGCGCATTGTCTCTGATTATTGCGACGATTTGGGCGGGTTCATTATCCGTACCGCTGCAGAAGGTGCATCGGATCTGGAAATGGCACACGATGCCGCGTTCTTAAAGCGCCTTTGGAACAAGGTGTTGGAGCGTCGCAGCAAACGCCCTTCAAAATCGATGCTTTACGGTGAGCTAGGCTTGGCGCAGCGTATATTGCGTGACTTTGTTGGCACGGAGTTGAAGCTGATTCGCGTCGATTCACGAGCAACGCTTGATGCAATCAGTGAGTTCACTGAAGAGTTTGTCCCTGAACTGAATGACAAACTTGAGCTTTACACCGGTGATAAGCCTATTTTCGATATGTTTGATACTGAGAACGAAATCCAGCGTTCACTCGACCGTAAAGTGGAGTTGAAGTCTGGCGGTTATCTCATCATCGATCAGACCGAAGCTATGACCACCATTGACATCAATACGGGTGCGTTTGTTGGCCGTCGTAATCTCGAAGAAACCATTTTCAACACCAATGTGGAAGCGACCGGCGCCATTGCACGTCAACTTCGTCTTCGCAACTTGGGCGGCATCATCATCATCGATTTCATCGATATGAACTCTGATGAGCACCGCCAGCGCGTGCTCCAATCGTTAGAGCAGGGGCTATCGAAAGATCGTGTGAAAACCAACATCAACGGCTTTACCCAGCTTGGTTTGGTAGAGATGACGCGTAAGCGCACACGGGAAAGTATTGAACATGTGCTGTGTGGTCAGTGTCCTACGTGTATAGGCCGCGGCTCCGTGAAGACGATTGAAACGGTTTGCTACGAAGTATTGCGTGAAATCACCCGAGTAAACCGTGCGTATGATGCTGACAAGTTTGTGGTGTACGCATCACCTGCGGTCGGTGAAGCGCTCGAAGGCGAAGAGTCTCATGCTGTTGCTGAGCTCGAAGTCTTTATTGGTAAGCAAGTGAAAGTCCATGTTGAGCCGCTGTATACCCAAGAGCAATTTGACGTCGTCATGATGTAATGAGAACACACTGTAAATGGTAAGCTTTGCTCGACGCTTGGCGTTGATTGTTAAATGGATCTTGATCGTTTTAGTCGTGAGTGCTGCCGTGCTCACGGCTTCTATGCGAATTGTTCTTCCAAACCTAGATACCGCGAAAGCGCCGCTGCAACGATGGGCGAGTGATGCCACGGGATTTAACGTCGATTTCAGTACCGTAAAAGGTCACTGGCGATACCTAATTCCCTCACTTTCTCTGCACGATCTTTCTTTATCAACCCCAGATGGCGATCAATCTGTCTTAACCGCAGACAGCATCGAAATGCAGTTCGATGTGGTTGAGAGCATAAAACGTCGAGAACCTACCTTTTCCCATGTCAGCATCGACGGCTTGGTTTTAGATGTCACGCAGCTTCCAGAAGGCGAAAGCAAAGAGACAAAGCCTCTAGCGGAACGGTTAGAGAATCTGTTTCTTGTTGGGCTCGGGCATTTTTCGATTCAAAATGCTGACATCACGGTGCTGTCTCCTTCTGAACAGCGCAAAACCATCGATGTGCGTTCATTGTTGTGGGAAAACAAAAACGGCACCCATCATGTGCAAGGGGTGGTGAGTGTTGAAGGGACATCACTTAACCTTATTGAAGTGCGTGGCGCGTTTTCAGAGCACAACGGTTTAGCCTCTCTTGATGGCGACTTCTATCTCAAAGCGGATGACCTATCCCTGAAAGATTGGATTAAGCGCTTTATCAATCCAAACATTGTTATTGCCAGCGCCAAGGTGGGTGGTGAGGCGTGGTTTACCTTGAAAAAAGGCGAGCCAGAAAGCGTCTTGTTGAACCTGACGGAAAGCGATTTGGTTTGGCATGCAAATACGCCAGCAATCTTGCCGTCAGAACTGGCTGCGAGGAATCTGCCCCCGCAAGAACAAAACCAATCTCTGACCATAGAGCGCGGTAAAGTGCTGCTCGAAAAGCAAGATGCGTCGACATGGCGTGTTGCGAGCCAAAATTTTTCGGTATCAACCGCGAATGCGCCTTGGCCATCTTTGTCGGTCAACGCGATATATTCACCGCAAGGTTGGGCGGCAAACATCAATGAACTTGATGTGGCTTTGTTATTGCCGCTTCGAGAGGTGGTCGACATCCCTAAAGATATCGACAACGCCATTACCGCGCTTGCAGTAAAAGGAACGGCCAAAGATATTCGTGTCGCCCAAGCGAAAGAGCAGCCACTGTCTTATTCATTATCGCTGACAGATGTTGGCTTCCAGCATTGGACGTACCTGCCTGAAGTGCACAAGCTTGGTATTGATGTGGTGGGGCGCGGCTCTAATGGTAAAGCCTCGCTTTCAATGGTCGACGATCAATTGCCTTATGGCGATTTCTTCCAAGCGCCACTGGATATACAGCAAGGTGATGTAAATCTTTACTGGCACCTTGATGACCTAGGTGTGGTGCTTTGGTCTGATAAAGTGTCTGTAAGTGCGCCTCACATTAATGTGCTGGGCGAGTTTAGGCTAGATATTCCCAAAGAGGGCGACTTGTGGCTGTCTTTTTATGGTGAAGCGAACGCCAATGATGCGGGTGAAACCTGGCGCTATTTGCCAACACTGGCGTTGGGTGATGAGTTAACCGATTTCCTTTCCGCTGCAATTCGTGGCGGTACGGCTGATCACGCGAAACTGCTGTGGTATGGCGGCATTTCGACGTTCCCTTACCTCGAACATGAAGGCATGTTCCAAGCTGACGTTCCCCTTCGTAAAGCCAAGTTTAGTTTCGATACGCAATGGCCAACATTGACGGAACTGGATTTGAACTTGTTGTTTGAAAACGATGCCATGTATCTCAACGCGACCAACGTGGGGTTAATGGATGCACGCGGCTACAACCTGAAAGGTGAAATACCGTCGCTTAGTGCAGAAGATACCGGCATGCTCTACATCACGTCAGACATTGCCGCAAGCGGCGAGACATTGCGAGAGTACATGCTTGCTACGCCTCTGGTGGACTCTGTCGGCGCCGCCTTGACCCATGTTCAAGTGGACGGCTCGGTAGCTGGGTCAATTTCCCTCGAAATTCCGTTGAATGGCGATGACGTAAACGTGAAGGGAAGCGCCAGGCTTAACAAGAACATGGTGTCGATCGTTAGTCCTGAAATGACCTTAGAAAGGGTGAGAGGCAAGATCACCTTTGATAATGACAAAGTGACGGCAACAGGGCTTCGCGCTAACTTGCTCAAACAACCGATTACGTTCGGATTCAAAGGCGAAACGGAATCTGAAAACTATATCGTGAACATCGACATCGACGGAAAGTGGGAAGCTGACAAGTTAAAATCGGCGTTGGATTTGCCTGATTTGTCGTTTATCGAAGGCCAGTCTGAGTGGGATTTAAACGTCGGTATTGCACTCAAAGACATTGGCTTTACTTACGATGTGTTGCTCGATGCTGATCTGATGGCGATGAGCATTGATTTACCTGCACCATTGAGTAAATCATCATTCATTAAAAGCCATGGGTATTTGAAAGCGTCGGGCGATGCCCAGCGTTTGGTGGGTCAAGTTGAACTGCCGAATTTGAAGTACCAAGCGGATGTGGACATTTCGGGTGATATTCCCAAAGTCACGCGAAGCCGCATGGTGATTGGTGAAGGTGAATTGGCGCTGAAACCTCAGGCTGGAAATGCGATCAGTGTTGATGTGCCGTCGATCGATGTTAACGCATGGCGTTCAGTGTTTTCGCGCTATGAAGATAAAAACAAAGGCAAAGACAATTCACTGCCTGTTGATCTTCCAGCGCCATCGCGCATCAATGTCAAAGCTGACAAGATCCATGCTGGAGAGATGGTCTTTAACAACGCGTCGATTGCCGCGCGAGAAAAACGCGACGGTTACCATATTTTGATTGGCAGTGAAGAACTGGCAGGCGATGCATGGTGGGATGGCAGTCGTTTACTCACCGTATCCATTGAGCACCTGTTCCTCAACCTTGATTTAGAAAACAAAAAAGAATCGTTTACCGCTTCACTTCAAAAGGCCGTGAGCGGACGAGTGACGGAAGAAGATCGCGTCATCATGGCGAAAATCCCTGCCACTGATTTAGTGATCGATGAGCTTTGGCTGCAAGGTTATCGCTTAGGGCGCGTGGAAGCTCAACTCTTAAAAGACAAAGATGAAGTCACACTGTCGAAGTTCACTTTAGGCAGTAATGCGCTGAGTATGAAAGCCATGGGTGATTGGCGTTTTACGCCAGAAGGCATGAATCAGAGCCATGTTAAATTTACGGTTGAAGGTAAAAACAGCAGTGATTTGATGGGACGCTTCTCGGTGACGGGGGGCATTCAAGATGCCCGCTTTAACACCAAAGGGGAATTAGAGTTTAATGGTGTGCCGTGGGAGATAAATGTTGCCAGCCTGGATGGCATGTTAGATACCAAACTAGAAGACGGTTACATCAGTGGTGTTGGTGGAGCGGGTAAACTTCTGGGTCTGTTTAGTCTCGACTCCATTTTGCGAAAAATGCAGTTGGATTTTACGGGCGTATTTGAAGATGGACTGGCTTTTGATGAAATCAGCGGCAGTGCGTCAATCACGAATGGCGTTGTTGTCACGGATAATATCCAGATGAAAGCGCTCGCAGGTGATATGTTTATAAAAGGGATAGCGAATCTGGCGAAAAATCAGGTAAATGCTGAAGTCCGTTTTATTCCTGATCTCACCTCCGGCATTCCTGTCTTCACCGCGTTTGCAGTTACGCCGCAAACCGCGCTTTATGTACTCGCAGTTACGACCGTGATCTCGCCAGTTGTTGATGCGTTTACTCAAGTCAGATATCAGGTAACCGGGCCAATCGATGAGCCCGTCGTCAGGGAAGTTTCACGCCGCAAAGCTGAAGTGACGTTACCAGAGCAGGCCACAGAGCGCCTGCGATCAGAGCAGCAAGGGAGCAAAAACTAATGACCAAATTTGGCGTAGTACAGATGAATTCGGGTGCGAATGCTGATGACAATATGGATGTTCTTGAAGGTCAGCTAAGGCATTTGCGCGCACAAGGCGCACGACTGGTTCTTACACCAGAAAATGCGATTGTGTTCGGTAAGAAAGAAGATTACGAGAAATACGCGGAAGAGCTAGGGCATGGGCCTTTGCAAAAACGCCTTTCTCAACTCGCCTTTGAGTTGGGGATTTGGCTCGTGGTTGGATCGTTTCCTATCACCAATCATGACGGTACCTTGAGCACGACATTGCTCGTTTATGATGCTGCAGGTAACTTGCGTGCGTCTTATGAAAAACTGCACATGTTTGACGTGGATATTGCTGATAACCACCGCAGTTACCGAGAATCTGACACCTTCCGTGCCGGTGATAACCTTGCGCTAGTGGAAACGCCATTTGGAACATTGGGCCTGTCGATTTGTTATGACATTCGTTTCCCGCATTTATACGCGGCGTTGCGTCAACGTGGTGCTGACATCATTGTTGTGCCAGCGGCATTCACCAAAGTCACGGGTCGTGCGCATTGGGAAGTGTTACTGCGAGCACGAGCCATTGAAACCCAGTGCTGGGTATTGGCTGCGGCACAATGTGGATATCATGAAGGTGGCCGAGAAACCTATGGGCATTCGATGATTGTCGATCCATGGGGTCAAGTGGCCAGTGAACTGCAAGAACAAATCGGCAGCGCTTGGGCTGATATTGATTTGGCAACCAACAGTGCGATCCGCACCAAAATGCCGGTATTACAGCACGCTCGGTTGCAATGCGCGTTGAAATAGCGCAGTCTCATTTTATTATAAGTCCCGCGGTGACAGGCCTGTTGCCGCGGGACGTTTGTCATTTTCAGCGCTAAAAGAGCAATTACACAATGAGCCTCGAACACGTCGAAGAAACGATGCTTCACCTCTCGGGTATGAGCAAGAGTCAACTCAGCCAAACACTTGATCACTTGGCAGCAAGAAACATCGACTACGGTGATGTTTACTTCCAATCATGCTGGCATGAATCACTGGTGCTTGAAGACAGCATCATTAAAGACGGTTCCTTCAACATCGACCGTGGTGTGGGTGTTCGTGCAATTTGTGGTGAGAAAACCGGTTTCGCGTATTCTGACCAGATCAATGCTGATGCCTTGATGCAAAGTGCCACAGCGGCACGTGGTATTGCAGACAAAGGCGGTAAGCTTCAAGTGTCTGCTTTTGCTACTCGTCAATATCCAACCATCTACCAAGCGATGGATCCACTGCAAAGCATGAGCAAAGAAGACAAAATTGCTTTGTTGAAAGAGGTGGATGTGTACATTCGTGCGAAAGAGCCACTTATTCAGGAAGTGTCTGTCAGTATCAGTGGCGTGTACGAACAAGTGCTTATCGCTGCAACTGACGGTACATATGCGGCCGATACGCGTCCATTGGTGCGTTTGTCTGTGAGCGTGTTGGTTGAAAAAGATGGCCGTCGTGAACGTGGCTCGGCAGGTGGTGGTGGCCGATTCGGTTACCAATACTTTCTGACCGAAGAAGATGGAAAAACCGTTGCCTTAAACTATGCCGATGAAGCGGTGCGTCAAGCGCTTGTGAACCTTCACGCCAAAGGTGCGCCAGCAGGCACCATGCCTGTGGTGTTGGGGGCCGGTTGGCCGGGCGTATTGTTGCACGAAGCGGTCGGCCACGGGCTGGAAGGTGATTTTAACCGTAAAGAATCGTCTGTGTTCTCTGGTCAAATCGGCCAACAAGTAACCTCGTCGCTATGTACGATTGTGGATGACGGTACGCTTCAAGATCGCCGTGGCTCGCTGAACATCGATGATGAAGGCGTGCCAGGTCAATACAATACCTTGATCGAAAATGGCATCTTGAAAGGCTACATGCAGGACAAGCACAACGCGCATTTGATGGGCGTTGCACCTACGGGCAATGGTCGTCGTGAATCCTATGCGCACTTACCTATGCCACGTATGACCAATACTTACATGCTCGCGGGTGAAAGCACGCCGGACGACATCATTAGCAGCGTTGAATATGGCTTGTATGCCCCTAACTTTGGTGGCGGCCAGGTTGATATTACGTCTGGTAAGTTTGTGTTCTCAACCAGCGAAGCGTACTTGATTGAAAACGGCAAAGTAACCACGCCAGTGAAAGGCGCAACCTTGATCGGTAGCGGCATTGAAGCCATGCAACAAGTGTCGATGGTAGGTAATGATCTTGCTCTAGACCGTGGTGTGGGTGTGTGTGGTAAAGCCGGACAAAGTGTTGCCGTCGGTGTTGGTCAGCCAACGTTGAAGCTGGATGCGATGACGGTGGGTGGAACGGAATAAGAAGATAGAGCAGAGCCTAGGAAGAGAAGATCCTAGGCGCTGGGAAGGGCAAAAAGCAAAAGCTTGATAGTGCTTCCTATCTTCAAAGAATCGTTGCAGTACCCAGTACCCAGTACCCAGTACCCAGTACAAAAAAGCCAGACCGAGGTCTGGCTTTTTGCGTTTCTGACAGCAAGCGTCGAATTACTCGTCTTCTGCTTTTAGCGCTTTTAGAATCTGGAACAGTTCTTTAGCGGCTTTAGACGGTTTATTGCTTTCTTGATCTTTCTTCGCTTGGCGAACAAGTTGGCGTAGCTTTTGGCGATCAGCAGCAGGGTGTTTGTCGACGATCTCGTTGATCATCTTGTCACCTTCCACGATCAGGCGATCGCGTTGCTTTTCCAATTTCAGTAGTTCGATGGATTGCTGACCGTGTTTATTGTTCAGCTTGTCCAACGCTGCTTGGATGGCTTCTGCATCAACATGACGCATGAGCTTACCAATCAACTGAAGTTGACGGCGGCGCGCTTCTTTTTCAAAACGCTGCGCATCTGAGATCGCAATGCGAAGATCTTCTGTCAGAGGGAATTTTTCCAATACAGAAGGTTTAAGTTCAATCAGCTTAGTGCCGAGTGCTTGTAGCGCTTCCATATCGCGTTTCATCTCGGAACGACTTACCCAGATGATTTCTTCTTCCTCTTCCCAAGGCTCACGTTTATTTTTACGGCCCATAATCTTTCCCGAGGTTGTCACTTACTTGATCAGCGTATCTTATCAAGAATGTCGAATTTTGCTGGTGTTTTTTAAGCATTGTCTTCGCTACGAGTGGTATGCTTACAAACAACATACATTTATCTAAGACTTTATGGACGTGAAACAACAGGTTGCTCAGCAACGCACAGAACTTGAAGCTGCAGTGAGTCGCGCATTGGAGCTAGCAGGTAAGAAAGCAGATGCTGCTGAAGTGGCGATCACGAAAACCACGGGTATCAGTGTGGCAACACGCATGTGCGAAGTGGAAAGCGTTGAGTTCAATAGCGATGGTGCGTTGGGTATTACTGTGTATCGCGGTCAACGTAAAGGCAGCGCGTCAACCTCTGATCTTTCAGAAGAAGCGATCGCGCAAACTGTTGCGGCTGCATTGGATATTGCTAACTACACGTCCGAAGATCCTTTTTCTGGCCCAGCGCCTGCTGAGTTGATGGCGTATGACTACCCTGATCTTGATTTGTTCTACCCTGATGAGCCAGAGCCTGATCATGCGGCAGAGAAAGCGATCGCCGCCGAGCGTGCAGCCTTGGAGCACGACAAACGCATCAAATTCAGTGATGGTGCAAGCTACGACAGCCACTACGGTGTGCGTGTATACGGTAACAGCCATGGCATGCTAGGCAGCTATGCGTCGAGCCGTCATAGCATCAGTTGCAGTGTGATTGCCGAAGACAGCAAAGGGATGGAGCGCGATTATAGCTATACCTCTGCGCGCGACAAACTTGACCTTTGGACCCCTGAAAGAGTGGGTATTGAAGCGGCAGAGCGCACCATTTCTCGTATGGAACCGCGTCGCGTTGCGACTTGCCACGCACCTGTGATGTTCGCGGCAGATGTTGCCACGGGCTTGCTTGGCCACCTTGTTATGGGGATTAGCGGCTCGAGTTTGTACCGTAAATCGTCTTTCCTATTGGATAAGCTGGGTCATCAAATCTTGCCGGAATGGTTTGAAGTGTATGAACGCCCACATATCCTAAAAGGCATGGCGAGTGCGCCGTTTGATAGCGAAGGCATGTTTACCCGCGATCTCGACATCATCAAAAACGGTGAACTACAAACCTACCTTGCGACCAGCTATGCAGCCCGTAAATTGGGTATGCAGCCAACGGGTCATGCTGGGGGGATCCACAATTGGTTCGTGGGCAACACCGGTCAAAACTTCGAGCAAATGCTGAAAGAGCTTGGCACAGGCTTGTTGGTAACAGAGCTCATGGGTCAAGGCGTGAACATCGTAACCGGTGATTACTCACGTGGCGCCGCAGGCTTCTGGGTTGAAAACGGTGAAATCCAATACCCAGTGACGGAGATTACCATCGCCGGTAACCTGGCTGACATGTACAAGCAAATCGTTGCGGTAGGGTCGGACACTGAGCTGCGTAGTCAGATTCAGACGGGGTCGATATTAATTGAGTCGATGAAAATCGGCGGCGAATAAATAACGCGTCATCTTTAACGCTACAGCGTTGTTGGCTGCTTTCATCCGCTTCAATCACTTAGCCTACTAAGCTCATGAAGACGTATTCAATTGCCGCCTAGCTGTAACGTTAAAGCTTTAGCGTTATTCGGGCGTTATAGAGCTAACGCCTTAATATCTGACGATATTAAAGACACAAAAAAGCCAGACTTGCGTCTGGCTTTTTGCTATCTGGATAATTTGTTATACCAAGAATAAGGTGGCGAGGCCGAGGAAGACCGAGAGGCCGACCATGTCGGTGATGGTGGTCAGTGCCATGCCGCCTGCGAGGGCGGGGTCGATTTTCATCTTCTTGAGCATGATGGGCACGGTGACACCCGCGACACCTGCGATGATAAGGTTTGCCATCATGGCGGCGGCGATGATGCCTCCGAGTATCCAGTTGCCCTTCCAAAGCACGACAACACCACCAATGATACATGCCCAAATAACGCCATTGAGCAGACCCACTAACGCTTCTTTGGTTAATAGCCAGCGGGTATTGGAATCACCGATGTGACCAACCGCCAAACCACGAATAACCAACGCGACGGTTTGGTTACCCGCAACGCCACCCATCGACGGTACGATGGTCATGAGCACTGCAATGGCGGCCATTTGCTCAAGGGTATTTTCAAACAGGTTGGAGACAGATGCTGCAGCCAATGCGGCGAGGACGTTGGCCCCCAGCCAAATGCTACGGCTACGCGCCGATTTTAAAACGGGCGCAAAAGTGTCTTCTTCATCGTCCAAACCCGCCATGCTCATCATGGAGTGTTCGGCATCTTCACGGATGATATCAACGACGTCATCGATAGTGATACGACCAACGAGCTGGTGTTGCTCATCAACAACCGGTGCGGATACCCAGTTACGACGTTCGAACAAGCTCGCGATTTCGCCATCGTCCATGTCGACAGGGATGGCTTCATCCGAGTCTTCCATGACATCGAGCACTTCGGTGTCGGGTTGTGTCGTTAGCAGCGTAGTAATCGGTAGAGAGCCTATTAGGCGGCTATTCTCATCCACCACATACAAGGCATCGGTTGCTTCAGGGAGTTCGCCTCTCATACGCAGGTAACGCAGTACCACGTCGACGGTAACGTCGGAGCGGATGGTGACCACGTCGGTATTCATCATACCGCCGGCGGTATCTTCAGGGTACGCGAGTGCTTGTTCTACGCGATCACGATCTTGCGTATCCATCTGCGCAAGAACGTCTTGAGACACGTGATTGGGAAGGCTTCGAAGCAGGTAAGCGACGTCGTCGGTGTCCATGCCTTCGGTTGCGGCGGCCAATTGCTCTGGCTGCATGCGCACCATGATGCCATCTTTGACATCTTCCGAAAGCTCTTCGAGGATTTCACCTTGTTCTTCGGGATCGGTTAATTGCCAGAGAACCAGACGGCTCTTTGGAGGAGACGCTTCGAGCAGGTGTGCAATGTCTTCCGGCTCCATGTCTTCGAGCATACGTCGGACATGGACAAACATACCGTTGTCGATTGCACGGCTAACTTCCTGCAACGTTTGATGCGTTTGATTAGACTGTTCTACTTCGTAATTCTCTGCCATGGAATTGTCCGGTTTACGGCGGTTGGCGCAATGAAATGAATATTAACGCAATCTCGTAAGACTGTCTTTGCCAAATCTGTGTTGAAATGAGAGCGAGTGGGCTGGTGTGTAGGGAATAGGACGAGGTTAGTTTTCCTCGTCAAAGCCTGCTTCAATCAATGCCGTCACTGCGCCAAGTGCTTTTTGTGCCTCAGGGCCGAGTGCCGATACCGTGATTTGTTCACCTTGGCTAGAATCAAGCAACAAAATCGCCATCACGCTGTCAGCGGTAACTGCCTGTTCTGCTTTGGATATGGTGACTTCTGCATCGAAACTTTGCGCCAGTTCCACGAGTTTCACCGCTGCACGTGCATGTAGACCAAGGCGATTTCTGATCAACACTTCCTTACTGCACTGCGTCATACTTTCCCCTCAAGTGTTCTGTGTCTGATTTGCACTTGCTGTCCATTTGCCTTGAAGTAGTCTGCCAAGAACTGTGCGATATACACAGAGCGGTGTTGTCCACCTGTACAGCCAATGGCCACGGTCAGGTAACTGCGGTTGTTTTTTTCTAGGGCAGGCAGCCAAGATTCGAGGAAACTTTTGATTTGGGCAATGAGCATCGCGACGTCTTGCTCGGCAGCGAGGAACATTTTTACGGGTTCATCAAGACCGGTTAGTGGCCTTAACGATGGCTCCCAGTGAGGGTTGGGTAGAAAACGCACATCGAAAACGTAGTCAGCATCAGATGGGAGTCCATGTTTAAACCCGAAGGATTCAAACACCATCACCAAATCGCGACTGGTTCTCCCTAATACCAAGGAACGTACAGCTTCGCTCAAGTCATGCACAGAATGCTTTGACGTGTTGATCACTTTATCTGCGCGTTCTTTAAGTGGTGTTAGTAGAAGCTTTTCTTTTTCGATGGCTTGTTCGAGCGATAAGTTATCTCTGCTCAGTGGGTGTAGGCGACGTGTTTCGCTAAAGCGCTTAACGAGCTCTTTGTCGTCTGCATCTAAGAAAAAGATATCAACATCAAGGTCAGCAGGAAGCTTTGCCAGTGTTTGGGCTATTTCATCAGGATCAGCAGGCATGTTGCGGATATCAATACTCACGGCGATGTTGGAGCTATCATCCGTTTGTGCATTCACGAACTGTGGGAGTAGATTCACGGGAAGGTTATCGACACAGTAATAGCCTAAGTCTTCAAGTACGCGAAGTGCGACAGATTTTCCCGAGCCTGAACGGCCACTTACGATTTTCAACTGCATGGTGCTGGGATCCCTGTCTCGCTATTCACCAGTAATGATGTCGAAGAGTTCTTGGTCAGAGCTGGCATTACGCATACGTTTACACAGTTGCTTGTCGCCAAGCTTCTGCGCAATCAAAGACAGCGTTTTGAGGTGCTCTTTGCATTGTTCATCCGGAACGAGCAGTGCGAACAAGAGGTCAACAGGTTGGTTATCAATGGCGTCGAACTCGATAGGCTCTGCACACTGAATAAACACGCCGACAGCTTGGTCACTATTGAATATACGGCCATGGGGAATGGCGATTCCATTCCCTATGCCCGTACTCCCTAGCTTTTCCCTGCTTAGGATACACTCGAACAGTTTTTGCGGGTTTTGGTCTAATTGGTTGCCGGCCAACTCGCTGATCAATTCAAGTGCACGTTTCTTACTTGAACAAAGGACTGCACTTTTGGTGCAGTCCAACTTAAGTACGTCTTTAAGTTCCATGGTTAATGGTGATTCATCTTTTCTTTATGTTTGTTTAGCTGTTTAACCAGCTTATCCGTAAGCGAATCAATGGCCGCATACATGTTTTCTGAGTCTGCTTTCGCATGAATTTCGCCGTTGTTGACATGAAGCGTCGCTTCGGCAATTTGTTGGAGTTTTTCTACGTTAAGCACGACATGGACGTTGTTAATATGCTCAAAAAAGCGCTCAAGCTTATCAAACTTTTGCATCACATACTCTCGGAGGGATTCGGTGATCTCGACGTGGTGACCGGTGAGATTTATTTGCATAAACATCTTCCTTCTTTGTAGAGACGCCTAGATAAGGCGCTTGCGCTGATTTGACGGTGCGATACCAAGAGACTCACGATATTTTGCAATCGTTCGACGTGCTACTTGGATACCTTGTTCCGCCAGCAGTGTGGCAATTTTGCTGTCGCTGAGTGGTTTAGCCTGATTTTCGGCGGCAACCAACTTTTTGACCAGCGCACGAATTGCCGTAGAGCTACATTCGCCGCCATTGTCAGTACTGACATGACTAGAAAAGAAGTATTTCAACTCAAAGATACCCCTTGGGGTATGCATGTATTTTTGGGTGGTGACCCGAGAGATGGTGGATTCATGCATTTCCACTGCGAGTGCGATGTCGTTAAGCACCATTGGCTTCATCGCCTCTTCGCCGTACTCAAAGAAATCTTGCTGATGTTCAACGATACAACGTGCAACCTTCAACAGGGTTTCATTGCGGCTTTCTAAGCTTTTGATCAGCCATTTTGCATCTTGTAGATGACTGCGAATAAATTGGCTATCGGCGGCGCTGCACCCGCTTTTGGTCAGCGCGGCATATTGTTGGTTTACCTTCAGTCTTGGCACGCTATCTGGGTTGATTTGTACGACCCATTTTCCGCGATCTTTGAACACGGACACGTCGGGAATGACATACTCAGCCTCGTTGGTGACGATCAGATTGCCAGGGCGTGGTTCAAGGCTGTGGATTAACTGCATCACTTCTTTGAGTTCAGGCTCGCGAAGTTTGCTTTCTTTCATGATCTGACGGTAATCGCGGTTCGCAAGAAGATCCATGTGTGCTTTTAGCACGGCTTTTGCTTCGGTCAGCCATGGCGTGTCTTCAGCAAAAGAGGCCAATTGGATCAACAAGCACTCTTGAAGTGATCGAGATGCAACGCCTAGCGGATCGAACTGTTGAACCCGTTTGAGTACGGCTTCAACTTCATCAAGCTCAACTTCTTCGTCTTCAGCGCCAAGGCTTTCAAGGATGTCTTCAGCGGTAACGGTAAGGTAGCCTTTGTCATCGACGGCATCGATGATGGCGGTAGCAATTGCAAGATCCACCTCGGTAAACGGGGTTAATTGCACTTGCCAGTTTAGGTAGTCTTGGAGTGTTTCGGTTGTCTCACCTTGATAAACCGGAATGTCGTCACCGAGCGAAATGCCTGTGCTGCCTGTGTTGGCGCTGTACATATCATCCCACGTGGTATCGACAGGAAGATCGTCGGGCATTTCTTTCTGGCCGAGGGCGTCTGAACTATCGAGGCTGTCCTCACGATTTAAGTTGTCATCGCTATCAGCGGAAGCACTGACCTGCTCGTTATTGTCATAATCATCAGATGTGTCGCTGTCTGATGCATTATCACCCAATTCGTCTTGTTCAAGGAGAGGGTTTGCTTCAAGCGCTTCCTGAATCTCTTGTTGCAGATCTAACGTCGAAAGCTGCAGCAGACGAATTGCCTGTTGCAGTTGCGGCGTCATTGCAAGTTGTTGGCCAAGCTTGAGCTGAAGCGAGGGTTTCATAGTTATTCTGGCACCTTTCCTATTTTAAATTATCAGTGCTTGTTGTTGTAACGATTCGCCAACCGTTACTTTTAACTATAGCCTGAACTGGTCGCCAAGATAGACACGTTTTACATGTTCATCGTTAAGGACTTCATCAGGCGTGCCATGAGCAATCAAATGTCCCTGACTCACAATATAGGCGTGTTCACACACACTCAGTGTCTCACGTACGTTGTGATCGGTAATTAACACACCCAAACCACGATCGCGAAGATGCTCAATGATCTTTTTAATGTCGATAACGGAAATCGGGTCAACACCGGCAAACGGTTCATCAAGCAAGATGAACTTAGGGTTCGCGGCCAGCGCTCGAGCAATCTCGACGCGGCGACGTTCACCACCAGAGAGTGCCATACCCATGCTGTTTCTAATGTGCTGAATGTTAAACTCTTCGAGCAAGTCTTCCGCTTTATCCTGACGCTCTTCTTTGGTCATTTCTGAACGCGTCTGCAAAACCGCCATTAAATTGTCGTAAACACTCAGCTTACGAAAGATAGACGCTTCTTGCGGTAAATAGCCAATACCCATACGAGAACGATTGTGCATGGGTTGAATACTGATGTCGGTATCATCAATGTGAATTGAGCCTTCGTCGCGTGCGACCAAGCCCACAATCATATAGAAAGAGGTGGTTTTCCCCGCTCCGTTTGGGCCAAGCAATCCAACGATTTCGCCGGATTTAACTTCAAGGCTAACGTCGGTAACGACTTTGCGTCCGTTATAGCTTTTCGCGAGGTTCTTAGCGGTAAGTATGGCCATGAAGTGTTAGTTCTTTTGTTTTGTTTGCGGCTGCAAAATGGTGGTAACACGACCGTTAGAGTCGCTTTCAGCAACCAACTGCTGTTTGTCGATTTGGTAGGTAATCAATTGACCTTCTACCTTGTTGCCACCTTCTTGGGTGAGCACAGCTTGATTACGCATTTTTAGGAAGCTTTTTGCGACTTCATATTGAAGGTCAAATGCTTCACCATTGATTTTTTTGCCGTCGTCCATGGTTTGTTCGAACGTAGCAGGTTTGCCATAAGCATCAATGATTTCGGTTCCTTCACTGCCACTAGGGCGAGTGACAACCACCTTATTTGCGTGTAAGCGGATTGAACCTTGGCGCAAATACACATTACCCGTGAAGATGACGGTATTGGTTTTTAGATCCAAATTCTGCGTGTCTGAATCAATATAAATAGGTTGTTCAGAATCACTGGTTAGCGCAAATGCACTACCCGAAATGAGGAGCAGTAGAAAGGCGAAAATATTATTGAGTTTTTTGTTCATATCTACTTTTCACTTGTTCGATCAGTTCCATCTGATGGGAGCCAAAATTGCCTTTCACCCGCTGTCCGTGGGTTTGAAAGCCTACACCGGTAATTTCAGTTTCTTTGTCCGACCAAAAATCCCGGCTAGTAAGGTCGAGTGTCAATTCGTCTGTCGTCACGACTTTAATTTGCGCATTAGGCAATAGGTTAAAGATCCGGACGCGTCCTGTCATCACTAGATAACGACCGTTTTCTAAGACGGCAAAATTCGAGCTAACCCGCCATTCTTCTGCGATACCGTCGCTAAACGTCCACAACACAGGTTCATTAAAATGCGTTTCGTCTAGCTTTTGATAATGTTCAATATGGCTAGAATCGAGCGTGTAACTACGAATGCCTTGCTCGTTGTAGCTGGTGGACTTAATGTCATCACCAGTGAACAGTGGCTTTTCTGCATCGGGTGTGACTTGTGCTTCTGTGTCGAGGTAGTGCTGGCCAAGCAGGTAATAACCTGCATAACTGCAGATGCCGAGCAATGCCACAATGCAAAGGCGTTGCAGCATCATATGCTTAATCCCTTGTGCGCATCGAGCTCGCCACGGGCTTCTAGAATCAGGTCACACACTTCACGTACTGCGCCATAACCGCCGGGGATACGTGTAACCAAGTCGGCACGTTTTGCCAGTAAGAGGTGGCCATCTTTCACACAGACAGACAAGCCTACACATGACATAACAGGCCAATCAATAAGGTCGTCACCAATATATGCGGTCGCTTCTGCTGGGATCCCCAGTTGTGCGACCAAATCTTGGTATGCAGTGGCTTTGTCGTCTTGGCCTTGGTAGATGTGTTTAATGCCTAACGCTGACATTCGACGCTCTACAATGGCGGACTTTCTCCCTGTGATCACGGCGATTTCAATGCCTGCATTCATGAGCGATTTAATGCCATACCCGTCGCGAGTGTGGAATGTTTTCAGCTCTTCGCCATCGTTGCCCATGTAAATACGGCCATCTGAAAAGACGCCATCAACATCGCAAATCAACAGCTTAATGCCAGCGGCTACATCAAAAACACGTTTCGCGACAGGTCCGTAAAGGGTATCGACGGTGTTTTCGGTTGCCATGGTGTTGTTTGAGTTCTCTTGCATTACATGACTCCTGCTTTAAGAAGATCATGCATGTTAAGTGCCCCCACCAAGATACCTTGGCGCGTCACGAGCAAACCATTGATTTTCTTTTCTTCCATTAGCTTGAGGCCTTCGGCTGCAAGTAGGTCTTCATCGACACAGGTTGGGTTTTCACCCATCACATCGCCAATACAGGTTTCATGAAGGTCAAGGCGTTGATCAAGAAGGCGACGTAAATCGCCATCGGTAAAGATGCCGCAAAGTGCACCTTTATCATCAATCACGGCGGTCATGCCTAGGCCTTTTGCGGACACTTCAAGCAAGGCATCGCGAATCGTTGCTGTCACCAGTACGGTCGGCAAGTTGTCGCCCGCATGCATGACATCAGAGATACGAAGTAACAGTTTACGCCCGAGTGCACCACCTGGGTGAGAAAGGGCGAAATCGTCAGCGGTGAAGCCTTTTGCTTGCATCAGTGCGACAGCAAGTGCGTCGCCCATCACCAATGTAGCCGTGGTGCTGGATGTCGGTGCAAGGCCGATCGGACAGGCTTCTTTGGGTACCTTAATGCACAAATTCACTTGCGCCAATCGCGCCATGGTCGATGCAGGGTTTCCTGTCATTGAAATTAGCGCTATGCCGCGGCGTTTCACCACAGGCAGCAAGGTAAGTATTTCAGAGGCTTCGCCAGAATTTGAAATCGCCAAAACCACATCGCCTTTTTCAATCATGCCCAAGTCGCCATGGCTGGCCTCTCCTGGGTGAACGAAAAACGAAGGGGTGCCAGTGCTTGCAAAGGTTGCGGCAATTTTATTGCCGATGTGGCCGGATTTCCCCATGCCCATTACCACCACTTTTCCTGAGGCTGACAGGATAAGTTGGCATGCCTTTACGAAGTCATCATTGATGTATTGCTCGAGCTGTGTAATCGCATCGAGTTCGGTTTTCAATACTGTGGTGCCAGCTTGGCGAAAATCAAAATCAGTCATAGCGTATCCGAGTTATGCTGCCATATCGGTAAGCAAATAGCCTTGGTAGCCGACGAAGCAAATCAGCAGCGCGATACCTTCCCAGCGATTAATAATACGGGACTTACCAACGGCAAACAAAAACAACAAAACAGACACGGCGAGCATGACATAAAAGTCACGATCCATCGCCAGTGGATTAAGCATTGAAGGGTTCAAAATCCCCGGAATGCCCATTACTGCCAGAATGTTGAAGATGTTTGAACCAATGATGTTTCCTACCGCGAGGTCATCTTCGCCTTTCAATACACCAGCGATAGAGGCTGCAAGTTCAGGCAGACTCGTGCCGACAGCGACGATAGTCAAGCCAATCACCAAATCACTCATGCCAAACGATTTTGCGATTATTACGGCAGATTCAACCACCATGTCAGCACTGAAAATAAGGAGAACAAGGCCGACAACGACCCAAATGCCTGCAGATACATTGCTCACGCCATTTGGGATTTCAGCTTCTTGCTCAGCAAGCATGGGATCGGATTCGCCACTTTCTTTGCCAATCTTCATCATCGCAAGCAAAAAGCCGACAAACAGAACAGCAAGAAGCACGCCTTCGTAAAAGCCCAAGTGGTTGTCCCACAAAATCGCACCAGCAACGATAGTGACACCCAGCATCAGCGGGAGTTCACGTCGAATAATGCCAGAGCTGATAGAGAGGGGCTTGATAAGCGCGGTAACACCGAGAATAAGGGCGATGTTTGCAATGTTTGAACCGAGCACATTTCCAACAGCTGTATCAGTTTTGCCACTCAGAGCTGCTGTGGCGGAAACAACCATCTCAGGTGCGGAACTGCCCATCGCAAGAATGGTCATACCGATGACAAGCGGGGAGATGCCAACGTTGCGGGCAATAGCGGCAGCACCGTAGACCAATCTGTCAGCGCTCCACACTAACAAACACAGGCCGACGACGAGGATGGCGGTCGCTTCAAACATTTAATTACCTTCTGAATGGATCTGTCGAATTGTATAGAACCGCAATTCTGACCGCTTATTGAAGAAATGTGAAGGAAAACGGCGTACTAATGACGGATATGGACACGTAATTTCGGCGATGTTGTGTTTTGTTCAATCACACGGGTTTTCTGTTTCGAATCCTTGCGTTTCATTGCCTTTCATCCAACTTTTGCGTCAAGGTGCTTCGTCGGAGGCCTTTTAAATTGAAAAAGTGCATATATATAAAGACAAAGCGTCATTAAACGCTGTTGAATACTTGACCAAAAAATTGCAAATGAATACTGTGCAATTACTTGTTTTGCACGCACACTCACTCTATGATCAGCCACTTAACTCGTGAATGAATCACCACCGAAGGCCCTGCTATGAGCCCTAAAAATCTGGTTGAGATCAGCAACCTAACCTTTTCTCGGGATGAGAGGGTTATTTTCGACAATGTAAGTTTAACGGTGCCAGTGGGCAAGGTCACAGCGATCATGGGTCCATCAGGTATCGGTAAAACGACGCTATTGAGATTGATCGGGGGTCAACTTCAGCCAGACAGCGGGCGCATTGAATTCGCCGGTCATGACATTCCTACCTTGTCACGCAGTAAGCTTTTCGAAGCGCGTAAACGCATGAGTATGCTTTTTCAGTCAGGTGCGTTGTTCACTGATATGACAGTGTTCGACAATGTGGCGTACCCACTTCGTGAGCACACTGAACTGCCTGAATCTCTTATCAAAACCATTGTATTGCTGAAGCTGGAAGCAGTTGGGCTACGTGGTGCATCGAAATTGATGCCGAGCAGCTTGTCTGGTGGAATGGCACGCCGAGCTGCACTTGCCCGCGCCATCGCGCTTGATCCGGAACTCATCATGTTTGATGAGCCGTTCGTTGGGCAAGACCCTATCACTATGGGCGTGTTGGTTTCATTGATCCGTAACTTCAACCAAGCATTGGGGTTAACCTCTATTGTCGTTTCGCATGATGTACCAGAAGTGATGAGCATTGCTGATCATGTTTACCTTTTGGCAAACGGTAAAATCATTGCATCAGGTTCACCACAATCTTTGCGTGACAATCCCGATCCTCGCGTGAGTCAATTTCTCAAAGGCGATGCCGATGGGCCCGTGCCTTTCCGTTATCCTGCCAGTGATATTACACAGGAGCTGTTCTCGTGATCGTGAATATGGTTCAAGCGCTAGGTGCTCGCACCATGGCGGTGTCGCGAACAATGGGTCGCGCAACCTTTGTGTTGCTTGGCGCCTTAGTGGGTAAACCGCAGCCCAAGAAAATGTTCCCGCTGCTAATTACTCAACTGTATTCCGTGGGTGTGCGCTCACTCGCCATCATTATGGTATCTGGCCTTTTTATTGGCATGGTATTAAGCCTACAAGGCTACCTTGTGTTGGCAGATTTCGGCGCAGAAAGCTCACTAGGGCAAATGGTTGCATTGTCGTTGCTTCGTGAACTGGGGCCTGTTGTGACTGCGCTGCTGTTCGCGGGGCGAGCCGGTTCAGCGTTGACGGCTGAAATCGGTTTGATGAAAACCACCGAACAACTTTCAAGCTTAGAAATGATGGCTGTCGATCCACTTCGTCGCGTTATCGCGCCACGCTTTTGGGCGGGTGTGATTTCAATGCCGCTCCTTGCGATGATTTTCATGATGATTGGGATCTGGGGCGGACAGCTTGTGGGTGTCGATTGGAAAGGCATCGATTATGGCAGCTATTGGTCCGTCATGCAGTCCTCCGTTGAGTTGGGCTATGACATTGGCCAGTCATTCATCAAGTGTGTGGTGTTTGCTATCACCGTCACTTGGATAGCACTTTTTAATGGTTACGATGCCATCCCCACATCAGAAGGGATCAGCCGTGCCACCACACGTACCGTCGTGCATTCGTCGTTAGCAGTGTTGGGTTTGGATTTTATTCTTACCGCGCTGATGTTTGGGAGCTAGTTAAATGCAACAGAATCGTAAAACAGAATTTTGGGTAGGCACTTTTGTATTGGCAGGCATTGCAGCTGTGCTGATGCTTATCTTTCAAGTTGCAGATGTGAAGAGCTTCTCTCGCTCAGACTATTACACGCTGGAAGCGCACTTTGATGATATCGGTGGATTAAAAGTTCGCTCGCCGGTGAAAGTGGGCGGCGTTGTTGTGGGTCGTGTTAGTGACATCTCATTAACTGCGCCCGATTATGTGCCATCGGTAACATTGGAAATTGAACGTAAGTACGGTTTCTTCCCTGAAAGCAGTTCTGCCGCCATTTTGACCTCAGGGTTACTTGGCGAGCAATTCATTGGCATTCGACCAGGTTTTTTGGATGAAGACATCGATGTTCTACAAGACGGTGATTTGCTGGAAGATACACGTTCCGCGCTCGTGCTAGAGGATTTGATTGGTCAGTTCCTTTACAGCGTTGGCAGCGACAAGGAGTAAATAGCGATGAAAAAATGGATAACGCTAGCGATGGCTGCCATCACGATGATGGTGTCGTCGGTAAGTATGGCAGCGGTAGATGCAAGTAATCCTTACCTTTTGATCAATGGTGTAGCAGAGAATGCATTCAGCCGATTGAAGAAAGATAAAGACGCGTATCAGGAAAACCCTGAGCTACTGCGTGCTGTTGTGAAAGAAGAACTCATGCCGTACATCAATGTTCGCTATGCGGCATTGAAGGTACTCGGTTCTCAAGCCAGAAAAGCATCGAAAGAAGAGCGCGACCTGTTTACTGACGCGTTTTATGAATATCTGGTGGCGTCGTATGCGCAAATCTTAACGGAATATACCGATCAGCTTGTTACTGTTGAGCCAGTGAAGACGATTGATCCTAAACGCAAAGTTGTGTCTGTTCGGGTTGATATTACAGACAACGCCCGCCCGCCAATTCGCCTAGACTTTAAACTGCGCAAAAATCGCAAAACCGATGAGTGGCAGGGGTTTGACGTTCAGGTTGAAGGCGTAAGTATGCTGAATACAAAAGCGAGCGAGTGGAGTGGTCAATTACGCAAAAATGGCGTTGAAGCCGTCGCTGCTGAGCTAGAGACGCGTGCTAAAAAACCGATCAGCAAAAGTGAAGGTGCATCGTGAGTGAGCCATTAGCGTGGCGTAAAGACACAAATGGCCATTACTGCTTGTCAGGAGAGCTTGATCGTGACACAGTTCCACCATTTTGGAGCCGCCTTGCCGATTGGTTTCCAAAGGAAAGTGCTGTCACTCTCAATCTTTCAGAGGTGAAGCGCGTGGATTCGGCAGGGATGGCGATGTTGCTCCATTTGCATCAGCAGTTCAAAGACAATGGGCAAGCACTGACGCTTTGTCATGTGCCTGCTCAGCTTACTGTGCTGCTGCAACTGAGTAATGTAGATAGTCTATTTACCGGTGATAACACACTGGTTGATGAGGAATGATCGTGGAACCATCAGAAATTAAAGCAATTCTTGAATCGACGTTTGAATTTGAAGAGCTCCTTGTAAAAGGCGACGGCAGCCACTTTGAAGTGATCGCTGTTGGCGACATGTTTGATGGCATGTCTCGTGTCAAAAAACAACAGACTATCTATGGACCGCTGATGGAGCACATCAGAACAAATGCTATTCACGCGCTAAGTATTAAGGCGCTGACGCCCGCAGAATGGGCGCGTGATAAAAAACTGATGCAACCGCTATAAGTCCAAGAGGAACAGCATGCAAAAATTCCGTGTCCACGGTGGTGGCCCACTGCGTGGTGATGTCACAATCTCTGGTGCTAAAAATGCAGCACTCCCTATTCTGTTTGCTGCACTGTTGGCTGAAGAGCCAGTGGAAGTTGGAAACGTTCCTAAATTGCGTGACATTGACACGACAATGGAACTGCTTTCCCGCTTGGGCGCAAAAGTATCGCGTAATGGCTCAGTGCATGTTGACGCAAGCAACATCGACGAGTTCTGTGCACCGTACGATCTCGTAAAAACCATGCGTGCGTCTATCTGGGCGTTAGGTCCTTTGGTCGCGCGTTTCGGTAAAGGCCAAGTATCACTGCCTGGTGGCTGTG
The DNA here is from genome assembly GCF_900115495.1 of Enterovibrio norvegicus DSM 15893. Taxonomy (GTDB): domain Bacteria; phylum Pseudomonadota; class Gammaproteobacteria; order Enterobacterales; family Vibrionaceae; genus Enterovibrio; species Enterovibrio norvegicus. The sequence continues at coordinate 33,096 of NZ_FOWR01000016.1, read as the reverse complement.
CCATTGGCGCGCGTCCCGTTGATCTTCATATTCATGGTTTGGAGCAACTTGGTGCCACCATTACCCTTGATGAAGGTTATGTAAAAGCACACGTTGATGGCCGCTTGAAAGGCGCGCACATCGTCATGGATAAAGTCAGCGTGGGTGCAACGGTCACCATCATGTGTGCAGCCACATTGGCTGAAGGCACGACGGTCATTGAAAACGCAGCACGTGAACCTGAAATCGTTGATTGTGCGAAGTTCTTGAACGTTCTGGGCGCGAAAGTCACCGGAGCGGGTACTGACACCATCACTATCGAAGGTGTTGAGCGTCTTGGTGGCGGCTATCATGACGTAGTGGCTGACCGTATTGAAACAGGTACCTTCTTGGTAGGTGCTGCAGTTTCAGGCGGTAAAGTGACGTGTCATAAGACATCACCAAAACTGCTCGAAGCAGTATTGGCGAAGCTCGAAGAAGCGGGCGCAGCTATCGAAACAGGCGAAGATTGGATTTCGCTTGATATGACGGATCGCGAGCTTAAAGCGGTGAACATCCGCACTGCACCGCACCCAGGTTTCCCTACTGACATGCAAGCGCAATTCACCTTATTGAACTTGATGGCAAAAGGCACCGGTATTATTACCGAAACCATTTTTGAAAACCGTTTCATGCACGTGCCTGAACTTCAACGTATGGGCGCACATGCTGAAATTGAAGGTAACACAGTGGTTTGTGGTGATTGCGATGGCCTGAGCGGCGCGCAAGTGATGGCGACCGATCTTCGTGCATCGGCGAGCTTGGTGATTGCAGGTGCAATTGCAACGGGCGAAACCATTGTTGACCGTATCTACCATATTGATCGCGGTTACGAGCACATCGAAGACAAACTGCAAAAGCTGGGTGTTCATATTGAACGCTTCAGTGACTAACGGTTGCTGCTAACCGAAAGGTGATGTGCCATAAAAACAAAAAGGTCGCCGAGGCGACCTTTTTTTGTCTGTTTAGTTTGGTGAGTGTGGCTTTACGCAAATGCCTGCGCGCAGACAGTCATCATGAAACACGCGGCTATCGAACGGGCTCTTCTCCAATCGTCACCATCAACTCCATGGTGTTACCTTCTCGAATCACTTTAAACGGCACAACCGTGCCTGGGCGAATATCAGCCACAATATCGAGTGCGTTTCTAAAACCATGAATGGGTTGATTGTTGATCTCTATGATCAAGTCATTAGTGCGCAGCCCTGAACGATCTGCTGGGCCATTTGGCTCAACTGCCGCCACCATCACGCCGCTTAGCTGTTCAGCATCAAGTAAACGTGCCATCACAGGGTTCACTTCTCGGCCATCAACGCCAATGTAGCCGCGGATAACGCGTCCATCAGCAATCAGTTTTTGCATGATTTTAACGGTGAGCGAGTAGGGGATAGCGAAAGAAATGCCGTAGGTTTCGATGTCCGTTGCTTGTTGGAAAGAGGCGGTATTGATACCAACAAGTTCGCCGCGACTATTCACCAATGCACCGCCAGAATTACCACGGTTAATAGCCGCATCGGTTTGCAGGAAATCTTGTTGACGATTAAAGCTCATGCCAGGACGACCAGTGGCAGAGATGATGCCAAAAGTGGTGGTTTGCCCAAGGTTGTAGGGGTTACCAATGGCGAGTACAACATCACCGACAGCAGGATCGTAGCTGTCGTTGAAGGGGATCACTGGAAGGCTTTCAAGATCCACTTTGAGCACGGCAAGATCGGTACGTTGATCTTTACCCACTAACTGCGCTGTGCTGATCCGTCCATCTTGTAACGCGACGATGATTTGATCCGCGCGAGCGACAACGTGATAGTTCGTCACTATGTACCCTTTGTCGCTCATGATCACGCCAGAGCCTAGCCCTTCAGCATTGAGCTGCAGACGATTTTCACTGCTGTAACGACGGGTATAAATGTTGACGACGGCAGGGGAGGCGCGTCTAACGGCATAGTTGTAAGACACCAAGGAGGCATCGGGTTCAAATTGCGAAAGGGTCGCGTCCGAGACCAATTGACCCGTGCGAAGGGACGGAATAGCCAGCAGTAAAAGTGCGGCGATAAGGCCGCCATAAACGACGGAACGCGTCATAAAAGCTAGCATGCTACTCCTCAATCATCTCGTTGATATTAAGTCGATGAGCATAACACTGAAATGTGGACATGAGTAGAGAGGGAAAAGGAGCCTGATGAACTCAGGCCCCTGAATTTCCGTAAAGAGTTTTAGCGAATGACCAAATACATCGTCGACTCACCGCGTACAATGTTTAAGGCAAGCACGTTTGGTTTACTCTCTAATTGCTTGCGGAAATCGCCAAGATTGTTCACGTCGTTACGGTTCAGGCCAACAATGATGTCCCCTTGTTTTAAGCCATAGCGCGCAGCAATCGAGTCTTTCTCTACGCGCGCAACACGTACACCTTTCACCTTGCCTTCGCTATAGTTCTCGAGCTCCGCGCCAGTTAATGCTTCATGCAAGGTTTCGGCTTTTGCCTTCACCATGCCTGCTTCTTTCAACGTAGCAGTGACGGTTTTATCTTTACCATCGCGAATCAAACCCAGTTTGACCTTCTTACCCGCACCAAGCGTAGCGACTTTCGCGCGCAGTTCGCCAAATGTTCTGATCTCTTTGCCATTGACGGAGATGATGATATCGCCAGCTTCAATGCCTGCTTTAGCCGCTGCAGAATCAGGAACAACTTGGCTAACAAATGCGCCGTGGTTGGTTTCATAGCCGAAGGCTTCCGCAAGCTCAGACGTGAGCTCTCCGCCTTGAACACCCAACACACCACGGCGAACTTCACCGAATTCTAGGATTTGTTCGACGAGGTTTTTCGTCATGTTGACAGGAATGGCAAAACCGATACCCACGTTACCGCCGTTAGGGCCCAAAATGGCCGTGTTAATCCCGACGAGTTCACCGTTGAGGTTCACCAACGCACCACCAGAGTTACCGCTGTTAATGGCGGCATCGGTCTGAATGAAGTTCTCGAAATTTTCGAGATTCAGACCGCTTCGGCCTAGCGCCGAAATGATACCGGATGTGACGGTTTGCCCGAGGCCAAATGGGTTACCAATGGCAATGGCAAAATCCCCAACACGAAGGGCATCGGAATCTGCAAATTTAATCTCTGTTAGATTTTCTGCTTTTTCGAGCTTGAGCAAGGCGACGTCTGACATGCTGTCGCTACCGATCAGTTCTGCGTCATACTCTCGACCATCATGAAGCTGTACACGGATTTTATTCGCGCCATCGATGACATGATGGTTGGTGACGATAAAGCCTTTTCCTGCATCAACAATGACGCCAGATCCCAACCCACGAAAAGGACGTTCACGGACTTGTTCTGACGGAAAATCAGGGCCAAAGAAGAAGCGGAAAGACTCAGGAACACGTTGCTTAGAGGTGTGGCTACCTTCCACAGAAATGCTGACAACCGCTGGGCTGACAGTTTCTAGCATCGGCGCCAGACTTGGAAGGCTCTCACCTGCAACGGCCATCGGTAATGCGGCAGTTGCAGGCAAGGCAGTAATACTTGTACTAATGGCGAGTGCAATTGCACTCAAAGTAAGCAAAGACGTCTTTTTCATAAACACTCCCCTGTATCGGTACGATGTAAGAGTGGGGATTATTTGAAAAAGTTCAATGCTACCTCAATTAAGAAGTGTGACCGACTTAACTCGCTTTGCTGGTTTTTTCAGCATCTTTTAACAAACCGGTTGCTTGACCAGAGTAGTCACGCGGTTGCTCTTGTGACGTATCGCTATCAGCCTCTGGCGTAACGTCAGACAATTTACTGATGCGTTTGGCGAATGGATTGTCTTGTTCAGGCAAGTTTGGCATCAGCTCTGCAGACGTTGCTGCCATGTGTTGATACAACTTGCTGTAGTCACGTGAAATGTTGTCGAGCAACTCTGCGCTTTGTGCAAAGTGATCCACCAATTCTTGGCGGTACTGTTCTACCTCGTAACGTGACTTTTCAAGTTCTTTTTTTAAGTCCTTTTGCTGCGTATTGTCACGATTCATGAAACGGCCGATTAAGAAGCCAATGACAATGCCGAGGGCTCCAAAAGCAATGATGTTGATTTCAGCCATGAATGCTCCTTGATGTTCTTTAGTAAGTTTTTAGATGCAAGATGATTAATAGGACCACGCTGCTACTCTGATTTTGAGAGCTCAAGTAGTTACGAATCCCTTAAATGCGTCGGTTCACTATACATGGCAAAAGTTGAGCGTGGTACTATTGATTTTGAGAACAAAGATGTCTTCAGTCACAGTTAGGTTCAAGGAATGACACCGCTAGATTTATACAATAAAGACCTCCAACGCCCCGATTTTTTTGAGGATGCTTCTCAACGAAATGCGGTAATGCTGCTTGATGATTTGTACCATCGCCTTGTGAAGCGAGTGAATACACCGCAAGAGAAACCGTCATTTCTAAAAAGCTTGTTTGGCCAGAAATCGACGAACACAACGCCGGAGAAAGGGTTGTATTTCTGGGGCGGTGTTGGACGAGGAAAGACGTATCTGGTTGATACTTTCTTTGACAGCTTGCCTTTCGACAAAAAGATGCGAATGCACTTTCATCGCTTTATGCACCGGGTTCACCATGAACTTAGCATGCTCGATGGTCAGGTCGACCCTTTGCAGAAAATCGCCGATAAACTGGCTGATGAAACGCACATTCTTTGCTTTGATGAGTTCTTTGTCTCCGACATTACCGATGCCATGATCCTCGGCACCTTAATGGAAGCCTTGTTTGAACGCGGCATTTGTTTGGTCGCGACGTCCAACATCGTGCCTGATGAGCTGTATCGAAACGGGCTGCAGCGCGCGCGTTTCCTTCCTGCTATTGCATTAATAAACGCACATTGCGATGTGGTAAATGTTGATGCTGGAACGGACTACCGTTTACGCACATTGGAACAAGCGGAAATTTACCATTTCCCTTTAGATGAAAAAGCCAATACCAACCTCGAAAGCTACTTTTGTCAGCTAGCGACAGAGCCGATGCACTCGCATCACACCATTGAAATAAACAACCGACCATTACTGACGGTAAGAGAAGCGGAAGGTGTGGTGCATTTCGACTTCGCCACCTTGTGTGATAGCCCGCGCAGCCAATCTGACTATATAGAGGTTGCACGCTTATACCACACGGTTTTGCTGTCTGATGTTCCTCAGATGGGGGCATCAAGAGATGATGCAGCAAGACGCTTTATTGCCATGGTTGACGAGTTCTACGAGCGACATGTGAAACTCATTATTTCCGCAGAAGTGGCACTCACAACATTATATGTTGATGGCAGGCTGAATTTTGAGTTTAAAAGGTGTTGTTCTCGCCTAAAAGAGATGCAAAGCCATGATTATTTGGCGTTGGAACACCTTCCGTAGCAAGGCTTGGCGCTGCTATAACATTGTTATTAGCGACCCGATGAAAAAGTCAGGACTTTTTTAGAAAAAAAGGTGATTTTTTCTACACCCTTCTCTATAATCCCGCAACCCACCGTTACTGTTGAAAGGCTTAGGCCGAGGGTACACCGCTCGAAGGGGCGCTGAATGGGCTCTTAACAGTGGGAGCATTCGCTCCTTAAGTGAAATTTTTAAATAATCGGGTAATTTATTAGCATGAAAACTTTCGTTGCTAAACCAGAAACTGTAAAACGCGACTGGTATATTGTAGACGCAGAAGGTAAAACTCTGGGTCGTATCGCAACTGAGATCGCATCTCGTCTACGTGGTAAGCATAAGCCGGAGTACACTCCGCACGTTGACACTGGTGACTACATCGTAGTTATCAACGCGGACAAAGTAACCGTAACTGGTGCGAAATTCACTGACAAGATGTACCACAGCCACACTGGCTACATTGGTGGCATCAAGTCAATCAGCTTCGACAAGCTGATCGCGAAGAAACCAGAAATGATCATTGAACTTGCCGTTAAAGGTATGTTGCCACGTGGTCCTCTAGGTCGTGCAATGTTCCGTAAACTTAAAGTTTACGCGGGTACTGAGCACAAGCACGCGGCACAACAGCCGCAAGCACTGGACATCTAAGGGGATTTAACAATGGCAGAACAATACTACGGCACTGGTCGCCGCAAAAGCTCCGCAGCTCGCGTATTTATTAAACCGGGTAGCGGTAACATCGTAATCAACCAGCGTTCACTGGAGACCTACTTCGGTCGTCCAACAGCTCGCATGGTTGTTCTTCAGGCTCTTGAGTTGGTTGAAATGACCGACAAGCTAGACCTATACATCACTGTTTCTGGTGGTGGTATTTCTGGTCAAGCTGGCGCGATCCGTCACGGTATCACTCGTGCACTGATGCAATACGATGAATCTCTACGTCCTGCGCTACGCGCTGCTGGCTTTGTTACACGTGATGCTCGTAAAGTTGAACGTAAGAAAGTTGGTCTACGTAAAGCACGTCGTCGTCCACAGTTCTCTAAGCGTTAATTCGCTTCCGGATTTTATCCGGAGAACATTGGACCAAAAAGCCTGGCTCATGCCAGGCTTTTTTATATCTGTTGTTTCCGTAATTTCCTCACCTTTCTTAACGTCTTCGCTAAAATCCCGCTTTCTCAACATTTCTCGCGACATCTCAATATTGACATCCACCTTGAAAAAATTGGTTTTTAGGGCTTAGGTTAAAAAACGGTGTGCCCCTCACATTTGTTACAAAAAGGTAGCTTTATCTTGTCAAAAAGTGGGGTTTTCCTTATCATTTAGGCGACGTATTAGTGGGTTATATTGAGTCGATTTACTCAGTTGTACGCCGTAGAAATTCTTATTTTGAGTTAGCCGTAAGCTCCAGGGACGCATAAGGACAGTTATAAAAATCCATGCGGGAGCACATGGGAGTATGTTGGATGAGCAATGCGCCAGTGAATTCGGGCCGACGCCGTTTCTTGACTTTATCGACCGCTGTGGTCGGTGGTGTAGGTGCAGCAGCAGTCGCTGTGCCTTTTTTAAAGTCTTGGAACCCTAGCGCCAAAGCAAAGGCGGCAGGAGCCCCGGTCGAAGTCGATATTAGTAAAGTAGAAGAAGGCCAGTTAATCAGGGTTATTTGGCAAGGGAAACCTGTGTGGGTTGTTCGTCGAGGCGAGCAGACTCTGGAAGAGTTAAATGGTATTGGTGACAAGCTTCGTGATCCTGAATCACAAGAGCCTCAGCAGCCTGAATATATCACTGGTGCGTATCGTTCGATAAAACCAGAGATATTTATCGCTGTTGGTCTTTGTACGCACCTTGGTTGTTCACCAACGTATCTCCCTGACAGTTTCGGAGAACAGGTTCAAGGCGTTACATCTGGTTTCTTCTGCCCATGTCATGGTTCTAAGTTTGATATGGCCGGACGTGTATTCCAGAGTGTTCCAGCACCACTAAACCTAGTTGTACCGCCATACGTATATCTTGATGATAACCGTATTTTGGTGGGTGCTGATGAGGGGAATGCGTAATGGAAAATCTACTCAACTGGTTTGAAAAACGCCTTCCTGCGATAAATGCATATAAAAAGCATTTGTCCGAATACCCAATGCCGAAGAACTTCAACTTCTGGTACTTGTTTGGCTCGTTAGCCATGCTGGTTCTAGTGAATCAGTTGCTGACGGGTATTTGGCTAACCATGAGCTATAACCCTTCAGCGGAAGGTGCGTTTGCCTCAATTGAATATATCATGCGTGATGTTGAATACGGTTGGCTGCTTCGTTACATGCACTCAACGGGCGCATCTGCGTTCTTTGTTGTGATTTATCTGCACATGTTCCGTGGCTTGATTTACGGCTCTTACCAAAAACCACGCGAATTGCTGTGGCTGTTTGGTATGCTGATTTTCCTCGCGCTAATGGCAGAAGCCTTTATGGGTTACTTGCTACCTTGGGGGCAAATGTCTTACTGGGGCGCGCAGGTAATCATTTCGCTATTTGGTGCAATTCCTGTTATCGGTGACGACCTAACACTTTGGATTCGTGGTGATTTCGTCCTCTCGGGTGCAACACTGAATCGCTTCTTTGCGTTACACGTTGTTGCATTGCCGATTGTTATTTTGTTGTTGGTTGTCTTGCACATTCTTGCGTTGCATGAAGTCGGCTCGAATAACCCTGATGGGATAGAGACTAAATTGCCGAAAGGCACGAAAGGCGAAGGCTACGAAACGCAGTTTCCATTCCATAAGGACTACACCAAGAAATACGACATCATCGATTCTGTGCCGTTCCACCCTTATGGAACCGTGAAAGATCTCATCGGTGTCGCTGGCTTCGGTATCTTGTTTGCGTATGTGATTTTCTTTAATCCGGAGATGGGCGGCTACTTCCTTGAGCCACCTAACTTTGAAGCAGCTAACCCGATTAAAACGCCTGACCACATTGCGCCAGTTTGGTATTTCACACCGTTCTACGCCATTTTGCGTGCGGTTCCAGATAAGCTGACCGGTGTTGTGCTCATGGGCTTGTCTATCGCGGTATTGTTTGTTCTGCCTTGGTTGGACCGCTGTAAAGTGCGTTCTTACCGTTATCGCAGCAAGTTGCACCTTGCTAACATTGTTCAGTTCGTTATCTCCTTCATTGCTCTGGGTGTGTTGGGTACATTGCCTGCCACTAGCCTGTATACGCTGTTGGCTCAGATCTTTAGCTTTGGTTACTTCATGTTCTTTGTGATGCTGTTTGTTTACAGCAAGAACGAAGCAACAAAACCATTACCGGAGAGGGTGAACTACTAATGAAGAAGTGGATTGTAATCTTGTTCGCGTTGTTGCCTTCTCTTGCGCTAGCCGCAGGTGCGAAAGTGCCACTGGACGCAGCTAACAATGATTTGTCGGACAAAGCCTCTTTGCAAAACGGTGCAAAGTTGTTCATGAACTATTGTTTCGGCTGTCACGCAACGCAATACCAACGTTACGAGCGTATTGCGAATGACTTGGATATTCCGAACAACTTGATGATGGAAAACTTGGTGTTTGATGAAAACGCCAAAATCGGTGACCTTGTTAAGAATGCCATCGCAACGGATGACGCAGCGACGTTCTTTGGTGCGCCTGCACCAGACCTTACGCTAGTTGCTCGCGTGCGTGGCACAGATTGGGTTTATACCTATCTGCGTTCGTTCTATGCAGACCCTTCTCGCCCATTTGGGGTGAACAACGTTGTTTTCCCGAGCGTTGGTATGCCTCACGTACTTGAAGAGCTTCAGGGGACGCCTGTTAAGCAATACAAGTCAGTGATGGTTGATGGTGAGATGGTAGACGAGTTTGTTGGCATTGAATCAATGGGTAACGGTGAACTGAGCCCTGATGAGTTTGATGAAGCTGTTCGTGATTTGGTTAACTTCCTAGAGTATTCCGGTGAGCCAAACAAGCTTGAACGTCAGCAAATGGGATATTGGGTAATTGGCTTCTTGTTGATTTTCCTAGTATTGACCATTTTCCTGAAGAAAGAATATTGGCGTGACGTACACTGATCGGTTAATCTAGTGAGTTGCTGATCCACAATGGGGGCATGAGCTCCCATTGTTTTTTCTAATGATGAAATATTCTGGAGGGGTTAATGGCTGTTGCTGCCAATAAACGCTCGGTGATGACGTTGTATTCTGACGCATCAGACATGTATAGCCATCAGGTGCGCATCGTTCTTGCTGAGAAAGGTGTTACCTACGAGATTGAGCTTGTTGATCCTAATAACCTACCAGAGGATTTACTAGACCTGAATCCATACAATTCGGTTCCTACTCTGGTTGACCGTGAATTGGCGTTGTATAACGCGAATATCATCATGGAATACTTGGATGAGCGTTTTCCGCATCCACCATTGATGCCTGTTTACCCGGTTGCCCGTGGTAACAGCCGTCTAATGATGTACCGCATTGAACGTAACTGGTACACCTTGGTTGAGAAAATCGAAAAAGGGAACGCAGAAGAAGCAGATAAAGCACGTCGTCAACTTCGTGAAGAACTGCTGGCACTGGCTCCTGTATTCGCGGAATACCCATTCTTCATGAGTGAAGAATTTAGTTTGGTAGATTGCTACCTTGCACCTCTACTATGGCGTTTACCTGTTATGGGTATTGAGCTAAGCGGTCCTGGTGCAAAAGAAGTGAAAACGTACATGGCACGTGTTTTCGAACGAGATTCGTTTTTAGCTTCATTGACCGAAGCAGAACGCGAGATGCGTTTAGCTGGTCAGTAATGAGCGAAGAAAACCTTAAGCCTAGACGTCCGTATTTATTGCGGGCGTTTTACGACTGGCTTCTTGATAACGATTTGACGCCACACTTGGTGGTAGATGCAACCTTGCCGTTTGTGAATGTCCCTATGGAGTATGTTCAGGACGGTCAAATTGTATTGAATATTGCGCCACGTGCAGTAGGCAATATTGAGCTCGGTAACAACGACGTGACCTTTAATGCACGTTTTGGTGGCCGACCAATGCAAGTCAACGTACCTATGTACGCTGTACTGGCAATTTATGCCCGTGAAAACGGCGCTGGCACCATGTTTGACCCAGAGCCTGCTTATCAAGCAGAACTGGAGAATGTGGATGCGATGACTGAGTCTCGTGAATCTTCTGAGCCTGAAAGCTACACATCAACACGTAGCGAAAGCCAAGATAAAACTCCAGACGAAGAACCGCCAAGGCCAAGACCGACGCTGACAATTGTTAAATAAAAAAAGCAGCCAATTGGCTGCTTTTTTTATTCTCTTAAAGTGACTACCACGCACGCTGAGTTAAGGTGATTCCTCTGTGGCGGCAGGTGTCGCGCTAGGCTCGTAATACTGAAAGCCTTTGATGACCTGTTTTACACCACTTAGGTTGCGTGTAATCTCTGTGGCTTCGTTGCCTTGCTCACGGGTGACGTACCCCAGCAAGAACACTTCCCCGTCTTCCGTGATGACTTTGATACTCACGTCTCGTAGCTTCTTACTGCCAATCAGTGCTGATTTAACTTTTGTGGTTAGCCATGTGTCTTTACTCACATCAGCCAGCGACAATGGTGCTTTAATGCGGATTTGATCGTAAACCGTTTCCACACCTTTAAGCTCGCGTATTTTACTCACAAGGGATTGTTTGAGCTCATCGCTTGATACCTGCCCTACGAGCAGTATTTTACCGTCGTAGCTTGCCGCATTGATGCGTGAGTTTCCTTGGTAAGGCGCTTTGTTGGCAATGCCTGCTACTTCCATTGAAAGCTGTGTATCTGTCCATTCCGTTTTAGCACTGCGTGTATCTTGTTCATACACGAGCGAACAGGCATTGAGTGCCAAAATACCTGTCAATAAAAGCGCCTTCTTGAGCATCACAACTCTCCTAAATCAATATTCACCGTGTGTAGGGAAAAGATTCTGATCGATAAGGTCACACAGTGTGTGAAGTGTCACGAGGTGCACTTCTTGGATGCGAGCTGTGCGTTGGGATGGGATGCGGATTTCAACGTCTTGTTCGCCGAGAAGTCCTGCCATTTCACCGCCATCTTTGCCGGTAAAAGCCACAATTGCCATGTCGCGGGTTACTGCGGCTTCCATGGCTTTGATAATGTCTTTGCTGTTACCACTGGTTGAAATGGCAAGTAATACGTCACCGCCTTGTCCGAAGGCGCGTACTTGCTTTGAGAATACTTCGTCATGGTGATAATCATTGGCAACCGCGGTCAGTGTTACCGTATCAGCGGTCAGTGCGAGTGCTGGAAGGCTAGGGCGTTCCGTTTCGAAGCGGTTCAATAAGCACGAGGCAAAATGTTGAGCATTGGCTGCAGAGCCGCCGTTACCACAGCATAGGATTTTGTTGCCGTTCAGTAAGCACTGAACCAGCACCATCGCTGCTTTGGATATTTGCTCTGGCAGCGCCTCTGCTGCTGCGATTTGTGTTTGAATGCTTTCGGTGAAGCTTTCTTTAATGCTCTCTAGCATTGATTACCCTTCGATTAAAATGTTTCTCACCCAGTTTACAGCGTTTACACCGCCGTCAAAAGTCACGGCATCAAATCTAAATTCTGTGCTGGTCGCAGATAACCCCTTATTCGCGAGCCAAAGGTAGGCTGCACGCAATAAGCGTTGTTGCTTTTGGGAAGAAATGGCGGCGGCAGCACCGCCAAATGACGATTTTTTTCGAAACTTCACTTCAACGAAAACGATACAAGCACCGTCGCGCATGATGAGGTCAAGCTCGCCTTGTTTGAAGCGCGCATTGCTGCCTAAGTGGGTTAAACCGTGCCGCTGTAGGTAGCGGCACGCTTCATTTTCATAGTGATCGCCAGTTTGTTTCTTATTTAACAGAAACAATACCTTGGTCCCCAAACATTGCCCAAGACACGGTGCGATTCACTGTGCACTGCTCTCCTAACGATAGTTCACCAGACTGACCTTCGAAGCGGTATTCTGGTAGTGCCTGCATTTGAGGCAGCGCTTCAATCAGGGAGTACGCATCCATGCCCAACGCGTAAAGGCGGGTCATGCCGTTGTCGAGGCCAGGCCAAAGCTGATGGAAACGTGCAGCGGCAGGGTGATTGTTTTCGACCAGCAGAGGCACATCACTGAATTCGATGCCACGTAGTTCACCGACTTCACCGACACCGTTAATGCGGTTGTTACTGCGAGAGCTCGCGTAAAGTTTGGGTGGTTGCACGTCAGGGTTGATGGCTACTTCAATGAACGGCTTCAACAGAGTTAGCTCACCGGCATTTGCAACAAGGTAAACCGCATCAATATCACGACGACTGCGTTGCTCAGCTTCCATGTCCAAACCTAGGATTTGGTTCATTTGCTGAATACGGCCTTGGCTTTCAGTTAAACCAAAGACACGTTGAACCGTTTTTTGCATCGCGGCGCGGTTTTTGAAGAATTCGGTTTCTGCTTTTTCGCCTGTTGCTTCTTCCCACTCTTTTGAGAAGGCATCGCTGACACGTTTACCGAAACCATTGTTTGGTGCAATCACGAGAGGGAATTTGTGATTGTTTTGTGCAATGTGCAGCGCTGCTTGTTGGGCTTCTTGTTCGGGTGAGAGCGTGAAGAAACACGTGCCACCTACTGACGATTCGTCTTTGGGGATGTTTAGCGCGAGTGTCGGCAGCGTGTTTTGGCTGGCGCTCAAAAACGCGTCCACTTTGTCTTTTTGCAATGGGCCAATAACGAACTGAATGCCATCTGCTTGCATCTGAGCAACGATGTCAGTCATAGACTGGCCATTGGTGTCATAAAACATCACAGAAGGTTGAGACACACCAGATTCATCATCTAACAAACCTTGCACGAATCCATTTCGAATGGCTTCACCTTGGGCTGCAAATTTCGCGCTCAATGGCAACAGAACACCAATGCGGTCAGGACGAATGATGTCCATCGCCTGCAGCGTTTCAAGGTTTGCGGGCAAATAGGTGTTTGCTGGATGGCTTGGGTTTGCAGCTAACCAATTATTCAGCGCTTCTTGTTGAAGGGCTGGATGACCAGCGTGTTGACGCAACAAGGTGACGAGCTCTACCCAACCATTCAAGATTGGGTTACCACTGGCCGAGAGTACATTCAATTGGCTTGATGGCATTTGAACCAGCAAATCCCATACACGATCCCAATTTTGCTGCTTGTCAAAGCTGTTCGTTAGGTAAGGTGAGGCTTCGGTGTACGAGAGTACCGCACCCGAAATATTACCGACTTGTTCGTACAATTCGCCCTTTAATTGGTAATAACGCTGATATTGAAGCGCAGGTAATTGCCAGTTAGGTAAAAAGTTCAAACTGTCGGCTGCCGCTTGTGGCTGCTCTTTTTGTTGAAGCAACACGGCACGGCCTAGCTGCCATTCTGACAATTGCAACGGTGTGAGAGGCAGTTTCGCCAAACGACCAATTAAAACATCCGCTTGCGCGAACTGTTTTTCTGCAATTAATGCTTTCAATGCCAATAAATACCAGTCTGCTTTCTCTTCACCAGCAGTGGTTTCGGCTTTCAATAAGTAGAACGTTGACGACTCAAGCGCAGGAGCCGTGATGTCATACTGAGGCTCCGGAGGAGCGGGGGGAGTGGTCACACACGCCGAAAGCACCAATGCTAGGGCGATTGGAGAGATAACTCGTGATACACTTTTGCACTTATGGGTTATTTTACGCATGAACATCTTCTGTCCGTAACTTGTTGCCCTCTATATTAATCGCCGAAGGGTTGTGAAACAAATGACTGATGAAACTTCAACCATGGTTGACGTCTCAACTTTATATATCGTGCCGACACCGATCGGAAACCTGGGAGATATCACCCAGCGTGCATTATCAATTTTGCAGCAAGTTGACATCATCGCTGCCGAGGATACCCGTCATACAGGAAGACTACTGTCGCATTTTGGTATCACGACCCGAACTTTTGCGCTGCATGACCATAACGAGCAGCAAAAAGCAGACATTTTGATCGAAAAGTTAGTCTCTGGACAAACTATTGCGCTGGTTTCTGATGCGGGCACGCCGTTGATCTCTGATCCAGGTTACCACTTAGTCACCCGTTGTCGTCAGGCAGGTGTAAAAGTTGTGCCCTTGCCAGGACCTTGTGCTGTGATCACTGCATTGAGCGCGTCGGGGTTACCTTCTGACCGTTTTAGTTTTGAAGGCTTTTTGCCACCAAAAAGTAAAGGGCGTCGTGATCGCTTTACTGAAGTGGCGCAAGACCCACGCACCCTGATTTTCTATGAATCGCCGCACCGTATTACTGATACTTTGGATGACATGTTAGCGGTGCTGGGTGCCGACCGTATGGTGGTGTTAGCGCGCGAGCTAACGAAAACTTTCGAAACGATTCACGGCGCACCTCTGGGTGAGTTGATGGAATGGTTGAGCGAAGACAGCAACCGTATTCGTGGTGAAATGGTATTACTGATAGCGGGTCACCGTGCAGAGAAAGACGATTTGCCTATCGACGCGACGAACGCCGTTGCATTGATTGCCAAAGAGTTACCATTGAAAAAAGCCGCTGCGATTGCCGCAGAACTGTATAACGTGAAGAAAAATGCCCTCTATAAATGGGGATTGGACAATCTAGAGTAATAAGTCGCAACGAAACGCTAGATTACTGGTGGTGAGTTCTATATAATCCGCCGCCTGAGTTGGCCGGGTAACCGCTGCTTTGTTGATGTCCCTTGGGAGACTGACAGAGGGGAGGAAAGTCCGGGCTCCAAAGGGCAGGGTGCCAGGTAACGCCTGGGAGGCGCGAGCCTACGACCAGTGCAACAGAGAGCAAACCGCCGATGGTTTACTATTTATAGTATTCACAGGTAAGGGTGAAAGGGTGCGGTAAGAGCGCACCGCGCGGCTGGCAACAGTTCGTGGCACGGTAAACTCCACCCGGAGCAAGACCAAATAGGTCCTCATTGGCGCGGCCCGCGTTGAGGACGGGTAGGTTGCTGGAGCCTGTGAGCGATTGCAGGCCTAGACGAATGGTTACCACCGTTTACGGTACAGAACCCGGCTTATAGGCCAACTCAAATCATACCCAGAAGGCGAGCATTAGCTCGCCTTCTTTCGTTTTATTGACCCTCTCTATTCATGAAACACCTTCTGGGAATAACGTGCGGTTAAAAAGTGAGCAGTCTTTTCTAGCGCTCAAGCTATTGAATTCGCGACGTGATCGCTGCGTTTTTCGGAGTATTGCGCTGTTCGCCTGCTTGACTTTCTTTTTGCCTGATACGTACACTTCAAGTGGGAAATTGTGGAATAAAGTGGGATATTCTGGTGTGAAAGGGATTCAAACTGCATGTTAAGGGGCGTATCCGCCATTTCACTTGACGCGAAAGGTCGAGTGGCATTGCCAAAACGTTATCGAGAAGAGCTCGATACGCTGTGCGATGGCGTGTTTGTTTGCACCATAGACCATCAGCTTCCCTGTTTGTTGCTATACCCTTTGCCTGAGTGGGAGCGCATTGAAGCAAAGCTTGCGCGCTTATCGAGCTTAAACCCTGCAGAGCGACGTCTACAACGTCTGTTGCTTGGCCATGCCTTCGAATGTGAGATGGATGGTCAGGGGCGCATTTTGATCGCGCCAACGTTGCGTGATTACGCAGGATTAGACAGCAAAGCAATGCTCGTGGGACAGCTCAATAAGTTTGAGTTGTGGAATAACGATAAATGGCAGCAGCAAATCGATAACGATATTCAACTTCAAGCCGATTCTGCAGAGGCGTTGAGTGATAGACTCAACGCACTTTCGCTTTAGGTAATCAAAATTATGTCAGAGCAGTTTTCACACATTTCCGTCCTTCTCCATGAATCCATTGATGGTTTGGCAATTAAACCCGATGGCATTTATGTCGATGGTACGTTTGGCCGTGGTGGTCATAGTCGCCAAATTTTGTCTCGCCTAGGCGAAAACGGCCGCCTTTACGGTATCGATCGTGATCCTCAAGCCATTGCAGAAGCGGCAACGATCGACGATCCACGATTTAACATCATTCATGGGCCTTTTTCTGGCATTCAACAATACATTGAAGAGCTTGAGCTAAGCGGTCAAATCGACGGCGTGCTTTTAGATCTGGGTGTCTCTTCTCCGCAACTGGATGATCCGGAGCGTGGCTTCAGTTTCATGCGTGACGGCCCGTTAGATATGCGCATGGACCCAACATCAGGTGTTTCTGCCGCGCAATGGCTTCAAGAAGCCGATGCGGATGACATTTCTTGGGTTTTGAAAGTCTTTGGTGAGGAACGTTTTGCGAAACGCATTGCGCGCGCCATTGTTGCCCATCGTGAAGACGAAGAAAAAGAGCCTATTACGCGCACGTTGCAGTTGGCAAACTTGATTGCAAACGCAGCACCGTCTCGTGACAGAAAGAAACACCCAGCAACGCGTAGCTTCCAAGCCATTCGTATTTACATCAACAGTGAGTTGGATGAGATCGAAACGGCACTGCAAGGCGCACTGAATGTGCTTGCACCGGAAGGACGTTTGTCAGTTATCAGTTTCCACTCGTTGGAAGATCGCTTGGTGAAGCGTTTCATTCGCAAACAAAGTAAAGGACCAGATGTGCCACACGGTGTACCACTGACTGAAGTGCAGATCCGTGCTTTGGGTCGTGCTGCAATGAAGCCAGTAGGTAAAGCCTTGAAGCCCTCTGATACCGAAGTATCTGATAACACGCGTTCACGCAGCTCCGTGCTTCGTGTCGCCGAAAAGCTTGGTGACTAATGTCGTCTAATCCAGGACTAACAAAGCAAATCGCGCATGACCTTATCACTGTCGGTAGGATCCCGTTGGTCTTGTTCGTCCTGGTGTTGCTGTCAGCGTTGGGCGTGGTGTACACCACGCAACAAACGCGTTCAGTCATCGCTGCTAATGATCAATTGCTCATGGAGAGAGAGCGCCTTGATGTTGAATGGCGAAATCAGCTCCTTGAAGAACATGCTCTATCAGAACACAGTCGCGTCGAAGGTATGGCGCGGCAGGATCAGGACATGATTCGTCCTGACAGCAAGCGCGAAATCATAGTGAGCCAATAAGTGTTTAAGGGAAAAAAGAAAGCCGGTAATCAGCGAGCCAAGAAGCAAGCGCCAACTTTTATTAAGTGGCGTTTTGTGACGGTTTGTTTCTGCATTTCCTTAGCCATGATGGCGCTCATTGCTCGCGCTGCCTACATTCAAGTCATTGAACCAGACCGCCTTCGTTACGAAGGCGATTTGCGTTCTGTGCGCGTAAAAGCCATGCCGTCTGCGCGTGGCATGATCACAGACAGAAACGACGAATCCTTAGCGGTCAGTGTGCCTGTTCAAGCGGTGTACGCAGACCCTGCCACTATCTTCAAGAACGATAAATTGCAAGACAAGCCGCGTTGGTATGCGCTGGCGGATGTACTTGGTATCGACCGACAAGAGATGCTTGAACGCATCGAGAAAAACAAAACCAAACGTTTTATCTACCTTCAACGCCAAGTTGGTCCTGCGATGTCGTCTTACATCAAAGGGCTGAAACTCGCGGGCATCGGCATGAAAGACGAATCTCGCCGTTTTTATCCAGCGGGTGAAGTCAGTGCTCACCTTGTGGGCGTGACAGGGATTGATGGTCGTGGCCTTGAAGGCATTGAGCGTGGTTATGATGGCTGGCTAAGTGGCGAGCCTGGCCGACGTACGGTGCGAAAAGACAGATACGGTCGCGTGGTAGAAAACATTTCTCTCGAAGAAAGAGAGGAAGGTAAGCCGCTGCAATTGAGTATTGATCAACGTTTGCAGGCCATTTCTTATCGCGCCATCAAACAAGCGGTGGCGGATTACCGGGCAACCTCGGGTTCGTTGGTGATGGTCGATGTACGCACGGGCGAAGTGTTGGCCATGGTGAACGCACCTTCCTATAACCCGAACAATCGTGCCGATCTTAAAAGCTTTAAAATGCGTAACCGCGCCATTACCGATGTGTTCGAGCCGGGTTCAACCATCAAGCCTTTGGTTGTGCTGGCAGCATTGGAAAACGGTGTTGCTGACGAAAGCACGGTGATTGATACCGGCAATGGCGTGATGTCGATCGGTGGCGCGAAAGTGCGTGACGTATCGAAAGCGGGTAAAGCAAACCTTCGCAAAATTCTTCAAAAATCCAGCAACATCGGCGTGAGTAAATTATCACTCTCTATGCCTGTTGAAGCTTTGTTGGGTCTCTACAGTAGCGTGGGTATCGGTGATGCGACAGGTGTCAATCTGGTCGGGGAATCCTTAGGCCTGTATCCTTCTCGCCGTCGCTGGTCGGACTTCGAACGCGCGACTTTATCTTTCGGCTACGGATTATCAATCACGCCAGCGCAATTGGCGCGTGCTTACGCGGTGCTGGGTGGCCTTGGGGTGAATCGCCCCTTGTCGATTTTGAAAACCGAAGCGGTGGTGCCGGGTAAACAAGTGGCCTCGCGTGAAAATACACGTAAAGTCATAGACATGCTGGAAGCGGTAACGCAAGAAGGCGGCAGTGCTCGTCGTGCTGCGGTTGATGGTTACCGTGTCGGTGCGAAAACAGGTACCGCGAAAGTGGCTGTTGCGGGTGGTTACGGCGATGAATACATCGGATACACCGCAGGCATTGCGCCAATCAGCGATCCACGAATTGCGTTGGTGGTGGTGATCAATGAACCTCAGGGTGACAAATATTATGGCGGCCAAGTGGCTGCGCCTGTGTTCTCTGAGGTCATGAAGAGCGCATTACAAATTCTAAATATCGCGCCAGACGCGAAACAACCTTCGTTACAACTTGCACATACGGACAGGCAGAACTGATGCCGAACACGAGTTTCAAAGAATTATTAGCGCCTTGGTTTGATGGCGCGCCGGAGCAACGCATCACTGGCCTTGCGCTGGACAATCGTCAGATCCAGCAAGGTGATGTTTTTATCGCGGTTCAAGGTCATAGCCTTGATGCGCGACGTTTTATTGCCGACGCGATCCGCGCCGGTGCGGTTGCTGTTATTTCAGATGACGGTGACACTTCAGGTCAGTTTGGCCTGACCTTGCACGATAACGTGCCTGTGGTTGCCTTCCCTCACCTTAAATCCTCACTTTCAGACATTGCTGCTCGCTTTTATCAAGCGCCAAGTCAGCATATGACCACCATCGGTGTGACCGGAACCAACGGTAAAACCACCGTCAGTCAGCTTATTGCGCAGTGGATTGACCTTATGCAAGGTCGAGCGGCAGTAATGGGAACCACGGGGAATGGTTTTCTTGCTGCGTTAGAGCCAGCACTTAACACCACGGGCAGCGCCCTTGATATTCAACAGCAACTCGCGGCTTTTAACGTGGCGGGCGCAACCCATGTGGCAATGGAAGTGTCGTCACACGGTTTGATTCAAGATCGCGTGAAAGCCGTCGATTTTGATGCGGCCATTTTTACCAACCTGAGCCGTGACCACCTTGATTACCATGGCACCATGGAGGCTTACGCAGAAGCAAAATTGCGTTTGTTTACCCACTATGGATCGCCAGTGTCAGTGATCAACGCAGATGATGACGTTGGTGCACAATGGTTGGGCTCAATGCCTGAGGCTATTGCGGTATCCATGTCTGAAGAGGGTGTGGTATCGCATCAAGGCCGTAAGTTATGGCTAACCGCCGTGAGCTATGCGACCAGTGGCGTTACCATTGCGTTCTCATCCGATTGGGGGGACGGTGAATTTACCGCGCCGCTGGTGGGTGAATTCAACGTTATGAACTTATTGTTGAGCCTCACGACCTTGTTGGGGCTTGGCTATGACAAATCCGCACTCTTAGGTGTTGCTCCACAACTTCAAGCGGTTATCGGGCGAATGGAAGTTTTTCATCGTGCTGACAAACCTATGCTTGTTGTTGATTACGCTCACACGCCTGATGCACTAGAGAAAGCGCTTACTGCTTTGCGTCGTCATTGCGAAGGCGCACTGTGGTGCATCTTCGGTTGTGGCGGCGATCGTGATACAGGTAAACGCCCGATGATGGCGAGTATCGCTGAGACGTTAGCAGACAAAGCCATTCTCACGGACGACAATCCTCGCTCTGAATCTCCCGACATCATAGTGTCAGACATGCTTGCGGGTATGGCCGCGCCTGATAACGCGATTGTGTTACACGACCGTGCAGACGCCTGCCGTTATGCCTTTGAGCATGCTGCGCCGAGTGACGTGATTTTGGTAGCAGGTAAAGGGCACGAGGATTACCAAGTATTGGCATCGGGCACGATTGATTATTCAGACAGAGACACAGTGCGAATGTTGTTGGAGGGAGAGCAATGATCCCCGTTTCGCTCACGTCATTGAAAGACGTACTAAAGGCAGAACTTGTTGGCACCAACACCGATGATGTGGTGATTGGTGCAGTATCAACGGATACTCGAACGCTCGGTCAAGGTGCGCTGTTTGTCGCGCTTGTCGGCGAGCGTTTTGACGCGCATGATTTTGTGGGTACCGCGAAAGACAACGGCGCGTCTGCGCTTCTCGTGTCAAAAGCGGTGGAATGCGATTTGCCGCAGCTTATCGTTGCTGACACAACACAGGCATTGGGACAACTCGGTGCTTGGGTGAAAACACAATGTGATGTAAAAACCATTGCGTTGACAGGCAGTTGCGGTAAAACCACGGTGAAAGAGATGTTGGCCGCGATTTTGTCGCAAAAGGGTCAAACGCTCTATACCTCAGGCAACTTCAACAACGATATTGGCGTCCCACTCACCTTGTTACGCCTGCAACCGTCAGATGACTTTGCAGTGATTGAGCTGGGGGCGAACCACATTGGTGAAATCGCCTATACCACCCAATTGGTCAAGCCGGATATCGCGCTGGTGACCAACCTTGCTGCGGCACACTTGGAAGGCTTCGGTTCACTTGATGGTGTAGCGAGAGCCAAAGGTGAGATTTTTGAAGGCCTTGCCGATGACGCGTTAGCGATTGTGAATCTCGACAGCAATGGCGGACCACGTTGGGATGCGGTACTGGAAAGTAAGCAGTTACTGACCATGACAGTGTCAGATAAGGCGGCCGATTATCGCGCTGAGAATATTCGACCAGCAGATGGTGGGTATTTTCAGTTTGATTTAGTGACGCCTGCTGGAAGCTTCCCAATAGTACTTAGCTTGCCGGGCGAACATAACGTCGCCAATGCCGTATTGGCCGCCATAGCTGCACTGAATATTGATGGTGTGACCATGGTTGAAGTAACAAAAGGGTTGGCGTCTGTTGCCCCCGTAAAAGGCCGCGGGGCGATCAGCTTTCCTCGTGAGGGTCTCCGTCTTATCGATGACAGTTACAACGCGAGCTTGGCGGCAATGAAAGCCGCTGTTGATATGCTCGACAGTTTTGATGGCGACAAGGTCATTGTGTTGGCTGACATGGGCGAGATGGGTGAGCACTCTGATGCGGTGCATCTAGAAGTTGCTGAACACCTTAGCCAATCAGGCATCCAAACCGTGATTACATTCGGACCAGCCAGTGCTGTGATCAGCGAACGCTGTGGTGGTCAGCATTTTGAAAACAAAGACGCGCTGATTGCGCATGTAGTAGAACTCATGAATACAAAACACGAAGTTTCTTTGTTGGTAAAAGGCGCCAATGGAATGAAAATGTCTCAAGTAGTGGCAGCAATTGAGGAGGCCGCAACATGCTAGTTTGGCTATCGGACCTTCTTGAAAACTATGTGCCGTTTTTCCGTCTATTCGATTACCTAACGTTCCGCGCGATTGTCAGTGTGCTTACCGCGCTGGTGATTTCGTTGTGGATGGGGCCGCGCATGATTGCGCGTTTGCAGATGCTACAAATTGGTCAGGTGGTGCGTAACGAAGGGCCTGAATCACACTTCAGCAAACGTGGTACGCCAACCATGGGCGGTATCATGATTTTGACAGCCATTGCGGTGACTTTACTGATGTGGGCGGATTTGAGTAACCCTTATGTTTGGGCGGTACTTGTCGTGACCTTGGGGTATGGCGTTATCGGCTTTATGGATGATTACCGTAAAGTGGTGCGCAAAAATACCGATGGTCTGGCCGCGCGCTGGAAGTTTTTCTGGCAGTCCGCCATTGCGCTCGTGGTTGCTTTTGCACTGTATGTGCACGGCCAAGACACCGCCGCCACGCAGCTCGTCGTGCCTTTCTTTAAAGATGTCATGCCTCAGCTTGGCCTGTTCTATATCGTCTTTACCTATTTCGTGATTGTGGGCACCAGCAATGCGGTTAACTTGACCGATGGCCTTGATGGCTTGGCAATCATGCCAACGGTCATGGTGGCGAGCGGCTTTGCCTTTATTGCGTGGGCAACGGGTAACGTTAACTTTGCAGAATACCTGCATATTCCATACATCAAAGATGCCAGTGAGTTGGTGGTGGTGTGTGCCGCGATTGTTGGCGCAGGCCTCGGCTTCTTGTGGTTCAACACTTACCCAGCACAAGTCTTTATGGGCGATGTGGGTTCACTCGCATTGGGTGGCGCGCTTGGCACTATCGCGGTGTTGGTTCGCCAAGAGTTCTTGCTCGTTATCATGGGCGGCGTGTTCGTGATGGAAACACTGTCCGTTATCTTGCAAGTAGGCTCATTCAAACTGCGCGGTCAGCGTATTTTCCGCATGGCACCTATCCATCACCACTATGAATTGAAAGGCTGGCCAGAGCCGCGCGTGATCGTGCGTTTCTGGATCATTACATTGATGCTGGTTCTTATTGGACTGGCTACCTTGAAGGTACGTTAATCCATGGCAGACACCGCGAAAAAACAGATTGTGGTGATAGGGCTCGGTGTGACCGGGCTTTCTGTCGTGAATCATTTGCTGCGTAAAGGCGGCAATGTCGACATTAAGGTAATTGATACGCGCGTAACCCCGCCTGGTGCTGAACAATTGCCTTCAAATGTCGCATTGCATGCGGGTGGTTGGAACATGGATTGGCTATTGAGTGCCGATCAAATTGTTGCAAGCCCAGGTGTTGCGCTCGCGACCCCTGAACTTCAAGACGCCGCAGCGAAAGGCATTGAAATCGTCGGTGACATTGAACTGTTTGCCCGTGATGTGTCTGCACCTGTGATTGGTATTACTGGCTCGAACGGCAAAAGCACCGTGACCAGCCTTGTTGGCGAAATGGCAAAAGCGGCAGGCGTGAATGTCGGTGTCGGTGGCAACATCGGTTTTGCTGCGTTGGATATGTTGGCGAATGATCACGCACTGTATGTGCTTGAACTGTCGAGCTTCCAGCTTGAAACCACATCGTCCCTCGACTTAGCCTCTGCTGTGTTTTTGAACCTGTCTGAAGATCACATGGACAGGTACACAGGCATGGACGATTACCGTGATGCCAAGCTTCGCATTTATGATCAAGCGCGCTTAGCGGTATGGAATCAAGACGATGTGCAAACCAAACCGCTCTCTCATGAGAAGGCAATCAGCTTTGGATTTTCTGATGGTGAGTACACGCTAACGTTGCGCGACGGACAAGAGTGGCTTACGGCGAAAGGCGAGCAAATCATGCCAGTGTCTGACATTGCCCTCGTGGGTCGACACAATGTGGCGAACTGTTTGTCTGCAATGGCGCTCGCTGATTCTGTTGGCATTGATCGTCAAGCCCAATGCCAAGCGGTGCGTGAATATCGTGGGTTGGCTCACCGTTGCCAACAAGTGTTGGAACAAGATGGCGTTCTTTGGGTCAATGATTCTAAAGCAACCAACCCAGCAAGCACATTGGCGGCATTAGATGGTCTGCAATTGGCGGGCCGTTTGCATTTGTTGGTCGGTGGCGATGGCAAAGGCGCGGATTTTTCTTCGTTAAAGCCTGTGCTCAATACGTTGAACGTGACTTTGTATTGCTATGGCCGCGACGGTCATGCATTTGCGGTACTTGTTGATGCGCCAGTGGTAACAGAAACCATGCAAGCGGCGATGGACATCGCGGCACGTGATGCGACATCGGGTGACATGGTGTTGCTATCACCAGCCTGTGCGAGCTTTGATCAGTTTACAAACTTTATGGTGCGAGGTGATACCTTCGCCGCCTATGCAAAAGAGATTGCTACTCAGAGGGCTGGGAGCCAGGTGTCAGGATGATGAGTATGAAGTGGGAAGACAATAATGTCTGGCGGTGGCTGTCTCAGTCTTCGCCTACCGCTTTATATGACAGACAAATTGTCTGGTTGTCATTCGGGTTAATGCTCGTCGGTTTGATCATGGTGACGTCTGCGTCGATCCCTGTATCCAGTCGCTTGGTTGATCAACCGTTTTACTTCGCAATCCGTCAAGGCATTTACTTAATTGGCGCGCTGATCCTCGCAGCGGTAGCGCTACAAATACCGCTGGCAAGATGGCAACAACTCAGTGTGCCAATGCTGCTCATCTCCTTGTTCCTGCTGATTGCAGTATTAGGGGTAGGCCGCTCGGTCAACGGGGCAATGCGTTGGTTACCATTGGGGATCATTAACCTTCAACCTGCAGAAGTGGCAAAGCTCTCGTTATTTTTGTTCATCGCAGGCTACTTGGTGCGTCGGCATGGCGAGGTGCGCGAAAGCGTTTATGGCTTTTTGAAGCCCCTTGCGGTGCTGATCATTATTGCGGTGCTCTTGCTGGCTCAGCCTGATTTGGGTTCTGTGGTCGTGATGTTTGTTACCACGATTGGCATGTTGTTCATCGCGGGTGCGAAGCTGTGGCAATTTGGTGTGCTTTTGTTTTCAGGGCTTGGCCTTGTAGGGCTGTTGATCATCGCCGAACCGTATCGTGTTCGGCGTGTGACCTCTTTCCTCGACCCGTGGCAAGACCCGTTTGGTAGTGGTTACCAACTTACCCAATCTTTGATGGCGTTTGGTCGCGGAGATTGGTGGGGGCAAGGGCTCGGTAACTCCATTCAGAAACTGGAGTACTTGCCTGAAGCACACACCGATTTCGTGGTGGCTGTGCTTGCCGAAGAGCTTGGTTTGGTGGGCGTGACAGTTGTTCTATTGATGGTGTTTGCCCTTGTTTTCCGTGCTTTGTTTATCGGAAAACGCTGCCTTGAGGCAAATCAACTGTTTGGTGGCTTCCTCGCGTTTGGTATTGGCATTTGGTTTGCATTCCAAGCATTGGTCAACGTCGGTGCTGCCGCCGGGATCATGCCAACCAAAGGTTTGACGTTACCGCTGGTCAGTTACGGCGGTTCCAGTTTATTTATTATGTCTACGGCGGTGGCCTTGCTGTTGCGAATCGACCATGAGTATCGGTTGGAAACGTCTCAGGCACACCAACGAATAGTGACCCATGAAAAAAGAAAACGAACAAAAGCATAAACGATTATTGGTGATGGCTGGTGGTACTGGCGGCCACGTTTTTCCTGGGCTTGCGGTTGCCAATGAGCTTCAGCAAGAAGGCTGGGAAATCCGTTGGTTAGGAACCGCTGACAGAATGGAAGCCGATTTGGTGCCAAAACATGGCATTGAGATCGACTTTATTGAAGTTAAGGGGCTGCGTGGTGCAGGGTTTGCGCGTAAACTTCTCGCCCCCTGGATGGTGCTGAATGCGGTGTTTCAAGCCAAAAAGCACATCAAACACTGGCAACCTAATGCCGTATTAGGCATGGGGGGGTATGTCAGTGGCCCTGGTGGTCTTGCTGCATGGTTGAGTGGCATTCCTGTCGTTCTGCATGAACAAAATGCAGTGGCAGGGCTAACCAACAAATGGTTAGCGAAAATTGCACGACGTGTATTGCAAGCGTTCCCTGGTGCGTTTCCAAACCAAGAAGTGGTTGGCAACCCAGTGCGAAAGGATGTATGTGCATTGCCTGCGCCTTCTGAAAAGCACCATGAAGACGGCGCGCCGCTGAAGGTGGTAGTGATGGGAGGCAGCCAAGGTGCGCGTATTCTCAATCACACCGTGCCAGAGGCATTAGCGCAAGTGAAACGCGATGTGGTGGTTCGCCACCAAGCGGGTAAAGGCAGCCAAGCCGATACTGCGGCGCGTTACACGAATGCCAGCGTCAGCAATGCTGACGTGACTGAATTTATCGATGATGTGGCAGAAGCCTATGGCTGGGCAGACATCATCATTTGCCGCTCTGGCGCTCTGACGGTGTCAGAAGTTGCCGCGGCAGGCGTGGCCGCGATTTTTGTGCCGTTTTTACACAAAGATCGCCAACAGGCATTAAACGCAGAACATTTGGTGAGTAACGGGGCGGCCATCATGATGGAGCAACCTGATCTTACCGCTGAGAAACTGGCGGAGACGCTGGAGGCATTAGAATTTAGTACCTTGATGACGATGGCAGAAGCGGCAAAAAGCGCGGCCATTACGGATGCAGCAACGCGTGTTGCTACCGTCATCAAAGACGTAGCGAATTAAGAGAACAACGTGATGGGCAAGTTTGATAGTCATCAGCTAGAAAAAATTAGAACCATGGTGCCGGAGATGCGCCGTGTAAACCGTATTCACTTTGTTGGTATCGGCGGTGCCGGTATGTGTGGCATCGCGGAAGTTTTGATCAATGAAGGCTACGAAATCACAGGTTCAGACCTTTCTGAAAATGCGGTGACACAGCGCTTGGAAAGCAAAGGCGCACACGTTTTTATTGGTCATGCTGAATCAAACGTAGACGGTGCAAGTGTGGTTGTCGTTTCTACCGCCATTAAACAAGACAACCCGGAATTGGTTGCTGCGAAAGCAGCACGTATTCCAGTGGTTCGCCGAGCAGAGATGCTGGCTGAATTGATGCGCTACCGTCACGGTATTGCGGTTGCGGGTACCCACGGCAAAACCACGACAACGGCACTGACCACGTTGATCTATCAAGAAGCGGGTCTGGATCCGACGTTTGTTAACGGTGGTTTGGTGAAAAGTGCGGGCACAAATGCACGATTAGGGTGCAGCCGTTACTTGATTGCTGAAGCGGATGAAAGCGATGCCTCATTCCTGCACTTGCAGCCAATGGTATCCATCGTTACCAATATTGAAGCTGACCATATGGATACATACGGCGGCGATTTTGAAGTATTGAAACAAACCTTCGTCGACTTCCTGCACCAACTGCCTTTCTATGGTCAGGCTGTTATGTGTGTAGACGATCCCGTTGTGCGTGAGTTAATCCCGTCGATCGGTCGCCAAGTGATTACTTATGGTTTCTCTGATGATGCAGATGTGCAGCTGAGAGATTACCGTCAAGAAGGTCAAAAGGGCATTTTCACCATTCGCCGCGCGGGCAAGCCTGATCTTAATATTGAGCTTAATATCCCAGGTCGTCACAATGCATTGAATGCAACTGCAGCAGTGGCTGTTGCGACAGAGGATGGTGTTGAAGATGACGCAATTCTTCGCGCATTGGCAGGGTTTGAAGGCACTGGTCGTCGTTTTGACCAGTTAGGTTTGTTCCCTGTTGATGATGGCCATGTTTTGCTGGTGGACGACTACGGTCACCACCCAAGTGAAGTGGACGTGACCATTCAAGCTGCACGAGCTGGTTGGGCGGATAACCGCTTGGTGATGGTATTCCAGCCACACCGTTATAGCCGAACGCGCGACCTGTATGACGATTTTGCAAATGTTCTTGAACAAGTTGACGTTCTGCTGATGTTGGATGTGTATTCTGCAGGCGAAGCGCCGATTTCTGGTGCTGATGGACGTAGCCTTTGCCGTACAATTCGTGGACGAGGAAAAATCGATCCAATTTTCGTTCCAGACGTTGAATCTCTGCCTGCAGCCTTGGCTGCTGTGATTCAACCTGGCGATATGGTACTGACTCAAGGTGCTGGCGATATCGGTAAGGTGGCTAGAAAACTGGCCGAATTGAAGTTAGATAAAACGGCGCTAAGTGAAGAAAGCTGAAGAGAAAAATCAAGTTTTGTGTAAAACAGCCGATGTTTAAATGAGCAATGTCTAATTTTTAATCGGATATTGGTGGTTTTGCATGTATTTGATCTCAGCTTAATCACTTCTGAGCCAACAAGGGTTGGAGACCTGTCAAACTGACCGTTATAATCGGTCGGTTCTACACATGTAGTGCGACAGGTTGCATTAGAATGATGCGAGGCAATTAGCCTGACTATGACAAATGTGACCGCAGATGATGTACCGGCTCAACCTTCAATGTTTAAAGAACATTGGGGGGGGCTGGTGTTTTTGGTATTTGTCATTCTAGGGATTGTTTGGTCTTTGCTCCGCGTGTTGTCGTGGATGGGAGACGAAAAACAATTGCCCTTGTCGCAGATTGTTGTACAAGGTCAGTTAACGCACTTGTCGTCGTCAGAGGTGCGTGATGCGGTTCTGAATCTAGGCCCGCTTAGCAGTTTTATGCTGCAAGATGTTGATGCCATTCATGGCGCAATAGCGTCGCTACCTTGGGTAGCAAACGTGGCCGTAAGAAAACAATGGCCAGACACATTAAAAGTAAATGTGACTGAATACCGCCCTGAGGCAGTCTGGAATGGATCTCAACTTCTGGATGTCACTGGCACTGCATTTAGTGCAAACCCCGAAGACGTGGCAGGGGAAGGATTAGTTTCCTTGCATGGCCCCGAAGGGAGTGAGCATGAAGTGTTAGAAGCTTGGCGAGAAATGCGCCGAATTCTAGCACCGACAAAATTAGAGATTGCCGCCCTGGCATTAAATGAACGTCGATCGTGGCGAGTGGTTACCCGAGACGGTACGCGCATTGAATTAGGGCGAGAATCCAGAGAAGAGCGGTTAGAACGCTTCGTGAGCCTGTTTGATGAAATCAATGAAACAGGTCGAGCCATACAATATGTGGATTTGCGCTACGACACTGGTGCAGCGGTGGGTTGGAAAGCTCCCAATGCAGACAGTGAAGAGTAAACCTGAGAGTAGGTGGAATGAAACAAACAACTGACAGACCACTGATTGTTGGATTAGACATCGGGACCTCAAAAGTCTCAGTGTTAGTCAGTGAGATATTGCCGGACGGCGCGGTGAATGTGCTGGGTGTCGGTACCACGCCATCTCAGGGCATGGACAAAGGTGGCGTTAACGATCTCGAATCGGTAGTGAAATCTGTCGAACGTGCGGTTAACGATGCTGAGCTGATGTCGGATTGTAAAATCCGTTCAGTGTTTCTTTCTTTGTCAGGCAAACATATTCACTGCCAGACAGAGCGCGGAATGGGGACGATTTCTGATGAAGAAGTGACCCAAGAAGATGTCGACATGGTGATTCATACAGCAAAATCGGTGAAGATCAGCGACGAACAACGTGTGCTGCACGTGATTCCGCAAGAATACAAAATTGACTATCAAGAGGGCATTAAGAACCCTGTTGGTTTGTCGGGCGTCCGAATGGAAGCCAGTGTTCATTTGATTACGTGTCATAGCGACACGGCAAAGAACATTGAAAAGGCGGTTGAGCGCTGTGGTTTAAAAGTCGATCAATTGATCTTCTCAGGACTCGCAGCAAGCCACGCGGTGATCACTGCCGACGAGCGAGAGCTGGGTGTGTGTGTGGTTGATATCGGTGGCGGTACGATGGATATCTCTGTATGGACGGGCGGTGCGCTTCGCCATGCAGCTGTTATCCCTTATGCCGGAAACGTCGTAACCAGCGATATTGCGTATGCCTTCGGTACACCATTGAGTGATGCTGAGAAGATCAAAGTGAAACACGGCTGTGCGTTAAGCGAGCTGGTGAACAAAGATGCCAAGGTCAATGTTCCAAGTGTAGGTGGTCGCCCTTCGCGTAGCCTACAACGACAAACGTTGGCTGAAGTTATTGAACCTCGTTGTAGCGAACTGTTGGGGTTGGTGCAACAAGAGCTAGAACGAGTTCAGGAACGCCTACGTGCACAAGGCGTAAAACATCAATTAGCGGCGGGTATCGTCCTGACCGGTGGTGCGGCACAAATGCAAGGTTTGGTGGAGTGCGCTGAGCGTGTCTTCCAAAACCAAGTTCGCGTGGGGCTTCCAGCAGGGGTCACTGGTCTTACAGACTATGTTGACGCGCCTTATCACGCGACAGCGGTTGGATTGCTGCATTATGGCAAAGAAAACCTATTGAACGAAACGAACGAGCCAGAGCCTAAACGAACTGTATCAGGAATGTTCAGTAAGCTTAGTGGCTGGTTAAAAAAAGAATTTTGAACCTGATGCGAACAGGAATGACGGAGAGAACACATGTTTGAACCGATGATGGAAATGTCCAACGACGCGGTAATTAAAGTCGTTGGTGTTGGCGGCGGCGGTGGTAACGCAGTCGAACACATGGTGCGTGAGTCAATTGAAGGGGTGGAATTCATCACCGTCAATACAGATGCTCAAGCGCTGCGTAAGACAGCAGTTAGCACAGTCATCCAAATTGGTGGCGATATCACGAAAGGCCTTGGTGCGGGTGCAAACCCACAAGTCGGTCGTGAATCTGCAATGGAAGATCGTGAAGCGATTAAAGCTGAGCTCGAAGGTGCCGATATGGTATTTATCGCAGCTGGCATGGGTGGTGGTACCGGTACCGGTGCAGCGCCTGTTATCGCTGAAGTTGCGAAAGAGTTAGGTATTTTGACCGTCGCGGTTGTCACAAAGCCATTTAGCTTTGAAGGCAAAAAACGCATGGCATTTGCTGAGCAAGGTATCGAAGAGCTGTCTAAGCACGTCGATTCTTTGATCACTATCCCTAACGAAAAGCTTCTGAAGGTACTGGGTCGTGGTATTACATTGCTAGACGCGTTTGCGAAAGCGAACGATGTGCTGCGTAACGCTGTCCAAGGTATTGCAGAGCTGATCACTCGTCCTGGCCTGATCAACGTCGACTTTGCGGATGTCCGTACAGTGATGTCTGAAATGGGTCACGCGATGATGGGTAGCGGTATGGCTACTGGTGAAGATCGTGCTGAAGAAGCGGCTGAAATGGCAATTTCAAGTCCACTTCTGGAAGACATTGATTTAGCAGGCGCACGAGGCGTGTTGGTAAATATTACCGCAGGTTTTGATATGCGACTGGATGAATTCGAAACTGTGGGTAACACTGTAAAAGCGTTTGCCTCAGATAACGCCACTGTGGTTATCGGTTCGTCAATGGATCCAGAAATGAGTGACGAATTGCGCGTGACAGTAGTCGCTACTGGTATTGGCACTGAGCGTAAGCCTGACATCACTTTGGTTCCGGGAACACAGAAACCGGCACCGGTTGAGAACAAGGCACAGCCTTTGCAAGAAACACCAAAGGCAGCAACCTCTGTACCAAATCGTCCAACTGAATCTCCGGTTCAGTCTCAGACGACCAATGTGGCACCGAAGCCTAAACAGGAACAAGACTACTTGGATATCCCTGCGTTCTTACGTAAGCAGGCAGACTAAACTCGTAGCGCTTGGTTTGTGTACAGTTGCGTGGTACTATTGCGCCCGTTTTATGCTGTTGTGACAGTGTAATGAGTGACTTAGTACGCAGAAATTAAATTCAGTTGGGAATGGCAGATGATTAGACAACGAACATTAAAGACTATTGTTCAAACGACGGGAGTGGGTTTGCACTCGGGTCGTAAGGTCACATTGATCCTGCGCCCAGCTGCAGCTAACACTGGCGTTATTTACCGCCGTACTGACCTTAATCCACCGGTAGATTTTCCGGCAGATCCGGCGTCAGTGCGCGATACAATGCTGTGTACTGCACTGGTCAATGACGACGACGTTCGTATTTCTACGGTTGAGCACTTGAACGCCGCGCTAGCGGGTTTGGGTATCGATAACGTTATTGTTGAAGTTGACGCACCAGAAATTCCAATTATGGACGGCAGTGCCAGTCCATTTATCTATCTGCTGCAATCTGCGGGTATTGAAACCTTGAACGCGCCTAAGCGATTTGTGCGTATCAAGAAACCTGTTCGCATCGAAGACGGCGACAAATGGGCTGAGCTTGTGCCTTATGACGGGTTCCGACTCGATTTCGCCATTGATTTCAATCACCCAGCGATTGAAGCAGAGCAGCAAAGTCTGGTGTTAGATTTTTCTTCACAATCATTTATCAAAGATATCAGCCGTGCACGTACCTTCGGGTTCATGCGTGACATTGAATACCTCCAATCACGTAATCTGTGTTTGGGTGGTAGCTTTGATTGTGCCATCGTTTTGGATGACTACCGTATCCTTAACGAAGACGGCCTGCGTTTTGACGATGAGCTTGTTAAGCACAAAGTATTGGATGCCATTGGCGATCTGTACATGTGTGGCCACAACATCATTGGTGAAATGCGTGCTTATAAATCAGGTCATGCTTTGAACAACCAACTTCTTCGTGCAGTGCTTGCTGACCAAGAAGCGTGGGAATGGGCGACCTTCGAAGACGCACAGACATTGCCAGTTAGGTTTGCTGAGCCAGGAATGGTATTGGCGTAACAACCTAAGCGAATACAAAAAAAAACCGAAGCCTTGGCTTCGGTTTTTTTATGTGTGTTTCTTTTCGGCAACCCCTGACAATTGTCTCGCTTCTCGCTTCTCGCTTCTCGCTTCTCGCTTCTCGCTTCTCGCTTCTCGCTTCTCGCTTCTCGCTTCTCGCTTACTGCTCACCCTTATTAGATAACGCTGCAATCGCTTCTAAGCGCTTTTTCAGCTTATCGGGCACCATTTCCGCGACGGCTTTTAAATATTCGGCAGCGATAGGGCTCAGTGTTCGTGGTTCCGCTTTCTTTTTCTCTGCTGCTATTCGAATGTCTGATTTGGCGAGATCGGGGTTTACCTTTATCTCTATGGTCGACAGGGT
>NZ_FOWR01000012.1 GCF_900115495.1 Enterovibrio norvegicus DSM 15893 | reverse complement strand
GAGAGGCGGCAGTTTTCGCTATGTCTCCCGCTAGTGCCCAATTAAGAGGCATTTTAGACGTCGTGCCTGCTACTTTCCCTAGTGGCAAAAGACCGTTAGCTGTCATTGCCCTTGCGGGAGCCATCGCCGCCATTACACCAAAGTTAGGTGCTTTTATTTCTTCTTCGCAGGCTTGCGTGTCGCCATAAGGTCGGGTGCAAGATTTAGCAAAAACCTTGTCTGCTTGAGGCGATTTAGCGAAGTTCTCTGATATCGCAGGCGGTGGAGTCGGTGTTAGCGGTGGTTCTGTAACGACAGGCTCAGGGACATAGTTTGACTCTGAAAAGCTAGACGAGGGGCCATTGTTGGCGGGGCGCGATGTGCCCATGCGTGGTTTGGTCGCCAAAAAACGCTGTTTGGCATCATTGAGCGCCTGGTCTGTCACCGTAATTTGATTGCTGGCATTGGAGACCAACTTACCATCAGAGAACGTAAACAAGGGGGCTGCCGGGTTATCTGAAATCACCACCATCTCGCCCCGCGCGAGGGACGATTGAATCGACACACCGCTTGAGCCCGAAGGCAACATCGCCAGCAAGTCGGCTTCACTGTATCGTGAAATGCTCCCCTCAATGCGAACTGCTTCACCGTTTGACAGGCTATCCAGCCTTACAATTTTTGCCATTTCCCTATGAGCCCACATCTAAACATCGCTTACGCTCAGTAAGCAAAACACGTGCCCCGAATACTAGAGGATTTACAGGGCCTCACGTGCGAATAAATGAGACGCAAGCGAAGAACTGCCTAATGTTGAGCAAACTGTTGCTCAGTAGGCAATAAATGGCCTGATATAACGATGCAAACAGGATGCATCTACTTTTTCCTATCTATGAATTTGATACAACGATTCTTTTATCCGTAGATGTTTATCTTGCATATGGCTGCCAAAATTCTGAAGTGTCCTTTATCCTGCAGGGAAAATTTAGCTATTAGCCACATCATCCCAATCCTCAGGATCTGAGTAGTCTTTTAAACTTGCAGACATAACCGTTTTTTCATGTTCGCCTAATCCGTACGCTCCAACAGTGATTGGTAGGTCGACATCAAAGCTCACATCGATGGTATCGCCACAAAAAGTGCGGTCTTCTTCTGTTGTTCCGCTAAGTGAGGTGCTGAAAGAAAGGGTTAGACCTTTGTTGCTATTGAATGATTGGTCTGTCAGCTCAGCTGAGTCGGCTTCATAGTCGATCGCGTTAGTATTGGCACTTTCGGAAATGAATACCTCGTCGTCAGCCAGATCTAGTAGTTCATCGAAGTTGTTAATAGCTTCTACGATCTCTTCAATAACACCCTCGACACTAGAGATGGTAATCTTGAATTTCTCTGACAGCAGATGCTGAACATGCTCGAACAGCCAATCCTCACTCCAATTCTCGACCTCGTTGTCATCCAGAATCTGAGCAAAAGCTGGCAGTAGTTTATCGTCATAAGCCAAATAGCGAGTTTTCATGAGCGACTCATGATTGAAGTTCTTGTCATTGAGCAGCTCTTCAAAGGAGCCATGGCCAAAGGTTGCAGCGATAACCGCTCCCAAACTTGCGGGTTTTAGGTATACATCGTCCGCAGCGATGCTCTCTGACAAAATCTCAATTAGTGAAAAAGCAGCTGGGAATCGCATAACTTTAAGCTTGTCGTTGTGAATAGCTGCGCTTAGCTCGAATTCTTGTTTCTCTTTCTCTGCCCGAATTTTTTTGCTTTCCGCTTCATCAGCGGCTTTTTGCGCTATGGCTTTACGCTCATCGGCTTCACTTCTAGCTTTCTCTGCTCTTTTTTCCGCTTCAAGTTTCTCGCTTTCTGCTTTTTCAGCCTCAGCAATTCTTCGGCGTGTGTCTGCCTCTAGGTTTTTCTGTTCTGCTTCTATTTCGGCCTCTGCGATTTGGTCTTGCATATCGGCCTTCTTGGTTGCTTTAACCAATCGACCACGGTTTTCTTCTTTGCCAATATCTAAGTCTACGGCACTTGAATAGCGTTCTCCCTCGCATGGAGATTGCGCTCTGTATATCCAATGGTTCACCCAAGGCAATGCAAACAGGTAGATGAGGCTCAAAAACGCAGGGCCAACAAAGAAGCTCATATCTAGTGGTGATAATGAGGCAGAAAAGGCATCGATTCTCTCGTTTACCGTCCCTTCGCCCCAAATCAATAGAATAAGCTTGTCCCAGTTACATAGCGCCCAAGAAGTGAAGAATGTGCCGACAACCGGACTTGTCACCCGAGAGTCAATGCCGCTTGCCATCGACTTGAAAAAGTCCTTTACCATCTGCATGTTAGGTGCCTTAACCGTTCATATGAAAGAGAATGCGGCAATCTTAAGTGAGAGAGTTATTTTCTGCAAAGGCGATAAGCCCAAATTCCCATACGCCGCACTCCCAACTTTCCTACCTCCCGCATTGTTCGAATTGCTCCCAGCGCGTAAAATCAGCCCCAATGACTGGCACCTTGTCTTTCCGTGCCGCCCGCCTTTTAGAAGAAGCACTATGACCAACAAACTCACGCTCCAACAGCTTGAATCATTCCTATGGGAAACGGCTGATATCCTCCGCGGCAATATGGATGCCTCTGAATTCAAAGATTACATCTTCGGCATGATGTTCCTAAAACGCCTGTCAGACTCCTTTGAAGAAGCGCAGGAAAGCGTGGTGCAATTCTATCTTGATAAAGGTAAAACCCAGCAGCAGGCTGAAGAGCTGGCGCAAGATGAAGATGAGTACGACAAAACGTTCTTCGTGCCGGAAAGTGCGCGTTGGTCGGTATTGAAAGACCTCAAGCACGACATCGGTGCCACCCTGAACAAAGCAACAGAGGCGATTGAAGAGCACAACCCGAGCCTAGAAGGCGTGTTGGTGACTATCGACTTCAACATCAAAAACAAGCTGTCAGATAAAAAGCTGCGTGATTTGCTTTCCCACTTCAGCCAACACCGTCTGCGTAACGAAGATTTCGAACGCCCAGATATGCTGGGAACGGCCTACGAATACCTGATCAAAATGTTCGCCGACAGTGCGGGCAAAAAGGGTGGTGAGTTCTATACCCCAAGTGAAGTGGTGCAATTGCTGGTGGCCTTGCTAAAACCTCATGCGGGTATGCGTATTTATGACCCGACGACCGGCTCTGGCGGTATGTTGGTGCAAACGCGTAATCACCTGAAAACCCACGGCGAGAACGCCGCGAACCTCTCCTTGTACGGTCAGGAAATGAACCTGAACACATGGGCCATCTGTAAGATGAACATGTTCCTGCATGGCGTGCTCAATGCCGATATCCGTAAAGGCGATACCCTGCGTGAACCTCAGCATACCCAAGGCGGTGAGCTGATGTCGTTTGACCGTGTTATTGCTAACCCGCCGTTCTCGCTTAAAAAGTGGGGCAAAGACGAGTGTGATAACGATGGCTTTGGTCGCTTCCCTTACGGCACACCACCGAAAGACGCGGGTGATTTGGCCTTTGTTCAACACATGATTGCCAGTACCAATTCCAACGGCATGGTTGGTGTGGTAATGCCTCATGGTGTGTTGTTCCGTGGCTCAAGCGAGAAAGCGATTCGCCAAGGCATTCTGGAAGATGATTTGCTGGAAGCAGTGATCGGCCTTCCTTCAGGCTTGTTCTATGGGACAGGCATTCCGGCTTGTTTGTTGATCATCAACAAAAATAAACCTGCAGAACGCCAAGGCAAGGTTCTGTTTATCAATGGTGAGCTGGAGTTTGAAGAAGGCAAAAACCAGAACAAACTGCGCCTACAAGATATCGAAAAGATTGTTGAAACCTTTGAGAATTACACCGAAATCAAGCGTTACTCCAAAGTGGTACCATTCTCCGAAATCATGGAGAACGACTACAACCTGAATATCCGTCGTTATGCCGATACCTCGCCACCAGCGGAAATCTTCGATGCTCGTGCGCTTCTCCATGGCGGTGTGCCAGTCCGTGAAGTGGAAGATGATTACATTCAGGAAGAAATTCTGAAAGGCTTTGATGTGTCGCTTGTCTTTACCAATGAGTCAGAGGGCTATTACCAGTTCCGTGCTGAGATCGAATCAAAAGAGATGATTCGTCCGACTGTTGAAAAGGGTGCAGAAGATGCCGAAAGCAGTGCTATCAGCCAACTGGAGCGTTGGTGGGACAAGTACCACATTTCCCTCAAACAGATGGATGATGACGTCGCGACGGCAGAAACCGTAATGCACGGTTATCTGAAGGAGCTGGGTTATGAATAACTCTCTGCCAGAGGGATGGAAAGTTTCGACAATTATCGATTTGGGACGGAATCATAAAGACTGTGTACAGACGGGGCCGTTTGGAGCACAGCTTCATGCAGAAGACTATGTTGCCGATGGTGTGCCACTAATCTTGATAAAAAATATTAAGGATAGTGGTTTAGATATGAAGGGTATTCCTCGGATATCGCAAGAGGATGCCAATCGATTGAAACGATATCAATTAGATGAAGGGGATATTGTATTTAGCCGCGTTGGAAGAGTCGGTAGCTGTTTTTTGGCTACAGAAAATGAAGTTGGATGGGTGATATCTGGGCAAACACTTCGAATGAGAGTATGTGATGAGCTCATAGATTCGTCGTATTTGTTGTATGCATTGCGATCTGAACAAGTGCAGAAAGACATCATTGGTGAGTCTGTTGGGTCTACTAGAACTTCAATTAATACAACAATACTCGAAAATTTAGAAGTTAATGTTCCCCCACTCCCAGAACAAAATAAAATCGCCGAGATCCTCACTTCTGTCGATGATGTGATTGAGAAAACACAAGCGCAAATCGACAAACTCAAAGACCTCAAAACCGGCATGATGCAGGAACTGCTGACCCGTGGCGTTGGCGTGGATGGCAAACCGTATACCGAGTTTAAGGATTCGCCTGTTGGGCGGATTCCGGTAGGGTGGGAGGTTAGGCCTTTAGGCGATTTAGCATCTTTTGTCACCAGTGGTTCTCGCGGCTGGGCTCAGTATTATGCTGAGAATGGGCCAGTATTTATTCGGATAGGTAATCTTACTCGCGAGCATATTAATTTTCGTTTTAAAGACGTGATTCATGTGCGCCCACCTAACTCTGCTGAAGGCAAGAGAACATTGGTTCAATCAGGCGATGTATTGATATCTATCACTGCTGACTTGGGTGTAATCGCTGTAGTAAATGATGACATTGGAGAGGCATACGTAAATCAGCATGTGTCTTTGGTACGCTTGAAAGAGCCAAAAATATCTAGATGGGTCGGGCACTTTTTATCATCAGACGATTCGCAAAAGCAGTTCATAGCTAATAACGATGCCGGTGCAAAAGCTGGATTGAACTTAACAGCTATCAGAAATACTCAAGTCGCAATACCAGATCTGAGTGAATTAGAGCTAATAGTGGAGGCTCTCGATGCTGTGGATCTTTCAATTTCCCAAAAACGGGAAAAACTAAGAAAAATATCAGATACAAAAAAAGCTCTAATGCAAGATCTTCTTACTGGTAAAATTCGTGTTAATGTTGGATTAAAGGCATTAGTGAACTGATGGGTTTAACTATATGAAATTAAATACATTAAAGGTCGAAAACTTTCGTTGCTATAAAAATAAAAGTTTTCAGTTTCACCCAGAGATCAATTTGATTGTGGGACAAAATGCAACAGGTAAAACAGCGGTTCTAGACGCAATTTCTGTTGCTATTGCAACGTGGCTTTTAGGTTTCAAGAAAAAGAATGACAAGCAACCTTTAGAACCGACTGATGCAACACTTCGCTACGTTGAAAAAGAAGGCGAACCTCAATTCATCGAAGAATGGCCAGTTTTAGTTTCTGCGACTGGTTCAGTTTCAGATAAAAAGGTCAAATGGGAGCGTTCAAAAGCATCTCCCACAGGCAATACACGTTACGGTAATGCAGGAGAGCTCATAACACTTGCTAGAGCTTGTGATAGCGAACTCGACTTAGATGTCCCCTTACCTTTGATTAGCTACTATGGAACGATGCGCCTTTGGCAAGACCCAAGAGCATCAAAAGTAAAGCCGTCAACAAAGCCATCCAAAAGCAAGCCATCACGATTAGATGGCTATAAGCATAGTGTCGACCCTCGAATAGCTTTAAAAGAGCTGGTGGCTTGGTTCGCCCGTCAGGAGTGGGAAGCATTTCAGTTGGGTAGAGAGCCTGTAATGCTCAAAGTGGTGAGAAAAGCAGTTGTAGGTTGTATCGAAAATGCTGAGCATCTCCGTTATGACCCAAAGAGAGAGGAGTTGGTGCTTACTTTAAAAGGAAAGGAACCTCAACCTTTTAACCTATTGAGTGATGGGCAACGATGTGTGTTGGCTGTGGTTGCTGATATTGCGCAAAAGGCAGCAAGGCTGAATCCTCATTTTGGAGAGGCTGTTTTGAGGGAGACTGAGGGCGTTGTGCTAATCGACGAACTTGATCTGCATTTGCATCCTAAGTGGCAGCGAAACGTTATAGAAGACCTTAGAATAACTTTCCCCAAGATACAGTTTATTTGCACAACACATTCACCATTTTTAATTCAATCTCTACGTTCTAGTGAAGAGCTCATCATGCTTGATGGACAGTCGCCCGCGATGCTAGCCAACAAAACATTGGAGGATATTGCAGCAGGGGTCATGAGTGTCAACAGTCCAGAGGTTAGTAATAGATACAAAGAGATGAAAGGAGTCGCAACGGAGTACCTTGAAATGTTGGATCAGGCAAAAGGTTCACCAAAAGACAAACTAGAAGATTATAAAAATAGGCTGGCAGAGTCTTTAGCTCCTTATGCTGATAACCCTGCTTTCCAAGCTTTTTTAGAAATGCAGCGTGTAGCCAAACTTGGAGAGTAGTATATGCGGCCAATACGAAAAGCCGACTCTCCTATAGCAGGAGATTTTAATGCGTATGGAGATGCCAAACCAGAATTAGTAAGTCGACTGGGAAAATATTGCAGTTACTGCGAGAGGAGGATTGAAACATTACTCGCTGTGGAACATATAGAACCTAAAGATGGTGATAATGGTAAGCCTCATCTAGAAAAAAGATGGTCAAATTTCTTACTGGCATGCACCAACTGTAACTCATGCAAGGGGTCTAAGGCTGTTGATTTTCAAAGCCTTATATTTCCTGACAGAGACAACACCTTTTTTGCTTATATCTATACTGATGATGGCAGAGTAGAAAGTAGTTCGTTACTGACGGCGGCCCAGAAAACCATAGCCGACAACACTTTGAACCTTCTTGGTTTAGACAAAAAACGTCAAGAATTCACAGACTCAAATGGCGCACTCGTAGCCTTAGATAGGGTTTCGCAGCGAATGGAAATGATTTCGACAGCACAAGTATCTTTGGCAATTTTGGAGAGCGATCCAACTAATGAAGGCTTTAAAGTATTGATTGTTAATCAAGCGTTAGCCTCTGGCTTTTTTAGTATTTGGATGAAGGTTTTCGCTATGCATCCCGATATGAAGCTGCGTTTTATCAATGCATTTAAAGGTACAGCGGAAAGTAACTGTTTTAATATAGCTAATGGCCAACCTGTAAAACCAGCCCCAAATCCAGATCAGCTTGCTCATGGTGGGAAAGTATGAGTAACAACCTGTTGGTGCTGAGATAAACAAATGGCAAACGACGAATTCAATAAATCAGAAAAGCCAGCCATTGTGCAGCTCCACCAGCAGGGCTGGACGTACATTGCAGGTAAAGCATTGTCACCCGATCACCCAAACCGCGAGCGTGAATACCTGCGCGATGTGGTGCTGGTTAAACGGCTAGAAGCTGCAATCAAACGCATCAACCCGTGGATTAACGAAGAGAACTGTCGCAAGGTGTTGCGTGATATCACGCACCCTAATTTCGTTGCCTTGATGGAATACAACCATGCGTTCTATCAGACCTTGGTGAATTACATTTCAGTTGAGCAGGATTTAGGTAAAGGCCGCAAAGGGCAGACCGTCAAGCTGGTTGATTTCGATAACCCCGACAGTAACGAATTTATCTGTACCAATCAGTTTAAGGTTGAAGGGGTAAATCAGAGCATCATCCCCGATATTGTTTGCTTCGTGAATGGCCTTCCTCTGGCGGTGATTGAGTGTAAATCGCCCTATATTTCTAGCCCAATGGCAAACGGTATTGACCAGCTTCGTCGCTATGCCAACCAGCGTAACCCTGAACATTTCGAAGGGGCTGAAAAGCTGTTTTGGTACAATCAACTCATGGTGTCTACCTGCCGCGACCAAGCGAAAGTCGGCACGATCAGTTCTTCCTCTCAGCATTATGGTGATTGGAAAGATGCCTATCCGTTTAGCGATGAAGAATTAAGCCAACAACAAATCAGCAATGTTATTTCGCTCAGCTCAACGCTGAATGTTGAGGAGCCTTCAAACACCCATGATGGTGACAGCGAGCCTCTAAAAGAAGTGGCAGAACTGAATCCGTCTTATGATCAGGTGGCAGAAGTCACGGCCCAGCAGCGTTTACTTGCTGGTATGTTCAGCCGTGAAAACTTCCTCGATATTATCCAGAACTTTACATTGTTTGAGCCTGTTGAAGGCAGGCTCATTAAGAAAGTCGCCCGTTACCAGCAGTTCCGTGCGGTCAACAAAGTCATCCAACGATTGAAGGAAGGGACGGACAGAAAAGCCAAGTCCGGCGTGGTATGGCATACCCAAGGCAGTGGTAAGTCGCTGACCATGGTGATGCTGGCGGTGAAAATGCGCCGAGACCCTGAGTTGAAACAATACAAATTGGTGTTTGTGACAGACAGAACCCAGCTTGATGAACAACTCTCTGAGACTTTTCAGGGGGCGCAGGGCGAAACGGTCTACAACGCGGATTCGGTGAAGTCGCTGCGTGAGTTGTTGAGAAAAGACAGTTCTGATTTGGTCACTGCCATGGTGCAGAAATTTCAGGATGCGGAAAAGGAAGCTGAGAAAAACGGCGGTGAAGGGTTCAATGAACTTAACACCTCAGACAAGATCATCGTATTGGCTGATGAAGCCCACCGTACTCAATTTGGTGGGTTAGCGATGACCATCAACGCTGCCTTGCCCAATGCGCCTAAAATTGGCTTTACGGGTACACCGTTGCTTAAAACCCAAAAGATGGGGCAAGCCTTTGGTGGTTACATTGATGAATACAAAATTAATGAAGCCGTTGAAGATGGTGCGACCGTTCGGTTGCTGTATGAAGGCCGTGAAGTGCTCAGTGAAGTGGCTGGTGATTCGTTAGACAAGCTGTTTGAAGAATACTTCGGCGATTACACTAAAGAAGAACAGCAGGAAATCAAACGAAAATACGGGGTAGAGAAAGCGGTTCGAGAAGCGCCTGCTCGTATTCGTTGGGTATGCCTTGATCTACTTAAGCATT
The DNA here is from genome assembly GCF_900115495.1 of Enterovibrio norvegicus DSM 15893. Taxonomy (GTDB): domain Bacteria; phylum Pseudomonadota; class Gammaproteobacteria; order Enterobacterales; family Vibrionaceae; genus Enterovibrio; species Enterovibrio norvegicus. The sequence continues at coordinate 133,852 of NZ_FOWR01000012.1, read as the reverse complement.
ACCGCGAGCACATTCTACCTGACGGGTTCAAAGCCATGATTGTGGTGGGTAGCCGTCATGCTGCAACCATCTTCAAAAGAACGCTAGATGAGCTCGGAGCGCCAAAATCGGAAGTGATCATTTCCGGTGACCACAATGACAAGCAATACATTGCTCAGTACACCGATAAAACGCACCAGAAAAAGGTGATAGCCAACTTCAAAAAGCCGTTTGGCCAAGATAAGCCGAACGTTGAAGAGAAAGGCCGCAAATTTGATAACACTGCGTTTCTGATCGTGAAAGACATGCTGCTGACGGGCTTTGATGCACCGATAGCGCAGGTGATGTACATCGACCGTAAGCTTCAAGACCACACATTGATGCAAGCCATCGCCCGTGTTAACAGAACCTACAAGGGTAAGAGCTGTGGCTACGTGGTGGATTACTACGGACTGACAACGCATCTGACCGAAGCGTTAGAGCTGTTCAGCAGTGAAGATGTGGATGGCACGTACCAAAGCCTGAAAGACGAATTACCCAAGCTGAAGGCCGCGCACACCCGAGCGAAATCCTTCTTCCGTGGCATTTCAGGGGATGATGTTGATGACTACGTGCTGGCACTTAAAGATGAAGCCGTTCGCGCCCAGTTTGAAATAGCTTACAAGCGTTTTGCCAAGCAGTTGAATATCATTTTGCCGGATAAATCCGCAATGCCATTTGTGGGCGATATGAAGCTGTTGGGTAAAGTGCATCATGCCGCGAGAAACCTCTACCGAGATGAGGGGATGGATTTGTCTGGTGTCGGCGAGAAAGTCCGTCAGCTGGTGGATGAGCACATTCTGAGTACGGGCGTTGACCCAAAGATCCCGCCCGTTGACCTTTTGGCTGCCAATTTTAAAGCCAGCATTCAGACGGCGAAATCGGACGAGTCGAAAGCCTCAGAGATTGAAAGTGCCATTAAGCACCATATCAATATCAATCTGGATGAAGACCCAGAGTATTACCGTTCCCTTAGCTTGCGCCTACGCGACATTATCGAGAAAACCGCAGGCCAGTGGGCGAAGCAGTTGGAGCTGCTGCTAGAGATAGTCGATACCGTGGAATCTGAACATCAGCAAGCAGCGAAAGATATTGGCTTATCTGAAACCGAATACGCGTTTTACAACATCCTCATTGCTGAGGTAACTCAAGCGAGCGATGGTGATGTGATAGATGAAACGGTTTATGAAGAAATCAAAGCAGTCACTCAGGCCTTAGTGAAGATGTTGGATGAAGCCACTGAGGTTGTGGATTTCTTCAATAAGCCAGATGAAGTGAAGCGCATGAAGAAAGAAATAAAACGTGCAGTGCTTGACCAATCATTTGGCGACGCCGGTATCACTAAGGTATTGCAGGAACGGTTTATGGAACTGGCTAAAACTAAGTTCGGAAACAAGTAGCCATGAATGCAGCCAAGAAAAACGCTGAGTTCATCGAGGGCAAAGGGTATGTGGCAGAGGTTGTTCGTACCCGCCGCAAGAAATCAGCCACCATTAAGGTTGAAGACGGTGCGGTTTCTGTCGTGGTGCCCAAGGAACTTACTCTAGAGAAAATCCACCAGCTGGTGGAAGCAAAACACCTTTGGATTGTCGAGAAGTTAGCGATACATGCTGACGCTCAGCCAACCCGTGAGAAGGAATACGTTTCTGGAGAGGCATTCCCATACCTTGGCCGCAACTATCGTCTCAAAGTACAACAGGGAGACTATGCGCCTGTAAAGCTCAACCAAGGCCGTTTGGTCGTTACTATTCCTGAAGATATCAACAAGCCACACTTCACCCGAAATGCGCTTGTACGTTGGTACAAGCGAAATGCCGAGAAGAAAATTCGAGAGAAGGTTAAGCGATACGAGAGCATCGTTGGCGTGGACACCGGTGTTATTCGGATTAAGTCATTCAAAAGCCGCTGGGGCAGTTGCACCCCATACGGCGATTTAGAATTTAACTGGCTTATCGTACTCGCCCCCAACCGCATCGTTGATTATGTGGTAGTTCACGAGCTGTGCCACCTCAAACACCATGATCACTCCCCTCAATATTGGAAAGAAGTCGAGCGGGTGATGCCTGACTTCAAAGAATGTAAGGATTGGTTAAAGGCGAATTCGCGGGGGTTGGTTGTGTGATTTTGCGAATAGTCCACAACGTGATGGAGAGTGATAGTCCTTCATATTATCTAGGGTATTTAGAAGCTCCGTTCGGATAATATGACTATGAAAATAGTCTCTAAGTGAATTGCCAGCTTCTCATTTGTAAAGGATTTTTCTGTTCGGCAAAGCTATTTGTCCACTATCTCAGCCCAATCCATTCTTTGTGGTAATCTAATGCTAGCAATGAAGAAACGTGCTCGTTAAAAAGCTCAGCTGAACCAAGTATATCTATTAGCTCTTCAAATATAAGAACTTCACAACTTTTTGATGTGTTGGGATAACCGTTCTTCTTCCAATTCTCGCTTACCTTTTCCCGTACTACCAACCCCCACTTGACTGATAAATCATACCTTTGGCCTTCATAGGTAACAGCCAACTCGTTATCAATGCATTGAACTGGAAGATTTCGCTCAAGCACTGAAATCATACTTCCTGAGATTCTCGTATCTTTATGAGACGTCTTACAGGGTTGAAGAAATCTATTCCCAAACTCAGTTCGGGATAGACGGCTCGTACCTAGTTTGGCTTCAATAGGGAAGCAAGTTAACGAGCCCCGATCGAGCAAACAAACATCTACCCTATGAGTGCCATCAAATCTAAACCCAGAGCATGTATCCAGAGAAAGCTCGGGAACGGCTATTACCGCATTTGAGATGCCTAGAGAACGGCATATATGGGCTTTACACGCTTCCGAATGATTAATGATGCGGCAGATGAGATCTTCGCCGATGTGTGATAGTTCCAGCAATGCTTGCTCCTAGTTCACTGACACTGCCTGGCACAGATTGCTTACGACAAAATGTTGAAGAGGAAGATAACAATCGCCGCTATACCCGCCACCCAAGCTAATTTACTAAAAACAAAGGCCAAAACACCGCCTATTGTCGCTAGAGCCCAAGTGATAGATGGCCATACAAATACATACGTCAAGACGCAAAATAATACAAAAAGCAGTAAGTAATTCATCTGACTTCTGAAAGATGTATGAATGAAACCTTATTATATTGCTTCCAGTGAACTGAAAATGTCCTAACTGTTTTACTTTGTGAAAAGTCTTAGGCGGGTTAAATGCTAACGAGGGTTCTTTTGTGTGAAAGGGAGGGGCAACTTAAAGGCTTGTTCAAAAAGCTCTGAAATCGAGACCTTTAGCGCTTTGGCGAAAAATAAATATTAAATATCAGTGGGTTGTTAAGAGTTGTGTTCAATCTTTGCTAGCGTAGACCTGCTTGTGTCAAAGCCTAAAAGGTTATATTTCGCAGACAGTTGCTCTTGAGAAAGCCCCCTTCTTTTACGAATCCCTTTAATTTTCTCACCCGTGATATTCATCAATTGTTCCGCTGAAGGAGCAATTTGGTTTGTTTTTGTCAGCTAAATGTACTTGGTTTTGGTCTGCAGGGATAAGCTCATACGAAGAATAGACTCATTGCGTCTGGATGCTTTGTCATACTAGCTATCTTTGCTGTTGCCTATGGGAAAGGTAGGTAAAATGAATAACTTATGACATAAATGAAAGGCCAGCAGAGATCAATGCTTAGAACGGTAAAGGCCATTTGTGAGCGTCAACATCCTTATGAGTATGAGTGATATCGCTTGAGCATTTAGTATGTTTTTTTTGGTATTCATACTATTTAAAAATTATTAAATAACATGTGTATATTTCAATTAGTATGAATCAGATAGATCTAATGTGAAATCTGCGTTCTCTGAACGATCCCCTAGGCTTGCTGCCCACGAGACGATTTTGGTGATCTCAGGACGACGTTCCTTCCAAAGATAATCCAGTTCTTGTTTGAGTTTGTTATAACCTTCTCGGGTGACCAGGTCGGTTTTTTTCATTAAGTTGTCCGAACGCGTTGTTTACCTTCCGATGAGAGCCTTTTATATACCCAAACCCCGCGAAGTTGAAGGCTTGGAGGCATTTACTGGGTTCGCGCTCCCCCTAATGATATTCGGTTTTGATTTTCATGAATATCTTAGCGTTTCAATGCGAGAAGACTTAAAGGTTAAAAGTGTTGGTAAAGCGACAGGTGCGGAGTATAAAAGCCTTCAATAGTTACACCTAGTAACAGTTTTTATCCTCTCACTGCGTCGCACTGATGTTTCATAGAGGTGTCAGAAGTTACAATCGATGATATATCCAATGTGAGTGGCACTGAGCCCACACCATGATTTGGTTATAACACTACCGTCAGATAAGAAAGGTACATCATGCAAGAGAATTACAAAATCCTAGTTGTTGATGATGATATGCGTCTGCGTGCTTTGCTTGAGCGTTACTTGTCCGAGCAAGGTTTTCAGGTTCGCAGTGTGGCCAATGCCGAGCAAATGGATCGCCTGTTATCCCGTGAAAATTTCCATCTGATGGTGTTGGACTTGATGCTGCCAGGCGAAGATGGCTTATCGATTTGTCGTCGTCTGCGTCAAGCGAACAACCAACTGCCTATTCTGATGTTGACGGCCAAAGGTGATGAAATCGATCGTATCGTGGGTTTGGAAGTGGGTGCGGATGATTATCTGCCGAAGCCGTTTAACCCTCGTGAGTTGCTTGCGCGTATTCGTGCAGTGCTGCGTCGTCAAACCATTGAAGCGCCAGGTGCGCCTTCGAGTGAAGAAAAGATTGTTGAGTTTGGCCAATTTAAGCTGAACTTGGGCACGCGCGAAATGTTCCGCAACGATGAGCCGCTGACCCTGACGTCCGGTGAGTTTGCGGTGCTAAAAGCCTTGGTCACCAATTCTCGTGAGCCAATGTCGCGCGACAAATTGATGAACATGGCGCGTGGCCGTGAATACTCAGCGATGGAACGTTCGATTGATGTGCAGATCTCGCGTCTTCGCCGCATGATTGAAGAAGATCCAAGCAAACCACGTTATATTCAGACCGTTTGGGGTCTGGGTTATGTGTTTGTTCCTGACGGGGAAGCGTAATCCATGCGTTTCTCTCCACGTAGCAATTTTGCCCGTACGCTCGTGGTACTGGCTGGCCTTCTGATTGCCAGCCAGATTTTCTCTTATCTCACCATTCTTAACTATGCGTTGCTGCCCAGCATTAAGCAGTTCAACAAGATCCTCGCGCACGAAATTTCCGTGATGTTAGAAGATGACGTGACCCTTGCGGACGGCGAAATCTACCACATGGATGAGCTGCTGCGTCGTCAGTTGTTGGCGAAGCTTGGTGTAACGCTACATGATGAGTCAGAGCCTGAGATGCTGTTGGAATTCCAACAAGCGGCAACGGTCGACCTCATTAGCGAAGACATGTCGGAAAAACTCAATGCGCCCACAGAAGCGCGCATCAGCTTAGACAACAAGAGCTATGTACTCTGGCTATCAAGCAAAGCGTTTCCTGGCTATGTTATGAGGATCCCGCTCTCAGAGCTGCATCAAGATGATTTTCAGCCGCTGTTTTTCTATTCCATGGTCATCGCGTTACTGATGATTGGCGGAGGCTGGGTGTTCATCAAAGTCCAAAACCGTCCACTCGCCATGTTGGAAAAAGCCGCGATGGATGTCGGTCAGGGACAGTTCCCCACGCCATTGCCTGAACGCGGCGCGTCAGACATTCGCGCGGTAACCCGTGCGTTCAACCAAATGAGCGAAGGCATTCGAAAGCTTGAGGAAGACCGTGCATTGTTGATGGCAGGCGTGAGTCATGATTTACGCACACCTTTAACGCGCATTCGTCTGGCGACGGAAATGATGTCCCCCGAAGACAGTTACCTTGCTGATAGCATGATTAAAGACACGGAAGAGTGTAATGAAATCATTAATCAGTTCATGGATTACCTGCGTTCGGTGCAACTGCAAGACATGGCTGCGATTGATCTGAATGCGCTGGCGGATGATGTTTCTGTGGCCGATGGTGCGACAGGGCATGAGCTTGATGTCGATAAAGGTGAGCTGATTGGACGCCTTGATGCGAATGAAGTGGCGATTCGCCGTGCAGTGACCAATTTGGTGGTGAACGCAGTGCGTTACGGCGGTGGCTGGGTGAAAATCAGCACCGGCAGTACGGCAGATCGTCGTCATCAGTGGATTGCGGTGGAAGATAACGGCCCCGGCATTGCTCCTGATCAGATTGAAACGGTACTGCAACCTTTTACCCGTGGTGATACCGCACGCGGTAGCGAAGGGACTGGGCTTGGCCTTGCCATCGTGAAACGTATTGTGGAACAGCACAAAGGTTTGTTGCACTTAACCCCGCGCTCTGGCGGTGGGTTACGCGCGCAAATTGTTTTGCCCGTGGCGGGTAAACACGCGCGCAATCAAGGGCAGCATCTTGGGAAAAATCATCGAAGACGCTGATTGCCTGAGGCATAAACATTCGCACTGAAAATGGCGCAGAGAAACGAGGTTTCCTGCGCCATTTTTCTTTATTGCTTCATCACACATTTCTTCTCTGTTTTCTGTCTCATTTATGAGTCATCTGCTATTACTGTAATAAATCGCCGATACAGCAGGGATGAAAAATGAAGATAATTATCGACCCTCAAGACCCCTCTCCAAAGTTCCGCCAGTTGATGACGCAGATTCAGCGGCAGATCGTGAGTGGCGTGCTTAAACCGGGCGATAAACTCTTATCTGTCAGGAAATTAGCGGCAGAACTGAACATTAATCCTATGACCATTTCTCGCTGCTATCAGCTGATGGAAAAGCAAGGCTGGCTAGAAAGAAAGCGCGGTGTAGGCATGCTCGTTAAGCGAGATGGCTTGCACGCGCGAATGGAAGATCGCTTTGGTTTTATCGAGCCCGCACTGTGCGCATTGATAACCGATGCGCGCGAAGTGGGGTACAGCAAATCAGAGGTGATGGCGCTGGTGATGCAGCACTGGGATGAGGAATGATCAGTTCGTGAGAGACGAGATATCTAGATTCTAGAGGCTTTCTCTCTTATCTCGTGAACTCGCCAACTGACATTACGCATTACTGTACTTATCTTTGTTCCCTAACCAACGCGTGATGATTGCCTTGCTGTTCTCTGGGTAATTCTGATGCAAATACAGTGCGAGCTTTTGCACTTCGGGTATCAGTCCTTGGTCTCTGACCAAATCCGCAATTTTAAACTCCGCCATGCCCGTTTGCTTGGTGCCTAAAAGCTCACCTGGACCGCGAATTTCTAAATCACGTTGTGCAATCACAAAGCCATCGCTGCTTTCGCGAAGCACGCCCAAACGTTGGGTGGCGGTTTTGGAAAGGGGCGCGTGATAGAGCAGCACACAGTGACTTGCTACGGAACCTCGACCAACACGACCACGAAGCTGGTGCAATTGCGCCAAGCCTAAGCGCTCGGGGTTTTCGATGATCATTAAGCTGGAATTGGGCACATCAACGCCCACTTCAATCACCGTTGTGGCGACAAGAAGATGAAGTTCACCGTCTTTGAAGGCTTTCATTACGGCTTGTTTTTCTGCCGCTTTCATTCGCCCGTGTACCAAGCCGATCTTTAAATCAGGTAGCGCACGGGAAAGGTCATCAGCGGTTTCTGCCGCGGCTTGGGCTTCAAGGACTTCGGACTCATCAATCAAGGTACATACCCAGTAGGCTTGTCGACCTTCTTCGATGCAGGCGGCGTGCACGCGATTGACGATATCAATGCGGCGCGTGTCTGGCACGGCAACGGTTTGAATGGGTGTTCGCCCTGGCGGCAACTCATCAATCACTGAGGTATCGAGATCAGCGTATGCCGTCATCGCGAGCGTGCGTGGGATGGGCGTTGCGGTCATGATGAGCTGATGCGGGTGAATGCCTTTCTTCATCCCTTTCTCGCGCAGTTCTAAGCGCTGGTGGACGCCAAAGCGATGCTGCTCATCAATGATGACCAGCGCGAGGTTTTCAAATTCGACATGCTTTTGGAACAGGGCATGGGTACCCACCACCATTTTGGCGTCGCCGCTGGCGATCTTTTCAAGTTCTGCTTCTTTGGCTTTTCCCGTCAGCTTGCCCGCAAGCCAGCCAACGGAAATACCTAAAGGCTCTAGCCATTGCGCAAAGTTGATGGCGTGTTGTTCCGCCAGTAACTCCGTCGGTGCCATGAGGGCCACTTGGTAACCTTGTTCGATCACTTGAAGTGCGGCCAGTGCTGCTACCAGGGTTTTTCCTGAGCCTACATCCCCTTGCACTAAACGCATCATGGGCTTGCTGAGCCCCATATCACGTTCAATGTCGGCAACCACACGGGTTTGCGCCCCCGTCGGTGTGAAAGGCAATGAGGTAAGCAGTTTAGGCACTAAATCCGTTGAAGGCGACAGTGAAAAGGTAGGGTCTTGCTGCAACTTGCTGCGAACGGCCAACATCGAGAGGTTTTGCGCTAACAGCTCTTCAAGGATAAGACGTTTCTGTGCGGGGTGTTTACCGTCATCTAAATCCGAAAGAGAAACATCGGGGGTTGGGCGATGTAGCGCTTTGAGTGCATCTTTAAGCGTAATTTGACGATCATATAGACCTTCAGGCAGCAACTCTTGCACGGCAGTGCTCTCGAGTAGCTCAAGGGCTTGGTCGGTCAAATTTCTCAGCGTGAGCTGGCGAAGGCCTTCCGTGGTTGGGTAAACTGGCGTGAGGGTTTCTTCTAAGCTCAGCTCTGTAGGCTCTGAAAACACGCTGTATTCAGGGTGGATGATCTCCAACCCACCTTGACCACGTTTGATCTCGCCATAGGCTTTAACGCGTTTTCCAACCTCAAGGCTGTTTTTCATTGCGGCGTTGAAGTTGAAGAAGCGAAGCGTCAATGAACCGTTGCCGTCAGTGAGCTTCACCGTCAACATGCGACGACGACCAAAGGTGGTGTTATTGCTAACGATTTCACCTTCAACCGTGCCGTGCTGCCCCGGCATCAAGCTGATGATTGGCCAAATGCGGGTGCGATCTTCATAGCGATAGGGGAGATGGAACAGCAAATCCTGCACGGTGAATAAACCGATTTTCTCCAGCTTTTCTGCCATTTTGCCACCCACACCAGTCAGTGAGGTGAGGGGAATGGCATCCAACATTGACGCGCGCATGTTTGCTTATCTCTCCAGAATAAGGGTTATCGAGCTGCCTGCATTTGTGCCCACCACGCATCGTCTGCCGCGATTTGCCCTTCTTCATCCAGCACGGGATAAGGTAAACCTTTTCGCTTGGCGACTTTCGCTAACACAGGATGACCACGCTCAAACAAGATGCGGTCAACCTCTGCCTGTGGGATCAACGTACGTGTGCGTTGGTACATGCCTGCATTTTGGCGCTGACGCTGCGCTTCGTACAAAATCAGGGCGCTGGCAACGGATACATTGAGTGACTGTACCATACCTACCATGGGAATGATGATGTCTTGATTTGCCATTTCAAGCGCTTGCTGGCTGATGCCTGTCTTCTCTTGGCCCAATACGATGGCCGTGGGTTTGGTGTAATCAATCTCGCGAAAATCCACGGCACGTTCAGACAAGTTGGTCACCAGTATTTGCATGCCTTGTGCTTTTAACTGTGCGAAGGCATCGGGCGTGTTGTCATGGGTGACCACATCTACCCAGTTGCGCGCCCCTGCGGAGGTGCCACCCAAGGTGCGCATTTTGCTGTTACGAGGCCAAACCGCATGGACTTGGTGCACGCCAACGGCGTCGGCGGTGCGGATGATGGCGGAAATGTTGTTGGGTTTATGGACTTCTTCCATGCACACGGTCAAATCGGGTTGACGCGTTGCCAGTACTTCATGAATGCGCGCAAAACGTTCTGGAGTCATGGTTGTTCTCTTTCTCGCCCTTCATGGACGCATAATGTATGGATAAAAAACGCCCGCAAAAAGCGGGCGTTTGAATGTTTATCGTCGAGACAGCGATCAGTTTTTCTGACGGCTGACTTTCACCACGTTTGGCATGACACGAATACGACGCATGATGTTCGCAAGGTGAATGCGGTCTTTGGTAGTGAGTTTGACGTAGATGGTATACAAACGGCCATCGCGCTCTTCCGTGGTCAAACCTTGAATGTTTGAGCCGGTTGCAGCAATGGTGTTGGTTAAGTCTGCCAATGCACCTTGGTGGTTGAGCATGTCAACACGCAGGCCTGTCGCAAATTCTTGGTCAATGTCATCGCCCCATTCTACCGCCATGTACTTATCCGGCTCCTGACGGTAACCACGGATGTTGGCACATTCTTCACGGTGAATAACCAAACCTTTACCCGGGCTGACGTGCGCAATAACCGGGTCTCCCGGAATGGGACGACAGCAATTTGCATACGTTAGCAAGATGCCATCAGCACCACGAATCGGCAGACAGCCACCTTGTTGCTCAAGGCTGTCAGCATCACCAAGTAGGCGTTTCGCGATCACCACGCTCATCAGTTCGCCCAAACCAATCGCTGCCAACAAGTCTTCCAACTCATCCAGCTTTAGGTCTTTGAGCACTTTGTCGATGTTTGCAGTATCAACATCCTGAATGTTGGTGTCGCCTAGCGCATGGTTAAGCAATCGACGGCCAAGAATGACAGATTCTTCACGACGCTTGGTTTTTAGCACCTGACGAATTTTGGTGCGTGCGCGTGATGTCACGACATAGTTTAACCATGCCGCGTTTGGACGTGCGCCCGGTGCGGTAATGATCTCGATCGCTTGACCGTTTTTCAGCGGTTGGCTGAGCGGGTAGGAATTGCGGTTAACACGCGCACCGACGCACGAGTTACCGACATCCGTATGCACGGCATACGCGAAGTCGACGGCGGTTGCGCCGACAGGCAATTCAACGATGCGACCTTTTGGCGTGAACACAAAGAGTTCATCTGGGAACAAGTCAGATTTGACGTTTTCGATGAATTCGAATGAGCTGCCCGCACTTTGCTGAAGCTCAAGCAGGCTTTGCATCCAACGTTGTGCACGCACTTGTGCTGTTGTGCCGCCTTGAACGCGTTCAGCACCGTCTTTATAAGCCCAGTGTGCAGCAACACCTTTGTCTGCCATTTGATCCATGTCTTCGGTACGAATTTGTACTTCGACAGGAACACCGTGCGGACCAATCATTGACGTATGCAGCGATTGGTAGCCGTTGGCTTTAGGCACGGCGATGTAATCTTTCATGCGACCTGGACGTGGCTTGTACAGATTGTGCATCTGTCCCAGCACGCGGTAGCAGGTATCTAAATCATCAACAATCACGCGAAACGCGTACAAATCCATGATGGTGTGGAAGCGTTGCTCTTTGTTCTTCATCTTGTTGTAGATGGAGTAAAGGTTCTTCTCACGGCCAAGTACAGAGGCGCGAATGCCTGCGTCTTCAAGACGGCCTTCGATTTCTGCATGGATTTTTTGGATCATCTCTTTGCGGTTACCGCGCGCTTGAATCACCACTTCCTTCAACACGCGATAGCGGGTTGGGTACAAGGCTTCGAAGCCAAGCTCTTCAAGCTCAACTTTGATGTTGTGGATACCAAGGCGGTGCGCCAAAGGAGAGAAAATCTCGAGGGTTTCACGAGCAATACGGCGACGTTTATCAGGACGAAGTGCCCCGAGCGTGCGCATGTTGTGCGTACGGTCTGCCAATTTGATCAAGATGACGCGAATGTCACGGGCCATGGCCATGATCATTTTGCGGAAGTTTTCCGCCTGCGCTTCTTTGCGATCGCGAAACTTGAGTTTGTCGAGTTTAGACACGCCATCGACGAGGTCGGCGACGTTATCACCGAATCGTTGCTGTAGGTCTTCTTTGGTGACTTCAGTGTCTTCGATCACGTCATGGAGCAAGGCTGCCATCAAGGTTTCGTGGTCGAGACGCATCTCCGCAAGAATACGCGCTACGGCAATGGGATGAATAATGTAAGGTTCGCCACTGGAGCGGCTTTGCCCTTCGTGGGCATCACGCGCCACCAAATACGCTTGCCGGAGTGCCTCTAAGTGCGACTCCGGCAAGTATTGTGCGGCGACTTCTTTCAGGCTATCAAAGAGATACAAACGGCCTGTTTCCCTGAAGTTAGATTAGCGAAGTGAGCCTGAAATTGTGCTTACTGCAGCCATTTCAGCCGCTTCTTGCTCTTGCTGCTCTTGACGCTCACGTGCATCTAGAACGTCTTTCGTGATCAAGCCTTCCTCGATCTCGCGCAGAGCGATAACAGTTTGCTTATCGTTCTCTTCCTGAACCAGTGCGTCTTTACCACCAGTTTGCATTTGGCGTGCACGGCGAGCGGCTACCAATACTAGGTCGAAACGGTTGCCAATTTTTTCAACAGCGTCTTGAACGGTTACGCGTGCCATGAAGAACTCCAATAAGTAAAAAAATCAAGATGACCGAAAATTATACAAAAGCGCTTGGCGCTAAACAACAAGCATCTTCGGTGGCTTTGGTATTTATTGTGCCAGCAATCTGTCGAGCATGTCGTGATATTTGCTAGCTTGCTTGTCTTGCTTCATTCGCTCGGCGCGGAGAATGGCTTTCATGTCCATTAAAGCAACGTCGAAATCATCATTCACAATCACGTAATCGTACTCGTTATAGTGTGAGATTTCAGAACGGGCTTCTTCCATGCGCTTCGCGATGACCTCATCAGCGTCTTGTCCACGTGCATTCAGGCGGCGCTCAAGCTCTTCTTTGCTCGGTGGCAGAATAAAGATACTTTTCGCTTTCGGCATTTTCTGACGAATTTGCTGTGCACCTTGCCAGTCAATATCCAAGAAAATGTCGACACCTTTTGCCAGCATTTCTTCAATCCACAGGCGTGACGTGCCATAGAAATTGCCGAAGACTTCTGCATGTTCCAAAAACGCATCTTGCTCGATCAACGCTTTAAATTCATCAACGGCGACGAAATGGTAGTGAATGCCGTTCTCTTCGCCCGGGCGTGTTGCACGGGTGGTGTGAGAAACAGACACTTTCACGTCGTAACGAGGGTTGTCTTTTAACAGGGCCGAAATCAGGCTTGATTTGCCGGCTCCGCTAGGCGCTGAAACGATATAAAGCGTACCTTGGCTCATGGTTTAAATCACTGTGAGGTTAAAGGGCGCGCAGATTACCACGGACTGCGCAAAATTTGAATTTTCCTTTTATGTCCATCGCGGTATGAATGGCGGCGCTTTTCATTGCTGACGTTATCATTTGGCAAATTGCCAATAAGCGACTTTTTCAACAAGGGTGATGCGCGAGATTCAACCGTGATTGATCTTAGGATAACGCAAATTGATAAGACTGATCTTAAAAGAAAAAGCCCAGAGGGGTGGCTGGGCTCTGAGAATAACGGTAAGAATTATTCGATATTCTGAATTTGTTCGCGCATTTGCTCGATAAGCACTTTCAATTCAACGCCTGATGCAGTGATCTCAGTGCTGATGGATTTCGACGCGAGGGTGTTCGATTCGCGGTTGAATTCTTGCATCATGAAATCCAAGCGGCGACCACATGCGCCTCCTTTTTTCAGGATTTTCTTGGTTTCTGATACGTGGGAGTCCAGGCGATCGAGTTCTTCTGCCACATCTGATTTTTGTGCCAGCAGGATGATTTCTTGCTCTACGCGGTTTGCATCAAGTTCGATTTTCGCATCGTCCAGCTTGGTGATCAGACGCTCGCGCTGCCAGTTTAGAATTTCTGGCATTTTGGCGCGCACTTTCACGACTTCCGCATCGATGGCTTCAAGACGCTGCTCGATAAGCGCTTTCATGTTGTCGCCTTCGCTTGCACGTGCGGCGATGAAATCGTTAACCGCTTCATCGAAGCCTTCTAGTAAGGCTTTGTTCACCAGATCCATGTCTTGTTCTGGTGCTTCCATCACGCCCGGCCATTGCAGAACTTGGAATGGACCAATGTTGCCTTCGCCAGACATCTCTTTGATCCACTTCGCCGCATGAATAACCTGCTTTGCGAGCGCTTCGTTAATCTTCAGCTCAGTGTTCGATGAAGCGTTGGCTTCAAAGCGCAGGTTACATTCCACTTTGCCGCGCGCTAGGCGCTGACGAAAGCGTTCACGAACGATAGGTTCTAGGCCACGGAACTGCTCTGGCATGCGGATATAGGTTTCGAGGTAGCGTTGGTTCACCGAGCGGATTTCCCAAACGGCGGAGCCCCATGTGCCCTTAATTTCCCGACGGGCGTAGGCAGTCATACTGTGGATCATCGAAGTTCACTCTTTTATCAATGTTGATGTGATTATACGCAGTTGCTTGGCAAGGTGTCAGCCACATGGCGCATGAGATGAGAAAAAACCGTTCACTTGTGGTTAGTGTTAGCGTGACTAGACCGAAATCGCTATAATCGCGGGTTAACGAAATTCAGCAGTTTATTACAGGTGGAACCCTATGCGTCCTAGCGGAAGAGAAGTTGGTCAAATTCGTCCAGTAACCATGACACGTCATTTTACCGCACATGCGGAAGGCTCTGTGTTGGTGGAGTTTGGCGACACGAAAGTCATCTGTACCGCAACCGTTGAAGAAGGCGTGCCGCGTTTTCTAAAAGGTAAAGGCCAAGGCTGGATCACTGCTGAATACGGCATGCTGCCACGTGCGACCCACACCCGTAACCGTCGTGAAGCGGCGAACGGCAAGCAAGGCGGTCGTACCATGGAAATCCAACGTCTTATCGCGCGTAGCCTTCGTGCAGCGGTAAACCTTGATCAACTGGGTGATTTCACTATTACCGTTGACTGTGACGTTATTCAAGCGGACGGTGGCACACGCACTGCCTCTATTTCGGGTGCAAGCGTTGCAATGGCGGATGCGCTCAACAAACTGGTTGCTGAAGGTAAACTGAAAGCAAACCCAATGAAGGGCCACGTTGCTGCTGTTTCTGTCGGCATCTATGAAGGTACGCCAATCTGCGACCTTGAGTATCTTGAAGACTCCGCCGCTGAAACTGACATGAATGTTGTCATGCTAGAAGATGGCCGCATGATTGAAGTGCAGGGCACCGCGGAAGGTGAACCGTTTACGGCAGAAGAATTGAATGCCATGTTGTCGCTGGCCAATAAGGGCATTGAAGACATCATCGTGATTCAGAAAGCATCGCTAATAGATTGATGAAAGAGCGGCTTCTACTGGAGCCGCTTTTTTTTAAGCAAAATTTGAGGAGGCGACAGATCGCCTCATGGAAAGACGGGTTAAACACCCATTCAGATCGACAGGAGAAAAAATGAAAGCCTATCAGCGTCAATTCATCGAGTTCGCATTGGAAAAACACGTTTTGAAGTTCGGTGAGTTCACTTTGAAGTCTGGCCGTAAGAGCCCTTACTTCTTTAATGCTGGCCTATTTAATACAGGTCGGGATTTGGCGCGTCTTGGCCGTTTCTACGCAGAAGCGTTAGTGGATGCGAAGATTGACTACGATCTGTTGTTTGGCCCTGCGTACAAAGGCATTCCAATTGCCACCACCACCGCGGTGGCGTTGGCAGAGCACCATGACATCGACACACCATATTGCTTCAACCGTAAAGAGGCAAAAACGCACGGTGAAGGCGGCAGCTTAGTCGGCAGCGTGCTGGAAGGACGTGTCATGTTGGTTGACGATGTGATCACTGCGGGCACGGCGATTCGCGAATCCATGGAAATCATTCAGGCAAATGGTGCAGATTTGGCGGGTGTTTTGGTGGCGATTGACCGTCAAGAGCGCGGTAAAGGCGAATTGTCTGCGATCCAAGAAGTTGAGCGCGACTTTGGCTGCAAAGTGGTGTCGATTGTCAGCTTGGGTGATTTGGTGACTTACCTTGAAGAACAAGGTGGCAACCCTGAGCACTTAGACGCGGTAAAAGCATATCGTGCAGAATATGGTATCTAGCGTCTATTTCGGACAGTCAGCAGTGATTGTTTTCTGAACATGGATCAACGAAAAAGGCTGCATGATGCAGCCTTTTTTAATGTTTTTAGCGACAAATTAGTCAAGTTGAGCGCTGAGGAGTTGCCAGTATTGGTCAAAATCCGCCGTTGGCGGGTATTTGAAACTTGAACGTACGAAACGGTTCAAGCTACCTTCCACTTGGCCTAGCAGTTGTGCTGCCAGAATGGACTCGTCAACAGGGAAGCCTTTCCCTTCACGTAAGCGGCGCTCTCTTAATACTTGGCGAAGTTGGCTTTCAATCTTTTCGAACAACTGGTTGATACGGCCTTGCAATCTGTCTTGTTCAAACATCAAGGCGTGACCTGTCATGATGCGTGTCAGGCCTGGGTTGCGTTCACCAAATACCAAAAGCAGTTGAAGAATAAGACGCAGGCGAGTGAGCGTGTCTTTTTCTTCGTTCAAAATGCGGTTAATACGAGTGATGAGTGATTCTTCAATAAACTCAATCAATCCCTCGAACATGCGCGCTTTACTTGGAAAGTGGCGATAAAGTGCCGCTTCTGACACACCAACCTGTGCTGCAAGCTTGGCGGTAGTTATGCGTTGACTGCCTTGGGTGGACTCCAGCATTTGAGCCAGAGCCTGAAGAATTTCTTCGCGGCGGTTCTGCTTTTTTTGGCCAGCCATGAATAGATGGTTCCTTTGTTGTTATGAGGGTCTTTGACCCAAATCTCGGCTGTGGAGCGGGTATCTTAACGACGTACACACTGTATTAAAAGAATAATGCACCTTCGCCGAGCCCTTGCCTATCACAAATAACAAAAGCGTGAATGACGCATAAAAAACGCCACAGATCGGTGGCGTTTTTGTGGTTTTTCACCAAGTTAACACTACTATTTCGTACCTGAGTGCCCAAAACCTCCGGCACCACGTTCAGTAGCATCAAAATCTTCAACAAGGTTGAATTCAGCTTGGATAACCGGCACGAAGACCATCTGTGCAATACGCTCACCTGGTTCAATAATAAAAGTGTCTTGCCCACGATTCCAGCAAGAGACCATTAATTGCCCTTGGTAATCTGAATCGATCAAGCCAACAAGGTTACCTAATACCACACCGTGCTTATGACCGAGGCCTGAACGCGGCAAGATGGTTGCTGCAATCGATGGGTCTGCAATATGAATCGCAAGGCCCGTTGGGATCAGTTGTGTTTGGCCAGGTTCCAGTGTCAGTGGCTCGTCAAGACAAGCGCGTAAATCCAAACCTGCTGAACCTTCTGTCGCATACGCTGGAAGTGGGAATTCTTTGCCTACACGTGGGTCGAGAATTTTTAGATCAATTTTTTTCATAACAAGGTTCCACTGGTTGCTTATTTGTCACTGTTAAACAGCGACACTATTTCACTGACTAACTGATGGCCGATATCGGATTTGTTTGCCAATGGCAGTGCTTTGTCGCCATTTGGCCAATATAAATGCAGCGCATTTTGGTCGCTGTTGAAGCCTTGTCCTTGCTGCGACACATCGTTCGCACAAATCAGATCTAGCTTCTTCTTCGTAAGTTTACCGCGAGCATATTGCTCTACATCTTGGGTTTCTGCTGCGAACCCGACAGTGAATGGTCGGTTTGCTTTCATGGCAGCGACCGAAGCAACAATATCGGGGTTCTTTACAAGCGTGAGGGTCATCTCGTCGTGACCGTCTTTCTTCTTCATTTTTTGGTTTGCAGCACTCGCAGGCTTGAAATCTGCCACTGCAGCGCACGCGATGAAAATTTGGTGCTCGCCAGCGTGATGTTGGACGGCTGCATACATCTCTTCTGCACTTTGCACATCCACACGAGTCACGTTGGCTGGCGTTGGAAGGTTCACAGGGCCGCTCACGAGCGTGACGTTTGCACCGCGCTTCGCCGCCGCCGCCGCAATGGCGTATCCCATTTTTCCTGAACTGTGATTGGACAGGTAGCGAACCGGGTCAATGGCTTCGCGCGTTGGGCCTGCTGTGATCAAAAATGATGAACCAAGAAGGTCGCCTTCTGCAAAGTGGTCTTCAATCAATGCGACCAATTGAAGCGGCTCAAGCATTCTTCCCATGCCGATATCACCGCACGCTTGCTCGCCGCTCGCCGGTCCCCAAATAGGGTGGTTGCGTCGTGTAAGTGTGGCGAGATTTTCTTGCGTAGCAACGGCGCGGTACATTTGCTGGTTCATCGCTGGCGCGATGGCAACCGGTGCATCGGTGGCTAGGCACACGGTGGTAAGCAGGTCATTCCCCATGCCAGCCGCTAAACGTGCAATTAAATCTGCGGTTGCAGGGGCGAGCAGTATCAAGTCTGCCCATTTAGCGATTTCGATGTGACCCATTGACGCTTCTGCAGCAGGGTCGAGCAAACTGTCCGAAACAGGGTGTCCTGAGACGGCTTGCATCGTTAACGGGGTGATGAATTCTTTTGCTGCATTTGTCATGACAACGCGCACATCCGCACCGCGTTCAATCAGTCGACGAGTGAGATCTGCACATTTATAAGCAGCAATCCCGCCGCCAATTCCCAAGACAATGCGCTTTCCAGATAAAGATTGCGTGATTTTTTGAGCCATAACCAAGTAAGCCAATGGGTGAATGGTTTGAAAGATATCATAAATGGGCATTAATCACCTGTTGGGCGCTGATGATTGTGAAAGGGGAGGTATTCCTAATGGAAATGTAATCACGAAGCCGCTCAGTGACAGGCTTGACTAGGTGGTTCGCATTCTTGTTGTACTGGGCTTGATGAACAATAAAAGAGTGTCGATTCTGGCGGTTTTGCCTGCAAGGAATGTTCTTTTGTCGCTAAAATGTTTACCTGAAGAAAGTCGGCCTCGCGAGAAATTATTGGCAAAAGGCCCCGAATCATTATCAGATGCAGAGCTGCTCGCTATATTTCTACGTACTGGGGTGTCTGGCATGAATGCCATCGAGCTTGCTGGGTATCTTCTCGATGATTTTGGTTCATTGCGTGGCTTGATGCAGGCAAATTTAGCGCAATTTAGTCAAAGAAAAGGACTGGGATCGGCAAAATATGCACAATTGCAGGCCGTTTTAGAGCTGAGTAAGCGGCATTTACATGAAATTATGACGCGTGAAGATGCATTGGCTAGCCCCTCTCATACTGCGAGATATCTCTGTGCAAAATTACGGGATAGACCGCGAGAAGCCTTTCTTGTCTTGTACTTAGATAATCAAAACCGTCCTATAAAAGATGAGATTCTTTTTGAAGGAACCATCAATGCTGCAGGGGTTTATCCAAGAGAAGTTGTAAGACGGGCGTTGGAAGTGCATGCAAACGCAGTGATTTTGGCTCATAATCACCCATCTGGTATTGCTGAACCAAGCCCTGCTGACCGTCATATCACATCGCGGATTGCGGATGCGTTGTCGTTGGTTGATATTCGGCTGCTCGATCACATGGTGATAGGCGATGGAGAAGTTGTCTCCTTCGCTGAACGCGGCTGGATATAAGCTTTTCACGGAAAAGCTGTTAAAAAACGATCAAAAAATGACAAAAGGATCTGCTCGGGACTTGAGCAATGCAAATACAGTTAGTATAATGCGCCACCTTTGATAGCCTTGACCTAGAGCTAGACCTTGTTTTTGCAGGACTGGTGGACAAGGTTGATATCGAGCTGAAACGATTTGGAGAGACATTCATGTCACGAGTATGCCAAGTAACTGGCAAGCGTCCTGTAACGGGTAACAACCGTTCTCACGCACGTAACGCCACCAAGCGTCGTTTTCTGCCGAACCTGCAAACTCATCGTTTCTGGGTAGAAAGCGAAAACCGCTTCGTTAAACTGCGTCTTACCCCTAAAGGTATGCGCATCATCGACAAGAAAGGCATTGATGCTGTTCTTACAGACATCCGCGCCCGTGGTGAGAACGTTTAAGAGGATTTAAAGAATGGCTAAAGGCATTCGTGAGAAGATCCGTCTAGTATCATCTGCTGGTACAGGCCACTTCTACACTACTGACAAAAACAAACGTAACATGCCAGGCAAATTTGAGATCAAGAAATTTGATCCAGTTGTTCGCCAACACGTTATGTACAAAGAAGCTAAAATCAAGTAATTGGTTTTCGACTTCGATAAAAACCCGGCTTAGGCTGGGTTTTTTTATATCTGTAAATCAGCAAGTTCCAGATATACACTGCTAATATCTTGTAATGGCATTAGCGTGGACGAATCAAATGGGAAGAATCTCCCGCCGTACCTTTAATAACATCCTCATTATTGGCACCTTGGTGTTTATCGCCATGATGCATCTGCCGGACTACATCCGCGCAAAACTCGCTGAAAACAGCGCATCACAAGAGGTGGCTCAAGTGCTGCCTGATGGTGTGATTGCGTTAGTACCAGAAAGTGCTGCCATTAAAGCGCTCCAATTCCCTCAATTCACACTTACTCAAGGCTTGCCGTGGCAAACAGATCGTCCTTTGGATGTGTCAGCCACAGAGTTAGCGAATCGCTGGCTTAACCTCTCCGGCACTGAAATCAGCGGTGATATGTTTGAACAACTCAAACCTGGTCTTCACTCCCCGTCTACCTTGGTGGTTGATTTAGGCAATGAATTCGAACCTTATCGCCTGACATATTATGAATTGCCTCAGTTTTGGCTCATCCAAAACTGGGAAAAGCGTTGGCTTGCGGTGTCGGTTGAGCCAAACTACTTGTTCCCACTTTCCAACTAGTTCAATGGATCATGCCAGAATTACCTGAAGTCGAAGTGAGTCGTATGGGCATTAAACCCCATGCGAAAGGTCAAACCGTTACCAAAATCGAGGTGCGACAGCCCAAATTACGCTGGCTAGTGCCAGAAGAATTGCATGACATGGAAGGTCAGGTGATTCGAGGGGTGAAGCGTCGTGCAAAATATCTGATCCTTGAAACAGACGTAGGATATGCTTTGGTTCATCTCGGGATGTCTGGCAGTTTACGTGTGATTCCTGAAGGATCGCCTCCCGCTAAGCACGATCATGTTGATCTGCATTTAAGTTCGGGCGAGATGATCCGCTATAACGATCCACGTCGCTTTGGTGCGTGGTTATGGCAACCCAATGATGGTTTGGACCATCCTGTGTTGGGAAAGCTAGGGCCTGAACCACTAACGGATGATTTTACGGCTGAATATTTGTTTGAGCGAAGCCGAAATAAGCGTACACCTATCAAGCAATTCATTATGGATAACGCGGTGGTGGTTGGTGTAGGTAACATTTATGCCAATGAATCATTGTTTATGTCCCGCATTCATCCTAAGCGCCAAGCGGGCCAGTTGAGCCTAGAGGACGCTCATCGCTTCGTCGCTGACATTAAATCAGTGCTGGCAACGGCGATTGAGCAAGGCGGCACAACGCTAAAAGATTTTAAGCAGGCGGACGGTAAGCCTGGCTATTTTGCGCAAGAGCTTCAAGTTTACGGCAATCAGGGAAAGCCTTGTCCTGCATGCGGGACTGAACTTGAAAGTGTGAAGATAGGGCAGCGAAACACGGTATTTTGCCCTGATTGTCAGATTTGATCAGACAGTGCCGAGTCATACGTATAAAAAAGCCCGCTGCGAGAGTGGGCTTTTTTGTGCTCGTTAACGTTAGCTTATTCCGGTTTTTTGAGAACCGCTTGCATCGCTTTGAGCACGGATTGATGCACGAAGCCACTGGTGTCTCCACCATGCAGGGCGACTTCTTTCACTAGCGTGGAAGAAATAAATGAATTCTCTTCCGACGGCGTGAGGAAAACGCTTTCTAGTTCTGGCATCAAACGTCGGTTCATGTTGGCGAGTTGGAACTCATATTCAAAATCTGAAACCGCACGCAGACCACGAACCAAAATGTTTGCTTGATACTGTTTTGCGAAGTCGACAAGCAGGCCAGAAAAACCCACAACAGAAACGTTGTCGAGGTGTTTTGTTACCTCTTTGGCGAAGGCGACACGTGCTTCGAGCTCAAACAAGGGTTTTTTGCTTGGGCTGGCTGCAATTCCCACGATGACTTCATCAAACATGGATGCGGCACGGCTAACGATTTCGGTGTGACCGTTTGTGATTGGATCAAAAGTGCCTGGGTATATAACCCGAGTCAGGGCTTTCTTGCTCACTGATTATTCCTGCCATCTTTTAAACTGGCGACATGCTACCAAAATATCATTATTTTTTGGTGAACATAATACGCAGCGCATCGAAAATAAGGTTCAGACCTCTAGCCTACTACCTCGCTATGGCTTAATCAGCACTATTCGGTATGATCGGGACTAAGAACCGTAAACTAGGACACAAAATGAAAAAAATCCTTGTCATTCGCAACGATAAAATCGGTGATTTCATGTTGGCGTGGCCTGCTTTTGCCATGTTGAAGCAATCTCAGCCCAATACTGAAATCACAGCGTTGGTGCCGCCATACACCAAAGCACTTGCGGCGTTGTGTCCATCGATTGATAAGGTGTTAGTAGATTGTGGGAAAAATGCGGATAAGTTGAGCAAGAAAGCATTGATTGCTGACATCAAGGCACAACAGTTTGACGCGTCAATTTGCTTGTTTTCAGACAGCTACAATGCAGGTTTAGTCTGGAAAGCGGGCGTCCCGTTCCGTTTAGCGCCTGCAACGAAAATCTCTCAGCTTCTTTATAACCACCGCATCAAGCAGCGTCGCTCTCAATCTGCCAAACCAGAGTTTGAATATAACCTTGATTTGGTGCGTGCTTTCTTGGCGAAACAAGGCATCAAGGCCGTTGAACCCGTTGCGCCTTATTTAGCGTTTAACGCTGATACGCTTCAAGCTCAGCGCCAAAAGCTGACGACCTCACTGTCGCTTGACTCAGAGAAACCTTGGCTATTTGTTCATGCTGGCAGCGGCGGCTCGGCGAACAACTTATCACTTGAGCAATACACGGCGCTGGTATCGGGTATCGTTCAACATGTTGATATGGATGTGGTATTAACAGCAGGGCCGGGTGAAGAAGAAAAAGCGACAGAGCTGAAAGCGTTGTTGGCACAAGGTGATGTGCAGTCGGTGATTTACGATAAGAACGATGGCCTGCAAGACTTTACGCGTTCAATTGCCTGCGCAAGTGCCTTCATTGCGGGCTCAACCGGGCCGTTGCATATCGCGGCAACGGTGGATGTGCCGACGATCGGCTTTTTCCCCGCAAAGCGCAGCGCGACGCCGTTGAGATGGCAACCCATCAACAGTGAAGGCCGCCACCTTGCCTTTGCACCGCCAGCAGACAAAGACAAAGATGTGGCAGCAGACATGTCGAAAATCGACGTTGATACTATTTTGCCAGACTCGCTAGCGTTTCTTCAGCGCGTACTTTGAGGCTTATGGGGCGCGGCTGTCGTTTTCTCTGATCCAAAGGTCGGCGTATTTCACGAACGTTGAGTGCGCTGAGAGCACGGCAATCAAGAAGCCTTGTTTACCATCGAGAAAACCACGCTTTAATAGATACATCTTCAAAAAGCAGCCAATCGCGTGAGTGACACCTTGCCCGATGCTGCTTTTCTTCCCTCGCGCCTGACGACCATCTGCCCATGATTTTGCATAGAATGCGGATTTCACAAGGTACTGGTGCAAGTCGCGGTATGAGTAGTGCAGCATGTCGCCGCTCAAGGTTTGCTTCTGACAGCCTTCTGGCTCAATGATTTTCTCGTGAACCAAGGCATCGTTGTAGCCGGCGAATTCACGAGGGTAGAAGCGAACGATTTTATCGTACCAGCCAGAGTGCTTAAGAAAGCGGCCAAATACCCATGTGGTGCGACGGAGCACAAACAGGGTTTTCTCTGGCGGGTTTTCTAATACCGCTAGAATGCTGGTTTTCAATGCATCCGTGATGACTTCATCTGCATCAATCGCAAGCACCCAATCGTTGGTTGCATGGCTTTGCGCCAATTGTTTTTGTTTGCCAAAGCCCGGCCATTCAGCATTCACGAAGACTTTCGCACCCGCTTGCTTGGCGATGGCGACGGTATTGTCTGTGCTGCCAGAATCCACCACGATGATTTCATCGACCCAATCCAGTGATGCTAAACACTCTGGCAGGATCTGTTCTTCGTTTTTGGTGATGATGATTGCGCTGATCGAGGCGCGAGTTTGATTCTGGCTCATGAGCCGATTTCCTCTTTTTGGATGACTTCATCAAAACGCGAGATCACCTCATCAATGGTTATTCTTTGCATAGCGGTATCGTCTTTCACGCGTGTTCGCCAAGACACTTCATTCGCTGATTTGCCTGTTTCGGCTTCAATCGCCTCTGCATATACGCTCACGACATAGTGTCGCCAGTTGTAAGGCCCTGTTCGCGCCGGATTGTGGTGCGCGTATAAACCAATAACGGGTGTGTTCACTGCATTGGCAAGGTGCGCCGGGCCACTATCGGGTGCCAAGACTAAATCTGCTTCCTGCTCAAGTGCCAGCAGCTGTAGAAGTGTTGTTTTACCAATCAAATTGGTGACAGGGCGGGTAAGGCGATTTTCTATGGCTTGGCCGAGTTCCACCTCAATTTTGCCAGGGCCGCCCGCTAAGATGACATTGAATCCTTTGTCGAGTGCATGCTCAATCACACCTGCGTAACCTTCCGCCGTCCAGTTTTTAAAGGCTTTGCTCGCGGCAGGGGCAACCACGAGGGCCGGCTTCGTGGATAACTGACCTTTTGCCCATGCGATGTCGCTTTCAGACAGCGGCAGTGTCCATGTCGGTACTTGAGGCTTTAAGCCTAGTGCTTCAGTGAAGGCCATGAAACCGTCTAGCACATGCGGAGACGCTGGTGATGGCACTTTTACATTGGTAAACCACTGCTGCAAATCACTGGCCCGGGCTTTATCAAACCCCAGTTTGTATTTGGCTTTGATCCCGACAGATAACATGCTCGCTCTGATTGCGCTTTGCATATGAAGTAGCGCATCGAAGCGTTGGCCTTTTAACGCTTTCCAGACAGCTTGCATCCCTTTAAAGCCTTGCTTCTTATCAAAAGCAATCACGGTGACATCGGGTAATAACGGTGTGAGAAGGGCGGCTTCGGCTTTCCCTGCTATCCATGTCAGTTGTGTTTTTGGCCATTGCTGGCGAATAGCTTGAACAGCGGCGATGGCATTGCAAACATCGCCAATCGCAGAAAGGCGCAAAATACAGAGAGACTGTGGTGGGGCAGAAAATAAGGCCATGAGAATGCTTATAGGGTTTTGATGGTTGAAATTATGCAGTTGCCGATCAGCAATGTAAAATGCAACTGCATCGTATCTGTCAGTAATGCTTGAGATACTGAGAAGATAAGACATATTTGAAGGAGCTTGCGTGGATCAGTTAGTCGACAACAACACCCGTATTTGGTTTGACGCGTCATTGTTACGTGAAGATCCTACGCAATGTTTTGATGTTGAATTCTGGCAGCAGAAAGACGCGATCATTGGCTCTGCAACGGGGCGTGGCACGACATGGTTTGTGCAAACTGAGGTGTTGCCTGCTGCGCTTCGTCACTATCGCCGCGGTGGTTTGTTCGGGAAATTGGTTCGTGACAGTTATGCGTTCACGGGGTGGGGAAACACCCGCTCGGCACAAGAGTTTCAGTTACTCACCTATCTGCGTGAAAAGGGCATATCAGTACCGCGTCCTATCGCAGCGCGTGCGATTCGAGATGGGCTGACCTACCAAGCGGATTTGCTGGTGGAAAAAATCGATGATGCCAAAGATTTGGTCGATATCTTGATGGAAGCTCCGCTCGACGCTTCCCATTACCACCGGATTGGCGTCATGGTGAGAAAACTGCATGATGCTGGGGTGTGCCACACAGATTTAAATATCCACAATATTTTGCTTGATACCACAGGCACGTGTTGGCTAATCGATTTCGATAAATGTGGGAAAAAGGCGGGAGAGAGCTGGAAAGCCTCTAATCTCAGTCGCTTGCTTCGTTCATTTCGAAAAGAGCTGAATAAGCGACACATCCAGTGGCAGGAATCAGACTGGGATGCTTTGTTGCTTGGCTATCAAGAACAAGGTCATCAAGAGCAAGGCACATAAACGCAAGGTTACCCCTTAACCAGCAAGTGACGCCGCTTAGTCATCAATCCAAGGTGCTATTGCTTCAAGTGTTTTAGCGACTGCGCCACGGTTTCTCTCCACCACATTCAGCGCGGCTTCTCCTGCTTGTTGGCATTTCTCTGGGTTGTTCATGAAACCCAATAGCGCATTGGCAATGTCTGAGGGCGCTTCTTGCACCTCACAAGCGCCCGCCTCAATCAACTGATCGCCAATGACCTGAAAATTAAAGTAGCTTGGGCCTGTGATTTGAGGCTTCCCAAGGGAGGCGGGCTCTAGCAGGTTATGCCCACCGAGCTTCTCACCCATCAAACTTCCCGCCATAAACGTCACTTTGGATGCAGCAAGTAAGGTCATCATCTCACCCATGGTGTCGCCTAAATACACCTGCGTATTGTCATCAATCGGTTGCGATTGTCCACGACGTGACAGTGAGAACTCTTTTTGCTCAATGAGCGCAGCGACATCGCCGAAACGTTCAGGGTGGCGTGGCACCAGCACCATTAATGCATCGGGCTGTTCAGCCAATAGCGCTTGATGAGCGTCGAGTAAAATCTCGTCTTCGCCAGGGTGGGTACTTGCAGCTACCCACACTGGGCGTTGTTTGATCGCTTGCTTAAGCGAGATAACGGGATCGCTCGTTTCATCAAATTCGGGTAAATCAAACTTCACAGAGCCAGATACAGAAACGTTCTGCGAGTTCACGCCAAGTTGAATGAAACGATCGGCATCGTCCTGAAATTGGCAAAGAATGTGGTCGATATTCTTTGAAAGCAGATCGAATAGCGGCTGCACACGCTGATAGCCGCGCATCGACTTTTCCGATAAGCGTGCATTCATGACGACGATCGGGATGCCTGCTTTTTTTACCGCAGTTAAGGTATTTGGCCAAAGCTCAGTTTCCATGATCAACATGGCTTGAGGATTGATTCGCTTCAAAAAGCCATTCACGGCAAAGGAAAAGTCGATCGGCATGTACCTGTGTTCCACGCCATCGCCAAGCTTGCTCGCAATCGCAGCCCCTGTTGCCGTTGTGGTGGTGACGAGTATTGAAGCGTTCGGGTGTGCCTTACGAAGCGCCAGAATAATCGGTTTTGCGGCAATCACTTCACCGACGGATACGGCGTGAACCCAAATTGGTTGGGTGTTGGATGTCAGGCGCGGCGTGCGACCAAAGTGTTCAACCCAACGTTTGCCGACCTTTGGTTTTCCATCTTTGGCGCGATAAAGACCCAGAAGAAGAAAAGGGGCTGCGATGAAAAGTAAAAGCGTATAGAGAAGGCGCACACGAAAACCTTGTTTGGAAAACCTTGAGGCAGTTTACAACAAAGGGCTCTAAATTGAGTCCATTTCCTCGAGACTTATTGCTCACGTTGCAACCCTTTCTCGTTAAGGTAATGGGTGACTTGCTCAACGTAATCAACCTTGTAGGAATATTTATCACTGTCGTGTGCAGCGACGAGATTGACCGCAATGAAGAAAACAGTAATAACCCCCATTCCTTTGATGAAACGGTTCGGTAATTCTTCTTGCCACGCTTCAGCCGCGACGAGCAGTGGAAACAACGCAAAGGGAAACGTGAGAATTAAATGCCAATAAGAAAAAGTAATCGGTGAGAGCATGGCGTTTATCACGATCGCCAATACTGCTGCGCCAGCATAAAGTAGCATCCATTGTTTATTATCAGCGATGGGTGAGCCTCGCTTGATCGCGGGCTTTATGGTTTTCCATGCCCTCATATTCACATTCACGGAGAGAACAACAGTGATCATCCCTATGATGAATAGCAAGGCTTGCCAACAGTACTGGAAAATCATTTTTAACCAACTGATGGACGTTATCCAGTCAAAACTGACGTCAGTAATTAAGCGGTTGGAAAAAAGCGTAGAGCCATACCTTAGCCAATAGAATATCGCTTTAAGTACGGGGTATACATGTACGGCACCATAACCGAAGTAGCGATCGCTTTCTCTGCTGAGGCTGTCATTGTTTATGTATTCCAGACAGTAAGGAATGAGCGAAGCAAGAATGACAACGCTAGCCACAGCAACGCCAGACCAAGAAGGACGCGCCATTCTTCGATATAACAAGTAGCAAGAAATAACAGCAAGAATGGGCCACGAGTAGTGAAACTGCATCGCGCCGCCGATAGCGAGAATGTGCAGGAAGCTATAGATGAACGAGGCATGCTCTCTCAGCTTAAACGCTGACCACAAGTGTAAGGCTGCGAAGAAGCAGAGATAGGAAGGGTTGTAGAGCAGGCTATCGTACAAAAGCCAAGGGTTCAGCCAATAGATAATGGCAAAGAGCATTCGAACTGGCGGGCTAAATATTTTCTGTATGACAGCGTCGAGAAGTAAAAAAGAACAGAGTCTTAAAAGGATGAGAAACAGCATGGGGGACCAAGGTGAATCCCAGATGAGAAGCGGGCCACCAATCACGAAAGCGGACAACGAGCCAGGCACATTTCCAACTGCACTTGCAGCATTACCAAATGCTGCCCACGTCTGGTGATAGGCGCCAAGGTAGCCTTTTTCGAGCATTTGCGTTTGATCGCCAGTCAGTATTTGCTGATTGGCGTACATCACCGCAAAACACAGTCCGAGCCCGATTGTTAGCCATCGGATTGCTACAGCATGCTTCTCAATTAGATGCATGG
Source organism: Enterovibrio norvegicus DSM 15893 (assembly GCF_900115495.1). Lineage (GTDB taxonomy): Bacteria > Pseudomonadota > Gammaproteobacteria > Enterobacterales > Vibrionaceae > Enterovibrio > Enterovibrio norvegicus. The sequence goes on along the minus strand of NZ_FOWR01000012.1, from coordinate 105,258 downwards.
TATTTCCTTTGCACTACTGCTGTTTGTTTTTGCTGCCTTTGTAGGTCCAACATCGATGAATAAGATATGTGACCAAAGGAATCATGAAGACCACGATCAGCACGCGAGCATAGTGATTGCCTTCTTGGAAGAGCGAACTAAAAAGTTGTGACACCATGAGTGCGCTAAATTGCACTACAAAGAATCGTTTGGCATTTTCGATAGACAATTTTCTCTGAAACACGAAGTGTGATTGCAAGAGATAAGACAAACCAAAAGCGCAGGAAAAACCAAACATGTTGGCGATAAAGACGCTTGAATCTAGGAAGTAAAGCCATGTGAAAGCGATGACAATATGGGTGAATGATGCGAGTGCTCCTGTTATCCCAAATCTGACGATTCGCTTTTCTAGCATCTTACGCATGAAGGCTTTCATCAATCACCTGCGTCATTTTTTGTATCAGCAGAGTCTTCTTCGATGATGTAAACAGGGCGCCGTTTTGATTCCATGTATAGCCTTCCGATGTATTCCCCCATGACCCCTAACCCTATCAATTGAATACCACCAAAAAAAAGAACAATGATGAGTAGCGATGCGTAACCTGGTATATCAACACCAAAAAGCATGGTTTTTAATATTATGGATGCGCCAAAGAGAAACGATATTGCGGAAACAAAAAAACCAAGATATAGCCATACTCTTAGCGGCGCGGTGCTGAAGCTGGTGATACCTTCTAAGGCAAAATTCCAAAGACGCCACCCATTGAAGCTGCTTTCTCCCGCAGCGCGTGGTTGACGTGAATACTCAACAACCGACGTTTTAAACCCGACCCAAGAAAATATTCCTTTCATGAATCGCTGATTTTCTGGCAGTAACTGGATAGCGGAGACAACACGGCGTGTGATCAAGCGAAAGTCGCCGACATTGTCAGGGATTTCGACGTCAGCAATGGTGTTGTGGAATCGATAGAAGAGATTTGCTGTGATTTTTTTTGCCAGTGTGTCGCTGCTTCTGTCTACACGCTTAGCAACAACTACGTCGTAGCCTTTCTGCCATTCAAGAAGAAAATCATGAATGAGTTCAGGTGGATCTTGTAAGTCGGCATCTATGGGAATAATAACTTCACCCTGAGCAAGGTCTAACCCAGCAGTGAGCGCCGCTTCTTTACCAAAATTGCGCGAAAGGTTGATGAGGCGAATATTTGAATTGTTTGATGCTAAATCGCGAATGACGGCAAGCGTGTCGTCAGTGCTGCCGTCATTCACGAAAAGGATTTCGTAGGTAAATGTGCTTTCAGACAAAATACCCACGATTTTATCTGTAAAAGCATGAAGGACTTCCTGCTCATTGTGGCAGGGACAGACGATAGAGATTGTCGGTAGTGTCATCATTTACCTTATACGATACTGAAGTGGCTTGGTCCATTAGCACACCTTTTAGTGTTACCTATATTGTTGTTTTTCTGCCCTTAAAATACTGAACATCTTTAGGTGGGAACACTTTATCAAGCATGTTTTGTACTTTTCCTTTGGTACTTTTTTCTTTATAGACCGTAGGTGAAGATTCTAGGTCTATTGTTTTAATTCTATCAATGTCAGCTTCAACACAAGATCCTGAAAGTAAGGAAAACATAAAGAAATCGACAATTTTTGCGTTCCAATGAGGCTTATTACCCCAATAGTGGCCAATTTGATTTTCTGCGGCTGTTAAGGTTGAGGTATGTTTTAGAGCAATTGAAAATGCAAATTGCTCAACCAATCGTCTAGGGCAATCTGTTTTGCAGATCTCATCACAGATATCGATGGCGAGTGAAATTGTTTGCTTAGCATGATCACGATGAAGTGCGATAACACCTGCATTCCACATCTCGGTATCTTCGTTGATAAGCACACCGGAAAAGGATTTACCTTGAAGAGACTTCCACATGTTTCGTGGTGTTTTGCTTCTCATCTCACTAATCTTTCCTTCATTTTCATGCATGAAGGACTTACCTTGACTTAAGCCTTTAGAGATAATTTCCATATCCCGAACATAGAAGGTGTCTGAGTCAACATAAAGGATGTCTTGTTCTGGGTTATGTAACGTAGCAGCTTCGATGGCTTTCATTTTGATGCGCCAAAAGAAATCATCCTTTCCACGCCATTCGTTCATGATGTTTTGATCAATGTCGATGACGTCAACACGATCACCAAAATACTCGTAATATTTTGGGCGATCGGTAACAACACAAACCTTAGAAATGAGGTCACTTTTCAAATAAGTGAGAATGGCAAAAGAAGCCTGATAGTGATTTTCTAATCGGTCACCAAAAGTAAGAAGTGTTAAAATCATTCGATTTATCCGTAAGTTAACTCACTACAGAAATAGCGCTAAGTGAAAGTAATGCCAAACGGCCTCACTTTTGTTCATCACATTATTTTTCTGTGGTATATGCGTTTGAAATAGTATGAACTATTTGCTCATTGGTAGGAATGGCGCAGGACGCATTCATGACGATATGGTGAATAGGCTCATATCTTGGTGTATATCGGAATGGAACCGTGGCATAGAAAATACCAACGGTGGGTGTGTGGGTTGAAATTGCCACGTTTCTTACGCCAGTATCTGGTGCTACGACCAACTGGGCTTTTGCGCAGAACGTGAGTAATTCTTTTAAAGGCATGCAGGGTTGAATAGCAAAGTTATCGTAGGACGTTAGGTGTGACAAAAAGTCACCCTTTTCAGACTCATTCACGCCTTCAAGGAAAACATGTTTAACCTCAGGAAAGGTTTTCACTGCCAATTCCATTAACGCAATAACTTGGTCGTTCTTTAATACCTTTCTTGGTTGCGATGCGCCATTAAAGTACACGAAGTAAGGATTTTCTGAACAGACAAGTTCCTCGTGATCTGGATAGCCAAAGTCGAGGCGTTGTGCCGGAATGTGCCCCAGCAAGCGCAGCATATCTAGCATCGTTTCGATTTCTGGTTGGAGATCAGACCGAAATACTGCTGCATTGTACAGCGTGCCTTTCAGCCAAGACTTATAAGGGAATCCGATTTTCAATTTAGCTTTGTTAAGAAGGTTTACCCAGTAAGAGCGATTGGTGCCCGCTAAATCAAAAATGATGTCCTGATCGCCAACTTCACGAAAGTTATTCATCTTATCGCTGAATGACACTTCCCCTTTTCGATCTCTACCATGAAGTACCACCGTGCGATCTGTAAGATCGGAAGGCATTCCGTATTGATAAGTAGAAAGAGCGACTAACGTAATTTCCGCATTGGGGAAAAACTTGCGCGCTTCGATCAAAAACGGTCGAGTGATGACTTGATCACCTAAGGCCGCATGTCGGATAACCGCAATTTTCTTGACTTTTGTTGGGTCAAAATCGTTATTTAGGTAATGCTTTGCGGATTTGGATGCGTAGGCACCTTTTTCAAAACATGCGTATTTTGATGAAATCTTAGGCTGATTAAATTTCATTGTTTTTCCACTGAAAGCGTCGAAGTTAAGTCGTAATAGGAGCTAAGGACTTGCTGCGGTGATAACTTGTTCAAGCAGTCTAAGTGTCCGAGAGGACATTCTCGTTTAAAACAAGGACGACAATTTATGTCGGTGTTAACGATCCGCACTTTAGTTGAAAGTGGTGGCGTATATTTAGGAGAGCTTGAGCCATAAATCGCAACAATATTTGCGTTAACGGCAGCTGCGACATGCATCAGTCCTGAGTCGTTGGAGAACACCGTGTGACAAGCCGCAAGCAGATCTACCGCATCGACCAAAGACGTTTCTCCTGCCAAGTTGAAACACATCGCTCTTTGCTGTTCAGAAAGAGCGTTAACAATACCTTCAGTCACTGATTTATCTTTAGGGCCACCAAAAAGACAAACCTGATTACCTTCCGTGATCAACTGCTTTGCCACGTAAGCGTAGTGTTGCTCAGGCCAGCGTTTTGCTGGACCAAACTCTGCGCCGGGACACAAGCCAACAATCGGTAAGTTTTTTGAAATATTAAAGCGTTTTAGGCAAGAGAGTTGGTTGGTTTCATCGACATTTAGCGATGGATGAGGAATGTCATCAATCATCGCTTCAGACAACATAGTGTCTTTGTTGTGGGCAAGTGCAACATAACGTTCTACCATAAATTGGAAGACTCTGCGGTCTGGGCGCAGATCATTCAACAAGCCGTAACGCATCTCCCCCTTCCAGCCAGTGCGATAAGGCACTTTGGCAAACAGCGGGATCAGTGCTGATTTGGCGGAGTTTGGCAGAACGTAGGCGTGGTCATATTGTTCTTCTCGCAAGGACTTACCTAAGTCCCAACGTTCTGAAAGGCTAAACTGGCCATGCCCGACTGGCATTTCAATAGCACGTCGAACCTCTGGCATACGCTCGAGGATGGGTTTACACCACGCAGGAGCGAGCACATCAATTAATGCGTCGGGATGATGGTATTTTAAGCGCTTATAAAGACTTTGGGACATGACCATGTCGCCTACCCAAGAAGGGCCAATTACGAGTATTTTCATGGTTAGTAGGTTAACTTTTCATCCCAACAAATGTCGGATTTAATGATTTTCGCAGGGTTACCTGCAGCGATGCTATTTGCGGGAACATCATGAGTTACCACCGTATTGATGCCGACAATTGAATGCTCACCAATATTGCTGCCCTTGAGGACAGTGGTGCCATCAGCCAACCACACGCGTTTGCCTATCACTATGCTCTTTGCTGGGTTGATACGTTTGTTAGCGCAGAGAATGTCATGCCCATCGCTTGTCATCACTTTAACGTTACGCGAGAACATACAGTTTTCACCGATAGAAAGTGTTGTTCCGTTTTCACGCGCAGAGAGGTAACAACCTTCTCCAATCACTGAGTATTTGCCGATAGTAAGGGAGCAGTTATTGCCATTGACCTCGATATGCACACCTTTTAGGTTTGCACCGTCTTCAATCGTCAGCGTGTTGCCTGTGCCTTTTATTGAAATATGGCACTGTCGGATACGTGTTGATGAAGCAAGATTAATGACGTTGCCGCTTTGAACTTTCACTTTGTTGCGAAGAGTGAAAAGAAGGCGATGAAATAGGCCACCTTGTGGGGATGTATTCACGATTAGTGACCTCTTAATACAACTGACTACCATCCGGTCGTGATCTAAGCAGATTCATGATCCACATATACTGGCCGGGGTCAGATTCTAAAAATTGTTCAATGCGTTCATTCATCATGCGCGCGTCAGCTTCTTCGCTACCTGTAGGGAACGGTGCAAGTGGCGGTTGCACGATAACTTCAAAGTTACCGGTTTCGCGGTTGTACACAGGCATTAACGGGACGATTTTCGCTCGGCTGAGTTTTGCCAGTTTACCGAGGCCAGAGAGCGTGGCTTTTTGCGTACCGAAAAGTGGCACGAACACACTGTATTCAGGACCGTGGTCTTCATCTGGCAAGTAATAGCCGAGAAAACCTTCACGTACGGATTTGATGAATGGTTTCACGCCATCAGCGCGCTCGTGCGTACGACCGCCATATTTTAAACGTTGAACGTTCATCAGCCAGTCGACCACACGGTTTTTTTGTTTTTTCACCATGGCGGCAACAGGTAGGCCACGCGATGCAAGTTGCACGGCAGGGTAGTCAATCGCCCAGCTATGAGGCACGAGTAAAATGACCTTCTCCCCATTTTCAACGAGTTCCGTGAGGATCTCTTCGTTGCGAAACAGCGTACGTTTTTCTAAGTAGCGTTTGCTGCGCATCATGATGGTAGCAAAGCCAAGCATCACGCATCCTGCATTAATATAACTTTGTTGAAGAATAGCGAAACGCTCTTCTTCTGTTTTCTCAGGAAAACATTCTTGAAGGTTGACGACGGCACGCTTTTTCGCGCGGTTGTTCATTTTAACCAATCGTTTAGCGAGAAACTCAGCGAATTTATCACGCAGACGGAAAGGGACAAACGCGAGGATGGCGACAAGGAACATCCCTAACCAAGTACCCCAGTAACGAGGGTGTAGGAATGCCCATTCAAATGTTGGCAAATAAGAGGTGTTGTTGGATTCTTGGCTCATAGAGTCGGACTACAGATAAATCAGATTTAAACAAAAAAGCGAGCCTAGGCTCGCTTTTCCAGCCAATTATTTATTCAGGACTGCCATATACTCAGCAACACCTTCAGCGACGGTTTTGAACTTTTCGCTGTAGCCCGCGGCGCGCACCTTGGTGAGGTCGGCTTGGGTGAAGGCTTGGTAGCGGCCTTTTAGGTGGTCTGGGAATGGAATCTCTTCCACTTCCCCTTGGTTATGGTAAGCGATAACCGCTTCGGCTACGGCGCGGAAAGGTTCTGCGCGACCAGTGCCACAGTTAAAGATGCCAGACACGCCGTTTTCAAGGAACCAAAGGTTCATCTTGCACACGTCACCAACGTACACGAAATCACGTTTGAAGGTGTTGCTGCCTTCGAACAGTTTCGGGTTTTGGCCTTCTTTAATTTGGTTGTTCAGGTGGAATGCCACTGACGCCATGCTACCTTTGTGGTTTTCACGTGGGCCGTAAACGTTGAAGTAGCGGAAACCCGTGATTTGAGACAGCGTTTCGCCGTGTGCTTCTGCGTCTGCCCAAATACGGCGAACATAGTTGTCGAACTGTTGCTTCGAGTAACCGTAAACGTTCAGTGCACCTTCGTACGGTTTCTCTTCGATAAAGTCATGGTCGCGGCCACCGTAGGTTGCAGCAGAAGAGGCGTACAAGAACGGAATTTCACGCTCAAGACAGAAATGAAGTAGCTCTTTTGAATACTCGTAGTTGTTGAGCATCATGTACTTGCCGTCCCACTCTGTGGTTGCCGAGCATGCACCTTCGTGGAAAATGGCTTCGATTGGGCCAAAGTCATCACCCGCCATGATTTGGGTGATAAAGTCTTCTTTGTCCATGTAATCAGTGATGTCTAGATCGACCAGGTTAACGAACTTGGTACCGTCTTTTAGGTTATCAACCACAAGGATGTCGTTGATGCCTTGTTCGTTCAGGGCTTTAACAATGTTGCTGCCGATCATGCCAGCGCCGCCAGTCACTATAATCATACTTTTACCTAAATTCTGACAATGAGAAGACTTCGCCATCACGACTGTGATGGCTATGGTAATATTTGTGTTTCCGCTCTGGGCTTGAGGATAGCAGTTTAACCATGAAAACCCGTGATCGCATTATTCATTCTGCACTGGCGCTGTTCAACGAACAGGGTGAACCCAATGTCACCACCAATCACATTGCAGCGGATCTCGGTATAAGCCCGGGGAACTTGTATTACCACTTCCGTAATAAGGAAGAGATTATACACAGTATTTTCGATCAATACGCCCTCGATCTCACCACGTCATTTCAGCCAGAAACTTCGGTAGATACCGATCAACAGCGTCTACTTGCGTATTTAGACGCGACGTTTCAGTTGATGTGGCGCTATCGATTCTTCTACGCCAATTTGCCCGATATCTTGCGCCGAGATGCGGTATTACAAGACAAATACCTTACCGCGCAGCAGGCACTAAAAGCCAATCTCGTCGTCACATTGACGCAATTTCGTGCCACGGGTTGGCTGGATATGGACGATGACGGCATTGAATCCTTGTGCGATAACCTCAAATTGGTTGCCTCAAGCTGGATTTTCTATCAAAGCGCACAAGCGCCACAGGCTAAAATCACGCCGACCGTCATTTACCAAGGTGTTCTTCAGATACTGAGCATGGTGCTGCCGATGTCGACCGACAAAGGGCAAGCTGTGGTGGCAGAAATCATTGAACATTATCATCAGCAAATGGCCAATACACTTGCGTGATCTACTGCAACAAGATGTGCTAATTCGATAGACTTACCCTTCCTTAGAAAACTATTATCAGCCTCCTTGCTGATAGGTCATACTGATTAAATATCATTCACTAGATGCTTTTACTTCTAGAAGGTATGACAATCACGACGCCGCGTAAATCTGATGGGTGGCGTAAACTTACCGCATGCCTGCGTATCACTGTCCTTTAGGGGGTGATGGTGGGCGTGAATCCCTTGTTCCTGTTTCCATGATGGAGTGTGCGATGACTGCCGCTTTTTACCAGCAAATTCGTCAGCAGCTTGAAGAAGTGAAAGCTGAAGGCCTTTACAAAGATGAACGTGTTATCACCACCGCACAGCAAGCCAAAATTGCCGTGACATCAGGTGATGAAGTGCTGAACTTCTGTGCCAATAACTACTTAGGTTTGGCGAATCACCCTGTACTGATTGAAGCCGCGCAAAAGGGCATGGACGAGCATGGCTTTGGTATGGCATCTGTGCGTTTCATCTGCGGTACGCAAGATGCACACAAAGAGCTTGAGGAAAAACTTTCTACATTCCTTGGTATGGAAGACACCATTCTTTACACCTCTTGCTTTGATGCGAACACCGGTTTGTTTGAGACCATTTTAGGTGCGGAAGATGCCATCATTTCTGATGCACTAAACCACGCATCAATCATCGATGGTGTGCGCCTTTGTAAAGCGATGCGTTTCCGCTATTCGAACAACAACATGGAAGAGCTTGAGAAGCAACTGATTGCGGCGAAGGAAGCGGGCGCACGCAACACGCTTATCGTGACTGACGGTGTGTTCTCCATGGACGGCGTTGTGGCGAACCTGCCAGCGATTTGCGATTTGGCTGACAAATACGGCGCATTGGTGATGGTGGATGACTCTCACGCCGTGGGTTTCATGGGCGCGAATGGCCGTGGTACGCACGAGCACCATGACGTAATTGATCGTATCGACATCATCACTGGCACGCTAGGCAAAGCCATGGGCGGTGCGTCAGGCGGTTACACCTCGGGTAAGAAAGAAGTGATCGATTGGCTGCGCCAGCGTTCACGCCCTTACTTGTTCTCGAATTCTCTCGCTCCAGCGATCGTCTCTGCGTCTATTCGCGTGATTGACCTACTGGAAGAAAGCGGCCATCTGCGTACCCAACTTTGGGATAACGCGAGCCATTTCCGCGCGCGCATGAGCGAAGCGGGCTTTACGCTTTCTGGTGCAGATCACGCGATCATCCCTGTGATGCTTGGCGATGCGAAAGTCGGTGCTGAGTTTGCAGAACGCATGATGAAAGAAGGTATCTACGTGGTTGGGTTCTCATTCCCTGTGGTACCAAAAGGCCAAGCACGTATTCGTACACAAATGTCGGCTGCACATAGCCGCGAGCAATTAGACAAAGCCATCGATGCCTTTATCAAAGTGGGTAAAGACATGGGCTTGATTGGATAAGCAGTCAATGACGAACAAAATGAAAGCGCTGGCAAAACTGAAAGCGGAACCTGGCATTTGGATGACCGAGGTTGAGCTTCCAGAAGTGGGCCATAACGATCTTCTGATCAAAATCCGTAAAACCGCGATTTGTGGCACCGATGTGCACATCTACAACTGGGACGAATGGTCACAAAAGACCATTCCGGTACCAATGGTTGTTGGTCACGAATACGTGGGTGAAGTGGTTGCTATGGGTCAGGAAGTGCGCGGTTTTACCGTGGGCGACCGTGTATCTGGCGAAGGCCATATCACGTGTGGTCACTGCCGCAACTGTCGCGCTGGTCGCACGCACCTTTGCCGTAACACGACAGGTGTGGGTGTGAACCGTGAAGGCGCATTTGCGGAATATTTGGTGATCCCAGCGTTCAACGCATTCAAAATCCCAGCAGACATTTCAGATGATTTAGCGTCAATCTTCGACCCATTCGGCAACGCGGTTCACACCGCACTGTCGTTTGATTTGGTTGGTGAAGACGTGCTGATCACCGGTGCAGGACCGATTGGTATCATGGCGGCGGCTGTGGCGAAACACGTAGGTGCGCGTTATGTCGTGATCACCGATGTGAACGAATACCGCCTCGATCTTGCGCGTAAGATGGGTGTGACCCGTGCGGTTAACGTGGCGGAAGAGAAGCTTGAAGATGTCATGGCTGAACTAGGCATGAAAGAAGGCTTTGACGTGGGTCTTGAAATGTCAGGTAACCCGTCAGCGTTTAACTCTATGCTGCAAACCATGAACCACGGTGGTCGTATTGCGCTTCTGGGTATTCCACCGTCAGACATGGGTATCGATTGGAACCAAGTGATCTTCAAAGGTTTGGTGATCAAAGGTATCTATGGCCGCGAAATGTTTGAGACGTGGTACAAAATGGCAAGCTTGATCCAATCTGGTTTGGATCTCAGCCCAATCATTACACACCACTACAGTGTCGATGACTTCCAAGAAGGCTTCGACAAGATGTGCTCTGGCATGTCAGGCAAAGTGATTCTTGATTGGCAGAAATAATGCCAACCTGAATGCTTGATTAAACCCGCTTCGGCGGGTTTTTTTATGGCCGTTTACTGAGATAAGGCCTGAGAGATGGGCACGAGATCGACACGCTCTTGCAACGATGGCAGTGCTTTTTGCAGCGTATCAAGCGTGATTGGAAACGGGTGAGCAATGACGACAGCGATGCCGCGTCGGCTGGCTTGCTGAATCGCGAGCTCGAGCTGTTGGTGGATAAAAGCTTCTGTTTGCAGATGATCGAGGAAAACATGACGGCGGTTATTGGCTAATCCGTGCTGCTTTGCAATTTTTTGCGCCACCGTGCTCGGCGTGGTACGGCTATCAATAAAGCCGAGTTCCTTGGCGTGAAGCGCTTCCATGATCCAGTGCATAGGCTCGTGATGTTGCGTGAGTAAGCTGCCCATATGGTTGTTCACTGCCACGGCGTGGGGTACGCGATAGAGCGCTTCTCGAACCGAGGTTTGCATTTGTTCTTTGTTCATTTCAAGCGTCAGCGCATTGGGCTCTGCGGGTGAGCCTGGTGGGCTTTGCATGGGGAGGTGAAGCAACACCTCACGGCGTTGATTGAGCGCTGTTAGGGCAACGGCGGTATCGAATTCAGTGAAAGGAATGACAGAGACGCTGATTTCAGGTGGCAGCTTAGCGATGTCTCGTGGCATCAAATCATAGCCGAGATCATCAATAATCAGTGCGAGCTTAGGCTTGGCGACGACAGGCGGCGCGAGAAGCAGTATGAGTAGGGCGGTGACAGTGACAATCCTTTGCATCTGCGACCTTCTTGGCTTACCGGCCTAACCAGGGGCTAGGGTTGGTGGCATTGCCTTTTCGCCGAATTTCAAAGTAAAGGCCGGATTGAGTCTGCCCGCCGCTGTTTCCGACGAGGGCGATAGGGTCGCCGGCTTTTACAGTATCTCCGACGTTTTTCAACAAGGCTTGGTTATACCCGTAAAAACTCATGTCGCCTTTGCCGTGGTCGATGACAACCATCAAACCATAGCCGCGAAGCCAGTTAGACAGAACAACAGTGCCATCGTGTGCCGCTTTGACTTCAGCGCCTTCTTTGGATGAGATGACCATGCCATTCCAACGAAGCTCGCCCGTTTGCGTACTACCAAAGCTGTGCAGTGTTTTCCCTTTGACAGGACGGTGCAATTTGCCTTTGTAGCGGCCTAAGCCATCCATTTTTACTTTGGCCTGCTCGGCGGCAATTCGGGCTTGTTCTGCGGCTTTCGCCACTTCCGCTTTTAAGCGGTTTTGGTTGTTACGAAGTTCCGACAAATAGCTTTTATCGTTACGAATCTGTCGTTGTACCGCGCCGGCGGTTTTCTTCTGAGCGTGCTGTTGTTTTTCCAGCGTCGCTTTATCGGCTTTCAATGCATCGAGCAGCGCAGTTTGCTTTTGCGTTTGCTCGGCAAGCATGCGGCGCTTCAGTTGAAGTTCGGTATCCGTGGCGGCCAGTTCATTGATGGCATCGGTACGCGCTTTGGATAGTCGTTCAGCGTAAACGGTCATACGATCAAGGTCGTTGCTGTCTTCGCCACTTAAAAAGGTATTGAGTTGGCTGTGCTCACCCTGACGGTATTGGCTGTTTAAAAGTTCTTTCAACAGCTCCATCTGACCTAGCTTACGCTGTTCCAGTCGTTGGCTTTCTTGATTGAGGGTGGCAATTTCATCGTCGATGGTTTCAAGCTTTAAGGACGCTGCACGGATTTGCGTGGCAACCGAGCTGATGGCTTGTTCTTGTTTTTTTAGGTCGGCTTGAAGGGTGTTGAGCTTTTTGCTGCTGGCACTAAGTTGTTGCTGTTGGCGGGAAATTTCATTATTCACACCAGACAGTTGCCCTTCATCAGCCCGTGAAGCCGTGCTGAATAACAGGCATAGAAAAACGCCAGTGCAAAGAGCACTGGCGCGAGTTTTGTTGGTGAAGCGCTTAATCATTTCCCGCATGGAGACGATTATTTCAGATTGAACAGCGGCTTACCAGTCATGTCTGAAGGGATTGAGGTGTCTGTCAATGCAAGCATAGTTGGTGCTAAGTCAGACAGCTTACCGCCTTCTGCCAATTCCAGGTCTTTGCTACCTACGTAGATCAAAGGTACCGGAAGGTTGGTGTGTGCAGTATGGATACCACCCGTTTCTGGGTCGATCATCATTTCTGCGTTACCGTGGTCAGCTGTTATCAGCAATTGACCGTCAACGTCTTTGATGGCTTCAACAACGCGACCGATGCAGCTATCAACGGCTTCACATGCTTTAACCGCAGCATCGTATACACCGGTATGGCCAACCATGTCGCCGTTCGGGTAGTTACAGATGATTTGGTCAAACTTACCGCTCTTGATGGCTTCGACCAATTTGTCGGTCAGTTCTTCAGAACTCATTTCTGGCTGAAGATCGTAGGTTGCCACTTTAGGAGAGGCAACCAGTGAGCGCTCTTCGCCGTCAAATGCGTCTTCTGCACCGCCATTGAAGAAGAAGGTCACGTGCGCGTATTTTTCTGTTTCAGAAATACGAAGCTGCGTTTTGCCTTCTTTTGATAGCCACTCACCTAGCGTATTCACAAGGTTGTCTGACGGATATGCGCAAGACGCGTCGATGTCTGCTGCGTATTCAGTCAACATCACGAAGTCTGCAAGCTCAGCCACTTTTGAACGGGCGAAACCGTCAAAGATCGGCAGGAACGTACGTGCGATTTGACGCGCTCGGTCAGCACGGAAGTTCATGAAAATCAGGCTGTCACCGTCGTTGATAGACGCAACAGGTTGGCCTTCAGCACGGATTTCAGACGCTTTAACGAATTCATCGTTTTCTTCACGCGCATAAGCGGCTTCAAGTGCTTCAACTGCGGAAGCATAAGTGAAGTCGCCTTTTGCTTCAGTAAGAAGGTCGTACGCTTTTTCAACGCGATCCCAGTTGTTATCGCGGTCCATTGCATAGTAACGACCAACGATAGACGCGGTACGGCCTTTGCCCAGTTTCGCGAATAGCTCATCGAAACGAACCAAAGAGTTTTGTGCGCTACGCGGTGGCGTATCACGACCATCGAGGAAGCAATGTAAGTACACGTTTTCTGCGCCGCGCTGAACCGCCATTTCTACTGCTGCAGCAATATGGTCTTCATGGCTGTGAACACCGCCTGGTGACATCAGACCCATGATATGCACTGCTTTGCCAGCTTTCGCTGCTTTGTCGACAGCGTTGGTGAGCACTGCGTTGTCAAAAAATTCACCGTCAGCAATAGACTTGGTGATTTTTGTTAGGTCTTGGTAAACGATACGACCTGCACCAATGTTGGTGTGGCCGACTTCTGAGTTACCCATTTGACCGTCTGGCAGGCCAACATCCATGCCTGATGCCGAGATCAGGGTGCTGGTGCCCGCCATCAAACCATCAAGTACAGGTGTTTTTGCATTAGCAATGGCGTTGTCGTTGTTATCTTCGCGATAACCCCATCCATCCAGAATAACGAGTGCCAAAGGCTTCTTAGCAGACATACGGTGTCCTCTTTATGTCAATTTCAATGTGTAAAATAGAAAAAGCGATTAGCGTAACTTTACTACATTTTACTGGTCGATCAGTAGGCAAATCTTTCTGCTAACGTTTTAACAAATCTTGTAACGGCAAGTGTTTAACGTAGCCTCTTTGCGTCCTTGAAGAAAAAGCTTACTTTTTAATGCCTTCTCTTATTGTTCGCCACTCGAATAAAAACTGTAGTAAGTCAACAGCCTTTCGATTGCTCGTTGTCCAGTTTTAGGTGGTCGGTGAGCAATATTGATGTCTTTATCCGTACGTAAGGGTGGATGTGATGGAATTCAAGTTTTTCGCTTTAATAAGAAGTGAGCAAGGGCATGGAAATCCAAGCCCATGCTGTACTTGAGGACGGGGGAGGTTATACTCGGGGTCGATTTTTTTGCCGACATAAATGTAGAAGCGAGCTATGCAGCAGTTTATTGAATTTGTTCAAAGTGAAATGATTTTGTCACTTGTGTGGGTGGCTCTGGTTGTCATGCTGATTGTGTCAGTTGTTAAACAGAAAACCGCCGCTTATGCCGTCGTGACGCCAAATGATGCGACAGTCCTTGTTAACCGCCAGAACGGTGTGTTTGTGGATATTCGTAGCCGTGATGATTATCGCGCAGGTCATATTGCAGGCGCACTTCACGTTTTGGCGAAAGACATTAAAGCAGAAAGCTTTGGTGAGATTGAAAAACACAAGTCTGACCCAATCATCGTGGTATGTAAGTCTGGTCAAACCGCTGCAGAAAGCGCCAATGCGCTGGTAAAAGCAGGGTTCGAGAATGTCAGCATTCTTAAAGATGGCTTGATGTCGTGGAATGAAGCGAATCTGCCACTGATCAAACACAAAAAGAAAAAGTAACCGTTTACCGGGTGACCTATTCGACAGGCAGCCTTATTCGGCTGCCTGAATTATTTTGTAATGCGTGAAAGCATTTGTTTTATATAACAAGGATTTAACACTATGGCTGAAGCAGCGAACAACCAACAAGCACAACAGAACTTTGCGATTCAACGTATCTTCCTGAAAGACGTGTCTTTTGAAGCGCCAAACTCTCCTGACGTGTTTCAGCAAGAATGGAATCCAGATGTAAACCTAGACCTAGACACGCAAAGCCGTGAGCTGGGTGAAGGCGTTTACGAAGTGGTTCTTCGTCTGACCGTGACTGTTAAAAATGCAGAAGAAAGTGCGTTCCTTTGTGAAGTACAACAAGGTGGTATCTTCACTATTGACGGTATGGAAGCGCCACAACTTGCGCATTGCCTAGGTGCATTCTGCCCGAACATCCTATTCCCTTACGCGCGCGAGACTATCTCTAGCCTAGTGGTTAAAGGTACGTTCCCACAACTGAACCTAGCGCCAGTTAACTTTGACGCATTATTCATGAACTACCTGCAAAACCAAACACAAGCGACAGACGGCGCAGAAGCGTAATCTACGCAAATTTAAGGTCGACACGAATGACAGATAACGCGAAAGCCAATGTTCTAGATGCAAACGTGGCTATGACCGTATTGGGCGCAGGCTCATACGGCACTTCTCTTGCAATCTCACTCGCGCGTAATGGTGCGAATGTGGTGTTGTGGGGGCACGAACCCGAGCACATGGCGCAATTGGAAATTGATCGTTCTAATGAAGCATTTCTGCCGGGTGTCGCCTTTCCAGATTCACTGATCCTCAGCGCCGATCTTCAAGAAGCCGTTCAAGCAACGCGTGATATTCTTGTGGTGGTTCCAAGCCATGTTTTTGGCATGGTACTGGCGCAGGTGAAGCCATTTCTTCGAGATGACCAACGAATTTGTTGGGCGACGAAAGGTTTAGAGCCTGAGACAGGTCGTTTACTTCAAGATGTCGCGCATGAACAGTTGGGCGATAACGTGCCATTGGCGGTGTTATCAGGCCCAACGTTTGCCAAAGAACTGGCAGCAGGTATGCCGACAGCAATTTCAGTTGCGTCTCCTAATGCTGAGTTTCTTGCTGACCTGCAAGAGAAAATTCACTGTAGCCGTACCTTCCGAGTGTATGGCAACAGCGATTTTGTCGGGATGCAGCTTGGTGGTGCGGTGAAGAACGTGATCGCGATTGGTGCAGGCATGTCTGATGGCATCGGCTTTGGTGCCAATGCTCGCACAGCGTTGATCACCCGTGGTCTTGCAGAGCTCACCCGTTTGGGGGTGGCGCTAGGCGCTGAACGCGATACCTTTATGGGCATGGCGGGTTTGGGAGATTTAGTACTGACATGTACTGACAACCAATCTCGTAATCGCCGTTTTGGTTTAGCGCTGGGCAAAGGCCAAGGCGTTGAAGAAGCACAAACTGAAATTGGTCAGGTTGTTGAAGGCTATCGCAATACCAAAGAAGTGCGTGTTCTTGCGAAACGCATTGGCGTAGAAATGCCCATCGTTGAGCAAATTTATCAGGTACTTTATAAAGGTAAAGATGCCAATTTGGCGGCGCAAGACTTGCTTGCACGTCAAAGAACATCTGAATAGTCCTCGAGCGAAGATGTGAAATCTGAAAACGCGGGATATTCTCCCGCGTTTTTCTTTTTTGCGACAAACGGCAGAATGACTGGGGTAATCGGGTGTTTTGATGTTTGGTCTTCTATGCGGCTATTTTGGTTGTTTAGCTATCTATGTCACACTTAGGGAAAGACTCTTCAATGTTTGGCGAGTGATTCCCCAAGGATGTAGCTATCACCTGCGAAAGCAAATGAGCGAAGGTTTAACACTGCCATTCACACACGACGAAGAATGGGGGATGTTGAGGTGACTGTCAGCAATATAAGTGAAAGAAGTAAGGGTCAGGAATGCAAAGGACATGTGGTGAAGGCCGCGACAAAAAATGTCAGCAAGACAGTGTTTGGAAGGCCATAAAGCGAGAAGCAAAAGAGCAAACCGAACGTGAGCCTATGTTGGCGAGTTTCTTCCACGCCACCATCATTAAGCACGATACACTCGCTGCGGCACTCAGTTATATTTTGGCGAATAAACTGGCCACGCCAAGCATGCCAGCAATGGCGGTGCGCGAAGTGGTTGAAGAAGCGTATGCGGGCGACAAGCGCATTGTGGCATCTGCTGCTTGTGATATTTGCGCGACTGTCGAGCGAGACCCTGCGATCGAGCTGTATTCCACGCCGCTTTTGTACCTAAAAGGCTTCCATGCGTTGCAAGGCTTCCGTGTGGCAAATTGGCTTTGGTCGCAAGGCCGACGTGAATTGGCGGTGTATCTGCAAAACCAGATTTCTGTTGCGTGTCAGGTGGATGTTCACCCTGCCGCTACGATTGGTCGAGGCATCATGTTCGACCATGCAACCGGCATTGTGATCGGCGAAACTGCCGTGGTCGAAGATGACGTCTCCATTTTGCAAGACGTCACCCTCGGCGGTACAGGTAAAGAAAGTGGCGATCGTCACCCTAAAATCCGTACCGGCGTTATGATTGGAGCTGGCGCTAAAGTGCTGGGTAACATTGAAGTGGGCGAAGGCGCGAAGATTGCGGCATGTTCAGTGGTGTTGATCCCAGTGCCTGCGCATACCACTGCGGCGGGTGTGCCTGCGAAGATCATTGGTACCCCAAGTAGCGACACGCCGTCGTTCGACATGGACCAAAATATCAGTACTTCCGAATTTATTGAAGGCGACGGTATTTGATCTGATTTGCGGGTATTTAGCATTCGCAGACAACAGAAACGTCTACACAGAATA
Source organism: Enterovibrio norvegicus DSM 15893 (assembly GCF_900115495.1). Classification (GTDB taxonomy): domain Bacteria; phylum Pseudomonadota; class Gammaproteobacteria; order Enterobacterales; family Vibrionaceae; genus Enterovibrio; species Enterovibrio norvegicus. Next base: position 87,740 of record NZ_FOWR01000012.1, on the reverse strand, counting down.
CGAAAACGGAGCCGATAGGCTCCGTTTTTCATTTCCGCTGTCTTATATGTCTTAGACGCGTGTTATCAGCAATTGATGCTTAGAACAGTTTGTTGGCGACGTCGTAAAGATCTTGGCGGAATGGGCGACGCATGTTTTCAATCGCATCGATGATGTCGTGGTGAACCAGTTGTTCGTGCTGGATACCGACACAACGACCACCTTCACCTTGAATCAACAGATCAACCGCGAATGCACCCATGCGAGACGCAAGGATACGGTCGAATGCACGAGGCTGACCGCCACGCTGAATGTGACCCAAAATGGTTGCGCGCGTTTCACGACCCGTTTCAGCTTCGATGTACTTCGCCAACTCGTTGGTGTCCGTCATTAGCTCGGTGATCGCGATGATTGCGTGCTTCTTGCCTTTGTAGATACCTTCTTTGATCTTAGAAATCAGGTTCTCTTTATCCAGGCCGATTTCTGGCGTGATGAAGTACTCACAACCGCCAGCGATTGATGCCATCAGAGTCAAATCACCACAGTGGCGACCCATCACTTCAACAATAGAAATACGCTGGTGAGAAGAAGAGGTATCACGCAGACGGTCTATCGCTTCAACAACGGTGTTGAGTGCCGTCAAGTAACCGATGGTGTAGTCAGTACCTGGGATGTCGTTATCAATGGTGCCTGGTAGACCGATACATGGGAAACCCATTTCAGTCAGTTTTTTCGCACCCATGTATGAACCGTCACCGCCAATCACAACCAGCGCTTCGATGCCGTGCATCTTCATGTTCTGGATGGCTTGCTCACGCACTTTCTCTTCTTTAAATTCAGGGAAGCGCGCAGAACCGAGGAAGGTTCCGCCTCGGTTGATCATGTCTGAAACGCTGGTGCGGTTCAGTTTCTCGATGCGGTTCTGGTGAAGGCCTTGGTAGCCATCATAAATACCGCAGACTTCAATGCCTTCACTCAATGCGGCGCGCACAACACCGCGGATGGCTGCATTCATACCTGGGGCGTCACCGCCACTGGTCAAAACACCAATTTTACTAACCATGGTTACCCTCTGACTTTGGGAATTGAACTTTCAAATCCGGTTTGCATGCAGAAACGTAGGCCTCGCACCCTGCTTCGCTAAGAAAAGTCTTAGTAGGTATCGCGGGTTTGCCTCAGGCATGCTTGACGTGCCAGTTTAGCTTGCTGGCTGCTCGTTTAAAACTGTAACTTTCCTACTTATGTAAGACTATTACAATTTAGCTACCGTTTTTCGTTGATAAATATCAGTAACGGTTACAAATTTTTGTGACAATTTGTGTGTTAGTTTTATTCTCGTGGAGATTTTCCTACCACCGAGACAGGATCTTGGTGAATCAAGATATCCGCATTCGGAAAAGCTATCTCGAGCCTATCTTCCACTTCATCTGCAATGCGGTGCGCATCCACCAATTTCATTTCATCGTCCAACTCCAGGTGAAGCTGAATAAAGCGTGTTGCACCGGCCTGACGCGTGCGAAGATCGTGAACGCCTTGCACACCCGCGACGGTTGACGCCAATGTCATTATCTTTTCTTGTTCTTCCACAGGGAGTTGATGATCCAGCAGAGATTGCACCGCATCATTCGCCATTTTGAAGGCGCTCACCAAAATAAACAGACCAATAAGAATGGCAAAAATGGCGTCAGCTTGAGAGAAGCCGTACCAAGATAAACCCAGCGCAATGATGATCGCGATGTTCATGAGTAAGTCAGATTGGTAGTGAAGGGAATCAGCCGAAATCGCTTGGCTTCCTGTCTTGCGTACGACCCATTTTTGGAACAGCACTAAGCAACCCGTAATGAGCGTTGCGACGACACTGATGGCAACGCCCGCTTCAGGGTGATGAAGTTCAGCGGGCTTAAAGAAGCGCTCAATACCATTAAGCAATAAGAAGCAGGCCGAGCCCACAATGAAGGCCGATTGCGCGAGCGCGGCGAGAGATTCTGCTTTGCCGTGCCCGAAGCGATGCTCTTCATCGGCGGGTTGCAATGCATAGCGCACAACAAAAAGGTTAGTCACAGAGGCGAGAAGGTCGATCAGAGAATCAACAAGTGATGCTAACAAGCTCACAGAGCCTGTGTACCACCAAGTGAAGAGCTTCATGATGAGGAGAAACGTTGCTGTGATTGTGGCTGCCCATGCGGCCATTTGAACGAGCCGGGCGTAATTTTTAGTCATATTGAGAACGTATTCTGAACAAGTGCGCAGAGTATAACGTTTTTTGGTGTGGTTTTAAGCAATTGCGCGCGTATTCAATCAAGCAATGTAAAACGTGATAAGTCGTTTACGTTGTCCGCTTAGGTATTACGTTGACTTTTTCTTGCGGTAAAAGTGCAACATGCCAGCAGGGGCTGGCATGAAGGGATACTCACTTGGCGGTGAAGTGGCGATTAGCCGTGGTGCTTGTTCATGCGCTCTTGCATGCGTTCAGCCATTTTAGCCATGTTTTCTTCGACTTGAACTTTCTGCTCTGGCGTCAGAACGTTGAGCATTTCATGCTGTGCTTTCATGCGAGAAATGCGGCGCTCAACTTGTTGGTCTGACATTTTTGTCGCAAGGTCGCGGATAGCGGCTTCATCGAAGTTGTCGGCAAGAAGCAGTGTTTGCATCGCTTGACGGTCAGCCATCATTGCTTCTTTGTTTTTCGCTTTGTTTGCTTTCTTCGCATCACGGTTTTGTTCGCGAAGTGCATCAATTTTTTCTTCTTGCGCATCCGTAAGGTCGATGCCGCGTAGTAGGTGTTTGCCACCCATCATGCCTTCGCCACCGTGGTGTTTACCACCAAACGCCATGGCAGACATAGAACCCATCATCAGAGGCATGGCGATAACGGTAGCAGCAATACGTTTAGAAAATTTCATGGTGTTTTCTCCGGTTTGTTTTTTTGTTGTGTCGTTTGATGGGAGTAACTTTATCGCTTGGGACGTAAACCGGTGTGCGGGTAAGGTAAACTTATGTAAAGCGCGGTAAACCTCCGCTTTACGCATGGAATCACATTCGAGATTGGCAGATACTGTATTCGCACAACCTAAAGAGACAGGCTAAAGAAAGCCGCTTAGGTTGCTTGGGTATTCCCCTGACATTACTGATGAAGGCAATCACCGACCATGGCAAACATTCTCCTTATTGATGACGACACTGAATTGACGAGCTTATTAAAAGATCTTCTTGAGCTTGAAGGCTATTCCGTCAACATTGCCGACAACGGTCAGCAAGGCTTGGAAAAAATTGCCGTCGACACCGACTTGGTGCTACTGGATGTCATGATGCCCGTGCTGAACGGCATGGAAACCTTGCGTCGCTTGCGCGACCAATGGGAAACCCCCGTATTGATGCTGACCGCGAAAGGGGAAGAAATCGATCGCGTGATGGGCTTAGAGCTGGGTGCTGATGACTACTTGCCTAAACCGTTTAGTGACCGAGAGTTGCTTGCACGCATGCGCGCTATTTTACGTCGCACGGGCAAAGGCAATGACGAAAAGCGCACCGATGATGCGCAAGAAAAACTCGAATACCAAGACATCGAAATTTTCCCCGGCAAGATGGAAGTGTATTGCCAGCAGCAGTTGATCGACCTGACAGGCACTGAGACTGCGTTGCTGACCTATTTGGTGAGGCAGCCGGGCACCATTGTCGCGAAAGCCGATATCAGTTTGAATGTGCTGGGAAAACGCCTTGCGCCGTTTGATCGCGCGATTGATATGCACATCTCCAACATCCGTAAGAAGTTACCTGAACGTGCCGATGCTAAGCCTCGCATTAAGACATTGCGTGGACGCGGCTACTTGCTGGTGGAGGTGTAATGCCGTCCTTTCTATCGAAAATAACATTCCCCCGAATTAAAAGCCTTTATGGGCGCATTTTTGCAACCTTTTGGCTAACGCTATTGCTGGTGCTAATTGCTGTTTTAGCAGCCCAGCACAGTGACCCACGCCAGCAGCGTAGCTTGCCTGACGCCGTCAAAGCGAAATATACCGAATTGGCCGAGGACATTTCGCAGGATTTAACCCGCAAGCACGGGAGCTTGCAGTCAAAGCTTAAAAAAATACAAAAGAAGCAGCCAGAGCGTGCGCCGCGAAAACTTTACTTCACAGGGTTAGAAGGCGAGATGTTGTTTAACGGTCATCATGGTAGTAGCCGTGTACTGAAAAACTTCACCAGTGTGGCAGATAACCCTGAAGCACCCATGCAGCGACTTTATGGTCGATGGATGCTGGCTGGGCCATTCGTTGTTTCAGACGGTGATGAACAAGCATTGATGTACGTGGGGAAATTGTGGCGAGAAGCGCCGCCATTCTATGTGCAGATTCTTGATAGACCATTTCAACTTCTGCTTGTCACCATGGTGGTGAGTACCCCGTTTTTGCTATGGCTGGCATGGGCGGTAAGCCGACCTGCTCGTCGCCTGCAACAAGCGGCGGAACGCGTTGCAGAAGGGCGTTTTGAACTCGACCCTAGCCTTGAACAAGGTCCGCAAGAGTTTCGTCAGGCGGGCGCGAGCTTCAACCAGATGGTGACTGCGCTGAATCAAATGGTCAGTGGTCAACAGCGCCTGCTTTCCGATATATCTCACGAGCTACGCTCTCCGCTAACCCGCCTTCGTATGGCGAATGCGTTGGCAATACGTAAGCAGGGAGAAAGTGCGGATTTAGCCCGTATTGATACCGAAGCCGAGCGTATGGAGCAAATGATTGCCGACTTGCTTTCGCTGTCGCGCATGCAGTTAAACAGTCATGCTGAGCGTGATGTGTTTTCGCTCGACGATCTTTGGCTGACGCTCATGGAAGATGCAGAATTTGAAGCGAGCCAGTGTGATAAGCGCTTCAGCTACCAGCCTTTGCCAAACGCAAACATTGAAGGCAATGGCCCGCTGCTTTGTAGCGCATTAGAAAACGTGGTGCGCAATGCCATCAAATACGCGAACAGGCAGATCAACGTGACGTTTGCTGTTGAAGGACGGAATCTGCTTGTGGAAGTAAGCGATGATGGCGATGGTGTGCCACCCGAAATGCTTGAGGATATATTCAGACCTTTTTACCGTGTTTCTACTGCAAGAGATCGCATAAGTGGAGGCACCGGTCTTGGGCTTGCCATCACTGATAGCGCCATGCGTCAGCACAACGGTCGTGCAGAGGCTCTGCTGAATGAGAAAGGCGGACTAACAATTCGGTTAATTTTTAGCCTCGTCACACATTCTTAATATTGAGAGATTTACTTGTATTATCTTTACTGTTAAATGTCTCATTTTGAAAACTAGTGGCTAACCTTAGAACATGGTGACGTCTTTTCGACGTTACCACTTGTACCCCCTGCAGTTTATGCTTTTAAGGAATGGTTAGCTTATGTCCTCTTCAATGACGATAAAACAACGACTGACAATGTTTGTCGTTTTAGTGTGTGGTATCCAAATCGTGGTAGGCGCGTTTGTGTTCTACAAGTTGGCTTACATAGAGAGTCATGTGCAAGGGGTAGCTCATAGAGATATTCCAGTGCTAGCCGCTATCAGTAGAGCGACTGAACATCAGGTCGAGCAGCGAGTTCACTACAACAAAGCCTTCCGTTATGCCCTTGAAGTAGGGATAGAACCAGGAGTTGAAGCTAAATACGCCAAAGAAAAAGCGTATTTTCACGAGCTCGGTGAGAAGGTTAATAAAGACAAAAAAGAGATCAAAGCGCTGTTGGCTAATGGCATTTTGGCAGGCACTGAAGAAGAAAAACTCGCGTTTACCGCCGCCGACAATAAGCTCAACGAGGCATCGGCGTTACACACCAAATGGATGGTGCATGTTGAAGATGTGTTCAAAGAGCTGGAAGGTCAGCATTTTCACGAGGCCGAAGTGTTGGACCTGGTGGTCGGTGAAGAGGCTGAAACGACAACCAAGATGGTGGACAGCTTATTGACTGACGTTGGTCAATTTACCGAAACCGCGGTCCTTGATATCGAAAAACGCGCCATTATCTTGGAATATACCGTGATCGGGTCCGTTGTTCTGGCGTTAGTGATAGCCATCATCATGTCAAAAATCATCCTTAATCGTATTTACGGTGGCCTTAGTAAAGTGTCTGAGGCGCTTGCCTTGCAAGCTGCGGGTGACTTTAGTCGAGCGGGCGTGGTGGATGAACCTGGCATAATCGGTGTGCTTCAACAGAACATGGAAGGGACGCGTAAAAGCACCAACGCCATGATTGCGAAAGTTGCTGATGACGTGTCTGAAGCGGTGATTGCATTAAACTCAACGACACATGCAGTTAAAAGCAATGTAAGCGAGCAATCGAGTGAAATTCTTCAAGTCGCTGCTGCTTTCAATGAAATGGCGGCCACTGCACAAGAAATTTCCAACAACGCAGCATCAACACAAAGCGCCACTGAGAATGCATCAACGAAATCGTCAGAAAGCATGCGTGTGAATGAAGAAGCGATGACCCAGACTCAACAATTGATTGAGAGCCTCTCGCAAAGCAGTGCGGCGTTGAGTGAACTGGAGAAAAACAGTAGTAACATCGCTTCGGTGCTGGATGTTATTAAAGGCATCGCAGAGCAAACGAACCTGCTTGCATTGAATGCGGCGATAGAGGCTGCGCGAGCGGGTGAACAAGGTCGAGGTTTTGCTGTGGTGGCTGATGAAGTGCGTAGCTTGGCGCAACGTACCCATGACTCCACTTCTGAAATTGAAACCATGATTGCGCAATTGAGCTCGGTAACCAAAGATGCCGTTGAGACAATGGAGAAAAGCTGTGAAATGGGTGATAAGACCATTTCGCTTTCTCGCCAATCTGGTGAATATCTCTCTCAAGCCAGCGAAGCCAGTGCTGGTGTGACGGACATGAACCTTCAAGTAGCGAGCGCGGCAGAACAGCAAAGCGGGGTGATTGAAGAAGTGAACGTTAACGTGAATAAGATTAATGACATGGCGGAGCTTAGTGCTCAGCAGATTCTAAATTTGGTGGATGCAACGACAAAACTCAATCAAATTGCCACCAACCTTCAGGCTTCTGTTGGCAAACATGCGTAACCACTGACGTCGTCACTGGATGGTGTAGTAAATGCAAAAAAAGCAGGCTTCGGCCTGCTTTTTTTATTGTCGGAATTCATGGGTAAGGCGCTAAATACCGCCTTTAAAACCGAGCTGACGCCATGCTTCGTAGCAGATGATTGAGACTGAGTTGGACAAATTCAAGCTGCGGCTGCTCGGCATCATAGGGACTCGAATGCGTTGTTCTGGTGCGAAATTATCGCGTATAGCATCTGGGAGACCGCTGGTTTCTGAGCCAAACAGCAGCACATCTTCTTCTTGATAGCTTGCATCCGTGTGAGGGCGGCTGCCCTTCGTTGTGCAGGCAAAAATGCGTCTGTCACCCATCGCCTCAAGAAACGCGGCATAGTTTGGGTAGCGAGTGACGTTGGTCAAATCGTGGTAATCCAAGCCCGCGCGACGCAGTTTCTTCTCTTCGAAGTCAAAACCCAGAGGCTCAATCAAATGAAGTTTGCAGCCCGTATTGGCAGCCAGTCGAATGATATTGCCAGTATTTGGAGCGATCTGAGGTTCGTAGAGAGCAATGTGAAACATGACGTTAAATAACCGCGCTAGAAAGGTGGAAGGCAGTATAACCTCATGTCAGATGAAGTTGCAGGTTTCGGTGAGAATAACGCGGGCACTAAAAACAAAAAGGAGGCGCTAACAAAAAAAGGAAGTGCTAGGCACTTCCTTTTCGACTGCGCGAGGCAAACTAACGTGGCGTTAAGCCATGATTAGTTTTTTGCTTCTGCAGCTGCTTTCGCGATAGCCGCGAAACCTTCAGCATTCAACGCTGCACCACCGACTAGCGCACCGTCGATATCAGGTTGCGCGAAGTAAGAGGCTGCGTTTTCTGGCTTAACAGAACCGCCGTATTGGATAACAACGTTCTTCGCCACATCTTCGCTTTTCGCTGCGATGTGAGCACGAATTGCTGCGTGGATGCGTTGTGCATCTTCAGCTGTTGCTGCTTTACCCGTACCGATAGCCCAGATTGGTTCGTATGCGATAACAGCGCCGTTCAGAGCCTCAACACCTTGAGTGTTGATCACTGCGTCGATTTGACGTGCACATACGGCTAGGGTTTCGCCCGCTTCGTTTTGCGCGTCAGATTCACCGATGCAAAGCACTGGCGTTAGGCCGTTTTCTTTTAGGAATGCAAATTTCTTCGCAACGAACTCGTCTGATTCTTCGTGGTATTCACGACGCTCAGAGTGACCGATGATGATGTGCGTTGCACCGAAGTCTTTCAGCATGTCTGGAGAGATATCGCCAGTGAACGCGCCGCTTAGGTTAACGTCAACGTTCTGTGCACCCAGAATGATTTTGCTTTCCGCTTTGCCTAGCAGTTGCTCTGCCAGATCCAAGTACATAACAGGTGGCGCGATGGCAACATCAACACCTTCTACACCATTAAGTTCAGCTTCAAGACCTTTGATAAGCTCAGCTACCATTGTCTTGTTACCGTTTAGTTTCCAGTTACCCATTACTAGTGGACGGCGCATAGGAATTTCTCCGTAATCCAATTATCAAAATCAATTGCTGGGAACGATAGCAGCAGACCCGCTAGCATTTCCTGCTCAAAATCATAAATGCGATCGTTTGTACGCGTTTTATGCGTAAAAGTGAACCTTTGAGTAACAAATTTTCGTTATAAATTTTCGGAATGGCATTCCTTAACCGCGCTTACTCGTGGTGTGATCTGAGGTTAATTTCCTTCTCTCTAGTAACAATTGCTCGAAATGCTGGGGTACAGTGGCTCAATATCGTAACAAGGAGCAAGTTATGCCTCATATTGTCATGGAGTACAGTGACCCGGTTTCAGAGCGTGTGAATATCGGACAATTGCTAGAAGACTTACACCACACTGTGATTGGTAGTGGTGAATTTGATGCCAGTGATACTAAGTCTCGCGCCTATGCGTGTCATGAGTGGCTCATTGGTGAAGCGGATAACCAAGAGAACTTCATTCATGTCACCTTGTGGCTGTTAGATGGCCGAGATGAAAGTAAGAAGCACAATTTGACACATGCATTGCTCGATGTGCTTAAACAGCATGCGGCTGACGTGGTGAGTTTGACGGTGGATGCTCGCGATATGGATAGACGCTGGTACGCGAAAGAAAAACGCGACGCGTAAGTGTGGCGTGTTTTTATGAAGAGGGAAGGGTGTAAAAAAGTCGCGGTGGCGAACCACCGCACTAAAAATGTGTTTACCCTTCTACCGCAACCGTTTCTGCATCGCGACGAGGGCGAAATGGCGTGACGGTTGCCGTTGTTGCGGTGAGTGATTCTGGATCATTCACGGCAGTGGCAAAACGATCGAACTGACGCATCAATTCTTTCATCAGCAGTGCATTCACGTGGTTGGGGTTTTTACCCACCGCAATGACGTTGTTGATGTGGCACAGCTGCGCTTGAAGTTTTGGCTTCATGTGCTCGCTGGCGTTGTCGATGATGTCTTGGCTCATGTCCAATCTGAGTTGTTCCAAAGCTTGCGGGTCCGTTTCCGCTAACGCTTTTAATTCGTCGAATGAAGGCAACGTTTTCATGGCATTACTCCTCCGTCTGCTCATGACTTGCCCTAGACTATACGTTTAAAAAATGAGCGATCAATCACACTTGTGACTCATAAATGAGACAGATCTGGTCAATCAATTTGGTGTGTCTGAGCTGTGATACAGGTAATTGTTTGATACCAGACTGAAACATGCCATGCGCTAAAACGCATTCTCAATAAAGAGACGTTGGTGTAAAAGTGGTGGATGTCATTCTGTGGGGACAAAGCGTCCCTTTAAGGAAAGCTGTGTTGGGAAGGATTATTACTTTTTGGGATGGTCGATACCGTTAGGTATCGACGTTGAATAGGGTTTACCAGTATTGCTCGGTGGTGATCTGACCCGGCTTGCGGCGTAAATTCTTCTCGAGTCCTTTTTGTTCCAACAGCGCGCGAACGTCTTTAACCATCTGTGGGTTGCCACACAACATGATTTGGCTTTGCTGTGCAGACAGAGGCTGGCCAACCACACGTTCTAACATGCCATCTTCCAATGCATGCGTAATACGGCCAGACAGTGCACCTGCGGTGGGCTCTCGACTGACAAACGGCTGCACAATGATTTGGTCGCTATGGGTGTCCTTGAGTGCGTTAATTTCCGCTTGGTAGCTGAGATCTGCAGAAAACCGCACAGCATGAACCAGAATGACCTTTCTAAAACGCTGCCAGACGTCTTTTTGCTGCAAAATAGACAAATAAGGACCGAGCGCGGTGCCGGTTGAGAGCATCCAAAGATGTTCGCCTTGGGGGATCTCATCCAGTGTAAAGAAGCCAGCGGCGTCTTTGGTGATCATCACTGAATCGCCTGACTCAAGCGCATGGAGTTGTGGTGATAAAAGGCCATCGGCGACACGAGTCGCGTAAATTTCGAGGTATTTACTGTCGGGTGAGTTGACGTAAGAGTAGGCGCGTTGGATGAGTTTACCGTCGATTTCTAAACCGAGTTTGGTGAACTGGCCAGCTACAAATGGAGAGACGTCAGCGTCGAGCACAAGGCTAAACAGATCCTTATTCCAGCGACGATTCTCGATGACTTCCGCTTTGATCCAATTTGCCATATGCGCTCCTTACCTTTCAGTGATGCGACCCTGACTCTCAGGCTGCTTATTATTTTCGTTCGTTACTCTCTCGACAAAATTCTGTAGGTACACCTGCGTTGCCCTTCGATAATGTGCTCCTCACGAGAAACGTGATAATGCTCTCCGAGCAGGGTTTTAAATATGTTCTTCTCTGACTTACACAACGCTGGACAACGGGTTGCGGCTTGGCAAATCGGGCAATGATTTTCGATCAACAAGAAAGCGTCGCCATCTTGTTGCACTTCGGCCATGTAACCTTCTTTCTCTCTAAGATACGCCAAGGTTTCAAGTTTAGCCTTTAAATTGTGGCAATCTTTGAGCGCATCGCGGTATTGCTGCAACGTCTTTTCTTCCCGTTGCTGAATGACTTTGGCAAGGCCTGCTTCACCAAACAAACTCTCGACAGAATCAATCACTGAAATGGCGAGATCGCCATGGCTGTCTGCAAAACGGCGATGGCCTTCCGCGGTCAGCGACCAATGGCGCGTAGGACGACCAACTTTGACGCGGATATCGCTAAAATCCAAAAGACCATCGTCTTCCATGGCTTGCAGATGCTGACGAATCCCCATGGTGGTCATGTCCATTTCATCTGCCAATACACGGGCACTGATTGCACCTTCGCGTTTAATTTTGTTCAGGATTTTGTCGACTGTTTTCATCGCGTTTCGCTACTCCCCGTTGTTGACCCATTATGAAGTGCGCAGGCTAAATAAAGCAATGTCTTTACTTATTTATTGTAGCAGTGTGGTTTTCAGTGAGCGCTGAAGCGCGACGTTTTCGCATGCGCTGTGTAAGGTTTGACACTCAGAATGTGAAGTTTGTCATGCAACTGAGACCGTATGTCGCAAGGGTAAAAATTGACAAGAAAAACGGGCCGATAGCCCGCTGTTTTCTCACAAAATAAAGCAGCGTAACTACACTGCATCGATATTAGTGCGCTGTTGTTGGCGGCTAGCGTGTCCGAGGAGGTCAAATGGCGGATAAAAAAGCCTTTCCCGTAAAAAACCTGATTATTTTGTCGCTGGTGGCAGGCGTATTGGTGGTCGCTGCGTATTTTTATGTGCGTCATCAAGCGCAGTATCCCAGCACGGATGATTCCTACGTTCACGGTAATATCCTCTATATAGCGCCGCAAATCAGTGGGCAACTGACGGGTGTTGATGTCACTGATTTTCAGCATGTGGACAAAGGCATGCTGCTCGCTCGGATCAATCCTGCGCCTTATAAAGCCCGTTTAGAACAAGCGCAGGCTGCGTATGAGAGTGCTACTGCCGCGAATAAAGCGAGCAGTGATGCCATTGTCGGTGCGAGTGCCCAAATCCGCGCTGCCAGTGCGCAGCTTGTCGACACGGAAGAAAAATATCGTCGTAACATGGCGCTGGTGGCGAAGGGATTGTTGCCGAAACAAGAGGGTGATGATTTGAAAGCAGAGCTTGCTGCCGCGAAGAACAATTTGGACGTGGCGCGCTCGAGGATGTCGCAGCTTGTTAGTGAACAAGGCGCAGTCGGTGACGCCGCGCCCCAAGTCAGACAAGCCGCCGCAGCATTATCAGAAGCCTCGCTAAACCTTTCGTATACCGAAATTGTTGCCCCTTCTTCTGGGCGGTTAGGTGATGTGAATGTGCGCCCTGGCAGTGTTGTTGCTCCCGGGCAAGCCATGATGCCACTCATTGAGGCAGATTCGTTTTGGGTTCAAGCCAATTTTAAGGAAGACGATATTGGGCACATTCACACCACGATGGCCGTCTCTATCGTGTTAGATATGTATCCTGATGTCATGTTTAGCGGCGTTGTTGACGCTATTTCGCCAGCCAGCGGTTCATCCTTTTCTCTGCTGCCGCCAGAAAATGCCACGGGAAACTGGGTAAAAGTACCACAGCGTTTTCCTGTACGAATCAAACTTGATGACAACGCGAATGCCTCATCATCGACCCCCATGCGGGTAGGTGCGAGTGCCACGGTGACCATTGATACGCTGTCGCGTGAAACCACTGTGGCGAAATAGGCATGGAGGCCAATACTGCGGCAAGCTCGGAAGCGATAAAGCCGCTAGAAGGAACCACTCGCCTCATGGTGACCTTGGCAGTGATGTTGTCGGCCATCATGGTGCTGCTCGACATGACCATCGCCAATGTGTCTTTACCGCATATGATGGGGGCGCTCGGGGTGACCTCGGAACAAGTCACATGGGTGCTGACGTCTTACTCTATGGCGGAAGCCATTTGTATTCCATTGGCGAGCTATTTCAGTTTGCGTTTTGGCGTTCGAAAGCTGCTTCTGGTGTCGGTCACTGGGTTTGTGATCATGTCGGCGCTTTGCGGACAAGCGGACTCCCTGACCGAAATGATCATCTTCCGCATTATGCAGGGAGCGTTTGGCGCGTCGGTCATTCCACTTTCTCAATCCATTATGGTACAGATTTATCCAGCAGAAGAGCGTGGCAAAGCCATGGCGCTGTTTTCTGTGGGTGTGCTACTGGGGCCAATTCTAGGGCCGACGGTGGGTGGGGTGATAACGGAACACATGGACTGGCGCTGGATTTTCTATGTGAACTTGCCGATAGGCGCATTGTGTTTGACCCTGCTGGCTATCTTTGTGCGCATTGATGGACGAGATAAAACCACGGTCGATTGGCCCTTGGTGTTTGGGATGGCTATCGGTATAGGCTTGCTACAAATGGTACTGGAACGTGGCAACGAAGACGGGTGGTTTAGCTCTAATACCATCTTGTTTGCGTTTGTTATTAGCATGCTTGCGTGGGCCTTTTTCTTGGTGCGATCGTTCAAAACCAAAGGCGACATTGCACCAATGTGGCTACTGAAAGATCGAAATTTGTTGGTGTCTTGCCTGATCATGACTGGCTTTTCGATGGGCATGTTTGGTATCACCCAACTACAACCCATGATGCTGGAACAGCTGCTCAACTTTCCCGTCGACACCACTGGGTTTGTTATGGCACCAAGAGGCGTTGCTTCCGCCATTGTGCTTCTGGCGATTTCGCGGTTTATCGATCGCCTCGACCCTCGCATGTTGATCACCATTGGCCTTGTGCTTAATGGTATCGGCAGCTTTATGATGATGCGCTATTCGCTCGAGATAGATGTCTATTGGGTGCTTATTCCTAGCATCATTCAAGGGGCCGGTATGGGGTTAGTGTTTGCGCCATTGAGTCAGTTGGCTTACGCGACGTTAGCGCCCAATCAGGCAGTGGGCGGTGCGGTGGTATTCAACCTTTGCAGAACGCTAGGCAGTTCGTTCGGTATCTCGATTGTGAATACCTATTTCAGCCAAATTCAGCAAAAAGAATGGCATGCCCTTGGGTCGGGCATTACCCCTGATAACCCTGTTGTCCAGCATCTTGCTGCCTCTCAGGGTAAAACGGTAACAGACCCTAGCTTCATTGCCAGTGTGACCAACATGCTTCACGAGCAATCGACGCTGTTGGCGTTTGTGTATACCTTTGGATTCATCATGGTGTCGTATGTGGTCTTAATTCCTCTTTTGGCTTTGTTTAAAAAGCCAGAGAAGAAACCACCTCGGCAGACAACACCTTCCTGATACCAACAAAAAAGCACGCTATTTAGCGTGCTTTTTTATCACTAACCGTCAGCCTGTGTGCAAACAGTTCGTCTTGAGATTAAAGAATGATGGCTTTTACTGCGTCATCTTTGCGCTCAAGGTAGTGAATAGATTTGATACGACGAATGGTGCGGCATTTTCCGCGAATAAGCAGTGTTTCTGTGGTCGCGATATCGCCTTTGCGCGTGATGCCTTCTAACAAGTCACCTTTGGTGATGCCCGTTGCTGAGAAAATCACGTTGTCGCTGCTGGCCATGTCTTCCATGGTCAAACGGATATTGGTGGTGATGCCCATTTCTGTGCAGCGCTCAATTTCCACTTCGCCCATGCGACGGTTTTCTGCGTTGTCTTCTTTCACTTCGTGACGAGGAATCAAACGGCCATTCATGTCGCCGCCCAGTGCGCGGATAACGGCAGCTGAAACCACACCTTCTGGTGCGCCACCGATGCCGTACATCACATCGACTTCACTGTCTGGCATACACGTTAGGATAGAGGCAGCAACGTCGCCATCAGGAATCGCAAACACTTTCACGCCCATTTCTTGCATCTCACGGATGGTGTCGTCGTGGCGTGGTTTCGCCAATGTCGTTACCACCAATTCGTCCAAGGTTTTACCCAGTGCCTTGGCAATGTTGATCAGGTTATCGCGAAGTGGCAGGTCGATGTTGATAATGCCTTTCGCTTCAGGGCCTACGCACAGTTTTTCCATGTACATGTCAGGGGCTTTTAAGAAGCTGCCTTTTTCGGCTGCCGCCAATACTGCCAATGCATTTGATTGCCCCATGGCTGTCATGCGTGTGCCTTCGATAGGGTCGACTGCAATATCAACCGCATCGCCGCCTAGACCCACTTTCTCACCGATAAATAGCATCGGTGCTTCGTCGATCTCACCTTCACCAATGACAATTTCACCTTCGATTTCGGTTTTATTCAGAAGAATGCGCATAACCTCAACTGCAGCACCATCAGCAGCGTTTTTGTCGCCGCGGCCAAGCCATTTGTAACCTGCCAGTGCTGCGCCCTCTGTGACGCGTGAAAAAGCCATCGCTAAATCGCGTTTCATCCGATCTCCAGTGTTTTCATGAAGTGAAATAGAAGCTAATCGCCGCCTTGTCATAGTGTGAAAAAAGGCCGTGCGAGTCGCTGAAAAACTCGGCGCGGATTTTACCATAAGCAAAAAGGAAACGTTTGCGTTTTTGAGACAAGAAACGTAACGCTCGCCGTTTATCAGCGAGGGTTACGTTTAAGGTATTGAAAAGGAGGCGTGAACAGCACGGTCTAGTGGTCTTCCCAGCCTTTTGAACATTCAACCGCGCGCTGCCAGCCGCGGTGACGGCGTTCACGTTTGCCGTCATCTTCGCAAGGTGTGAAGCTGCGATCCAATTCTGACTTGTTCATGAGCTCGTCAATACTGCTCCAGAAGCCCACGGCCAAACCTGCAAGATAGGCAGAACCCAGCGCGGTCACTTCGGTGACTTTCGGGCGCTTTACTTCCGTGTTTAATACGTCGGATTGGAACTGCATCAAGAAGTTGTTGGCTACAGCACCGCCGTCCACTTTCAGTGAATCGAGTTTGATGCCCGAATCGGCTTCCATCGCGGTTAACACATCAAGCGATTGATACGCGATCCCTTCAAGTGTGGCGCGAATGATGTGGTTTGCGTTCACACCGCGCGTAATGCCCACGATAGTACCACGTGCATACGGGTCCCAATGTGGCGCACCTAACCCGGTAAATGCAGGAACAACATACACGCCATTGCTGGTATCTACTTTCGTTGCAAAGTATTCCGAATCGCTCGCATCGCTGATGAGTTTCATTTCATCGCGTAACCATTGGATAGACGCTCCGCCCATGAAGACGGCCCCTTCAAGTGCATACGCGACTTCGCCTTTTGGTCCACAAGCCAGGGTGGTGAGAAGCCCATTGTTCGACGTGACTTTCTCTTTGCCGGTGTTCATGAGCAAGAAGCAGCCTGTGCCGTAGGTGTTCTTTGCTTGGCCGGCTTCCACACACATTTGGCCAAACAGTGCTGCTTGCTGATCGCCTGCAATGCCTGCGATTGGAATACGTGTGCCGCCTTTACCACCAATGTTGGTTTCGCCATAGACGGTGGAGGAAGGTTTTACTTCCGGCATCATTGAGGATGGGATCCCCAATGCCTTGAGCATGGTGTCATCCCATTCCAACGTGTTGATGTTGAACAGCATGGTGCGACTCGCATTGGTGTAATCGGTCACATGGACACGCCCTTGGGTCATCTTCCAGATAAGCCAAGTATCGACGGTACCAAACAGCAGATCGCCTTTGGCAGCAAGTTCATGCGCGCCTTCAACATGGTCGAGGATCCACTTTACTTTGGTACCTGAAAAATATGGGTCAACCACAAGGCCTGTGGTTTCGCGAATGTAATCTTCGTAGCCATCTGATTTGAGCTGCTCACAAATCGGAGCAGTACGACGGCACTGCCATACAATGGCGTTATAAATCGGCTTGCCGGTATGACGGTTCCACACAATGGTGGTTTCGCGTTGGTTGGTGATACCAATGGCAGCGACTTCATCAGAGCGGATCCCGGATTTTGCCAGTGCTTCCACTAATGTGGCACTTTGCGTGGCCCAAATCTCAAGAGGGTCGTGCTCCACCCAACCAGATTGTGGGTAGATTTGCGTAAATTCGCGTTGGGCGGCGGTCACTATGTTCGCGTCATGATCGAGGATAACCGCACGAGAGCTGGTAGTGCCCTGATCCAATGCGACGACGTATTTCTGTTCCGTGCTCATAGGGTGTCCTCTTTGTTTCCTCTAAACAGCATAGCGCTAAGAATTCGGTTATTGGGGTAGGTACGAGACCCATTTCATGCTCGTGGTCTTGGCTGCCACGATAATCGTACCTGCTACTTTAGAGATGAAACGGATTTCGTGAAGTGTTTGCGCGTCTAAATGTGCGTTCGCTCATTATTTATGCAATATGAATGCGCGATTGAGCATTTGTGCGGTGAATTTGAGTGTGAAGAAAGGCAACGTGATACGAAGTGAATAACTTTCGACGGGCTTCAGAGGGCACAAAAAGAAAAGGCTGACACCAAGAGTGTCAGCCCAGCCGATACCGGCAAGTCTTGGAATGTTCCAAGAGAGATACGATCGTGTATACGGTACCATGTGAAAAGTGAATATAAATTGAGTGAGATCGCATTGTTAGTCAAAAGTGCAATGGGGAAACCGGATTTAAAAACAACGGCGGTATGAGAAAATGTTAAAACTGCCGCTTTTTTGTTCGCTTGTGATCTAAAAACGTATTAGAAAGGTGCGGCCTGAGCCATGCCCCGTTAGAATAGGTTTTCTGGGACGCACAAGGTGAAGAACCCTTATCGGGCAAGCCTTGGCGAGATTTAGTTGGATTAGAAAGGTGGCCTTGATGTCATTGGAAATTTTAGAGCAGCTTGAAGCCAAAGTTCAGATGGCAGTGGATACCATTTCTCTGCTTCAAATGGAAATTGAAGAGCTTAAAGAAAAGAACGAAACCTTGGGTCAAGAAACGGACACTGTTCGTGAAAGCCGAGATGTATTAGAGCAAGAAAATGCGCGTCTTCGTTCTGACCAAGAGGCATGGCAACAACGCATTCGTAGCCTGCTTGGTAAAATTGAAGAAGTAGAATAAAAAAACAGAGCCGATGGGCTCTGTTTTTCTTTATGCCTCACTGTTTTTCAATGAGGCATCAGACACATCAACGTTTACGCCAATGTGTGATTATTCAATATCGATAGGCTCTTGAGAAAGAATAATACCTGTCGTGTCTGCATAGAGGTGATCTTCAGGAATGAAGGTGACACCACCAAAATTCACCGGAATGTCAGTATCGCCCACGCTTTGGTTATCCGCTCCAACCGGAATAGATGCTAGCGCTTGAACGCCAATATCGATTTCATCTAGCGCATCAACGTCGCGCACACAACCGTACACGACCAAGCCTTCCCAGTTGTTTTCCGCAGCCAGTGCTGCAATGTCAGCATCTACGATAGCACGGCGCAATGAGCCACCACCGTCGATAAGCATGACGCAACCTTCGCCATTACGCTCTGCCACTTGGCGGATAAGCCCGCTGTCTTCAAAGCATTTCACGGTGACAATCTGACCGCCAAAAGAGCTTCGGCCGCCATACGTGCTCATCATAGGTTCAAGCACATCAACCTGATCGAGGTACATGTCGCACAGTTCAGAGGTATTGTATTCCATAATCAGACTTCTTCTTGGGGCGCAAGTGGCCGGAAGGCAAAATAGTAACGGTTCGAACTAAGCTCACCGTCACCCTATGTCAAAAAAGTATAACGACAAGGGGGGGCATTGCAATGACTCAAAACATAAATCGGATGCCCAACGCCTTTATGTACATGGTCGTATTAGCTAACTAAGACACCGATGGCGAACAAACAGTTGGTCAGCAATGCCACTTTCACAATGTCTGCCATCATCGGACGCACGGTTTCTCCGTCGGGTGACGACCACACGGCTTTACCGTGTTTGATGGCGAGCGGGAGTGCCAATATAAACAACCAACCTGTGAGAGGTGCATGCTCAAGCATGGCATAGAGAGCGAAACAGCCAAAGGCGCCGGTGAGTAGCACTTGATGGTACATTCGCCCCCATCTTGGGCCCATGCGCACGACCAAGGTGTGTTTGCCGCAGGCTTTGTCATTGTCGATATCGCGAAGGTTATTGATGTTTAGCACGCCGACAGCCAGTAAGCCACAAGCCGTTGCTGGCAAAAGTACCGCACTGCTCAGCGAGCCGGTTTGCAAATAGTACGTACCTGCCACGCCGAGCCAGCCAAAGAAAATTAGCACGGATAAGTCACCAAGTCCGCGGTAACCGTAAGGCTTGTTGCCAACGGTGTAGCAAATCGCAGCGACAATCGCGAGTGCACCTAAGCCGATAAAACTCAGAATATCTGCAGTCTGGTCAAACGCGGTTAGCACCAATGCGGCACCCGATAAGATGGTGAGTACGATGTTCAGCGCCATGGCTTTTTTCATCGTGGTGGTGGTGACCAAGCCTTGCTGGATGGCGCGCTTCGGGCCTAAACGGTCGTCATTGTCTGTGCCTTTAACGGCATCGCCATAGTCATTGGCAAGATTGGAGAGGATCTGCAACAACAGCGCCGTCACCAATGCGAGCAGAGTGACAGTGATAGAAAAACGGTCGGTTTGAGCTGCGACTGCACTGCCACACAAGATGCACGCGATGGCGAGCGGCAGTGTTTTAGGACGCGCAGCGTCGAGCCAAGTAGAAAGAGTGATTGAAGACATAGCCATGCAGTACCTAAAGAATCAGGCGACATTATTGGCATTTTTTACACTATCGGCAATGTTGAAGCCCAAATTAGCCGTGATAGTCATTGCTTAAGGCTGGATAGGTAGAAACAAAAACAGGCAGCTGAAGCTGCCTGTTTTTATCTTACTGTCTGATAATCTGAAGGATTACAGAATGAAGCGGCTCAGATCTTCGTCGTCAACCAGCTCTTCTAGACAGTTACGCACGTATTCTGCGTTGATCTCAACAGAGTCGCCGCCACGTTCGCTCGCGTCGAAGGACACTTCATCAACCAAACGTTCCATCACAGTGTGTAGACGACGCGCACCAATGTTTTCAGTGCGTTCGTTCACGCGCCATGCTGCGTTCGCGATTTCTTCAATGCCGTCTGGCGTGAAGGTCAGGTTCAACTGTTCTGTGCCCATCAGTGCAGAGTATTGCTCTGTCAAAGATGCATTTGGCTCAGTCAAAATGCGTTGGAAGTCCGATGCGGATAGTGCTTCCAGTTCAACGCGAATCGGCAGACGACCTTGCAGTTCTGGAATCAAATCCGATGGGCTTGCCACTTGGAAAGCACCTGATGCGATGAACAGGATGTGGTCGGTACGTACCATGCCGTGTTTGGTAGAAACTGTGCTGCCTTCAACCAATGGAAGCAGGTCACGCTGAACACCTTCACGCGATACATCTGGGCCTGAGCTTTCGCCGCGCTTACAGATTTTGTCGATTTCATCGATGAAGACGATGCCGTTGTTCTCAACCATGTGGATGGATTGGTCTTTCAATTCTTCTTGATTAACCAGCTTCGCAGCTTCTTCTTCCGTCACAGCTTTTAGCGCGTCTTTTAGCTTCATCTTGCGCTTTTTAGACGTGTTACTACCACCGAGGTTTTGGAACATGCCCTGTAGTTGATTAGTCATTTCTTCCATGCCTGGAGGGGCCATGATTTCCATGCTCATTTGCGGCGCAGCAACATCGATTTCGATTTCTTTGTCGTCTAGTTTGCCTTCACGGATTTTCTTACGGAAGCTTTGACGAGTGTTCGAATCGGCTTTTGGTTCCTCTGATTGTCCCCATGCATCGCGAGGTGGCGGCAGTAGGACATCCAGAATACGTTCTTCAGCCAGTTCTTCAGCGCGGAATTTCACTTTTTCCATCGCTTGCTGGTGGGTCATTTTCACCGCGACGTCAGTCAGGTCACGGATAATGGTTTCCACCTCTTTACCGACATAGCCCACTTCGGTGAACTTTGTGGCTTCGACTTTGATGAACGGTGCGTTCGCCAGTTTTGCGAGGCGACGTGCGATCTCGGTTTTACCGACACCCGTTGGGCCGATCATCAGGATGTTCTTTGGCGTCACTTCTGCACGTAGATCTTCATCCAACTGCATGCGACGCCAGCGGTTACGAAGCGCAATCGCAACGGCACGTTTAGCTTTGGTTTGACCGATAATGTGACGGTCTAGTTCAGACACGATTTCGCGTGGGGTCATTTCAGACATGCTGGGATCCTGCTTAGTAATCAAGTTCTTCGATGGTGTGGTGCTGGTTGGTGAAGACACAGATGTCGCCAGCGATGGTCAGAGATTTTACGGCGATTTCGCGTGCATCTAGCTCAGTATTTTCAAGCAATGCAATGGCCGCAGCCTGTGCAAAGTTACCGCCTGAACCAATGGCAATCATGTCGTGCTCTGGCTGAACCACATCACCGTTACCGGTAATGATCAAAGAAGCGGTTTCATCGGCAACACAAAGCAGTGCTTCTAGCTTGCGCAGTGCACGGTCAGAACGCCAATCTTTAGCGAGCTCAACCGCGGCTTTGGTCAAATGACCTTGGTGCATTTCCAGCTTACGCTCGAAACGTTCGAATAGGGTGAAGGCATCAGCGGTGCCGCCAGCGAAACCTGCCAGTACTTTGTTGTTGTATAGGCGGCGAACTTTGCGGGCATTGCCTTTCATTACGGTGTTACCCAGTGACACTTGGCCGTCACCGGCGATCACAACTTTGCCGTTGCGGCGGACTGAAACAATCGTTGTCACGGAAGAACCTCTTCGTTTTGCTCTGGCTTACTAGCCAGTATGAGTTGTTAACAACAGAGGTGGGGATGGAGAAAACTAAATTCAAGGGGAAAAGCAGGGATGAAACCCTGCTTTATCGTATTTTTTCGCCGAAAAACGAGATTAAATCAGTTCCAGTACCAGATTGCGCAAGGTTCGATACCTGCGCGGCGTAACATGTTGCGGTCGCGTTCTGCTTCGCGCTTGAGCGGGTAAGGCCCTAACACTACGCGATACCAGATTCCTTTCTCGCCTTGGCTGGTTTTGACATGGCTTTCTAGACCTTGGAAAGCAATCATGGCTTTGCGCTCATCGGCTT
This sequence comes from Enterovibrio norvegicus DSM 15893, assembly GCF_900115495.1. Classification (GTDB taxonomy): domain Bacteria; phylum Pseudomonadota; class Gammaproteobacteria; order Enterobacterales; family Vibrionaceae; genus Enterovibrio; species Enterovibrio norvegicus. The sequence continues at coordinate 65,795 of NZ_FOWR01000012.1, read as the reverse complement.
GGCTTGAGCTTCTGTAAGCACCGCACTGCATGAGATACGGACGGCTTGAGATTTCTTGCTCGTTGGCCTCGACTTCCACTTCTTTGTTTTCTAACTCTTCAATGTATGACCATTTTTCTTTGGGCTGAGGTGGCAGTGTTTCTTTTGCCTTTTGGCTTGAAGGGGGGCTTTTTGCCGCAGGCTTAGGTTTTTCAACTTTCTGCTCTACAGGTGTGGTGTTTTCCGGTGGCGTGCTGGTGGCGAGGTGGAAAAGGCCGTAACCGAATGCGCCCACGAGTAAAACAGCGATAATCGCCCACTTTAATGGGAAGGCCGCTTTGGGGGGGGCTTTCTTGGTATTTCTGGTCGGTTTACGCGGCGCTTTGCCACGTTTGACATAATCTCTGGTTGCCACTGATTTGCGTATCTTTTCTTCGAATGGATGCTATATGGTACTGGCTTGCTCGAAAGCACGCCAGTACCGATAGACTGAGTTTAGCGTGATGGTGGTGCGACACTCTCACGAACAACCAGTTGTGCATCCAACAAACGTGAACCTGCTTGCACATCGTTGCCTTTGAGAATCTTCAACAGCATCAACATGGCTTGACGACCAATGTCGTAACGCGGTTGCGATACCGTCGTCAGGGCAGGGTCGCAGTATTCCGCAAATTGAATGTCATCAAAGCCGACAATGGAGATGTCATGCGGGACGCGGAAACCGAGGCGCTTGGCTTGTTGCATTGCACCGATAGCCATGACGTCGGAGTGACAGAATACGGCCGTAGGTGGCACAGGCAAAGACAGTAAAGATGTCATCGCGCGTGCGCCAGCAGCAAAGCTGAAATCACCCGATACGGTATAGGCAGGGTTAATCGTGATGCCACCGCGACGCAGTGCTTGCTGATAACCTTGCACACGGAATTGCGTCAATGCCGCATCCTTCGATCCTGTGATTTGCGCGATTTGCTTGTGACCCACTTGCGTTAAGTAGTTCACCGCTTCAAAAGCCGCAGTCAGGTTGTCGATGTGTACCGTTGGCAATTCAAGTTCTGGCGCGTATTCACAGGCCATTACGAGAGGTGGCAAGTTTTTCTGCTCTGGTTTACTGACGTCAAAAGGAAGGTCTGTGCCTAAAAGGAGCATACCGTCAGCTTGCTTCGTAAATACCAGGTTCACGAAAGAACTTTCGCGACTGTCTTGTTGACCACTGTCACCCAGCAACACGAGGTAGCCGTGTTCCATGGCTGCCTCTTCGATACCGCGAATGATTTCAGTAAAATAAGGATCACAAATGTCCGGGACGATAACCACGATGGTTTTCGACTCATTGCGTCGTAGGTTGCGCGCCAATGAATTTGGGCTGTAGCCAGCTTCCATCACAGCTTGTTCGACTTTCTTCCGTGTCGATGCCGACACCTTTTCAGGATTCATCAAGGCGCGTGATACCGTTGCCGTTGAAACGCCGGCCAGATGGGCAACATCCTTCATTGTCGCCATAGTGCTATTCCTCTTGCTTAATATATTTGGCAATGCTTCCCATTTGGGACCTACAGCAATGAGACAAAATTTGTCTTGGTGCCTCTATCTTAATCTGATGGGGCTGTATTAAACATGGTCATGTTAACAGATATTACAAGAATAACGTGATGTCGGTCGGTTTAGTCGAATGAAAACCATTCAGCTCATATCTTGCGGTTCGATATCGAGCGACCAACGAACTTTTTTGGACAAAGGAAGCTGACGAATAGCTTGAAGCGCAATGGAGAGGCGTTGCTGCAACATCTTTCTGCTCGGCGCTTGGAATATCAGTTGCCAACGGTAGCGCCCCGCTCGGCGATGAAGCGGCGCTGGGGCTGGCCCCATCACGGCGCAACCGTCATCTTCCAATGGGCTGGCATCCAGCACGGTACGTGCTTGTTGCAGGAACTGTTCAACCATGTCGCTTTGGTGGGATTCGGCGCGGATCAACCCAAAGAAACTGAATGGCGGCAATTGCGCTTGATGGCGTTCTTGCAAAGCCGCCCGTGCGAAGCTGTCATAGCCTTTGTGAATCAAGGATTGCAGCAGTGCGTGTTCTGGGTGGTGCGTTTGCAACAAGACTAAACCGGGCTTGCTGGCACGGCCTGCTCGACCTGCTACTTGCACAAAAAGCTGCGCCAATCTTTCTGGGGCACGAAAATCGTTGCTAAACAGGGCACTGTCTACATCCACCAAGCCCACGAGCGTGACGTCAGGGAAGTGATGCCCTTTTGCCAACATCTGCGTGCCAATAAGGATTTGATATTCTTTATTGTGGATGGCGTTGAGGTATTCCTCTAACGCGCCTTTGCGTCGCGTGTTATCGCGGTCTATACGAATGGTTTTGTATTCAGGAAACAGGCTAGCCAATTGGGACTCAAGCTGTTCCGTGCCCACTCCGACGCTGATTAACTGCGTTGAACCACAACTGCCACATTGGTGTGGGATTGGGCGCTGCGTTCCGCAATGGTGGCAGCGGAGTTCACCGCTTTGCTGGTGCAGTGTGTAGTAAGCATCGCAACGCTTACATTCAGCCAGCCAGCCACACTCATGACACATTAACGCAGGGGCATAACCTCGGCGGTTCAAAAACAACATCACCTGATTACCCACGGACAAATGCTTACGCATTTCCGCAATCATGGGCGCAGAGAGCCCTGACTCGAGATACAAACCTCGGATATCTAACACGCCGTGTTTGGCTTTTACGGCGTTACCGGCTCGAATCGATAAAATTAAATGATGGTATTTGCCTGTGGTGGCGTTGTGAAGGCTTTCCAGTGAGGGAGTGGCAGAGCCAAGAACCACGGGAATGTTTTCTTCATGGCCACGCATCACAGCCAGATCGCGGGCGTGATAGCGAAAACTGTCTTGCTGCTTATAAGAGGCATCGTGCTCTTCATCGACAATGATGATGCCGAGAGATTTGCACGGCGAGAAAAGCGCAGAGCGAGTGCCGATAATAATGGCGGCTTCGTTATCTCGGGCTGCGAGCCAAGCATTTAGGCGCTCGGTATCGTTCAAGCCTGAGTGCAGTACTTCAACGGGCACATTGAAGCGGCGTCTAAACCGGTTGATGGTTTGCGGCGTTAAACCAATCTCAGGCACAAGGATCAGGGCTTGTTGGCCTTTTGACAGAACAGGCTCAAGCAGGTTCAAGTACACCTCTGTTTTACCTGAACCTGTCACCCCTTCAATCAAATAGCAGCCAAACTCTGGGTTGGCATTGATGGTTGCCACCGCCATGGCTTGCTCATGGTTGAGGGTCGGCTTGTCTTCGACGACGGCATAACCTGGTGTCCACGGTTTCGCACGCACATTCTCTACGGGCGCAATCCAACCTTTGTCCTCAACCGCTTTGATAACGGCTGCCGTGAGTTCGGTATCAAGCAGATCGCTGTGTGTCATCGCACCGCTTCTTAGCAAGGTTAAAAGACGCGCTTGCTTGGGGGCGCGATTTAATGCCGTGAGCGGTTGGTCTTTACCTGATTCGGTGATCTGCCAAACGCGTTCGCGTTCACGCTGCGCAAGCTTTCCTTTTCTCAAATGGCCGGGCATTACCGTGCCAAGTGCATCACCAAGTGGGTACTGATAGTAGCGGCTTGCCCAATTTAATAGCTGATATAAAGGAGAGGGCCACAAAGGCGCTGCATCTATGACGCTATTGATCGGTTTGATTTGTTCTAGCGGAAAATCTGACGTATCGGACAGCGCAACCACTATGCCCACTTTGAATTGCTTACCAAATGGCACGCGTACTCGCCCACCGATAACAGGCATGTCACTGCCAATTCGGTAATCAAACGTTTTGTGCAACGGCACAGGCAAGGCCACTTGGGCAATGATTGGGATCATGAGGTGTAAAGGCTGCGTATTAAGAAACTTGTCATCGGAACAGTGTACCTATGGGGAACAGGTGCGCAAAGGACGAAAGTATAATCTTTTTGAATCAAGGCGCTGAAGCAGTGTAATCCTTGGTCTTGAAATGAATTGAACAAAAAAGTTGCGATCCTAGGTCTCCTTGATTAGAATTTCGCGCCTTACAATTTGTTTGTTAACGACGTGTGGTGCCCGATAGGCTCGGGAGAGCGACACGGCCTTATATTAGAGGTTATCCCTATGAAAGCTGGTATCCATCCAGAATACGCTGCAGTAACTGCAAAATGTTCATGCGGCAACACTTTTGAATTCAACACTACTCTAGGTAAAGATATCAACCTGGACGTATGTGACAAGTGCCACCCATTCTACACTGGTAAGCAACGTGTTGTTGACACTGGCGGCCGTGTTGATCGCTTCAACAAGCGTTTTGGCGCACTGTCTAGCAAGTAATATTGCAAAGACAACGAAAAAAGGGAGGTGCGAAAGCACCTCCCTTTTTTTATGCCATCTCGGCATGTAATACCCGTTACATAAATCACTATAGATACTAATTAATAATAACCGTGGAATAGGGTGGTTCTGAAATTCTCACTGCGTTAACATTTTACGATTACATTTAGGGTAGGGATGTTCTCGCCCTGAACTTGTTACGGATTGATCTCTTTGCTTGCGAGATCGCTAACGTGGCAAGTCTTTTAACCAATGACGATAAATACAATCAGGAAATAACAACATGTCTGAAGACAAACGCCAACAGGCTCTGGACTATCACGCCTATCCAGTGCCAGGTAAAATTTCGGTAGAACTTACCAAGCCAGCTGATACCGTGGAAGATCTGGCGTTGGCGTACAGCCCAGGTGTGGCTGAACCCGTACGTGAAATCGCACAAGACGCTGATAATGTTTATAAATACACAGCGAAAGGGAACATGGTTGCCGTGATTTCAAACGGCACCGCTATCCTTGGCCTAGGTAACTTGGGCCCACTTGCATCAAAACCTGTGATGGAAGGTAAAGCGCTACTGTTTAAACGCTTCGCGGGTTTGGATTCCATTGATATTGAAGTGAAGCACCGCACCATCGAAGAGTTTGTCGACACGGTCGCCAACATCTCTGACACCTTTGGTGGCATCAACCTTGAAGACATCAAAGCACCTGATTGTTTTGAAATCGAAAAGCAGTTGATCGAACGTTGCCACGTCCCTGTTTTCCATGATGACCAGCACGGTACGGCGATTGTCACCGCGGCGGGCATGCTGAACGCGCTAGAACTGCAAGGTAAAAACATCGAAGACGCGGTCGTCGTTTGTTTGGGTGCAGGTGCAGCGGCTGTTGCGTGTATGGAGCTGTTGATCAAATGTGGTGCTCAGCGTGAAAAGATTTACATGCTGGACCGTAAAGGCGTTATCCACACGCGTCGTGATGACATCAACGAATACAAGCAATTGTTTGCGAACAACACTGACAAGCGCACGCTTGAAGATGTGATTGAAGGTGCGGACATTTTCTTGGGTGTGTCTGGCCCTGACTTGCTGCCTCCGGAAGCGTTGAAGCTGATGGCAGAGAAGCCAATCGTGTTTGCGTGTTCAAACCCGGATCCTGAAATCAAACCTGAGCTTGCACACCAAGTGCGTGATGATTTGATCATGGGCACTGGCCGTTCGGATTACCCGAACCAAGTGAACAATGTGCTTTGTTTCCCATTCATTTTCCGCGGCGCACTGGATGTACGTGCAAGCCGCATCAATGACGAAATGAAGTTAGCAGCGGTTGAAGCCATTCGTTCTCTAGCGAAAGAGCCTGTGCCAGCAGAAGTGTTGAAGGCTGCGGGTGCTGATGCGTTGAGTTTTGGTATTGATTACATCATTCCTAAGCCGATGGACCCACGTTTGTTGCCTCGCGTCGCGAAAGCCGTAGCGGTAGCTGCGGTGGAATCTGGTGTGTCGCGCATCGAGATGCCAGAAAACTACATGGAAGATAAATAAGCGTTTATCAACGCATAATTCTTCCGTAGTACTCTGAAAGGAAAATAGTACTGTTTTCTTTTAAATAAAAAAAACCAGCCAATCGGCTGGTTTTTTTGTCATTCTGCTAACGAAATTAATATTCTTCTTCGTTAAACTCGATACCCAGTTCTTTCATAATGCGCTTTGCTTCCGCAGGCACGCTATCGCCTTTGTCCTTGCGAATATCATCATCCGTGGGCAGTGGTTGACCGGTGTAAGCATGTAAAAATGCTTCACACAGCAGTTCACTGTTGGTGGCGTGGCGCAAATTGTTCACCTGACGACGAGTACGCTCATCAGTCAGAATCTTTAACACTTTCAGCGGGATAGAGACGGTGATCTTCTTTACTTGTTCTTTCTTTTTACCGTGCTCGGCGTAAGGGTTAATATATTCGCCATTCCAGTCTGCCATCGTTCACCTTCATAAGCAGTTCAATTCTCAAATCGCAGTCAACGCCGGAAGCAATCGCCCAGGTTGGATGAACATAAATTTTAGCGATATTAACCGCTACATGTAAAGACATATAGACGTCTAGAAGTATTGACGTCTTGCTCTTGAATGTTTAAGGTTGATCATAATTCAAACATATTCCGCACGCATTTTTTACAGGGAAGCACCTATGAGCGACAAGAAGTCAGCCACCATCGCCGTCCGCACTGGTATCACCACAGATTCACAATACCAGTCAGTGGTTCCTCCTATTTATCTCTCAACCAATTACGAATTCCCAGAGTTTGGGGAAGTGCCAACCTACGACTATGCACGTGGCGGTAACCCAACACGAAACCTGCTAGAGACTGCACTTTGTGATTTAGAAAATGGCGCGGGAGCGGTGGTAACGAACTGCGGCATGTCAGCCATTAACTTGGTGTTGTCTTTATTAGGGCCTGACGATCTGATTGTTGCGCCGCACGATTGCTACGGTGGCACGTATCGTTTGTTTGATTCGCGCGCGAGAAAAGGGGCATTCAAGATTGCGTTTGTTGATCAGTCTGATGAAGCGGCCTTGGCGTCAGCGCTTGCGAAGAACCCGAAACTGGTATGGATTGAAACCCCATCAAACCCGCTTCTTCGCGTGGTAGATGTGCAAGCGATTTGCCAGCAGGCTCATGCGGTGGGCGCGTGGGTCGGCGTGGATAACACCTTTTTGTCTCCAATGCTTCAAAAGCCACTTAACCTAGGCGCTGACTTCGTTGTTCACTCCACCACGAAATTCATCAATGGTCACTCTGATACCGTTGGTGGTGTTGTGGTTGCCAAAGATCAGGATTTGGCGGACGAACTGAAATGGTGGGGTAACTGTATCGGCGCAACGGGCAATGCATTCGATAGCTACATGACGTTGCGTGGGTTACGTACCTTGAGCGCGAGAATGCGCCAGCATGAAGAAAACAGTGCAGAGGTGCTGGCCTTCTTACAAGGCGAGCCTTTGGTACGCATTATCTATCATCCATCGCTGCCAGAGCATCCTGGCCATGAGATTGCGAAGAAACAACAATCAGGTTTTGGTGGAATGTTGAGCTTTGAGCTCGAAGGAAACGAAAGTGAGCTGAAACTTTTCCTTCGCTCCCTTAAGCTATTCACGTTGGCAGAATCACTCGGCGGTGTGGAGAGTCTCGTGACTCACCCAGGTTCGATGACGCACAGAGCCATGTCTGATGAAGCGCAGGCGGAAGCGGGTATTGCCGCAACGCTATTGCGTTTATCCATCGGTCTAGAGGATCATAACGACTTGGTCGCTGACCTGAAACATGCATTCGACACAGTGAGAGAGAGTCAGTAATGAGCGCGGTTGAAGTAGTACCCCCACAGCATTCGCTGTCCCGCCAGTTACACAAGTTTGGTGGCAGTAGCCTTGCCGACCCTGCGTGTTTTCGTCGCGTGGCTCGTATCCTCGAGCAATACAGTGGCGAAGATGACTTGGTCGTGGTTTCTGCTGCCGGTAAAACCACCAATCGTCTTATCGAATGGTTAGGCCTTCTTGAGAAAGATGGCCGTCTTGCGCATGAAAGCCTGCAAAGCTTACGCAAATATCAGCAGGATTTGATTGAGAACCTGATTGAAGGTGATGCCAAGCAAGCATTGGTCGATGCGCTTTATGATGATTTCAGCGTATTGGCACAAGCGGCTGAAGCGCGTTTAACCGAGGCGCAGCGCGCATGGGCGCAAGGGTTTGGTGAAGTATGGTCTTCACGCCTTTTACCTGCGCTGCTTACCCAAATGGGTATGCCCTCTGTCAGCATGGATTCGCGTTCGTTTCTCCGTGCAGAACGCGCTGCACAACCTGAAGTGGATCGCGCAAGTTCTTGGCCATTGCTCAAAGAACAACTGGTGCAGCATAACCACCACCGTGTTGTGATCACCGGTTTCATGGCACAAAACCGAGCAGGTGAAACGGTGTTACTTGGGCGCAATGGTTCTGATTACTCCGCGACCCTGATTGGTGCATTGGCGGACGTAAACCGCGTGACGATTTGGAGCGATGTTGCCGGTGTTTATAGCGCCGACCCTCGCGTTGTAACCGATGCTTGCTTACTGCCTTTGCTTCGCCTTGATGAAGCGGCAGAGTTGGCGCGCCTCGCTGCGCCTGTCATGCACACACGAACGCTACAACCTGTCGCGCAAAGCTGTATCGACTTAAACCTTCGTTGCAGCTATGAACCTGAATCAGGTTCTACGCGCATTGAACGCGTATTGGCATCAGGCCGCGGCGCGAAAATCATCACATCTCTTGATGATGTGTGCTTGTTGCAATTGGACGTACCGCGTTCGCACGATTTTGATATCGCCCGTTTAGATTTAGAACGCTTACTGACCCGCAATCAATTACAACCGCTAGCGACATCTTCCAGTGAAGATCAGCACCGCATTCAACTCGCCTACACCTCTGAAGTGGTCAATAGCGTGTTGGAGCTGCTACAAAATGCTGGTATTCCTGCTGAAATTCGTTTGCGTGAAGGTTTCAGTCTGGTTGCTGCCGTGGGTGCGGGTGTCACGGGAAACCCGGTACATTGCCACGGCTTCTACCAGCAGCTTCGTGAGCAGCCAATAGAGTTTATCTGTGAGTCTAAAAATGGGCTCAGCATCGCGGCATTGTTGCGCAAAGCGAACACGGGCGCACTGGTTGCAGGCATTCACCGTGCGCTGTTTCAAGCGCAGCGCCGTATCGGTCTCGTGCTGTTAGGTAAAGGTAACATTGGCAGTCGCTGGTTGAGCCTGTTTGCCGAGCAAAAGTCGGCATTGGAAAAGCGTCATGGCATGAACTTCGAGCTGATTTCTGTTCTCGATAGTGGCAGTCAATGGATTGATTTCAAGGGGATCGATCCAGCGTGTGTGATGGATGCATTCAGCGAACATTCAGAGGCGTATCAAGACAACGATTGGATATCTCGACTGCTCAATCACCCGTATGACGATGTCGTTGTATTGGATGTCACGGCAAGTGCGCCGTTGTCTAAACAATACCCTGAGTTGGCAGAGCACGGCTTTCACCTTGTGTCTGCGAATAAAGTGGCGGGTTCAGCCAGTGGTACCGAGTACAACAAGGTGCAAGATGCGTTTGCGAAAACGGGTCGCCATTGGCTGTATAACGCAACGGTAGGGGCAGGCCTTCCTGTTAACTACACTGTTCGAGACCTTCGTGAGAGTGGCGACAAAATCATTGCCTTGTCGGGTATTTTCTCTGGCACCTTGTCTTGGCTATTCCAGCAATACAACGGTGACGTGGCATTCAGTGACCTGCTTGAGCAAGCGTGGCAGCAGGGATTAACGGAGCCTGACCCTCGTGAAGATCTCAGCGGCGCAGATGTAATGCGTAAGCTGGTGATTTTGGCACGAGAGTCAGGGTTGACGATTGAGCCGGAACACGTGCGCGTGCAATCGTTGGTGCCTGAGGCATTAATGGATTTGTCGCTCGATGCGTTTCTTGATCAAAGCGACGCATTGGACAGCACGCTGTCAGAGTGGCTAGAAGAAGCGAAGAAAGAAAAAGGTGTCCTACGCTATGTTGCGCGCTTTGCGCGTGATGGAAAGGCGCGTGTTGGCTTAGAGGTGGTCTCTGATGAGCATCCTCTGGCGAATTTGCTGCCGTGTGACAATATCTTCGCGATTGAGAGCCAGTGGTACCGAGAGAATCCTTTGGTGATCCGAGGCCCTGGCGCTGGACGAGACGTTACTGCGGGTGCACTGCTATCAGATTTGAACCGAATCGCGTCTTTGCTTTAGCGGGCTTTAAACTTGTTCTAGAACAAGGTTTAAATGGCGATTAGGACTGAGGATAAAAGCGGAGGTTAGCCCCTCCGCTTTTTTCTTTTTGAAAAATCATGATGATCAACATGAATAAAATTCAACTAAACCAAGTTGACTTTGATATGTTCGCAATACATCATCTAGACATATAGACGGCTAAATGGAAGCTCGTCATAAGGAATTATCGGCTGTATAGCCGAGTCAGGGAGACAGTATGGGATACTCACACGCCAGTCATTTAGACGCATTGAATCAAAATCTTACCGATTTGAACGGCGACATTAACGTATCGTTTGAATTCTTCCCGCCAAGCTCTGAAAGCATGGAACAAACCCTTTGGGCGTCTGTTCAGCGCTTGAAAACACTGCAACCTAAATTCGTTTCTGTTACTTACGGCGCAAACTCAGGCGAGCGTGACCGTACGCATTCCATCGTAAAAAGCATTAAACAAGAAACCGGCATTGAAGCTGCGCCGCACCTTACTTGTATCGACGCTAGCCGTGATGAACTGAAAACCATTGCGCGTGATTATTGGGACTGTGGTATTCGCCATATCGTTGCATTGCGTGGTGATTTGCCAGAAAAAAGCGCCAAGCCTGATATGTATGCAGCAGATTTGGTGGAATTGCTAAAAGGCGAAGCAGACTTTGATATTTCTGTCGCGGCTTACCCTGAAGTACACCCTGAAGCTCGCAGCGCACAGGCGGATTTGATCAATTTGAAGCGTAAGGTAGATGCAGGGGCAAATCGTGCGATTACCCAATTCTTCTTTGACGTTGAAAGCTACCTGCGTTTCCGTGACCGCTGTGCAGCAGCCGGTATTGATGTAGAAATCATTCCGGGCATTTTGCCTGTGTCTAACTTCAAGCAAGCCTCACGCTTTGCGAACATGACCAACGTGCGCATTCCGGGTTGGATGGCTAACCAGTTTGAAGGCCTTGATGATGACCCCGTTACACGCCAAATGGTGGGTGCAAGCCAAGCGATTGATATGATCCGCGTATTGAGCCGTGAAGGCGTGAAGGATTTCCACTTCTACACACTGAACCGTGCAGAGCATACTTACGCGCTTTGCCACACCTTGGGTGTTCGTCCAAACGCGTAAATGACATTGTTCGCCTAACGCTCAATGTTGCTTGCCATGAATTTACGCTTTGTGTGAACAGCAGAAAAAGAAAAACCGTCGATAACGACGGTTTTTTTGTAAGCAGTGAATATGATTTAACGCATGGCCAACTTGGGTTCTAGCACAGAGGCTTCCATGGCGTTCAATTCAATCAATACTTCTTCAGCCCAGGTTAACCAAGCTTCCTTACGCAAAATATTTCGACGTAGCGTCAGGCGCTCAAGGCGTCCATCTCGCGTTAGAAGCGCAGAATCAGCATAGTGATTCTTTTCCAGATCGCGGTATTGGCTTAGCTGGAGGCGCGACTCATCGATCAATGCATGCATATGCTGGATCATAGGCGCAGGTTCAAAAAGGCTGCAAGTTAGAAGCTTTGCAGACACTTCATCGCGGTCAGTTGGGTGTTTAGCGGGTAACAAGAACCACTCATACAAACTTTGTCTGCCGATGTCCGTGATGGAATAGACTTTGCGGTCAGGTTTGCCGTCTTGAGGTTCGAGTTTGCAGCTAACAGCGCCCATATCTGCGAGTTTATTAAGTTCGCGATACACTTGCTGGTGGCTGGCTTTCCAGAATTGACCGATGGCGTTAGAAAACTCTTTGGTTATATCGTAACCAGTAGCATCCCGGTGACTTAGTACCGTGAGAATTACGTGTGGTAGTGACATCTCTTCTATCCAAAATCATAAAAAGGCGATCCGGTGCCCTGGGATGTCGCTCTTTGGCGAGTTTGTTTATTCCACAAAACTGGGCGGATCGAAACGTATCCAACGCCCTCGCTGTGTCCCTTGCCAACGTCGTATCCAAAAATGGCGCGGATACTGAAAAAGACACAGTACGTGGGAATCAGAACGGTTATTTACCGTCGTTGGTGCCCTGCGATGCGCTATGTATGCACATCGTCTAAGCACTTCAACATATTAATAACATTATCAATGCGACAACAATGGAAAAAGACTCACGGAAAATAAAAAAGGCTGCAAGAATGCAGCCTTTCTTATTTTTGGAACATTTTCTCATTTATCCGGTGTTGCGCATACCTGCAGCAATACCTGCGATGGTGACCATCAGCGCATCATCCAATGCGGATGTGTCACCTTCTGTTGCGCGTGTACGACACAGCAGTTCTGCTTGAAGCATGTTCAATGGCTCTACGTAGATGTTACGCAGGCGAATGGCTTCAGCGCCCCACGGATTTTGCTCCATGAGGTGATCACTGTTTTCAACCATCAACACCGCTTTGATGTCTTGGTTTAGGCGTTCACGTAATTGCTCTCCCAGAGGCCAAAGCTCTTTATCAACCAGCTTCTCATCGTAGTACTTCGAGATTGAAGGGCTGGTTTTGGTGAAGACCATTTCCAACATACCAAGGCGCGTTGAGAAGAATGGCCATTCACTGCACATTTCTTCCAACTGCTTGAGGTGGCCGTGATCGATAGAGAATTGAATCGCCTGTCCAGCACCTAGCCATGCCGGTAACAGAAGGCGGTTTTGGCTCCATGCGAAAATCCAAGGGATGGCACGTAGGCTTTCAACGCCGCCCGTTGGATTACGTTTTGCAGGACGCGAACCCAAAGGCAGTTTACCAAGCTCTAGCTCTGGTGTGGCTGAGCGGAAGTAAGGAACGAACTGAGAATGACCACGAACGATGTCACGGTATGCTTCGCATGACACTTCGCTCAAGGTTTCCATCAGATCGCGCCATTCTTGTTTTGGCTCTGGTGGTGGCAGCAAGTTTGCTTCGAGAATAGCACTCGCGTAAAGGTTGAGGCTGTTCGTCGCAACGTCTGGCAGACCCAGTTTGAAGCGAATCATCTCGCCTTGTTCTGTGACGCGAAGGCCGCCTTTCAAGCTGCGTGGTGGTTGAGATAGTAATGCTGCGTGTGCAGGTGCACCGCCACGACCAATTGAACCGCCGCGACCGTGGAACAGAACCAAATCAACGCCGGCGTTTTCACAGACGCTAACCAAGGCTTCCATGGCTTTATATTGCGCCCAGCCAGCCGCCATCACACCTGCGTCTTTTGCAGAGTCTGAGTAGCCGATCATGACCATTTGGAAGTTTTGGATAAAGCCACGGTACCAATCAATGCTTAGCAACTGATTGATCACGGATTCAGCATTGTTCAAATCCTCTAGGGTTTCGAACAGTGGACACACGTCCATGCGGAACTGACAGCCAGCTTCTTTCAGCAGTAGGTGTACAGCAAGTACATCCGATGCAGTACGGGCCATTGAGATAACGTAAGATCCTAATGCTTCACGCGGTTGCTGCGCAACCACACGGCACGTTTCAAGCACTTCTTGTACGTCGTCAGACGGTTCCCAGTTACGCGGGAGAAGAGGGCGCTTCGAGCTTAGCTCGCGGATCAAGAAGGCTTGTTTGTCTTGCTCACTCCATTGGCTGTAATCGCCCATGCCGAGGCAACGGGTGATTTCAGACAGTGCGTCAGCATGACGGGTGCTTTCTTGGCGAATATCTAGCTTGATAAGGTTAACGCCAAAACATTGAATACGGCGAAGCGTATCAAGTAGCAAACCATCAGCGATGATGCCCATGCCGCAATCGTGCAGCGATTGGTAACACGCGTGAAGAGGCGTCCAAAGCTGATCAATGTGCGTCAGGATGTCTTTATCTTCTGCGCGCTGACCTTTGATTTTCGCATCGAGGTAATCAAGGGTGTTGGTCAGTGTTTTACGCAGGGATTTTAAAATTGCGCGGTACGGTTCGTGCTCGTCACCTGCCATTGCGCGAACCACGTCATTACAGCGGGTCATCGACAATTCACTGATGAGCTCTTGAATGTCGGTCAGGTAAAGGTCTGCGGCTTTCCAACGAGAAAGAAGCAACACTTCACGGGTCACGTCAGAGGTCACGAACGGGTTGCCATCGCGGTCACCGCCCATCCAGCTTGAAATCTGAATCGGTGATGCATCGACTGACAGGCCGCGGCCAATGTGACTTTTTAGCTTGAGGTCGAATTGACGAAGGAACTCAGGCACGGCTTGCCACAAGCTATTTTCGATAACGGCATAGCCCCACTTGGCTTCATCAAGTGGTGTTGGGCGTTGCTGGCGAATAACGTCAGAATGCCAAGCCTGTGCGATAAGTTGCTCAAGGCGGAGTTCTGTTTTATTGCGCTCACTATAAGAAATGTCACCCAGCTCTAGCTTAGAAAGGCATTTGTTGATTTGCACGAGCTTATGAATGGTTGTACGACGAGCAATTTCCGTTGGGTGCGCCGTCAATACCAACTCTATTTTCAGGTCATCAATCGCTTTCTCTGTCTCAGCAGGAGAAATGTCGCTACCTTTTAGACGTTGGAATAAACCGTCGAGCGCATCTGGGCTACAAACGGTTTCTTCGCAGTGGCGAGAGACTGAGTGGTATTGTTCTGCGATGTTGGTCAAGTTCAAGAACTGACTAAAAGCGCGAGCAACAGGAAGAAGTTGATCGTTCGGTAGGCTTTGAAGCACATCGATCAGTTTTGCATGATCGTCGTCGTTTCCTGCAGAGGCAGATTTTGAGAGTTTGCGGATCTCTTCTACCTTAGCCAGCAATTCGTCACCGTGGGCATCCTTGATGGTGTTTCCCAACAGGTGACCAAGCATGCTGACGTTGCTTTTTAGCGCGTCGTACTTGTCATTCATAAGGCATCCATTTCGTAACTTTGTTACATCCAAATTGCAATCATAGTCACTCAATCTAGCCAATATACGACCCTAAGGTCAATCACCCATGCGTCGAATTGTCGACTTTTTGTCGTTCATCCCAGTGCTAGCAAGGCATACAGCGAGATGTAACAAAATTACAACTGAAAGTGGCAGAAAACGCCGAATTTGCGTTGCATCCAGCCTTTGTGCTTTTTGTTTGTACAAAGAGTTGACATTAGTCACTTATCGCGATAAAAAGCACATATAAATTCATATTAAATGAATAACAATTAAAAAATTCGCTCATGGATGCAGTGAAAAGGTACGATACGATGATGGATTATTACTCACAGACCCCTCTTCTACGACGACGCCGACGTTAATTTAACGCCGGGTGACGCGCACCCCTCCCGCAGCTGAGCGAGCTGAAACACAACTATTCTCTACCGATTACATAAACGGATTTTCCATGTTAAAGACTGTGATTGTCGGCGCTAGTGGCTATACCGGTGCCGAGCTGACCAAAATGGTCCATCTACACCCAGAGCTTGAGCTCGCTGGGTTATACGTATCGAAAAACAGTGCCGATGCCAATACACCTATCAGTGATCTTCATGGTCAGCTGAAAGGGCTGATTGATTTACCGTTACAGCCTTTAGCTGACGTAGATGCCATCGCAAAACATGCTGACGTTGTGTTGTTAGCAACAGCCCATGAAGTGAGCCATGATTTGGCGGCTTCTTTCCTTGCGCAGGGTTGTAAAGTGTTTGACCTGTCTGGCGCATTCCGCGTGAAGTCTGATGATTTCTATACCACCTATTACGGCTTCGCTCACACCTTCCCTGAATTGCTTGATCAAGCGGTATACGGCCTTGCTGAATGGAATGCCGATGCCATTGCATCGGCGGATTTGATTGCCGTGCCGGGATGTTACCCAACGGCCTCTCAGTTGGCACTAAAACCGCTTATTGATGCAGGGTTACTTGATGACGTTCAGTGGCCTGTGATCAGCGCTGTGAGCGGCGTGTCTGGCGCGGGTCGCAAGGCGTCAATGACCAACAGCTTTTGCGAAGTGAGCCTGCATGCGTATGGGGTGTTCACACACCGTCACCAACCTGAGATTTCTGCGCATCTTGGTCGAGAAGTTATCTTTACGCCGCACCTTGGAAACTTCAAACGCGGTATCCTAGCCACCATCACAGCAAAGCTTGCTGAAGGTGTTGATGAAAGTGCGGTAACACAAGCTCTTCAGAGCGCGTATGACAATCAACCTTTGGTTCGTCCATTAGGTGCAGGCCAAAGTGCAAAACTGCAATCTGTTCAAAATACGGGCTTTTGCGACATTGGTTGGTCTGTGAAAGGGCAGCATGTGGTGCTTACCTCGGCGATCGACAATCTATTAAAAGGTGCTGCAAGCCAAGCGATGCAGTGCATAAACATTCGTTTCGGCTTTGCGCCTCTAACGGCGATCGTTTAGGAGAGTGGTGATGAGTTTACGTCCTTTAGTAGTAAAGCTAGGCGGTGCAGCGCTTTCTTGTGAAGAAACACTCGAAAAACTGTTCAATGCCATCAGTGAATATAAAGAATCTGCGCACCGTGAATTGGTCGTGGTTCATGGTGGTGGCTACTTGGTTGATGAGCTCATGAATGGCCTCAACTTGAAAGTTGAAAAGAAACAAGGCCTGCGTGTCACACCGAGCGACCAAATCAATGTGGTGGCCGGTGCACTTGCAGGAACCGCAAATAAATTGCTTCAGGGCCAAGCGGTAAGAAGCGGCATTAATGCGGCGGGCTTGAGCCTTGCTGACGGTGGCCTTTGCCAAATCACACAACTGGATCCTGAATTGGGTTGTGTCGGTAAAGCAGTACCGGGTAATTCTGCACTTTTGCAGGCGATTTTAGCGACAGGTTGTGTGCCTATCATCAGCTCAATTGGCTTGGATGATAACGGACAACTGATGAACGTGAATGCTGACCAAGCGGCGGTAGCGGTTGCGGCTGCGTTAGATGCGGAGTTGGTATTGCTGTCAGACGTTAGTGGCGTTCTGAACGGCAAAGGTAAATTGATGACGACGCTTGATGTGGCGTTGGCTGATGAACTGATTGAAAGCGGTGTCATTACTGATGGCATGATCGTGAAGGTAAAAGCAGCATTTGAAGCTGCTGAAGCACTGGGTCGCCCGATTGAAGTGGCGAGCTGGCGTTACCCCGATAAGCTGGCTGAGCTATTTAGCGGCAGCAGCATTGGCACCCGTTTTACCCTTTAGATAAATTACTGAAGTTGACCGCCTGTACTGACCGTCAGAGCGGCACACAAGGAGAAGTAACATGAGCAATATCAAAAAAGTCGTACTCGCATATTCTGGCGGTCTTGATACGTCGGCAATCATTCCATGGCTGAAAGAGAACTATGACTGTGAAGTTATTGCGTTCGTTGCCGATGTGGGCCAGGGCGAAGAAGAGCTGGTTGGCATTGAAGAGAAGGCGATAGCATCGGGTGCATCAGCGTGTTACATCGCTGACCTGAAAGAAGAAATGGTGGCTGAGTACATCTACCCAAGCCTGAAGACCGGTGCAGTTTACGAAGGTAAATACCTGCTAGGTACGTCAATGGCTCGTCCAATCATCGCGAAAGCACAAGTTGAGTGTGCATTGGAAGTGGGTGCAGATGCACTGTGTCACGGTTGTACCGGCAAAGGTAACGACCAAGTCCGTTTTGAAAGTGCATTCGCGGCACTGGCACCACAACTTAAAGTGGTTGCGCCTTGGCGTGAGTGGGATCTACGTAGCCGTGAAGCGCTGCTGGATTACCTTGCAGAGCGCAACATTCCTTGTACTGCAAGCCTTGAGAAAATCTACAGCCGTGATGCAAACGCATGGCACATCTCAACCGAAGGCGGCGTACTTGAAGATACATGGAACCAACCGAACGAGCTTTGCTGGGTGTGGACTGTGGATCCAGAGCAAGCACCAGACCAATCTGAAACTGTGTCTCTATTGGTAGAGAAGGGCGAAGTGGTTGCGGTTGATGGCGAGAAAATGTCTCCGTACCAAGTGCTTACTACCTTGAATGAAAAAGGTGCGCGTCACGGTGTTGGCCGTATCGACATCGTTGAAAACCGTCTGGTCGGCATGAAGTCTCGTGGTTGTTATGAAACCCCAGGGGGCACCATCATGATGGAAGCGCTTCGTGGTGTTGAACAATTGGTACTGGACAAAGATTGTTTTGAATTCCGTGAAGAATTAGGCCTAAAAGCCTCGCATCTCATTTATGATGGCCGCTGGTTTACGCCGCTTTGCAAATCTATTCTAGCTGCCGCAGATTCTCTGGCTGAATCCGTTACGGGTGAAGTTGTGGTGAAACTGTATAAAGGACAAGCTACAGTAGTGCAGAAGCGTTCGCTTAACAGCTTGTATTCGGAAGAGTTTGCTACCTTCGGTGAAGATGATGTTTACGATCACAGCCATGCTGGTGGTTTCATCCGTCTTTACTCGCTGTCGAGCCGCATTCGCGCGCTAAACGAAAAAAAACAAAAATAGACAGGAAGCAATAAGGGTAAGGAGACGGAAATATGGCGTTATGGGGCGGAAGGTTTAGTCAAGCAGCCGACATTCGATTTAAGCAATTCAACGATTCGTTGCGTTTTGACTATCGCCTCGCGGAGCAAGACATCATTGGCTCTATCGCTTGGTCTAAAGCGCTGCGCTCGGTCGGTGTTCTCACCGAGGTAGAGCAGCAGCGTCTTGAGCTCGCATTGAACGAGCTCAAATTGGCGGTGATGGAAGATCCAGAGCAGATTCTTCGCTCTGATGCTGAAGATATTCATAGTTGGGTGGAGCAACAACTGATCGCGCGAGTGGGCGATTTAGGGAAGAAGCTTCACACCGGACGTTCGCGTAACGATCAGGTCGCGACAGATCTGAAACTATGGTGTCGCCAGCAGGGTCAACAGCTTCTCCTTTCTCTTGATAAGTTACAAAACCAAATGGTGCAGGTTGCGTCTGTGCATCAAAACACGGTGTTGCCGGGTTATACCCACTTACAACGTGCGCAACCTGTGACATTTGCACATTGGTGTTTGGCCTATGTGGAAATGCTTGAGCGTGATTACTCACGTTTGAGCGATGCACTCAACCGCCTTGATACTTGCCCATTGGGTTCAGGTGCATTGGCGGGAACGGCATACCCTATCGATCGTGAAGCGCTGGCGCATAGCTTGGGCTTCCGCCGCGCGACCCGAAACAGCTTAGATTCTGTCTCTGACCGTGATCATGTGATGGAACTGATGTCTGTAGCGTCAGTGTCCATGCTTCACCTATCGCGCATGGCAGAAGATCTGATCTTCTACAACTCTGGCGAATCTAACTTCGTTGAGTTAGCGGATACCGTGACGTCAGGTTCATCCTTGATGCCACAGAAGAAAAACCCAGATGCACTTGAATTGATTCGTGGTAAGACGGGCCGTGTTTACGGCGCAATGTCTGCGATGATGATGACAGTGAAAGCCTTGCCGCTTGCGTACAACAAAGACATGCAAGAAGACAAAGAAGGCTTGTTTGATGCGTTAGATACATGGCATGACTGCTTGGAAATGGCGGCACTGTGTTTTGACGGCATCAAAATCAACAAAGATCGTACGCTTGAAGCTGCGATGCAGGGCTACTCGAACGCAACAGAGCTTGCGGATTACTTGGTTGCTAAAGGCATTCCTTTCCGTGAAGCCCACCACATTGTTGGTGTCGCGGTCGTCGCGGCCATCGAAAAAGGGTGTGCATTGGAAGAACTGTCACTGGAAGAGATGAAACAATTCTCCTCTGTGATTGACGATGATGTTTACCCGATCTTGACCATTGAATCTTGCCTTGAGAAGCGCTGTGCCCTTGGTGGCGTTGCACCCAATCAGGTTGAATTCGCCATCAGTTACGCAGAGAAGCGTTTAGAAAAACGTTACTCACCGCGCGTGAAGGTACGCGGTGCGCGTTTGACGGATTTGGATGCCATTGAAGGCATGGTGGTGTACTGGGCGGGCTTGGGTGAAAACCTACCACGAGAGCGTAACGAGCTGGTGCGTGATATTGGTTCGTTTGCGGTTGCAGAACACCAAGGCGAAGTCACCGGTTGTGCTTCTTTGTATGTGTATGACTCTGGTTTGGCTGAAGTGCGTTCACTGGGTGTAGAAGCCGGTTGGCAGCATCAAGGACAGGGCAGTGCGATTGTCGAACATCTGCTGAAAAAAGCGGGCAACATGGCCATCAAGAAGGTGTTTGTGTTAACCCGTGTGCCTGAGTTCTTCATGCGAATGGGCTTCATTCCAACGTCGAAATCTTTGTTGCCAGAGAAGGTGATGAAGGATTGTGACCGTTGCCCACGCTTGCACGCGTGTGATGAAGTGGCACTAGAATTCACTTACGACCAAGATCGTTTGATTGCAAAGTCTAACGTCGCGTAATCGCAGTTCGCTTAGCGAGTAGCGCAATAGGCGTGTGAGAAAGAAAAATTACTGAACCGGCCTTGTGCCGGTTTTTTCTTTGTCAGGTAGCGGTTTTCGAAAGGGCATCACAATAAGGTGTAGAGCGAGTAACCCGGCACTCGCCCCCGCAGCAAACAAGATCGAAATGGACTCGACGGATTTAGGGGTATCACTGAACCCGGCCAACCATATTGGCCAAAGCACCACATTCATTACCGCGAGTTGCATCATGCAGCGCTTACAACGACCAAGTTTGGCGCTGAGAGATATTGCGGGATTTTTACAGGTGCGGCAGCTCATCGGAACTCTCTAAGGCAGTGTGGGGCTCGGGTTGATGTTCTTAAAGATAATCAGTTGTTGGTTTTCTCGCAATACGAGGGATCAAATCCTCGCCATAAAAAAGCCCCCGCAAGCGGAGGGCAAAAACACTATGTAGTGTTGGCAAGGGGTGGTGAATTAACAGCCTGGACCGCAATCCAAGCAGTGTTTAATCATTTCAGGGCCTAAGTGCAGCTTGGCATTTAGGTCTCGAAGGGCGGTGCGGACACCTTCTTCAATCACAGGATGGTAGAACGGCATGTCTAGCATCTGTGAAATGGTCATTTTGTTTTGATGCGCCCAGGCAAGCAGGTGTGCAAGGTGCTCTGCGTTCGGGCCCATCATTTCTGCACCTAAGAAGCGGCCAGTGCCTTGTTCGCCATAGACGTTCAATACACCTTTATTTCTCAGCATCACACGTGAGCGACCTTGGCCTTCGAAAGAGACGGTGCCTGTTTCAAAGCACCCACACGTCCCTAAGCGTGTTGTGATTTCTTTATAGGTTTCACCGACCATTGCGATTTGAGGATCAGAGAATACCGCTGAAATCTTGCTGCGACGCAGTCCTGCGCGAATGTCAGGAAAACGGCCCGCGTTATCACCGGCGATTCGACCTTGGTCTGCAGCTTCATGCAGCAACGGCAATTGGTTACTGGCATCACCCGCGACGAAAATAGACGCAACGCTGGTTTGCATGGTGTACGGGTCGGCAGTAGGGACACCGCGAGCATCAAGTTCCATGCCTGTGTTTTCGATGTCGAGCTTGTCGACATTCGGACGACGGCCTGTTGCTGCCAATACATAATCAACGGCGATGCGTTGGGTTTCACCCTGCTTGTCGATGTAGCGAATGTGGACGTTATCGCCTTCGCGCACCATTTCTTCGACTTTCGCGTCTGGGTCTAAATAGAATTCTTCGTTAAAGGTCTTATCGGCATATGCCATGACCGTTGGGTCTGTCAGCGGACCCACTTGGCCGCCAACACCAAACATCACCACGTCGACACCCAGTCTTTTCAGTGATTGGCCGAGTTCTAAGCCAATGACACCTGGGCCAAAGACCGCAACTGAGCTTGGAAGGTCATCCCAATCAAACACATCGTCATTCACGATCAGTCGGTCACCCAAATCATTCCAAGGTGCTGGCCATGCAGGGCGCGAGCCTGTTGCAATAACAATGCGTTTCGCTTCAATGCGGGTGTGGTCGTCGACAACCAAGGTGTTGTTATCAATGAATTTGGCATAACCTGCGATTTTGTCTTCAGCAGGAATGTCATCAACACCTTCTAATACAAAGCCCACGAAGCGGTCACGTTCGCGTTTTACACGGTCCATGACTTCGCGACCATTGATAAGGATCTCGCCTTGAGGATGAATACCAAAACCCGGCGCTTTTTCAATGTGGTGAACAGCTTCAGCAGCGGCAATAAGCAGTTTTGATGGCATGCAACCAACTCGCGCACAGGTTGTGCCGTAAGGGCCGCCTTCAATCATGACGACATTGTCAGCATGGGCTTTTGCTGCACGATACGCACCGAGACCTGCGGTACCACCACCAATGATTGCCACATCAACGTTTAGGGTTTTCATGTTATTACTCCAGACGAACGCATTATTTTTCCCAAATTTAAGGTGCAGAAAGTCAGCCACCGCAGCCTTGTCATGTGGGTAGAAGGTGTGTATTAAACGATTGATTGGGAAAGCAGGGCGGCGATTGCCGCCCTGTTTGGAGGATTAAGCGAGGTAAGCTTCTAGCTCTTCGCTACCACCGATGTGCTTACCGCCGATGAAGACTTGCGGCACTGTAGCGCGGCCTGTTACAGCGCGTAGGCTCACAGTGGTGGCATCCTGGCCCAAAATCACTTCTTCGAACTGTAGCTTGTTATCAATCAGAAGTTGCTTCGCTTTCGCACAGAATGGGCAACCTGGTTTGCTGAATACAGTGATTGATTCTTGCAGTTTATGGTTCGGTGCCAAGAAGTTCAGCATGGTGTCTGCATCAGACACTTTGAACGGGTCGCCTGGCTCGTTTGGTTCGATGAACATTTTCTCAACCACGCCGTCTTTCACCAGCATGCTGTAACGCCATGAACGCTCGCCGAAACCAATGTCGTTCTTCGGCACTGCCATGCCCATACCGCGGGTGAAATCACCGTTGCCGTCTGGGATGAATCGGATGTTTTCTGCTTCTTGGTCAGCTTTCCATGCGTTCATTACGAAGGTGTCGTTAACGGATACACAAAGTACTTCGTCTACGCCGTACTCTTGGAATACTGGGAACAGTTCGTTGTAGCGTGGCAAGTGGCTAGAAGAACATGTTGGTGTGAATGCGCCTGGAAGACTGAACACAACCACTGTTTTGCCTGCAAACAGCTCATCAGTTGTTACGTTTACCCATGCGTCGCCTTGACGGGTTGGGAAAGTAACGCTTGGTACGTTTTGACCTTCTTTATTTACAAATTCCATGTTGTTACCCCTTGGATATTATTCTTTAAGTCGTTTTCTAAATCCGGTGTTCCCGGTTGATGAAGCTATATTAGTATTTTAAGACTGGATAGTTCTAATTGATTGGGTTTATCATTTCAATAAGTAAAATCTATCAATGGAGCAAGCAGTGAACATTCGCGATCTTGAGTATCTGGTGGCGTTGTCTGAACACCAGCATTTTAGAAAAGCCGCAGAGGCTTGCTTTGTCAGTCAACCTACTCTTAGTGGACAAATTCGTAAACTGGAAGATGAGTTAGGTGTGGTATTACTTGAACGCACTAGCCGTAAAGTCCTGTTTACCGATGCGGGTATGTCGCTGGTTAAGCAAGCGCAGAAGATCCTGATGGAAGTGAAAGTGCTGACCGAAATGGCGAGCCAGCAGGGCGAAGACATGTCTGGGCCGTTGCATATCGGGTTTATTCCAACGGTGGGTCCTTATTTGTTGCCGCACATTGTGCCGGCCCTCAAGCAAGCCTTTCCTGAGTTAGAGCTTTTTCTTCACGAAGCACAAACCCACCAACTGGTTCAGCAGTTGGAAGAGGGCAAGTTGGACTGTTTGATCCTTGCGTCAGTGCGAGAAACCGAACACTTCAAAGAGATCCCGCTTTATCACGAGCCGATGATCCTTGCGGTACCTGAAAGTCATCGTTGGGCAGATGAAGCAGAAATTCCAATGCCAAAACTGCAAGGCGAAACCTTGCTGATGCTGGCGGATGGGCATTGTTTGCGTGACCAAGCGATGGGTTTTTGTTTTGCAGCAGGTGCTCATGAAGATTTACGATTCAGAGCAACGAGCCTAGAAACGCTGCGAAACATGGTGGCGGCTGAAACCGGCATTACCTTGCTGCCGAAGCTTTCTGTGCCTGACACGCTGCGTCGAGATGGTGTGGTGTACATTAAGGCGGTAGACCCTGAGCCTCAGCGTCTGATCACGCTGGATTACCGCCCAGGTTCGCCGTTAAGAGCACGCTATGAGAAGCTTGCTAGCATCATTAGCGAGACCATGAGCGCGCACTGTAACGCTGCTTAGGTGGCTATCCGCATAGATTCGTAAATACCTCTCGCATCAATGCTGATATAGCAGAAACGAAAAAGGCGCTTGATAGCGCCTTTTTGCTTTTTTACGCCGAGAGGCTTAGAACAGCTCTTCGCCTTCGCTCTCGTAGATGTTGCCGCTGCTTGCTGCCGCAGAGACGTAATCTTTCGGTTCAGAGCCTTTTTCGAAGTACTCGAACATAGAGCTGCCGTCGGTTTTGCGGGTAAGCAATCCGGTATCACGGTCAATACGGACTTTCACAATTCCTGACGGCGTGACTTTACGTTGCTCCGGCACATCGGCGACTGCATCAACCATAAAATCGATCCACGCAGGTTGCGCTGTTTTCGCGCCGGCTTCCGCACCCGCAATTTGCTCTTTGCCAAGGTTCGCGTTGTTTGAGGTGCGACCTAGATTACGTGAATGGTCATCAAAGCCAACCCAAACCGTTGCAACCAAACCAGGTGCGAAGCCTGAATACCACGCATCTTTCGAATCGTTGGTGGTACCGGTTTTACCGCCAATGTCACGTCGGTTTAACGGTTTTTGCGCACGCCAGCCTGTGCCGTTCCAACCTGTTCCACTGCGCCAGCTGCCGCCGCCCCAGATGTTGGCTTCAAGCATTTCGCGTACAAGGAATGCATTTTGTTCGCTGATCACTTGCGGCGCTAACGACGGTTCGTTTTCCATGTCTGCGGTCTGATCAAGCAGGCTTTCTTCTTCCTGAAGGTTCTCTGAATCTCGCTTGTTCACCACCGCATCGCAATTTTCACGGCAAATGGTTTGTGGGTTCGCAACGAAAAGTGGTTCGCCAAATGGGTCGTCCACTTTGCTGATGTAGTAAGGCTTGAGGTAGTAACCGCCATTCGCAAAAACACTGTAGCCTTGAGCGACTTCCATTGGCGTCAAACTGCCTGCACCCAATGCCAAGGTTTCAGAGCGTGGCAAATCGTTGCGTTTAAAGCCAAAGCGCGTCAGAAAATCGATGGATTCATCAAGGCCAACACGACGAAGCACGCGCACAGCCATTACGTTCTTAGATTGTGCAAGACCGATACGCACGCGCGTTGGACCTGTGTACGTTGGTGGCGAGTTCTTAGGGCGCCATGCGGTGCCTTGGCTTGAATCCCAGCGGTTGATTGGCGCATCGTTCACGAGTGTCGCCAGCGTCATGCCCTGATCAATGGCCGCAGAATAGATAAAGGGTTTGATCCCCGAACCGACCTGACGGACGGATTGGGTTGCACGGTTAAATTTACTGTGGACGAAGTTAAACCCACCAACCAACGCTTTGACGGCACCGTTTTCTGGCGACAGTGCCACCATGGCGGTGTTTGCATCTGGCACTTGGCTTAGGTGCCAATCTTCACCGATTTGCTGTACCCAAATTTGCTCGCCAGCATTCAGCACATCACCGGCACGTTTTGGTGCGCGGCCTTGGCGTGTATCCGTGACATAGCGACGTGCCCATTTTATGCCGTCCCAAGGAAGCGCCACAACGTCGCCTGTTTCCAGTTCAACGTTGGCCGTTTTCTCTTCAACCTTAACAACAACCGCTGGCTTTAATTCGCCATAGCTGGGTTGTTTTTTCAGGTGTGCTTGGATCTTGTTGGCATCCCATGCTGCACTTTTCTCTCCCCACAAGGTGGCAACTGCACCGCGATAGCCATGGCGTTGGTCGTAAGACAAGAGGTTAGAAATGGCAGCATGTTGCGCTGCATTTTGAAGACGAGAATCGATGGTGGTGTAAACCTTCATGCCTGACTCGTAAACGCCTTCACCATATTTCTCAACCGCCCAAGAGCGAGCTAATTCCGCCACATACGGGGCGCTGAGTTCAATTTCAGCACCGTGGTAACGAGAAAGGATGGTCTCGTTTTTGGCTTGCTCATATTCAGAGCGGGTGATGTAGCCTTCGGTCAGCATACGACCAAGCACGACATTACGGCGTGTTGTTGCACGAGCTACCGAGTAAAGAGGGTTCATTGTAGACGGGGCTTTTGGCATACCTGCAAGGGTCGCAATCTCACTCAACGTGAGCTGATCGAGGCTTTTCCCGAAGTAAACACGAGCAGCAGCACCGAAGCCGTAAGAGCGGTATCCCAAGAAGATCTTATTGACATAAAGCTCCATTATCTCCGGTTTGGAAAGAAGTTGCTCGATGTGGATCGCAATAAATATCTCTTTGATTTTACGCATTATTTTCTTTTCGTTAGAAAGGAAGAAATTACGCGCAAGCTGTTGGGTAATGGTACTGGCACCTTGTTTTGCCGAGCCGGACATGGCGACGACGAGTGCAGCTCGTGTGATACCGATTGGGTCGATACCTGGGTGCTCATAAAAACGGCTGTCTTCGGTGGCAATCAGTGCATCGATCAGATCTTTAGGGATCTCATCATAGGTCACTGGAATTCGACGCTTCTCGCCAAATTGAGAGATGAGCTTTCCATCCGCACTGTAAATTTGCATTGGGGTTTGGAGTTCTACGTCTTTCAGCGTGGCTACATCGGGTAGCTCTGGCTTGACGTAAAGGTAGAACCCGAAAATTGTACCCACTCCAAGTAATATGCAAATTATTGCAAGGATAAGCAGTCGCTTAATGAACTTCACTAGATATTTCCCGTAACGTTTTTTGTCGAACTGTTCAATAGATTAGTGTCGCTAGTATAAAGATAACTGAACAAAAAATATCGAACCTGCTGAGAGAACTTTCAAAAAAGTTACTTGATGCTGACTTTTAAGAAGGTGTCATTTCAGATGTTTGGTCAAACCACGGCATTAGGTATCGAGTTTGGTACGCATGCTGTCAGAGCTGCACTGATTCAAAAGCATGGCGATACATATCGTGTGAATGCGTTGGTGTCAGAAAAGTATGGCGGTAATTCTCTTACCGATGCGTTGCGTTTGTTAAAAGAGCGACTTCGCAAAAACATTAAAGCGCCTTGGCAATGGCCTTCTCAACAAGTGCTGGGTGTGCCACAAAGCAAAGTCGTCCTCAAAAGAATCGCCGTTCCGACAGATTTACCCGAAAACGAACAATTTATTCAGGTCGGCATGATGTTGGCTGAAAGCCTCGGCCTGCCCATGGATGAGCTTTTGTACGATTATCGCGTGTTGCCCAATGGCGAAGGTGTTGAGGTGTATGCGTGTCGAAAAGTGACGCTGAAAGACTCGCTCGATGCGCTGTCAGAAGCTGGGTTTCATTTGTCCGTTATAGAGCTGCAAGCACATGCACTCATGCGACTTCATCAACATCACAGCGAAAAAGGTGAAGCAACGGGCACTGAACTGTTTGTCGATATCAGTCATGAGCGCATGCAAATATGCCTAGGTGACAACCTTTCCGACCCCTTTTTCCGAGAGTTGCCGTTGCCTAACGAGAGTTTGGGGGCGGATTCTTTGTTGGGGCGTAATCGCTACGCAGAAACGCTTGCCGATACTATCCAACGACAATATCAGCTTGCGGCGACACAATTTCCGGGTAAACACGTGTCAAACTTGATGTTATCGGGAGAAGGGCTTTCTGATGTGGATGCTCTCCATTTAGAAGCGCACCTTTCATGGCATGTCGAGACGTTCAATCCTTTGATGACGATGTCACTCACTCAAAAATTGGTAGAAGGGTTGGACGAGCCACCTTCAACTTGGACGACGGCCATTGGATTGGCATTGCGCGGGATGGATGATGCGACAGTCAATTAACTTACTGCCTTGGCGAGAAACACGTCGCCTCAAACAACGACGCACATTCTTCAATCATATGGGTGCGGCGGCTGTCTCTGTGGCCATCTTGCTCGGTGGTGCGTCGTGGTATGCCAATGTACAAATTGAGCGTCAAGAGGCACGGAATGCGCGCATTCAGCAAGAAATCACCACCTTGAACCAGACACTACAACGTTTTTCAAAAAGAGCGGTGGAGCGGGAAGAGCTTCAGCGACGCCTGATGCTCGTGAATTCTCTTCAACAGCAAAGGAATAACTCAATACTCTTATTCAATCTGCTGCCTGAAATTACGCCGGAAGGGGTTGTGCTGGACGACGTGTCGTTAAAAGCAGGAAAAGTCACGTTACGAGGGCGCAGTCGGTCTAATGCCCAATTGGCAACGCTGTTAGCGCTGCTTGAAACCCATAAAGGCGCGACGCATGTTCAGATGCATTCCATCGTGAATAACGCCAGCGAAGACCAAATGGTGGCAAAGCAATTCAGCGCCACGTTTGAGTTGGTGGGTTTTATCCTTCCGAGTTTACCAATAGAGGCGAAGAAGAATGGCTGATTGGCGTGATTGGGAACTTGATGAAATCCCTGAATGGTCCGCAACGGCACAAAATGTTCTGCTGGGTCTCTTTTCTGTTGTGGGGCTTGTGGTCGGGGCATTTTTTGTGGTGATGCCACTTTTAGGTGACGCGACGTTAGCGAAACAAGAAGAGAGTCTATTGCGGACCCAGTTTCGGATAAAAGCGGAAAAAGTGGCGGCTTTACCGGATGTGGAAGAGCAGATCAACGAACTGCAATCTTTCTACGATCACCTTGCGTTGCAACTCCCTGCGGAAGATGAGCTTGCTCTGTTGCTCGCAGGTATTAATGACACTGGACTTCAGTTTAATTTGAACTTTGAAAACTTGAACTGGAGAGCAGGGAAAAAAGTCGGCTGGCTCTACCAAGTGCCTCTGGAAATGGAACTGTCGGGGCCGTATCACGAGATAGGCCACTTTTCAGCCGCTCTCGCAAGAATGCCACGCATTGTCGCATTGCAAGATTTTCAGTTGTCACGACTCAAGGATAAAAATGGCGAGCTGATGTTCTCTGTATCTGCTCATACCTATCGCTACATCGGCGGACAAGGAGAGACGCAATGAAAAGTGTTTCCCTATTGATGATGGTGCTGGTCCTTTCCGGTTGTGGTGATGATAACGGCCATGACGACTTAGAGCGCTTTATCAGTAAAACCTATGCGTCGGCTGAGGTTACTGCAACGCCGTTACCCCCTAAACCGAGTTTCTCTCCGTTAGCGTTCGCACCGCCCGTGAAGACGGATCCCTTTGTGTTGCCGATGGCGATGGAAGAGGAGGCGTTGGCGAAAGGCGATTGCTGGCAACCAGAAAGGTTACCGAAGAATGATCCGCTTGAACGCTTTGAATTGTCGTCATTGACGTTTAAAGGGGTGATCGGTGCACCAGGCAGTTATTGGGCGTTGGTGTCATCGCCGGACAACAGTATTCACCGTGTTGGCATTGGCCGCATGCTTGGCAGCAATCGCGGACGTGTTGATAGCATCAGTCAGCAAACGCTATCGCTGACAGAGCACCTGCCCGATGGGCTGGGGTGTTGGCAAGTAAGAAACGTCAGATTAGTACTTAATAACAAACATAAGGGTACAGAATGAAAAGCCTGAGGAAGGGATGCCAAGGCAAGCTGAGAAAAAGGGGGCAGGTTTTAAGCGTTGTGTCACTGTTTTTCTTTTCTTCCTTTGCGATAGCAGCCAATGAACTACATCAGATTGATGTCAGTAAAAATGAAAAAGGCAGCACGTTGTTTTCATTGATCTTGGCTGAAAATGCGGTGGTTACCGATTTTAAAAAGAACAAACAAAGCCTAGAAATCAGCCTTAAAGACACGCAGGTGATTGATAATCTTGTGGGTTCAAAAAGCCTTGATGGGCTAAGCAAAACCGCATTGTCGATGGTGGTGGAGTCTCGCGATGATGATGTTTGGTTAAACATAGCAACGCAAAATGATTACGCGTATGACTACTACCAAACCAGCAATGTATTGACCGTGGAGCTATTGCCTCAGGCCACTGTTGTTAGAGGTAAAACAACTAAAAACAAAACCACATCAGGCAATTCCCGCATCTCCATCAATTTCCAAGATATTCCTGTTCGTTCCGTGCTGCAGATGGTTGCTGAGCACAATGGCTTCAACTTGGTGGTGTCTGACAGTGTGGATGGTAGTTTAACCCTACGCCTTGATGATGTGCCGTGGCAAAAAGCGCTGGATACCATCTTGAAAGTGAAAGGGTTAGATAAGCGCGAAACGGGCAATATCTTGTTGGTCGCTCCCAAAGCAGAGTTGGATGAACAAGAACGTTTGGTGCTTGAAAAGCGTCGCCACGAAAGGGAGCTTGCGTCATTGCGCTCTGAAGTGATTCAGATTAAATATGCCAATGCGGAAGATCTTAAAACCCTACTCGATGGCGGTGACGACGATGAAGAAGATGAAGGCATTAGCTTGTTATCGGAACGTGGCAGTTTGGCGTTTGATGTGAGAACTAACTCACTGGTTATTAAAGATCTTTCTGACAATATCGAGATTGTTAAGTCGCTGATTGAGATACTGGATGTTCCGGTTGAGCAAGTTGAAATTGAAGCGCGGATTGTGACCGTCGAAGAAGGTGTATTGGATGAAATCGGCGTTCGCTGGGGCGTCACGAATACAAATGGCAGTTTTTCAACCAGCGGGTCAATTGAAGGCCAAGGGCAGCAATTTGGGGATGCTGACTCTGGAGGCGAAGGTTCCAGTAGTGTGAACGATATGCTTAACGTCAACCTCGCTGCAACCAGCATCAATGCGCCTAGTGTGGCTTTCCAAGTAGCGAATCTGGGTAAGAACCTTCTCTTAGACTTGGAACTATCTGCGTTACAAGCGGAATCAAGTGCTGAAATCATTTCGAGCCCGAGATTGCTTACGACGAATAAGCGAGCGGCTTACATTGAGCAAGGAACGGAATTACCGTACCTAGAAGCATCATCCAGTGGTGCTGCTGCCGTGTCATTTAAAAAAGCAGTACTCAGCCTTTCCGTGACGCCTCAAATCACACCTGATAACAAACTGGTTCTGGATTTGGAGGTTACACAGGATAAACCTGCGGGCTCTGTTGTTGCTGGTGGAGGTGAGGCTATGGCCATTAGTACGCAACGTATTGGTACTCAGGTATTGGTAAATGACGGCGAAACTGTGGTTCTCGGTGGGATTTATCAACATGAAATGACAGAGAAAGTGGATAAGGTGCCATTGCTGGGAGATATTCCTGGGCTGGGTCAACTCTTTCGTCGTGACTATGAAAATATGACGAAACGAGAGCTATTAATCTTTGTAACGCCTCGGATCATCACTCAGTAAATGTATAGCCTTCATGCGGTTAAAAGCATAATTTGAAGGAAAAGACCAAAATGGCTGTAAACGAGACCAAACGTCTGTTTCAGCCATTTTTCTTTTCAAACATCGGGCCTTATAGAATTTAAACTGACGCTTGGGTGTATTTTAAGTTGCCAACAGGCATAGTGACCTGAGATAATTTTTGGTCTGATCACGAATTATCTGTGAGGAAATTGGCGCCTCGGGCTTTCGATTACGAGCCTGCGGGCGGTGTTGTTTTCATTAACCGCGCGTAAACTGCTTAAAATGGCTGAAAAACGAAATATCTTTCTTGTAGGTCCAATGGGGGCTGGCAAAAGCACAATTGGTCGTCACCTTGCTCAGCAACTACACATGGAATTTTTTGACTCGGACACCGTGATCGAAGAACGCACTGGTGCTGATATCGCATGGGTATTTGATGTAGAAGGTGAAGAGGGGTTCCGCGACCGCGAAGAGAACGTCATTAACGATCTGACCCAAAAGCAGGGTATCGTTTTGGCGACCGGTGGTGGCTCCATCAAGAGCAAAGAGAGCCGCAATCGTCTGTCTGCTCGTGGCATCGTGGTATATCTAGAAACCACGATTGAAAAACAATTGGCACGTACTCAGCGTGACAAAAAGCGTCCGTTACTCCAAACCGAACAACCTCGTGAAGTTCTGGAAGAGCTAGCTGGCGAACGCAATCCTTTGTACGAAGAGATTGCTGACTATGTGGTTCGCACGGATGATCAAAGCGCCAAAGTGGTTGCTAATCAGATCATTGAGTTGCTAGAAGATCACTAAGCACTAAATCTCGACGCAAAAAGGTATTCCATGGAAAGGATTGACGTAAACCTGGGCGATAGAAGTTACCCTATCTCTATTGGGGCCGGATTGTTATCTGATCCCGCCTTCTTTACTGACGCTCAGGGCCGTCAGGTTGTGGTGGTGACAAATGAAACCATTGCACCTTTGTATGCTGAAAAGCTCATGGATACCTTGAAAGAAGCTGGCGGCATGCCAGCTTTGCTCTCACTGCCTGATGGTGAGCAGTACAAAACCCTCGACACGTTTAATGTCATCAATACCTTCTTGCTTGAAGGTAACTACGCCCGCGATGTCCTTATCGTTGCTTTGGGTGGTGGTGTGATTGGTGATGTTGTCGGTTTTGCTGCCGCTTGTTACCAGCGCGGTGTTGATTTCATTCAAGTTCCTACCACATTACTTTCCCAAGTTGATTCGTCTGTTGGCGGTAAAACCGCAGTGAATCACCCGCTCGGGAAAAATATGATCGGCGCATTTTATCAACCTAAAGCTGTGGTGATTGACATCGATGTGATGGCAACCCTTCCCGAGCGAGAATTCGCAGCGGGCATCGCAGAAGTGATCAAATACGGCATCATTACAGATTTACCTTTCTTTGTGTGGTTGGAAGAAAACCTTGATGCATTCAACGCTCTCGACGCAGATGCGTTGGTTTATGCCATCAAGCGCTGTTGCCAAATCAAGGCAGATGTCGTTGCTGAGGATGAAAAAGAATCCGGTGTTCGCGCACTGTTGAATCTTGGCCATACGTTTGGGCATGCGATTGAAGCTGAGATGGGATATGGCAACTGGTTGCATGGTGAAGCTGTTGCTGCAGGTACCGTTATGGCTGCGCAAACCGCTCACCTTCAACAACTACTTTCGCAAGAAGATGTTAGCCGTATCACTTCCTTGCTTGAAAATGCAAAACTCCCCGTGAAAGCACCCGCCACCATGGACTATGATGCCTTTATCAAGCACATGAAACGCGACAAAAAAGTGCTTTCCGGGCAACTACGATTTGTTCTGCCAACCTCGATTGGAACGGCGGAAGTGGTTGCGAACGTTACTACCGAGACGCTTGCAGAGGTCATTGCGACACGTTAAGCGGGTTTGTATATGACAGGCTCCCACGACATGATTGCGTTGGATTTGGACACCCAGATCCAACTTTTGTCTAGAATTCAATTTCTTACTCGATTTAGTTCTAACCTTGTCCAAGTGACAGGTGAATCTGGCGCAGGTAAAACCTGGCTGAGTGAGCGCTATCTCGAAAATTGGGCAAACGAGCCCAATCAATCTCTCCTAATTTGTAATCCCAGCCAACAGGATGCGCAGCACCGTGCCATCATCCTGCGCCAAATCGTGCGCGATGGTGTGTTCAACGAAAACGATTCTATGCTGCAAAGCCTTGAGTACATGCTCGAAGGCCAAAATATCCATACCTTGATTGTCATTGACGAAGCACACCGATTGAGTGCGACGTTAATCGCAGAGCTTTGGGCGTTGGTGACAGAAGCGCAGCAGCGTGAAAACTGGCAAATCAACGTATTGCTGTTTAGCTTGCGTGGTAAATTGAACAAATGGCTACAGAAAGTCTCCTATGGTCAAGGGGTTAAACCGCTTGAGCTTGAGGTTAGCCCGCTCGCAGAAAACGAACGGGAAATGTTTATTGAAGTTATGATGGTGAGTCGCCAACTTGATGCGGCACAGCGACGCGCACTTAAACAAAAAGCCGCACTATTGCCAGCTTTACCCGGTGCCCTGAAAGGGCTCGAGCAACAGGAGACATCTTCGATGGAAGAGAAAAAACGTCGTTCGTTACTCCCTTTACTGATATTAGCCTTCCTCTTGCTGGTTGCGGGGGCTGGCATTGTTTGGTGGACGCTGACACAGCAATCTACGGAAAACGTAGAAGCAACAAACGTCATTCCTGATGGCGTGAAAGAGTTGTCAGAGTTGCTCGATGAAAAAGAAGCTGAAATGGCCAAGCAAAATGCTGCCGAAGCACAAGGTAGCGAGGCAACAGTGCTGAATGCCGATGCCATTGATGACAATATCGCGTTGCCGGAAGATCCCACGGTGGAAGGTATGACGGTGGGTCGCCGTGATGAAAACCGTCGTATCGTGGTGCCAGACCGTGTGGTTGATGCCATTATTGACGACCAAGCCATTGGTGGCGATGGAACAGCTGCCGTTGATGAAGCCTTGATCCCTGAGCTTGCAGAGCAAAACCAAGTGCCAGCAACGCCTGCCACTGAAAATACTCAGGCATCAGCGACAACGCAAGAACAGGCCGAGAATGCGCAGCAGACACCTGAGCCACTTGCTCCTGCGCCTCAAGCGGTGAACGTGACGCTTTCAAATGCGGAGTTGTTGGCTATTTCAGAGACGCGCTACGCACTGCAGCTTGCTGCATTACAGTCAAAAGCGGCCGTGGATGATTTCCTCCAGCAGTACGGCATCGAAAATACAGCGCGTGTTTACGAGACGGTACGTAACGACGAAGCGTGGTACATGATTCTTATTGGGGATTATCCATCGGTGAATGCCGCGCGACGCGCTGAGCTGGAATTGTCAGCCAATGTTCGCCGTTTGACACCTTGGGTGAAATCATTTGCGCAAATCCATAAAGAGATTGCGCTTGCCAACTAACCTTACCTTCAACTTGATTGGGGCGTGAATTTACGCTGATTGATGGCTAAAAATGAGATACAATCCGCCCCCTTTCAAGCAGCAGTGGTAGTGGATACACATTAATGAAAAAGCATCGTGCCTTTCTGAAGTGGGCTGGAGGGAAATACTCTCTGGTTGAAGAAATCCGCAAACACTTGCCTGAAGGCAAAAAGTTGATCGAACCCTTTGTCGGCGCCGGGTCTGTATTTTTGAATACGGATTACGAGCACTATCGCTTGGCTGACATCAATCCTGATTTGATTAACCTCTACAACCTGGTTAAGCAATCGCCGGAACGTTATATCGACGACGCGCGAAAACTGTTTACACAAGAGTACAATCAAAAGCCTGCGTTTCTTGCCATCCGCGAAGAGTTTAACGCCACCACAGACCCCTACCTGCGTTCATTGTATTTTCTTTACATGAACCGCCACGGATTCAATGGCCTTTGCCGCTACAACAAGAAAGGTGGTTTTAACGTGCCGTTTGGCTCGTATAAAAAACCATACTTCCCAGAAGCCGAACTTGAGTATTTCTCAGAGAAAGCCAAGAAAGCCACGTTTGTGTGTGAGAGTTATCAGCAGAGCTTTAAAGCGGCACGCCGTGGCAGCGTGATTTACTGCGATCCACCGTATGCTCCGCTTTCAACCACCGCGAATTTCACCACTTACGCAAGTGGCGGTTTTAGTTTGGATGACCAAGCGCTGCTGGGTGAGATTGCGCGCAAAGCGGCCATGGAAAAGAACGTTCCAGTGCTCGTGTCGAACCACGACACTCAGCTAACGCGAAGCCTATACCATGGGGCGGTACTGAATGTGGTACGTGTAAAGCGCACGATCAGCAGAAATGCGGGTGGGCGTAACAAGGTAGATGAACTGTTGGCGTTGTTCAGTGGCGACAGCCCTGAGTTGCCATAACGGTATGAGGTGGTACGTTTAGGCTGATATCACCACGGACACGATAGCCATGAGTCCAAGCACAAAAAGCACCACGAACACCACGCCGACAACGATGTAAGGCACCATGCTTGATTGTTTGAAGTCCCGTTGTCGGTTCTTGTCTGATTGCACCCCAAACATCGCCGCAAATACACTCTTTACGATATCGATAAAGCCAACGTTATCTTTGTTATTGTCAGTATTCGGCATCTTCTCTTCTTCATGTTTCTTCGCTTTCCCCCAGCTTAGCTGACAAACAAGCCTCCCCTGTGTGCCATTGGTAAAACTTTTGCTAATGCTAGCTATCAACGCATCTGATAAGACAGGCGACGTTCAATCGGGTAGAATTGCGCCGACTTTGCTACAACCTCAAGTGAGTTTAACGCGCTACCCATTACCCTAAGTTTTTGCAAACCGTACACAGAGGCTTAGGGTAATTGGTATAAGTGAGGCTACAGGATGAAGGATTTTCTTATTGCACCGTCGATCCTTTCGGCGGATTTCGCGCGTTTAGGTGAAGATGTCGATAAAGTATTGGCAGCAGGTGCTGACGTTGTTCACTTCGACGTCATGGATAACCACTATGTGCCAAACCTGACATTTGGTGCGCCAATCTGTAAAGCGCTTCGCGATTACGGCATCACAGCCCCAATCGATGTGCATTTGATGGTGAAACCGGTTGACCGCATTATCCCTGATTTTGCGAACGCGGGCGCGAGCATGATCACCTTTCATATAGAAGCCAGTGACCATGTTGACCGTACCTTACAATTGATTAAAGAGCATGGCTGTAAAGCGGGCGTGGTCTTTAACCCTGCAACGCCACTTCACCATCTTGACCACATCATGGATAAAATCGACATGGTGCTCTTGATGTCAGTAAACCCGGGTTTCGGTGGCCAATCCTTTATTCCTGAAACATTAAATAAACTGCGCGAAGTGCGTCGTCGTATTGATGAAAGCGGCCGCGATATCCGTCTTGAAATTGATGGCGGTGTGAAAGTTGACAACATTCGCGAAATTGCAGAAGCAGGTGCTGACATGTTTGTGGCAGGCTCTGCAATCTTTGGTCAACCTGACTACAAAGCCGTGGTTGATGAAATGCGCGCAGAACTGAGCAAAGTAGGACAATAATTCGTGACGGCAAGATTTGAAAACATCAAATACATCGCATTCGATTTAGACGGAACGCTGGTTGATAGCGTGCCTGATCTGGCTGAAGGCATTCGTATGGCACTGGCAGATTTCAATCTGCACACCGCCACGGATGATGAAGTGCGTAACTGGATTGGTAACGGTGCAGAGATCATGCTCAAGCGCGCGCTTAGCCAAAGCGTGACGATTCGTCCTGATATCGATGAATCGCTATACCGCCAAGTGCGTGAGCGTTTTAACTTCCACTATGCGAACAACGGCCACGACAAAACCATTGTCTACCCAGGGGTGAAAACCACCTTGGCTGCGCTTAAAAATGCAGGCTTTGTCTTGGGCATTGTCACCAATAAGCCGTATGAGTTTGTTCCAGAAATCCTTGCTGACTTGGGGTTGGCACAATACTTCACCGACGTGATTGGTGGTGATTCGTTGCCAACCAACAAACCCGACCCAGAAGGTTTGTTCTCGCTGCGTGACAAGCATGGTTTAACTGCAGACCAAATGCTGATGGTTGGTGACTCGAAGAACGATATTCTTGCTGCGAAAAATGCAGGTATCGCCTCTTTTGGTCTGACGTATGGCTACAACTACGGCGAGCCGATCAGTGATAGTGCGCCGGATAGCGTGGCAGATCACTTTGACCAACTTTTAACGGTTCTCAGTACCGAAAAAACAGCGTAAATTAAACCTTCGATTTTCTCGAGCTTAAAGCCAGGGTGTGGTCACTCTGGCTGATTTTACTGACAGGAACAGAAAGAACATGAGTAACCCAACGACCAAACCCATTGTACTTAGCGGTGTTCAACCTTCAGGTGAACTCAGTATCGGCAACTACATCGGTGCTTTGCGTCAGTGGGAACAAATGCAAGATGACTTCGATTGCCAATACTGCATCGTAGACTTGCACGCGATCACTGTTCGTCAGGAAGCGGAAAAACTGCGTGAAGCGACACTCGATTCACTTGCGCTTTGCCTTGCGGTAGGTGTAACACCTGAAAAAAGTAACTTGTTCATTCAATCGCACGTGCCTGAGCACGCGCAATTGGGCTGGGTGCTGAACTGCTACACGCAAATGGGCGAGCTTAACCGCATGACCCAGTTCAAAGACAAGTCAGCACGTCATGCAGAAAACATTAATGCGGGTTTGTTCGGCTACCCAGTATTGATGGCTGCGGACATTCTTCTGTATCAAGCAAACCAAGTGCCTGTGGGCAATGACCAGAAGCAACACTTGGAGCTTGCGCGTGATATCGCGACCCGTTTTAACAATGTATACGGCGACGTGTTCAGCGTGCCAGAACCGTACATCCCACAAGTGGGTGCGCGTGTGATGAGCCTGCAAGATCCGACGAAGAAAATGTCGAAGTCTGACGATAACCGCAACAACGTGATTGGCTTGCTTGAAGACCCGAAAGCGATTGCGAAGAAAATTAAACGCGCAATGACCGATTCAGAAGAGCCACCACGTGTTCTGTTTGATATCCAAAACAAGCCAGGCGTGGCGAACTTGATGGGTCTGATGTCTGTTGCGACAGGCAAGACGTTCGCTGAAATTGAAGCAGACTACGCTGACAAAATGTATGGCCACCTGAAAACCGACACGGCAGAAGCGGTTGTTGCGATGCTTGAGCCTGTTCAACAGCGTTATGCGCAATTCCGCCAAGACCGTGCTTACTTAGATCAAGTCATGAAATCAGGTGCAGAAAAAGCCTCTGAGCGCGCGGCTGTGACCTTGAAGAAAGTGTACGAAGCTGTGGGTTTTGTTACCCGTCCTTAGTCGAAACCTAATCTCGTCTAATCAGATCAAAAAGCAGCGATTTCGCTGCTTTTTTTGTCTTAATCTCTCCTGTTCCCATCATATTCTCTCTCTTTTGACGCTTTCTTTATCTGTTGATTGCTGAACGAGTCTCGAAAATCACGTCAGCACCTTATGCTCTATTCAGTGATATGAGCCTTACATCACGAAAATGAAATCCATGACTGTTACATATTTGCGTTGCTTATGACTTCACACGCAAAAAAGGACAGCAAATGAAGATCTCAACATGGAGTCCACTGGCTCTAGCCTTAAGTGCAGCACTTCCAGCAAGTGCAGACGTACTGATTACGGAATATGTCGAAGGTTCATCAAACAACAAAGCCGTTGAAATCACCAATCTCGGCAGTGACAGCGTGTCTCTCGATAATTGGGCGGTCAAAATCGCGTCCAATAACAACACGTCTTTCGGTTCCACCATTGCCTTAAGTGGCGCGTTGGCGGCCGGTGATTCTTTGGTGATTGGTAACAGCAGTGCATCGACAGACATCACTGACGTCAGTCAAATTACATCGGGTTCGGTTAACTTTAACGGCAACGACGTGGTCGCGCTTATTGATGGCAATGACAATGTCATTGATAGCCTTGGTGAGCTTGCTTTAGGCAGCAACTACGCCAAAGACGTCACCCTTCGTCGCCAAGAAGGCAGTGTTGGACGAACCGATCTTACTGCCAC
Organism: Enterovibrio norvegicus DSM 15893; assembly: GCF_900115495.1. Lineage (GTDB taxonomy): Bacteria > Pseudomonadota > Gammaproteobacteria > Enterobacterales > Vibrionaceae > Enterovibrio > Enterovibrio norvegicus. The sequence goes on along the minus strand of NZ_FOWR01000012.1, from coordinate 26,386 downwards.
GTTTGATGTGTCTGCTGAATGGCAATCTTTTGACCAAGATACATTTGATGGTTTGGGTTGTAGTGGCCTAAGCGCGTGTGATGGCGGCGGTGGCGGCAATACCTTCACGTGTGACGATCAAACCCTGACGCCCATTTATGCTGTCCAAGGCAGTGGCGATAAAAGCCCACTTGTCCCGGATGGCAGCTTTGAAAGCGAAGACACCTACTATGTCAGCGGCGTCGTAACAGCGGTAACCACCGATTTGTACAAAGGCTTTTGGCTGCAAGACGCGAATGGCGATGGTGATACATCAACCTCTGACGGTTTGTACATCTTCACGGGGAGTGAGCCTGTTGGGATTGAGCCGGGCATGCAAGTGTGTGCGGGCGGTAAGGTCAAAGAGTTCTTCAACTTGACCGAGCTGGATGCGCAGAGCAACCAATGGGAAGTGATCGATACCGTGGGTGAGCTGGCGGCGACGGACATTGAAGTGGGAGAAGACGAAGTGCTTGAAGACGCCCTTGAGCGTTATGAAGGCATGAAAGTACGCCTCACTCAAAGCAGTGACATGGTGGTCACGCGTAACTTTGGTTTTGACTTTGATGCGTTCCGAAACAACATGGTGTTGTCCCATGAAGCACCGCTGATCAAGCCAACACAGCTTTACATAGCGGGCTCTGCAGAAGCTGCAGCCCTTGCTGCTGAAAATGCACAAAACCAGCTTTACATTGAAACAGACACCAAAGCGCCAAATGGCGTGGTGCCTTATTTCCCTGGTCTGGATGCAGACCAAGGGTATATTCGCATTGGCGATGTCGTCACCAACCTTGAAGGGGTGATGGGGTATAGCTTCAGCAAATACCGTTTGGTGGCAACCAACGAAATCACTGCGGGTGATTTTGTACGCGAAGAAGACCGCACAGCAGCGCCTCAGACATTTGCTGACACCAACGTGAAAGTGGCGAGCTTTAACGTGCTCAACTACTTCACCAGTGCGAGTGCTGTGGGCGGTGATTTGAATGTCACCTGTGATGACCAAGCTGATGCGGATGCATCGCGTGGTTGTAACCGTGGCACCAAAGATGCGGCGGAGTTTGAACTGCAACGCGCGAAAATCGTGAATGCGTTGGAAGCCATGGATGCTGACATTGTTGGCTTGATGGAAATCGAGAACAACGGTTTTGGTGACAACGGTGCATTGGCGGATTTAGTGACCGAGCTGAACACGCGCTTTGCGGATGACGCTGATCACTACACCTATGTGACGCCAGCGGTTGACGATCTCAATCAAGGCGCATTCTTGGGTGGCGATGCGATTCAAGTGGCGTTGATTTACCGTGCTGCGGTTGTGTCTCCATCGGGTGATGCAGTGGTTGTGCGTATGCCAGAACAGCATATTTCGGGTGAAAACCCTGACGGCGAAACGCGCCAGCTGGATAAATTCCAGCGTGATAGCTTGGTGCAAACCTTTAGTGTGGTTGACGAACAAACACTGTCTATCGCGGTTAGCCACTTCAAATCGAAAGGCTCAGGTTGTTACGAAGATTGGGTTGCCGGCGAGTTCGATGATGATCCCGCGGACCTTCAAGGTCGTTGTAATGAATTCCGTGTGTCTGCTGCGGAAACGCTTGGCAATGCATTGGCTGACATCGAAGGCGACATTATCGCGTTGGGTGATTTCAATGCTTATGGCCAAGAAGATCCAATGCGTGTCATGACCGATTACGACGCTGCTTCTGCAGAACGTAAGATTGTGACCGCTGCCGGAACCTCTATTGCTGGCGTGACCTTGGATGAGGCTGCGCGAGAAGTGGGCAATGGCTTTGGCTATGTGAATCTCGCGACCTCGTTCTTGGGCGATGAAGCCTTCTCGTACACCTTTGATGGTGAGCTGGGTAGCCTTGACCATGCCGTGGGTAACCAAGGTGTCGTGAGCAAACTAACCGGTGTCGAAGATTGGCACATCAATGCTGTAGAAAGCACGTTGTTCCAATACTCAGGCCGCTTTACGGGTGATCTGGTGAAATCCACCAACCCTTATTCTTCCTCAGACCATGATCCGGTGATCATCAGTTTGAATTATGAAGAAGCGGCTGAGATGTTCAAGCTGCGCTTTAAGAACAAAAGCGTGTTCTGGGTGCAACCTGCCATCAATGGAAACATCGACAGCGACCGTCCGTGGTTGCGTTGGAAGAAAAACCGTAAATACACCCAAGACAGCCCATTCTTGCAAGACATGGGCGTGGCTTACGGCGACACCGTGTCGTTGAGTGTTCGTTTATGGGGATTCATTGATATTCCGTGTGGTGATGCGGTGATTGATGAGAAAACCGTCGCGGTGTTCCGTGGACTGCAGTGCAAAATAAAATAACGTAAAACGCATTGAAATAGGCTCCCTTGGGAGCCTATTTTTTTACCTTCGTTTTAATGGGTTACCTGCCAAATCTTGACTAAGCTTAAAAGATGTCTCGAAAGTTGTTTGTTTTTCTCAGTAATGATCATTTGTGTGCTTGTTCAATGAATTAGGCGCAAACTCGGTAAAACGCATGTCGATAATCGAATCACTGACTCTCTTTTTTCTGCCGCCAGTGACAGACCAGCCTCTGCTGGAAGGGTATACCGATCCATGGATGTTGCTGCTCGCAGGTGGTGCATCATTCGTTGTAGCCGCTCTGGCTTTCTTATATCGCCCACTGCAAGCGAGGCGACAGCCTGTCTGGCAGTTTACGCCATTGCCCGTGAATGCTCTCACGCTGGCATTTTCGCTGTGGCTCATGCAGGTGGTCAATGTCCTCTCCGTGTCGGTCTATCAAGATCTTGGTTTTGTGCCTGCCTTATTGCTGTTTCCCCCAGTACTGACGTTTTTGCTTTGCTTGTACGCGTTTCGATTGATTGCGTACAAATCCAACCCTCCCATCAAGATACTCATGGCCACCGGGCTGATTTCTCTTGCGGTGATGATTCAACATACCTTTGGCTTTGCGGCCATTAACGGCGTATCGATTGCTCAGTTTGATATGGCGATGTTTACGATGGCATTGGGAATTTGCTCATTGCTGGTGGGCACGGCGCTGTGGCAGCGCTTTGGTCGCCCTAAGCAAGCAAAGTGGAACCGAGACATGAGCAGCGCGCTCCTCAGCGGTGCGACCATCACGGTGGCTTCTCTCACGGTCGCTTTGATCATGCGCGACACACTGACGTTATCAGGGCAACCGGTTCGGGTGGAGAGCGCCCCCTTTGACCGTCGTGATGCCTTGATGATGTTTATCTTCGGCTTTGTGTTCATTGCGATTGTTAGCCAGATTGCCAATGCATTGTTTATGCTAAAAGCCCGCGTTAAACACCTCTCTGTTAAAGACGAAGAATTGGATCGTGTGATTAACACCATTACCGACGCCATCGTCGCGATTGATAGCAAAGGCCACATCACCTTTTTTAACTCATCGGCTGAGCGTATTTTCGGTTGGCTAGCGTCTGAAGCCATGGGCAAGAACGTGCGTATTTTGGTGACGGACGAGCATCAACACCGCCACGATATGTATATCCATAACTTTATCGAGCGCCGTTCATCAGACGTGGTGGGTTCGACCCGTGAGGTCATGGCGAAGCGAAAAGACGGCACATCGTTCCCGATTCGACTGGCCATTGGCTTTCATCAAGGCGCTGCAGAAAACAGTTTTGTGGCAGTGATTTCTGATATCTCCGAGCAACGTCATTTGGCGTGGGCGCTGCGAGAAAATGCTAAACAGTATCGATCTTTGATCGCCAATTTACCCTGCATGGCATTCCGTGAAATGACGGGAGGCACTCGGCACATGGTGTACATCAGTGATGCGGCGAAATCGATCACCGGATATAGCGCATCTGTACTGACAGGGGAGAATGGGGTATCGCATTTTGTAGATCGTATTCACCCCACCGATGCGGCCAATTACCGTAAAGTGCGCGAAAACGTGTCTCGCCGTAACGGCAAATACGACTGTGAATACCGGTTTTCGACCCGTAGCGATGAGGAAAAATGGTTTTGGGAAATTGGTCTGAGCTACCGTGCGGAGGATGGCAGTACTTGGATTGATGGCGTCATTGTTGATATCACCGACAAGCGCCAAGCAGAAGAGGACGTTGAAGAGAAAGTGCGATTGGCGGAGAAAGCTTCGCAATCGAAAGCCTCGTTCCTGGCGAACATGAGTTACGAATTCCGATCGCCCATGAACTCCATTTTGGGGTTAGCAGACATTCTTATTGATGCGGAAAAAGACCCCATTCACCGGCATCACCTTGAAGTGATTAAAGAGTCAGGTAACAGCCTGATGAAACTCATCAATGACATTCTTGATACTTCAAAGCTCGAAAGCCAGTCTTTACCCCTCGACATTGGGGAGTTTTCTTTGGTTCAGCTTTGCCGACAAATCGAATTCATCGCCCGTGAAACCGTGCAAGCGCGCGAACTCCACGTCAGTCTGCATTACAGCGACGCGCTGCTTGATAGCTATGTCGGGGATTCCCGCCGTATTAAGCAGTTACTACAGAACATGATGCGCAGCGCATTAACCAATACTGAGAACGGCAATGTGTCTCTGCATGTTCTTCCCATGAATGACATGGTGCGGTTTGCGGTTGCGAGTTACGCCGTGCAACCGAGTGACATCCTTGAAAAGAAAAACGTCCACACCGGACAAACGCTATCAGCCACTTTGATCACCCAGCTTATTGAACTGATGCGAGGGAATTTATGGTTTGACGGTGAATCGATTCAAAGCTCTGTGGTGTATGCCGATTTGCCGTTGATTGCTGTACAACATGCCGCGAAATCTATCGACAGAGATGCGGTGCAGCATTATGCCTTACCGCCACTAGAAGTCTTGGTGATTGATGATGTGCAGCGCAATCAGCAAGAGCTTCGCGATATGCTGCTGCGCCAAGGGGTGAAAGTACTGACCTTCACGGACATGGATGCTGCCGAAGATTTAATTCGAACGCAGCAAGTCGATGTGGTGCTGATGGACGCCTATGTGTCGGAAGAGATGTACCCATCACCAAGAACACTGCGTGACTGGGTGGGAGATTCGCGCCAAGAGCCTGTGCGGGTGATAGCGATGAAATTGGCTGTTGACCCGACAACGACTGAAGAATGGCAAGGGCGTGGCTTCGACGACGTCATCAATAAACCGTTTGAGTGTGAAGCCGTGTTTGATGTGCTTAAACGCTGTATGGGCATTGATGAAAACAGCAATGTCACTGTATTAACCCAGCCAATCACGCAAGAAGAGAAAGTCTATTTCAACGAATCATGGGCATTCCAACAATGGCCAACGTCAGACATTCTTCTCAGCATCGTGAGAGAGTTCCGGTTGAATTACCTTGACATGCCTGTGGTGGTGAAGCGCATGGTGCAGGAGCAGCCTGATAGCATTGATGGCTATTTCAATACGGCCATTGATGCAGCCGAATGCCTCGGCTTTGAAAAGCTGGCTTATGAATTGAAAAAATTACTCTCTGCGTTGCAAGAGGGAGAGGTATCCGAACTCGGTAAACAGTTGGATTCATTGAACGACTGTTTGTCTGCGTCGTTCGACAATGTGTTGGCGTACCTCGGCGTGCGCAGAGAAGAAATGGATGATGCGGAGGTCATTACCATGCCTCCTGCAACGTTTAACAAGAAGACCGAAGAGTTTGTTTCTAAGCTGGCGGAAGGCCAATTCGACGATGTGCTTTACAAGGAACTGGTGCCCGCCATGGCAAGCTACGTAGAGCCACCTTTGTTGGCGACCTTTGTTGCTGCCATCGAGAACTTCGAATTGGACGATGCCTACGACATCTTCCTGACTGTGTTAGACCAAGTACCTGCAGCGCAAGAATCTGGAGTAAAAGGTTATGGCATATAAAGTGCTGGTGGTGGATGACGAGCCGAGCAATCTGCACGTGATGCGCACCATACTGCAAGATCAATACACCCTCATTTTTGCCAAAAGTGGGGAGCGTGCTATTGAGCTCACGATGCAGCAAAAACCGGATCTCATTTTGCTCGACATCATGATGCCTGGCATGAACGGTTACGAGGTGTGCCGTATTTTGAAAAAAGAGCGCACAGTGAGTCATATTCCCATTGTCATTGTGTCAGCGCTGGATGAATACCAAAGCGAAGTGGAAGGCCTGAAAAGTGGCGCGGTAGATTTTCTGATCAAGCCTGTGTCGCCTGAATTGGTGAAAAGCCGAGTGGGGCATTTGTTGGGCGAAGCGCGCGCAACGGCCATGCGTGAAAACTATCAATTGGTGATGAACCAAATCGCGGCGGTGGCGGCATTGCATAACAACGAAGTCGAAATCTCTGCTCCACGTATAGCGCAATGTTGTGAATGGCTGGCCATCAAGTACGGGTTAACGAAAGCCAAAGCGGAAGACATCAGTTTGGCGTACCCGCTTTGTGCATTGGGTGAGCTTTGGGATGATGAGGGAGGAAACAGCACCCCAGATTGCCGCAGTATGTTGTTACTCTCAGAGGCAACCAATGGGTTTGCTTCTGTGTCGGTGAGTTTACTGACCTACAAGAATACCCGATGGGATGGTTCCGGATTTCCTGAAATTGAAGGGGATAAAATTCCTGAAGAGTGTCGCGTCGCCATTGCAGCCGAGCTACTCGATAAGGCCATTGAAGGTTGTGACGGCAACATTGAAGAACGGGTTCAGCGAGGCATCAATGCGTTGACACAAGAAGCGGGCACCCTGATTGACCCACGCATTATTCATTTGATTGACGAGCACAGCGACGAGCTGACGGGCCTTTATCGCGAGTGGCTTCATAACCCTTGGCCCACCCCGATTTTGCCTATCAATGAGTTTTAGCTGCACCATCTGGTGCAGCCACGAGAAGCTGTGATAGCATTTGCGCACAATCTCGCTGACGTAAAGCGAGAGGGATGTGATGGGAATGCTTGTGCTGTTAATTATCGATAATTACGACTCTTTTACTTACAACCTGTATCAGTATTTTTGTCAGTTGGGCGCAGACGTTGTGGTGCGCCGCAACGACACCTTGACGCTTGCTGATATTGAGGCCATGTCGCCGACACATCTCGTTATTTCTCCTGGTCCTTGTACGCCTGATGATGCAGGCATTTCCCTTGACGCCATTCGATATTTCGCGGGCAAGTTACCGATCTTGGGGGTGTGTTTAGGGCACCAAGCGTTAGCACAAGTGTTTGGGGCAAACGTCGTTCGTGCACGCCAAGTAATGCATGGCAAAACAAGCCCTGTGGTGCACCAAAATCAAGGGGTTTTTCAAGGCCTGAATAATCCGCTCACTGTTACGCGATATCATTCATTGGTGGTGGAACGTGAATCGTTGTCAGAGGCGTTCGATATCACTGCGTGGACAGAACGCGATGGCGAATTTGATGAAATTATGGGGATACGTCACCGTGAACTGCCGCTTGAAGGAGTGCAATTTCACCCTGAAAGCATCATGACTGAGCAAGGTCATCAACTGCTCGCAAACTTCCTTTCTTCAAACGCTTAATCTCCGATTTTCGTGTCTTCATGCTCAACGCGCCACCCGCGCGCGTTGTTGAAAGACGATCAACCTCACCGATTTTACATTTTCATTTCTCTGTTTTCGTACCGTTAACACTGAAACCTTATTCAGTCTGCGCGGGACATGTCACCTTTCTTTCCCATAAGGAAAGACACTCTTGCCACTTCCTGTATTAATTAATCGCCCCATATTGCGCATAAATATGGCCCAAGGGTGAATTTCCACGTTACGTCACCAACGAATATAAAATTATCTGCTATTGATGCGGTTAACGAAATGTAAATACTATGCTTATAGCAGAATCGACAGAAGGATATGAGCGATGACAGCCGAACATAAAGTAGAACGTAAACTGTTCGATGAGGTCATGGTGCCATGTTATGCACCTATGACCATGATTCCTGAGAAAGGAAAGGGCGCGCGCATTTGGGATCAGGACGGCCGAGAGTACATCGATTTTGCAGGTGGTATTGCAGTGAGCTGTCTGGGGCATTGTCACCCCGTCATGGTTAACGCCTTGAAAGAGCAAGCCGAAAAACTGTGGCACCTCAGCAATGTCATGACCAACGCACCTGCACTGCGCTTGGCGAAAAAGCTAACGGAAGTCAGTTTTGCTGAACGCGTGTTCTTTGCTAACTCCGGTGCAGAAGCCAATGAAGCGGCGTTGAAATTAGCGCGTCGTTGGGCGGTGGATGTTCATGGCCCAGAGAAAAGCGAAATCATTGCCTTCACCCAAGGCTTCCATGGCCGCACATTTTTTACCGTGACTGTTGGCGGTCAAACCGCGTATTCAGACGGGTTTGGTCCTAAGCCGGGTGACGTCACTCACTTGCCTTATAACGATTTAGACGCGCTTTCAGCCGCCATGTCTGACAAAACCTGCGCCATCATGATGGAACCATTGCAAGGCGAAGGCGGCATCATCACGCCAGATCCTGCGTTCTTACAGGGCGTTCGTGAATTGTGTGACAAGCACAAAGCCCTGCTGATTTTTGATGAAGTACAAACCGGCAATGGCCGTACAGGTACGTTTTACGCGTATGAGCAAACAGGTGTGACACCAGACATTCTGAGCACAGCAAAATCGCTGGGTGGTGGTTTCCCTATTGGTGCCATGCTGACGACGGAAGCGCTGGCGGCACACATGAAAGTGGGCACGCACGGTTCGACGTATGGCGGTAACCCGCTGGCATGTGCAGTGGCGGAAGCCGTGGTAGAAGAAGTCAGCAAGCCAGAAGTATTGGCTGGCGTAAAAGAGCGTGAAGGCTGGTTCCGTGAAGGGCTGGAAGCGCTTAACGCGAAATACAATATGTTCAGTGAAATCCGCGGTAAAGGCTTGCTGATCGGTGCGGCGCTCAACGATGAGTGGCAAGGTCGCGCACGTGATGTGTTGCTGGCAGCTGGCGACGAAGGACTGCTCTTGCTGGTGGCAGGCACCAATGTTGTGCGTATGACGCCATCGCTTGTTATCACCAAAGAAGAAGCCGAGGAAGGTTTAGCGCGTCTCGACCGCGCACTTGCAAAACTCGCGGCAGCCTAAGCTGTCGCCATTGTGGCGTTCCCTTGAACGCCACCAAAGTTTGCTGCATCAGGAGGAAGTAGGATGCTGGTAATTCGCCCAATCAGAGAATCTGATTTTGACGCGCTCATGCTGTGCGCGGAAGAGTCTGGAATTGGTTTTACCTCGTTACCCGTTAACGAAGAATTAATTCGTGGTCGCATTGATCACTCTGTTGAAAGCTTCGCGCGTAACGCAACGTCCCCAGGAACTGAAGGCTACTTGATGGTGGCTGAAGACACGGAAACGGGAGAAATTGCAGGTACGACAGGGATCGAAGCGGCTATTGGGTTAGAGAACCCTTTCTATAGCTATCACATCAGTAAAGTGGTGCATCACTCGCGTCGCTTGAACGTGCACAACGTGGTAGAGGTGCTGACGTTTGGCAACAACTACACAGGTGCGACAGAAATCTGCACCTTGTTTTTACGTCCCGAATTCCGCGGCGGCTTGAATGGACGTTTGTTGTCAAAATGTCGTTTTTTGATGCTGGCACAATTTCCTGACAAGTTCTCCGACATTATCTTTGCAGAGATGCGTGGCGTGTCCGACGAGGACGGAAACTCTCCGTTTTGGGCGTGGCTGAAAGAGCACTTCTTTTCTATCGAGTTTACCTTGGCGGATTACCTCACGGGGATTGGCCAGAAAGGTTTCATCGCAGACTTGATGCCGAAGCTGCCCATTTACGTGAACCTGCTAAGCGAGGAAGCGCGTGAAGTGATAGGGCAAGTGCATGAGAAAACACGCCCAGCGCTGCGTTTGCTTGAAAAAGAAGGTTTTAGTCGCCGAGGGTATGTCGACATTTTCGATGCTGGCCCGACGGTCGAATGTATGCGCCAGAACATTGATTCTATTCGCCGCTCTTTCACCGCGAGAGTGAAAATTGCCGAGCATGGTAGCGCGCAAGATTACCTTATCTGTAATAACGATTTTCAATCATTCCGAGCGACAGCGACCAAAATTGGCGTAGATGTAGAGCGTAATGAAGCCCTGATCAGCCAAGAAGTGGCTGACGCGCTGCTGGTCAGTGAAGGCGATACGGTGCGAGTGGTTGCGCTGTAAGGCGCCCTTTTGTTTGCACGGCTTTATTGAACGCCTCGTTCGTGATGGTGACAGGAGACACTCATGACACAATGGATTGATAACCAAGCGGTTGCCGGGAATGGCGATGCCTTTCAATCACTGAATCCTTTCAACAGCGAGTCTGTGTGGGAAGGAAACACTGCAACCCCAGAGCAGGTAGAGTCGGCGGTACGCGCCGCTCGCACAGCGTTTCTAAGTTGGAAGAATACCCCGTTTTCAGAGCGCCAAGCGCTGGTGGAAAACTTCGCAGAAAAAGTAAAAGAAAACAGTGAACACATCGCGAAGGTTATCGCTGAAGAAACAGGAAAACCACTTTGGGAAACGCGCACTGAAGCGGCGGCCATGGTGGGGAAAATCGCTCTTTCATTGCGCGCGCATCAAGAGCGTACGGGTGAACGAAGCAAAGACGTTGCAGGCACACAAGCAGTGCTGCGTCATCGTCCTTTAGGCGTAATGGCAGTCTTCGGCCCCTATAACTTCCCAGGGCATCTGCCGAATGGTCATATTGTCCCTGCGCTCTTGGCAGGCAATACGGTGGTCTTTAAGCCTTCAGACCAAACCCCGAAAACTGCAGAAGTCACCATGAAGCTTTGGATTGAAGCAGGGCTGCCTGAAGGCGTGATTAACCTTGTTCAAGGGGCGCGTGAAACGGGTGAAGCACTGGCGCAATCAAAAGGCATTGATGGTTTGCTCTTTACGGGCAGCGCCAATACTGGGCATATCTTGCATCGTCAGTTTGCGGGTGAGCCGGGCAAAATGTTGGCGCTCGAAATGGGTGGCAATAACCCCATGGTGATCTCTGAGCAATTTGGCGAGTTGGATGCCACGGCTTACACCATTATCCAGTCCTCCTTTATCAGTGCTGGTCAACGTTGTACGTGTGCACGACGCCTTTATATCCCGCACGGAGAGCGCGGTGATGCGCTTCTCTCGCGTTTAATTGAGATGACCAAGCAAATCAAAGTGGGCGGTCAATTTGAAGAGCCTGCGCCATTTATGGGTGCGCAAATCTCTTTGGCTGCGGCGAACGGGATTCTTGCTGCGCAGGAAAATCTAGAGTCTTTAGGCGGTGAGCCATTGCTGAAGGCAACACTGCTTCATGATGCAGTCGTATCGCCGGGCATCATTGAGGTGAGTAAGGTAGAAGCGCTGCCAGACGAAGAGTACTTCGGTCCTTTATTGCAGGTTGTTCGCTACAGCTCGCTTGAACAAGCGGTAGAGCTTGCCAACGACACCCGTTACGGCTTGTCTGCTGGCCTTATTTCCACCAATGATGCGGAGTGGCAATACTTCCTCGACAACATTCGCGCGGGCATTGTTAACCGCAACCGCCAATTGACGGGAGCCAGCGGTGATGCACCGTTTGGTGGGCCGGGAGCGTCAGGCAACTTACGCCCGAGCGCTTACTATGCTGCGGATTACTGTGCTTACCCAATGGCGTCTATGGAAGGCGACGATGTGTCCTTACCGGGTCAACTCAGCCCGGGGCTATCGTTGTAACTTTTGACATCTTATCGCCTGTGAAGCGTCTTGCTTTGCAGGCTGATCGTAAATCCGTACGACATTATCGATGAATATCGCTCTCTAGGAGGATGTGATGGAACGCGTTCACGCTTTATTTGATGCGCTTTGGCAGGATTACACCACGAGGCTTTGCCCTTCGGCGGCAAAAGTACACACCTTGCTGGAAGAGGGCACACCGCTGCTCAATGATCATATTGCGCTTCGCACGTTTGCGCTGCCCAAGGTGGGGTTAGACAGATTAGCCGCGCCGTTCATTGCGATGGGCTATGAACCAAAAGGTGAGTACCACTTTGAGAGTAAAAAGCTGTACGCGCATCACTACGAGCATCCAAATCCAGAAGCGCCGAAAGTGTTTATCAGCGAACTCCTTGTTGGTCAATGCTCCACAGAATTGCAAACTGCGGTGAGAGGCTTGGTCGATCAGGTGGATGATGATGCGATGAAAGATCCATCGTTTTTGTACAGTGGCCGTCCTTGGTCATTGGACAGTAAAACCTATGAGATGCTGGCTGCGGAAAGCGAGTACGCCGGATGGTTAGCGGCGCATGGTTTTGGAGCCAATCATTTCACCGTTAGCGTGAACCAATTGAGTACGCTTGATGAAGTGAAAGCAGTGAATGATTTACTGCGTCAGTCGGGGTTTGCTATCAATGAATCAGGTGGCGAAGTGAAAGGTGACCCACAAGTGTGCCTTGAGCAATCTTCAACAATGGCTGACAAAGTGTCTGTGAATTTCAGCGATGGGGAGCGAGATATCCCGGGGGGATTTTACGAGTTTGCGAAGCGCTACCCGTTGGCGGATGGAAACTTGTATCAAGGATTTGTCGAAGCATCTGCCGACAAGATTTTTGAAAGCACAGACAAATAACAAGCCCACTCGTTGTCAGTGAGATGACGAGTGTGTTTGAGAGGTAAAGCCCCGCCTATGCAGGCTGTTTAGTCTGCATGAAAAGTGGGTGACTTAGCGGTTCAACAAAGAGAGGTCGGCAGATGTGTCGGCCATTCTTCATTATTGGTAACGCTTTGTTTGTTGCTATCTTCACCCAGTAAACGTTGCATATGATAATGGGTGGGGCCACAAAATCCTGTCAGTTCCGTCGTGCTTGCTTGCACCCAACCTAGGGTAGAAGCCGCTGACCCAGACGCCAAGTTTTCGATGTCCATTTCTGTTTTCCTTTGTCATGCGTGTTATGCATAAAAGTGCGTACATATCCTGCACTGAAAGGTAGCATCGAAAAGCCTTGCTGATGAAAAAATGAACGTTACACAGATCACATGATCAACAATTAAATGTTAATTGCGCCGAAATTTGGGCATAAAAAAAGCCACGTTAACGTGGCTTTTTTTCATTACCGAACGTGGATTAGCGAGTGCCGTATACCACGATGGTTTTACCGTGTGCAGAAATTAGGTTCTGCTCTTCCAACATCTTCAAGATGCGGCCAACGGTTTCGCGTGAACAACCTACGATTTGACCGATTTCCTGACGAGTAATCTTGATTTGCATACCGTCTGGGTGAGTCATCGCATCTGGTTGTTTTGCCAGATTCAACAGAGTCTGAGCAATGCGGCCTGTTACGTCCAAGAATGCTAAGTCACCGACTTTTTGGCTAGTGACCTGAAGACGACGAGCCATCTGTGAAGATAGGCGCATCAGAATATCAGGGTTAACTTGGATCAGCTGGCGGAATTTCTTGAATGAGATTTCAGCGACTTCGCACGGTGATTTAGCGCGAACCCAAGCAGTACGCTCCTGATCTTCCTCGAAGAGGCCCAGTTCGCCAATGAAGTCGCCCTGGTTTAGGTAAGAGAGGATCATCTCTTTACCTTCTTCATCCTTGATTAGTACAGCCACAGAGCCTTTAACAATATAGTAAAGTGTCTCAGCCTTCTCGCCCGCATGAATAAGCGTGCTCTTCGACGGATACTTATGAATGTGGCAGTGTGAAAGGAACCACTCTAATGTTGGGTCTGTTTGAGGTTTTCCTGGAACCATATATCTCATTTCCTCTGCAGTTGTTGCCTGATGAGTCTTCCTTAGCCCACCGTCCTGCGGCACAAGTCCGTGGGATAGCATAAAGTTTCAGCAGTCAGGCTACAAGCTCTCTGTTTGAGTCATTGAGTTTATCCTTTTTCCTGCACGATTTCTTGATTTTGATATGGACTTCCCCTTCAATTAAAGGCTAAAAACGTGGACAAGATCACGACCCTGAAAGTAAGTAGAGGAATGATATGCACTCAAGCGTCAAATGGAGCGGAAATAAGACCTTTTTAGGTTTGTCGAATTCGGGCCACAGCGTGGTCATGGATGGCAATGGTGGCGAAAATGCGCCTAGCCCAATGGAAATGGTGTTGTTAGGTGCGGGTGGTTGCAGCTCTGTGGATGTGGTTTCTGCACTTGAAGAAGCAAATCAGGCAATTGCAGGTTGTGAAGCCGTGCTTTCTGCGGAACGCCGCGAGCAGTCTCCACGCTTGTTTACCAAGATCAACATTCATTTTGTTGTGACAGGCACGGCGTTGGATGAGGCGCAAGTGGCGAGTGCTGTGAAAGACAGTTTGGAGAAGTATTGCTCAGTGTGTTTAATGCTAGGCAAAGGTGTCGAAATGACACATTCTTACGAAATCATCGCTAAATAATGAAAAAGGAGGGAATTCCCTCCTTTTACTTATCAATTATATGTCTGGATAATTGTGCAATATTCTGCGTTATGTCAGAACGTATCTCTCTTTTTGTCGCACAATTAATACGTCGAACCCTTCGACTAGCTGATTTTTCCAGTTTCGATCAATTGCTGAATAAGCGGCCTGATGATCAATTCCATCGCAAAGCTCATTTTCCCCCCTGGCACGACCAAGGTGTTGTGGCGAGACATGAACGATCCTTGGATCATTGAAAGCAAATACGGGAAGTCGACCTTCTTGATGCCACGAAAACGGATAACCACAAAGCTTTCATCCAAGCTTGGAATGGCTTTCGCATTGAGTGGGTTTGACGTATCCACCGTGGGTACGCGCTGGAAGTTAATGTGTGTGCGGCTGAACTGCGGCGTAATGTAATTCAGGTAGTCATCCATCGAACGTACAATGGAGTCCATCACGGCTTCACGTGAATGGCCACGGTCACGGGTATCGCGCACGAACTTTTGAATCCACTCTAAGTTCACGATGGGCACCATGCCAATCAATAAATCCACATGCTGCGCAACGTTGATGTCTCCATCGACGATACCGCCATGAAGCCCTTCATAGAACATGGTGTTGGTGCCATCAGGTAGATCTTGCCACGCGGTAAAGGTTCCGGGCATTTGGTTGTAAGGCACAGCTTCATCAAAGGTATGAAGGTAGCGTCGGAATTTTCCTGTGCCGTGCTCGCCGTATTCACGAAAGAATGCTTCAAGCGTCGGGAAATCGTTGGCTTGTGGGCCAAAGTAGCTGATGTGTCGTCCTTGTTCTCGTGCTTTCCTAATTTCAACGTCCATCTCCGGGCGTGTAAAGCGGTGAAAGCTGTCGCCTTCTACCCACGCTGCTTTAATGTCCATCATGTTGAAAATTTTACGGAATGCGTCGGACGTTGTGGTTGTTCCTGCGCCGGACGAACCGGTGACTGCAATGATGGGGTGTTTTGCAGACATGACAAACCCTGTCAATTTTAATAGATAGCCAACAATTAACAGGGTGTAGAGGAGAGGTCAAGCGCGTGTTATGCGCTCAGTGATCGGGTCGGTTTGATATCGACCGTTTCGTGTAATTCAGAATAAACGACTACGGCTTCTTTGCGTTTGAGCAAGTTATAGACCTGCTCGACTTTCTCTTCGAAGCTGGCTTCTTGCTCGCCGTAGTCCGTGCCTTCACGTAATACAAAATGCTCGACTAACCCTCTCAAGGATTCTTCGGGGATTTCTTGCCAAGGAACAATCATGTACTGATACCTACAAGGTTAAGCGGTGCCGAAAGGAGGCTGAAAACACGATATCGGAACTGTTATCGTGGTTAAACATGTTTTCGAGTGCCCCTAATTCTATCGCACTGTTGCCAAAAAGGTAGCGATAGCCGAGCGCGAATTCATGGACGATGTCAGTTAACTCAGTAAGGTGGTTGTCGTGTGCCTTGCCCGTTGACACAAGATATTCCGCGATGAGCTCATGGTGCTTTAACCATTGGTACTGGTAACTGATGCCGCCGTTAACGCCCCAATTTCGAAGATCGATGCCGTGCTGCTGATTGTCTGGTCGATGCACAAGGGAAAGCATGGCGGCAACTTTATGTTTTTGCTGCTTAAAGCCGTAGTTAAGTTGCAGTGATTGTTCAAACGCTGTGTTCTCAAATTCGCCGGATCCCACTTGGTTGAAAAACAGCGTCGTGCCAACACTGAAAGCATGGTGGTCGGTACGATACACATTGTGTTCAGCATACAGGTTCACCGCGTTGACCACGGCATCCCCAATAAAGTCCTCACTTGGCGTTGGTTGGTACTCAGGGACGTAAATATAGAACCTGTCTTCATCCACGTTTGTACGACCATTTTGGTCGATGCCAAAGACACTGTGGAATTTTTCAGTGAGCCCGTCTAATCGATTGTTTGCGGTATAGCGATATTGATACCAAAGCCCGACGTTGATGTCGTCGGAAAGCGCATGAAGCATCCCTAGCATGAATTGGTTGTGGTAGTAGTCGAATTGGTATTCGGGCGTATTGGCCCAAATACTTGCCATAGTGCCGGTCGCGAAAACGTCGGTTTCATTCGTTGTGAGTGCGAAAGGGTCGAGTATGAGTGGGGTGAGTCCTGTGATCTGGAGCGGGGCTTGCGTTTGCATAATGAGTGGACCGAAGCGGGGAGCTTCGGTCTCTGTGTGTTCTATTTTTGCGTATGCAGGTGTTGCAGCCATACCGCCAACCATGGCGAAAATTAGGGTGCGAGAAAACGTCATACTTCACCTCTCTCGCCCTGCTTATGATGGTTTTATGTTAGGTGCAGGGCTAGCCAGCGGGGCACTTCTTTCTCAAGCCAAAACTCAGGAGCTTGAGGTGTGCCGGACACAAATCCAACATGACCGCCGTTCTCAGTGAGGTGATACTCAATATTGTTAGGTAAAGGTGTTGTTGGGATCACCGCATCAGTCATAAAAGGATCATCTTTAGCATGGATCACTTTTAGTGGTGTCGCAATGTCGTGCAGTACACCTAAGCCACTGCATTGCTGATAATAATCTTCGGCACTTTGGAACTGATGAAGTGGGGCGGTGACGGTTTGATCAAACTCGTACACGCTCGATATCTGGACTTTCTCGCCGCTTTTCCAATGGCCAATTTCTGGGTGGCGTTGCAGTTTATTGACCAGTGCACGGTTCATTGAGCGCAATAAATACGCTTGGTAAACCTTCGAAAATCCCTGTTGAATGCGGCTTGAACATGACAGCAAATCGAGCGGCGCGCTGATAACGCAACCCGCTTTGATGAGTGGATCGTGTTTAAACTCCGCCAAATAACGCACCAGCATATTGCCGCCCAGAGAGACCCCTACTGCCACGCGGGGTACATCTTGGAAGTGTTGGTTGATGTGCTCCAAGAAAAACCGGGCGTCGCTGGTTTCACCGGAATGGTAACTTCTTGGCTGTTTGTTGATAAGGCCGCTGCACCCACGAAAATGCATGAGCACGCACAGCCACCCTTTGTCTTTGAATGCCTTCATCAATCCATTGGCATAGGGGCTGTAGAAACACCCTGCCAATCCGTGAAATAGCACCACGAGCGGTTTACCTTGCGCGTGCTCTGGGGCTTCTGTCCATGCGAGATCGAGAAAATCCCCGTCTGGCGTATTAATGCGTTGCCACACAGGTTCAAATAGCGCCTTGCGCCTAACAAAGCGAGGCAGAAGGGTTTGAACGTGTGGGTTACTTCCCCACTTCATGGGCACGAAGTCGTGATCTGTTGTGTGGTCTTGTGCGACAGAAACCGTCGCTATATCTGTTGTCATTCTCGGGTTCTCACAACGCAAAATCGGACAAGGGAGGATTGGCCAATAAGTCTGCCAGTTCATGAAGGCCTTTTTCCAGCGTTTCTCTGTCTGGTGGCGCACTCAATGCAATACGTACGTAAGGCGGCGCTGAATAGCCTGCTGGCACAAACAATTCTGACGATTTCACTTCGACACCCCGGGCTTTGCTTTCCGCGAGGAACTCGCTCAATGACCACTCATCGGGCAGTCGAAGCCAGCCATGAAAACTGTTGGGGTGATAGCGAAAATCTACGTCTTTTAAATACGCTTGCGCGATGCGCCAACGTGCTTCCATTTGATCGCGGATCGTCTCGAGTATCTGATTCGCTGCCCCATTTTCTAACAGAATCGATGCCATTGCGGTAAGCAAAGGGCTGATCATCCAGCTGTGATTTTGAAGCGCGTTCACGAAGTGTGGGTAGTAACGCTCCGGAAGTTGTAAGAACCCCAGCCTTAAGCCTGGCGCTAAGGTTTTCGCCAACCCTCCGGCGTAAATAACATCATCCGGGGCGAGGTTAACAATCGGGTTCGGCCTTTCTTTGGGCAAGATGCCGTTAATGTCATCTTCCAATATCACCAACTGCAATTCACGGCACACACGGATCACATCATGACGCCTTTCTTCACTCATGGTCGCGGTGGTGGGGTTTTGCAGGGTTGGCGTCATGTACACCAAGCGAGGTTGATATTGATGGTAAGCCGCCTTGAGGGATTCAGGCAGCATGCCTTCGTCATCCATCTCGACGGGTTTAACCGTTAATCGAAGCTGTTTAGCAAGGCTCAGTAAACCGGGGTAGGTGAGCTTATCGGTCAAAATGGTATCGCCTGCGCGGCACAGGGTGACCAAGCAAAGCTGCATGGCATTTTGCGCACCTGAGCAAAAGAGCAGGCGGTTAGGATCGGTCTTCACGTTATGTTGTGCGAGCCACTTGGATAAGATCTCACGATGGTGCGCGATACCCATGGGCGATTGATAGAGCATCAAATTATTGAGCTCATTCGGGTGCGCGGCGAGTTGTTGAAGCGCTTCTGATATTAAATCAGCACGATTAATGGCTGGCGGCACATTGTAGCCAAAGCTCATGATGCCGGGGGTTGGCGGTGGTGCAAACGTCCAAAGGGGTTTGTCGGTCTGACAAACGTATGTACCTGCTCCCACCTTGGCTTCCACGATGCCGCGCCGCTCTGCTTCTGCATAGGCTCGCGTGACGGTACCCACTGTCACAGACAAGGCATCGGCGAGCGCCCTGTGTGTAGGAAGCTTTGTGCCTGGCTGAAGCGTGTTGGCAGCAACTTGCTCTGCAATTGCATCGGCAATCTGTCGATACAGCGGCAAACCTTGCTTCTCTAACGTAATTGTCATGATTGTCATGGTGACAATAAACCTTTTGATCCGATTTTCGATCCCTGTTAGCGTTATTTTTAACCAATAATGGTGACTTTTTCAACAAATTTGTGTGGATTGTATCGATACAATATGAGCGGGGAGACAATTCATGATGGAAGTTTCGTTCTTAGTAACCTTGGCGGTGTTTGCTGCAACCATGACAGGCACGCCGGGACCGAACAATATGATGCTTACAGCATCGGGGGCTAACTTTGGTTATCGCCGCACTGTGCCGCATTTGGTGGGTATTACGTTAGGTGTTGCTTCGCTCATTGCGGTGGTGGCAGCAGGTCTCGGCGTGGTATTTAAAACCTACCCTATGGTGCAAGAGGGCATGAAGTTGGTTGCCAGTGGTTATCTACTTTATCTCGCATGGCGTATTGCAAGTGCGGGTGCGCCGTCGGAATCTGCACCGTCCGAACGTCGCCCGATGACATTAATGGAAGGCGCACTGTTCCAGTATGTGAACCCGAAGGCGTGGGCGATGTCGGTGAGTGCTGTCGGTACGTTTACTTTGTCTGGTGGCGACTATTGGTGGTCTGCGTTAGTGATCGTCATGGCGTTTGTGGTGGTGGGTTTTCCACTTACTTCGCTGTGGGCAGGCTTTGGGGTATGGGTAGGAAAAGCACTTTCCACCGAAAGAAGCTGGGTCGTGTTCAATCGCATCATGGGCGTATTAACCGCATCTTGCTTGTTATTCATTTGGATGTGAATGGCATACCGCTAAGAGGGCGTTTAGCGCGTATTGAGCCCTTTCATCAGCGTTGGGTATAAATAGCGGGCAGCACTATCCAGTTGCTCGCAATAGCGCTCAACCGTGGAAGGGCCTGTATCTAGCCAGGGTTGTTGATTGATACAGGCGAGCAGTTCTTGCTGTTGGAACTTTTCGAGGGTGAGTTCGTAGTTCAGCATCTTTTGGTATGCGCCACGCGAAAGCTGAGGTTTTAGCTCTCGGCGCATTAAGCGGTAACGCGTGAGTAAGGTTTCAGAGTGGGTCAAAGAATGTTGAAGTGCGGCGAGGGAATGCGCAGACAATGAAAAGCCTGCGTCTTCGAGCCAAACGAGCAACAAGGCCAAGTTCACGTTGCCTTTAAACGAGTCTTGCAGTTTAAGGCTGGCGTGTTTGACCTCTTGCTTGCTGTAATGGTGGAGGCAAAATTGCCACAACCCATCAGGCGTGGCAGCTTGCTTTAGCGGGCTTGGAACGCCGCTTCCATTTCCTCCAGTTGTTCCTGAAGTTCCATCCATTCCAATTCGACCTCTTCCAACGACGATTTCGCTTCAGCCTGCTTACGTAAAACGTCTGTTAGCGTTCCTTTGTTCGTCGCTTCATAAATTGATGCGTCTGATAGCGCTGACTCTGCCTCGGCGATTGTCTCAGATAAATGCTCGAGTTTTGTGTCTAACTTGTCAATTTTCTTACGAATTGGCGCGGTTTCACGACGGAACTCAGCTTCGAGACGTTTCTGTTCTTTACGGTTTACTTGCGAGTTTTCGCTCGCAGGCTTTGCGGATTCAGCCTGTTCTTGGCGACGTTCTGCGCGCTGCTGCTCGGCTAGCCATTGATGGTAGTCATGCAAGTCACCGTTAAACGGCACCACTTGCTTGTCATGAACCAAGTATAAGTCGTCTGTGGTTGCACGAAGCAGGTAACGGTCGTGACTGACGATAACCATTGCACCTTCAAAAGATTGCAGTGCCATGGTCAATGCCGAACGCATGTCCAAATCCAAGTGGTTGGTCGGTTCATCGAGCAGCAAGAGGTTAGGTTTCTGCCAAACGATCAATGCCAACACGAGGCGGGCTTTTTCGCCGCCAGAAAATGGCCCGATGATGTCGAGTGCTTTCTCACCGACAAAACCAAAACTGCCTAGGTAGTCACGAAGTTGCTGCTCTGTGGCTAGTGGCGCAAGGCGATTCATATGTTGAAGCGGGGTTTCATCTGTGCGCAATGTTTCAAGTTGATGCTGGGCGAAATAACCAATTTTTACGCCTTGCGAGTAGGTAAGTTCACCCGCTTGCGCGGCAAGGCCGCCAGATAACAATTTGATTAAGGTTGATTTACCTGCACCGTTACGGCCCAGCAAACCAATACGGCTGCCCGGCACTAAGTTAAGGTGCACTTTCTCTAAAATCATGTTGTCAGCATAACCCGCAGCGACCTTTTCCATCATCAAGATCGGGTTAGGCAGGGCCGACGGTTCGCGAAATTCAAAGTTAAACGGGTTATCAAATTGCGCAGGCAGCACTTTTTCCATGCGCTCGAGGGCTTTGATACGACTTTGCGCTTGGCGAGCTTTGCTGGCTTTGTAGCGGAAACGGTCGATATACGACTGCATGTGCGACATTTGCTTTTGCTGCTTCTGATAAATGGATTGTTGCAGCATCAGTTTTTCGGCGCGCATGGTCTCAAACGACGAGTAGTTTCCGGTGTATTCGTTCAGCAGTTGGTTTTCAATGTGAACAATACGGTTAACCACAGGATCCAAGAAATCACGGTCATGGGAAATCAGCACCAAGGTACCACGGTAGTTCTGCAACCATTTCTCTAGCCACATGACCGCATCCAAATCCAAGTGGTTGGTCGGTTCATCAAGCAGCAGGAGATCGGAACGGCACAGTAGCGCTTGAGCAAGGTTAAGGCGCATACGCCAACCGCCCGAGAACTGGGTAAGGTTCCACGCCATTTGATCTTGGCGAAAACCTAGGCCATCGAGCAATTCTGCAGCGCGGGCACGAATTGTGTATCCGCCAACGGCGTCAATCTGATCATGCAGCATCGCGACCTTGTGGCCGTCATCGTCGATTTCTGCTTGGCGAAGCATGTTTTCTAATTCGCGATATTCACGGTCACCGTCAATCACGTATTCGATGGCTTGGCGTTCTAGGGCTGGGGTTTCTTGCGCGACCCACGCCAGTTGCCAACCGCTTGGAAAATTGCAGCTACCCGCATCCAAGGTCATTTCGTCTTTGAGCAACGCGAAAAGCGTTGATTTACCGCAGCCGTTTTTACCAACAAGGCCGACTTTGTCGCCAGGATGGATCGTGGCGGATGCTTGATTAAGTAGCGGTTTGCCGCCGCGAAGAAGCTGGATATCAGAAAGTGTGATCATGACTACTTGGCGGCTCCGGCCGCGTGCAATGGGGTAAAAAATTCTCGCGCAGTTATACCAGTTAAGCACTAAGGCTGCCAGCCTACCGAGTGACGCTCCTCGATCAGTCCGTGAAAACCCGCGCCAATTACCGTATGGTGGAAGGGTTAAGATAACGCCGCGCGATGTGGTGTTGTATCTGCGCAACCTGTCCGTAATGTATTCGGGTTGCTTGGGTATATGTGTCACTATAATAAGACTATAAAAAGAACCGTTTATACGGCTAAAAGGATTTTGCTGCGAGATGGAAACCACCAAAGCCTCACTTTTCCGATCAAAAGTTTTAGTGCTGTTTGCGCACCCAGACCCTTATGAGTCTGTCGCGAACAAAAACATGCTCGATTCCGCACGCCAGTTGAATCACGTGACTGTTCACGATCTCTATGCCTCGTACCCCGATTTTATTATTGATGTTCATTACGAACGTGAATTGTTGCTCAGTCATGATGTGATTGTGTTCCAGCATCCCCTTCAAATGTATTCCTGTCCCTCACTCCTTAAAGAGTGGATTGATGTGGTGCTTGGAAAGGGCTTTGCTCACGGCGGGGGAAATGCCCTCGCAGGGAAAACCTGCCGTTTTGTTGTTACCACGGGTGGTGCGGCAGAGGCATTCAGTCAAACCGGTTACAACAAATACAGCATGGCGGAATTGCTCCAGCCTTTCGAACTCACAGCGTTGTTGTGTCAAATGCGTTGGGTTGAACCTTTGGTACTGCACTGGGCGCGTCGTGTCACGGATGATGACAGAGTGGCGCATGCAGAACTGTATGCTGATTGGTTGTGTAACCCTGTGGCGGAGGTGGTTTGATGGAGCATAACTACCTGCTTGATGCCCTTATTTTTCTTGCCGCCGCGGTTGTGGCAGTGCCATTGGCACAGCGTTCAGGGATCGGCTCGGTATTGGGGTATTTGATCGCGGGTATCGTGATTGGCCCTTGGGGTTTGAGATTGATCAGCGACGTCGAAGCGACGTTGCATTTCGCCGAATTGGGCGTGGTCTTGCTGTTGTTCTTAATCGGTCTTGAACTGAACCCGAAGAAGTTGCTGCAAATGCGACGACCCATATTGGGGTTAGGGGGAAGTCAGGTCTTCATCAGTTGCGTCGTTATCGGTTTGATTGTGTACTCATTTGGTGTGAATCGCGTGGATGCGCTGGTGGTGGGCATGGGGTTGGCATTGTCCTCAACCGCAATTGCCATGCGAATTATCGAAGAACAACACCTAATGCGCAGTGAATCGGGTCAATCGGCCTTTGCGGTACTTCTGTTTCAAGATATCGCTGTTATCCCTATGTTGGCGGTATTACCCGCGTTAACGGGCGGGGCGAGCGGCAGTTGGCTAGATGTGGGTATGATGTTGGGCGCGATAGCGGCTTTACTGATCGGCGGCCATTATTTGTTGCGACCAATCTTACGCTGGGTTGTAACGAGCCGCGTCAAAGAGATGTTTACTATCGCAGCGCTGATGCTGGTCATTGGTATTGCGCTTGGCATGCAGGCGCTGGGGCTATCCATGGCGTTGGGCACTTTCTTGGCGGGCGTGCTGCTTGCGGAAAGTGAATACCGTCATGAACTTGAAGTGGCGATTGAACCGTTCAAAGGATTATTGCTGGGCTTGTTCTTTATCGCGGTCGGCATGGCGGTTGACCTGGGTTTGCTGTTTGAATATCCGCTAGAGATCTTAGGGGCGGTAGCGGCGCTTATCGGTGTGAAGGCTGCCATTATTTATGGCCTTGTTCGCCTCTTTGGTGGCCGTGCGAGAACACGAAGCCAAGTGGCTATTTTACTTAGCCAAGGTGGAGAGTTTGCATTTGTTCTGTTCACTGCTGCGCGCGGTGAGGGGCTGCTTGACCCATCATTAAATGCTTTCTTATTGGTGGTGGTGAGTTTGTCGATGATGACCACGCCGCTGATGCTGTTACTGCAAAAAGCATGGCTTGCTCGAAAGATGAACGCCGACGTTACCGAGCCAGAAAATGACCAGTTTGACCATGAGGGTGACCGCCGTGTCATCATTGTTGGGTTCGGACGTTTCGGTCAAATGGTTGGGCGCTTGCTGTTTGCTAACAAAATTAAGCTGACCATTCTTGAGCAAGATCCGTCTCAAATCGCTTTCCTCAGACGCTTTGGTTACAAGGTGTATTACGGTGATGCCACTCAGCTTGATTTACTTCGTGCTGCAGGGGCGGCAACGGCAGAAGCCATTGTGGTGTGCACAGACTCGCCGGAAGAAGTGATTGAGGTCGTCGACCTTTGTCAGCGCCATTTCCCGAACCTGAAAGTGTTCGCTCGTGCTCGAAGCCGCGTTGAGGCCAATCAACTGCTGGGTCATAACGTGACGGGCTTTTCACGCGAAACATTTTTAAGTGCATTGGATTTGGGGAAACAAACCTTGATCTCATTGGGGATGCACCCGTACAAAGCAAAACGTGCAGAAGCCTTTTTTAGAAAGCTGGATGAGATGCGATTGCATGAAATGCAGCCACACCACAGTGATGACGTGATGGGCGCGTCGCGAGTGAAAGAAGCACGTTTGGAGCTTGAGGAATTGTTTGACCTTGAGATGAAAGGTGACACTGAACGTCACCAAAGCTGGAACAGAGAGTAGCACTGGCATCGCTCGGTGTTGACCAAGACGTACAAGGAAAGACATGAGTAAGAAACGATTTATTGCAGGCGCAACCTGCCCTGAATGTAAAGAATCCGATACGCTTCGTTGGTGGAAAGAACACCACGTCGAGGTGGTTGAGTGCGTGAAATGCGGGCATGTAGACCGCCGTTCGCCGTTATCGGAGGAAAAAGATGAACATCGCCCTGAAGAGCAAGACGCACAAGTGATCGGGATATTTAAACCGCAGTGATAGTCGCGGAGGAAAGTTTTCTGTATTATCGGCGCCGAATTAACCAGGTGCTCATCAGGGAATCTCTTTCCATGATCACCCGGACTTGAATAACTGCTTCCGGAGTTAACATGAAAGTCACTAAAGACGTGGTAGTAAGCATTGCTTACCAAGTAAAAAACGAAGACGGCATTTTGGTTGATGAATCAACCAAAGCGTCTCCACTTCAATACCTGCAAGGTCACAACAACCTGATCGTTGGTCTAGAAAATGCGATCGAAGGCCGTGAAGCTGGCGACGTATTCGAAGTGACCGTAGCGCCGGAAGACGCATACGGCGAGTACTTGGATGCAATGGTTCAGCGTGTTCCTGCTGACGTATTCCAAGGCGTTGACGAAATCACTGTGGGTATGCGCTTCCTAGCAGACACTGACCAAGGTCCAATCCCAGTTGAAGTTACTGAAGTAGACGGCGACGAAGTGGTTGTTGATGGTAACCACATGCTGGCTGGCCAAACACTGACGTTCAACGTGGAAGTTGTTGAGCTTCGTGCTGCGACTGAAGAAGAGATCGAACACGGTCACATTCACCAAGCTGGTGGCTGTGGTCAAGACCACGACCACGAAGGTGGTTGCTGTGGTGGCGAAGACAAAGGCGACGATCACGAATGTTGTGGCGGCGGTTGCGGCTCTCACTAATCGCCCATTGCTGAAGGCGTTTCGCCTTTGACTGAATAAAACGCCGTCCGGGATACCGGGCGGCGTTTTTGTATTTTAGTATGGAATAGAGGACCTAGGTACTTATATGGACTCCCTCGGTGATTCAACAAGAAGCTTTTGTAAAACGGATTAAGATGCGCGCTTATATACGGGCTGTAATGAGGAGCTACCTCGCCCAAAAATGTATTCGCACCAACAGGCTTAATCTAGGAAACGGCATCTTATGCCTTAGGACCTAACGAGCTGCTGTTGGTTGGTCTTACCTGTTTTACATCGCTCTTTGTTGAATATTGCGGGTGATTAAGCCAGAAGTTGTGGCTGATACTCCGAATTGCTTTTCAGTAATGCATACGCCGTTCTGACTGTTTTATTGGCTAAAGCAATCGCAGCAACCTTTTTTCCTCGTCGCTCTATGAGTGCTTTTAACCATTGCTCTTTTGTCGTCCTTGCTGGCCGTTTGATGACGCTGGAGATAACGGAAAGCGCTCCTTGAAAAAGGATACTTCGGAGTCGCTTATCTGCATTTCGTTTCGAGATATGACCAATACGTTCTTTGCCACCAGAGCTATGTTGCTTTGGCGTCAGGCCGATGTTCGCTGAAGCCTCTCTTCCGTTA
>NZ_FOWR01000027.1 GCF_900115495.1 Enterovibrio norvegicus DSM 15893 | reverse complement strand
CTCAAGCGAAAAAGAAGTGGGCAGATGCGCCGGATACACTGGAAGCCAGACTCATTACCACCAAGGTGAAAGGGAAAGAAGTCAAACTGTTGACTTCCATGACCGACCCTAAGCGTTACATAGGTGCAGATATCGCAGAGCTCTACAGTCATCGCTGGGAAATCGAATTAGGTTACCGAGAGATGAAACAGTACATGCTTCAAAATAGCCTGACACTAAGAAGTAAAACGGCGGCGTTGGTCAAGCAGGAGCTTTGGGGGATGTTGCTTGCCTACAACCTGCTGCGTTTTATGATGTGCCAGATGGCGTATTCCTTGAATACGGTAATGCCATACCAAATAGGTTTTAAGCAGGCATCGATATTTTTGGTGAGTCAGTTGCAGATGCTCCCGGCAGTCGCGCCCGGAAGATATCCAGAAGTGCTCAGGTATATCCTCGATATGGCAGAGAGCTTTGTGCTTCCAGAGAGGAGGGAGAGGACATATCCAAGAGCAGTAAAGAAAAGGCCCAGTCGCTATGCGACCAGGCCTTCTAGAAGACGTAATTCAGCTTAATTCACATGCATTAGGCTAGAAGCCTGCTTTTTTTGATCCTGCGATTGTCTATTTCTCTTCGTATCGCGCTTTTTCTTCTTTCTCTACCATCGACAGTTTTTTCAGGCCAATGCCGAGTTCTTTGCCTTTCAATTTGGCGTAATACGTGTTGCTGACAAATGCGATGGACGTAATGACCAATTCAATAAACGCTAACCAGCGCTCACCTTCATCCACGATGAGCAAGGTGAGTGCGTGGAGAAAGTAAAACATCAAAACAAAGTTTGCCCACGCATGGGTATACGCGTTACCGGTAAGCATGCCTTTCATGGGAAAAAGAAGCGGCAATAACCATGCAATCGTCACTCCCATCGCGTTAACGTGAGGGTGAGGGGACAGAACGCCGTGCCAAAGGATTACCCAGCCAGTTAAAGCAAGGTAAGACGTTAGTGCGGCAATCCTCATTGTTGAGGGGGAAGAGAACAACGGATAACTCCTTTTATCGGTATATTGCGTATTTACGCGTTCATTTTTATGGATGTAATTTTGATGCGATGTCGGCTAAGCGCTTTCCGCCAGCAATGGCGAGTGCCTTTTCATCAGTGTCGGGGTGGCGACGCGCTTCGCTGGTTAAATGAGAAGGGCCATACGGTGAGCCTCCTCCCGTTGTCGTGTGGAGCGCCGCTTCTGAATGCGGTAAGCCAACGATAACCATGCCGTGATGAAGTAAAGGCAGCATCATGGATTGCAAGGTAGTCTCTTGTCCGCCATGCAACATGGAGCCGGAATTAAAAACCATCGCAGGTTTACCAATCAATGTGCCGGCTAACCATTCCTTGCTCGTACTATCGATAAAATGTTTGAGCGGGGCGGCCATGTTGCCAAAGCGGACAGGGCTGCCCAGTGCCAAACCCTGACAGGCTTTTAAGTCTTCAAGGGTAACGAATGGATCATCAGCGGTAACGGCTGGCTTGGTTTCTCCCGCAATGGACAGTTCAGGCACTGTGCGTAAACGCGCGACCGCACCGGTGGATTCGATACCACGAGCGATAAGCCTTGCGACGTTACGCGTACTTCCATGTCGGCTGTAATACAGCACCAGAATCTCAATCATTACGGGTACTCACGCTTACAGAATATCAAGAACGCTTTCTGGCGGACGGCCCATTGCCGCTTTGCCATTCGCAACCACGATTGGGCGTTCAATGAGTTTCGGGTTGTCAGCCATGGCTTGAATCAACTGTGCGTCGGTAACTGACGCATCACCCAGATTATGTGCTTTGTAGATATCTTCTTTCACGCGCATCATTTGACGCGGAGAGTCATAGCCCAGCATGTCGAGTAAAGCGGTGAGTGTTTCAACTGATGGAGGCGTGTCAAGGTAAGCGACGATTTCAGGCTCAATGCCGCGCTCAGTCAACAGCCCAAGTGTTTGGCGGCTCTTTGAACAACGTGAATTGTGGTAAATAGTGACTGACATGAAAGCTCCTTTGAATAAGTACTGACAACGGTTGCTTGCAGGCAACGCTGTTATTTTTCGGCCATGCACTTAGGCATGGCCGTTTGTTAGGAATGCGTTGGAATCTACGGCGACCGCGTGTTACCACACCGTGTTTCGAAACAACATGCTACCGCTGCAACGCATTAAAGCGTGATTCTTCAACGCGTAGCTGATCTATACGTGCATCGTAGCGGGCTTGATCAAGGCTGCCAAGATCAACCAGTTGGCTCGCTTGTGTGTAATTGTTAATGGCCTTATGCCAACGGCCTTGTAACGCATAGAGTTCACCTTGTGCAGCCAAGGCACCAGCACGATCGCCGTGGCTATCAGAGGCTTCTTGTAACAGCGACCAACCATTGGTGTCCGCCGGGTAACGGTGCGTGTATTTCAACAACCCAGAAATGGCTTCTTTGAAGCGTCCAGCGTTGACCAAGGCATAATCTCGGTTTAGTAGCAGTACAGCATTGTTTGGTTGTGTTTCCAGCGCATTGTTCAAGCGGCTGATCGCGCTATCATATTTTTTCTGATTGATGTCGAGATCGGTGGCAGCGTCCAATAAGAATGGATTGTTAGGCTGTTGTTTTAGCAGTGGTGTCAATAAGGCGGTCGCTTTATCAAATTGGCGGCTGTCGATATACACCAAGGCTTTACCGTAATTCATGGATTGTTTCAGTGCTGGTGATGCGCGTTTGCTTTGGCGCTCGAACCAATCAAGTGCTGCGGCGCTATCTATGCCAGCAAAACGCGCAATCACACGGGCGCGTGCTAGCTGGTAATTTGGGGATAAAGGAACGCTTTGCTGCGGATACTGCTGGGCACGAGAACGAGAATCCGTGATACGAGAATCAGGCAATGGGTGCGTTAACAAAAACTGAGGTGGCGTTGACGCAAAGCGGTACTGATCGGCCATGCGTGTAAAGAAGGTCGGCATAGCATTCGCGTCAAAACCAGAACGCGACAGGGTTTCAATGCCAATACGGTCTGCTTCTTTCTCATTGCTACGCGTGTAGTTAATGCGGCTTTGAATTGATGCTGCCGTTGTTGCTTGCGCAGCAGCGATACCTGCCTGCGGCGCTGCGATTGCGAGTAACAGCGAGCCGACCAATGCAGCCATGGTGAGTGGAGATTGACGTGCTTGTTGCTCCATGGCACGAGCAAGGTGGCGTTGGGTTAAGTGCGCAATTTCGTGCGCGACAACAGAGGCTAATTCGCTTTCTGTTTTTGCATGCAGAAATAGCCCAGTATGAAGCGCGACGTGACCACCAAAGAAAGCAAAGGCGTTAATATCACGGTTACGGATCAGAAAAAACTCAAAAGGTGTTTTAACATCATTAGCATTGGCCAACAAAGATGCACCCAACGAAGACACATACTCTGATAACAGTGGATCGCTCACAATCGGCTGACTACCGCGCAAAATGCGCATGTATGCGTCGCCGTATTCGATCTCTTTTTCGACGGTGAGTGTGCCTGCAGCGGCAGTACCAATATCAGGTAGGTCGCTGTATGTGGTCGCTATAGCAGGTGACGGCAAAGCGAGTGATGCAACGAGAATGCTGATTTTTGCTTTTTTAAACAGTTGCATAACGCCCGTTGGTTCCTCCAGCGTTCAAAAACGGATTGTTAGGGTCTGTTGGCCTTTGGTGGTTAAATTTTGTTCTAGATAAAAGCGTTTTAGGCGTGGCGAGGTGTATGATGCATAGCTCTCTAAGCAAATAGACCTCAACAAAGCATAAAACGCTTTTAGCAGAACCCTTTGGGCAGCGCTTGTGGCGACTTTCTCCTGCGTTATCCGCTTCTCATGTAGACAAGCTACACATCGAAGCCTCTGCCTTGCACAAAGTCGCCACAAACTGCTGCAAAAATCATCACCAAAGGACAAAAGACCCTAGTATATAGACAGCAAAGAGGACGACAGGTTTCCATTGAGTTTGCCGTATTGTGTGAAAGACCCAAACTACTTCTTCGTTCTGTTTAGGTATACAATGCCGACGATAATACCGAGCAGCGAGAAAGAATGGAAATTCAATCCCTTGATTTGCGTACAGAGCGCTGCCCAATGGCCTTATTATTAGCCAAAAGAACCTGTGCGACCTTGGCGAAAGACGAACAAATCGATATCGTTGTTACAGACAGTGGGGCGTTGCGCGATATTCCCCGTTATCTCGTCAATAAAGGTTTTCGCGTTACTCAACGGACTGTCCAAGACGCGACGGTGCTCACTATCACCAAAATTTAAAACAGGACAAACCATGCTAGAGATGCTTAACCGTTGGTATCAGAGACGATTTTCTGACCCTCACGCCGTCAGTCTCGTCGCGATACTTGTTGCAGGTTTCATCGTTATCTACTTCTTCGGCAATCTCTTAGCGCCCCTGCTTGTGGCCATTGTTCTTGCTTATCTTTTGGAATGGCCTGTTTCTAAATTAGTGAAATTTGGATTGCCCCGATTTGCCTCGGTGCTGGTGGTGTTGATGCTCTTTGCGGGCTTTATGTTGATGGCCTGCTTCGGCTTAGTGCCAACCATATGGACACAGATCGTCAATTTGATTGCCGATATCCCAACCATGTTTAACGATTTCCAGAATTTTGTTTCTCACCTCCCCGAACAGTACCCGGATATTGTTCAGCCATACATGGTGAACACCTTCATTGATACGCTTCAGAGCCGCGTATTGGGGTTAGGTGAAACGGTTGTGAAAAGTTCGCTGTCTTCACTGGTGAGCTTAGCGACACTTGCGGTGTACCTGATTTTGGTGCCGCTATTGGTGTTTTTCTTACTGAAAGACAAAAAAGAAATGCTGCGCTCATTCAGCGTGGTGTTGCCACGTAATCGCCGCCTGACAAACAGAGTCGCGAGCGAAATGAACCAACAAATTTCCAATTACATTCGCGGTAAAGTGACTGAAATCGTTATTGTTGGTATCACTAGTTACATCACATTTGCGCTGCTAGACCTTCGCTACGCCGCGTTGCTCAGTGTTGCTACAGGTCTGTCCGTGCTTATTCCGTATATCGGTGCGGCGGCTGTGACCTTGCCTATTTTTATGGTGGCGCTGTTCCAGTGGGGGATCAGTCCCGAGTTGGGTTATTTGATGTTGGCGTACGGCGTTATCCAAGCGCTTGATGGTAACGTTCTTGTGCCAGTTTTGTTCTCAGAAGCTGTGAACTTGCACCCTGTCGCTATCATTGTGGCGGTATTGGTGTTTGGTGGACTGTGGGGTTTCTGGGGTGTTTTCTTTGCCATTCCACTTGCGACCTTAGTGAAGGCCGTTTGGAATGCATTGCCAGCCAATGATGCTGATGACGAAGAAGACGAAGACATTGCGACGCAATCGTGAAAAAACGCCGTAAAGCGGTGATCCTAAACCCGAAAGTTTGGGTAAAAAGAGGAGACCCTAGAGGGTCTCTTCTTGTTTTAAAAGATGAAGAATTACTACAATGATGAAAGACGGTTCATATAGAATCCAAGACTACATACTGAGAGACACGATCGTGAGTGCTATTGAGGGCGCAAAAGTGGCAGAAACGGGTTTACCGTTCAAAGTAGGCATCGTGGGTGGTGGTGTTGCTGGCGCAACAGCGGCATTGAAACTGGCAGGGTTGGGGGTCGAAACCCTTGTGTTTGAATCGAGTGAGAGCCTTGTGAGTGGCCCTCCGATCTGTCACTTACACGCAGGTGGTAATCTATACCGAGAGATTTCGGAAGCGCAATGTATCGCGTTACTGGAACAATCCATTGCAACTGTGCGTGCTTATCCGCATTCCGTGAACCGTCGTCCAACTGTTATTGCGATACCGACTTCGGACCCTGGCGAGCCAGATGCCATCTTGCATCGTCTCAATGTGCTCACCGCACACTACCGAGAGATGATCGAAAGCGATGCAGACAACGCTGTGTTGGGATCACCAGACGATTACTTCACGCTTTACAGCAAAGAAGACATGTTGCGTCTTGCGTGTGCAGACTTGCCTGACGATCCCACCTCGCCAGACGAATGGATTGTGCCGGTCGCCAAGTATATGTCACTTGAACAATTCAAATACCCGCTGGTGGTCGTACAAGAATATGGTTTGAGTGTATTCAGGTTAGCGGCGACCGCTGCTTTGGGGCTAGAAGGTGTACCGAATTGCACGTTGAATTTGAAACATCGTGTCACGCATGTTGAAGAAGCGGCGCAAGGTTGGTCTATCACCACGCACAACCCTGCGGGAGAAACTCACACACATCATGTCGATTTCCTGATCAATGCGTGTGGGTTTCGTACGGGCGCGCTCGATGATTTAGCGCAGCGTCCGCGTGAGCGATGGGTGGAATACAAAGCCGCTTATCTTGCGCACTGGCCTTCACAGCCGGGCATCTGGCCCGAGGTCATTGTTCATGGCGCGCGAGGCACCCCGCAAGGTATGGCGCAATTGACGCCTTATCCTCAAGGGTTTATTCAACTTCATGGCATGACGAAAGACATTACGCTGTTTGATGGCGGTCTGGTAAATGCCGGACAACGCAGTGCGCAGCCTATGTTGCCACAATGTATGATCGACAAAGTCGATACAGGGTGGGAATGGGAACATGTGAGAGTACGCACCGAGCGTGCCATTGGTCATTTCTCTCAATGGCTTCCGGCGTTCGAAAACGCAGAAGTCGGTGGTATTCCTTTGTGTGGCGCGCAGCAGATACCGGGTGATGACCCAAGCCTTCGTGCGGCAGATGCGTCTTTTGACGGAGAGCGTTACGCGCGTATTGAATTGGTGAAAGCGTCATCTGCATTGCAAGCGACAGATCGCATTTTGGCGCATTGTGAAAGCAAAGGTTGGATCACCTTGCCTGATGGATGGCAAAAGCCTTCTCTTGCGTTAACGGCTTCTTTGCATCGGGACGCGATTGTTGAGAAAGCGAAGGAGATTGCTACGCTGAGGAACTACCCTGAGGCTTTGGCTATTCCGTTGCCTGATCGCAACTGATGTCGTTTGCAATGAATATGAAAAAGCCGGCATTCGCCGGCTTTTTCGATCTTATTGTGAGAATGTCGGCCTGAGTGGGCTTATTCGCCTTTCAGATAATTGATAACCACATCATGGTGATCTTTGGTTTTGAACTTGTTGAACACGTGCTCAACCTTACCGTCTTCACCGATGAGGAAGCTGATACGGTGAATACCATCGTATTCTTTACCCATGAATTTTTTCGGGCCCCACACGCCAAAGGCATCAGCGACGGCGTGGTCTTCATCACTTAGCAGGGTGAAATTTAATGCTTTCTTTTCTTCGAACCCTTTAAGCTTTTTCACTGGATCCGGGCTTAAGCCAAGTACCACAGTGTTCAGTGCTTCGAGCTCACTTTTGCTGTCGCGTAATGAACAGGCTTGTGTTGTACAACCCGGCGTCATGGCTTTTGGGTAAAAATACACCAGAACTTTGTTTTTCCCTTTGAACTGACTCAGCGACACCATTTCGCCGTTTTGATCTTGAAGCGTAAATTCTGGTGCAGCAGCACCGGCGGTCAGCATTTGCATATGTCTTCCTTATTGAAAATAGTCGCGTGTTGAGCGCGAACATTCTTGCATGAAAAATTGCATTTTGATGTAAGCGTACACCTTTCTTGTTTGTGTCTGAATGAAAGGCCGCCCGTTCTGTCTCACTGATGATATCAAAGCGAAAATAACGCTTTTTGATGCGTTCAGACAAATTTGGCAATCAACATTACGGTAGTCAGGACAATATCGTTCATTTTCGTGGTGATCAACCGCGCAAAGCCAGCGTTTAGACGCGGTCTCGGCGCTTGTTTTTGCAGGTCGCCAAACGTACCATGGGACAAAACGCATTTTTGGAGAAGGAAATGTTTTCAGGAAGTATCGTGGCATTGGTCACGCCGATGGATAGCTCTGGTGAAGTTGACTATACCAGTTTGAAAAATCTCGTAGATTTTCATGTTGATGCTGGCACAGATGCAATCGTTTCTGTGGGTACAACAGGTGAATCTGCAACCGTCACCGTGGAAGAGCACATCAAGATTGTTCTGAAGACGCTAGAATTCGCAGACGGACGCATTCCTGTGATTGCAGGAACAGGTGCAAATGCGACACACGAAGCCATTACCTTCAGCAAAATGTTTGCGGGTTCTGGTATCGCGGGCTGTTTGAGCGTAGTGCCTTACTACAACAAACCGTCTCAAGAAGGATTGTTCCAACACTTCAAAGCGATTTCTGAATCCACTGAGCTCCCTCAAATTTTGTATAACGTGCCGGGACGTACTGTCGCTGACATGTTGCCAGAAACCGTTGCGCGTTTATCTGAATTCGAAAACATCGTCGGCATTAAAGATGCAACCGGCGATTTAAACCGCGTGCGTGCTCACCGTGAACTTTGTGGCGAAGATTTTGTCCTTTTAAGTGGTGATGATTTAACGGGACTGGATTTCGTTGCTGCGGGTGGACAGGGTGTTATTTCTGTATCGAATAACATTGCCGCTGCGCAAATGGCAAAAATGATCAAATTGGCATTGGCGGGTGAGCTTGATGAAGCACGCTCAATCAATGACAAGATCATGCCGCTTCATACTGATCTGTTTGTAGAAGCGAATCCAATTCCGGTTAAATGGGCACTGCATGAAATGGGCCTTATTGCGGATGGAACACTGCGTCTGCCTTTGACCCCGCTCAACACCGCGTTGCAGCCTAAGGTTAAACAGGCATTGATTGACGCTGGTGTGCTGTAACGCTTCTCTGGAGATCCAATGAAACCTGTTTTTAAACTCGGCCTGTGTGCAGTTGTGGTCGCCTCGTTGGCGGCCTGTTCAAGCAGCGAGTCTCGTCGTCAAGCCTCTGATGACTTCGAGTATTTAGAATCTGCACCCTTGTCAGAATGGCAAAATTTGCCAGATCAACAGCCTGAGTTTTCAGGTGCGTATACCATTCCTAATCGTGACTTCGCAGGTCCTACTGGGCGTAACATTGATATTCGTCCACCTCAGCAAATCTTGGAGCTGATCCCTGGTGCGCGTTATGAGCGTGATGCGAAAGGTGTCACCGTGTGGATGCCGCGTGAAGAGCAATCTGAACGTGTTTGGCAAACCATCAACACCTTGATTGAAGAAAACCAAATCCCGGTGCGTACTTCGTCTATCGACGGTGTTGAAACCGATTGGTTGGTGTGGACGCTGGAAGATGACGACGAAGTTATCGAAAGCCGCTACACGGTTGTGCCCGTGTCTGATCGAAGCCGCTCTGGTTTTCGCATTGATATGATTGAGTGGAAGCGCAATGGCCAAGCCGAAGACGTGTCTGTGGACATGCGTGATCGCTACAGCGCGCAGATGACCAATATGATCACGTCCCGTTATGACGGTGATTTGCGTGAAGAAGCGCGTATTCGTGCGGCGCAGCTGGTGAAGAACATTCCAATCAGCTTGGGTAAAGACCGCAGCGGTTTGCCTGTGATCATCGCTCGCGCACCTTATGACGTATTCTGGGAGCGTTTGCCTGCTATCTTGGGGCAGCTTGGTATGACGGTTGAAGATCGTAACCGTTCACAAGGTACGTTGACGGTGAAATACAAAGCCCCTGATGATGAGTTCTGGGAAGAGATTGGTACAAAACCTCTTCAGCTCGATCGTGACAACTACGACATTCAGTTAGGTGATTTAGGTAACCGCACCTCTATCAACGTGACTGACAGTGCTGGTAAGCCGATTGCAGAAGAGCAATTAGCCAGCTTAAGCCCTGTGTTGGTTGCAGCTGTTGAGCGTTTGAACCTCAATTAATTTGAG
This sequence comes from Enterovibrio norvegicus DSM 15893, assembly GCF_900115495.1. Taxonomy (GTDB): domain Bacteria; phylum Pseudomonadota; class Gammaproteobacteria; order Enterobacterales; family Vibrionaceae; genus Enterovibrio; species Enterovibrio norvegicus. The sequence continues at coordinate 64,525 of NZ_FOWR01000027.1, read as the reverse complement.
GTCATGAATCGTTTCAAATGAAAAGAGGACGCTAAGGCGTCCTCTTTTTTTGTTTGGAGTCTGGTTTGAATGACGATGAATCAGTCAATCAGTCCATATTCTTCGCGCAAGATATCGATGATTTCTTGTTTTGGGTTTTCGCTCAAATGGATTGGCTTACCAATGATTTTTTCCGCGATACCGATGTAAGTGCGTGAAATATCCATCAAGGCTTCAACGGGCAGTGCGTTGTCTCGTGCCAAGGCCTCTCGTTCGGGCATGCGTTCTTTGTTCAGCAAGATATCCGGATCAGGAAAATGGCCAAGTAAGAACTGACGGAACCCTTCTTTCGAATTCTCGACAATGTTGCCAGCGTCGTATTCTGCCGAATCCCAAATGCGTGATGAATCAGGTGTGCCGACTTCATCCATATAAATCAGCTTTTCTTGCCCTGAGGCATCGGAGACATAGCCAAATTCAAACTTGGTATCCACGAAGGTTTGCCCAACGGCGTCGAGCGCGTTGCTGATAACACCAAAACCTTCTTTGAGGTACGTTTCATAAAGGGCAATGTCATCTGCAGACGAGAAATTGAACGCCGCAAAATTATCTTCGATGTTCTGACGCGTGATGTTCACATCATCGGCTTCAGGAACACCTGGAATGCCTTTCAAAATACCTTTGGTTGACGGTGTGATCAGCAATTCTGGTAAGGCTTTGTCTTTCTCTAAGCCTTCAGGCATCGCGATACCGCAGAATTCACGTTCGCCTTTGGCGTATGAGCGCCACATTGAACCTGTTATGTATTTACGGCAAATGGCCTCAATTTTAACAGGCTTGGCTTTTTGAACGATCCAAACGAACGGGTGGGGAATGTCGAGAATGTGGCTGTCTGCTAAGCCATTTTCTTTAAACAACTTGAACCAGTGATTCGAAATGGCGTTGAGTGCAGCACCTTTGCCTGGAACACCTTTTAAACCGCCTTCCGCATGCCAGATACAATCAAACGCTGAAATACGATCACTGATCACCATGATGGCAAGTGGCGCATCGGGGGCAACATCGTAGCCTTTTTCTTGAATGAGGCGTTGGCTATCGGCTTCTGTTAGCCAATAAACAGAGCGGACTTTTCCACTGTGAACTGGCTGGTGGGTACGAATGGGAAGATCGTCGTTAACGGCGAGAACTTGATCCGCGAGGCTCATTGAGACATTCCTATCTGTTGTTGAACGGCACACAGAAGATGGCAGGGAATGGAGAATCCTTGTGCCTACCATCCATTTGAAACGCATCATACCAAGAAGTCTTTGCTCGCTGTTAGAGAAAAAGCAAACGTTTGCCTAAAAAAATACAATGCACAGATTTACGAGGAAGCAGGCAGTAAAAAAGCGACGTCAGGCGTCGCTTTTTTCCTTTTAGCATGGAGAGTCAATTGACGAATCTGGGCTTACCAAAAAGAGGACTTGTCATCTTCGTCATCCTCTTTGTTGGTTTGAGCGGTCTTTTTCTGCTCTTCACCTTGTTTATTGGTGTCATCAGTTTTGGGCTTTTGTTTCATCCCAAACTTCGCATTTGCGGTGTACTTGAGCGCCATGATGTTACTGACCACAACCGCGACCACGATGAAAATAATCACATAAGGGTTGGTTAGAAAATCCATGATCAGGCCTCACACACATTAGAAATGTACTGTGAATATATCCAATTCAGCATGGGAAGGATAGTTTCTCGCCCTTGTATGTCGGATGACGCAATCACGGCACTCAGCGTTTCTGGCGTGAGCTGCTCAAGCAAACCCTGTGTGGTGGCCTTGTGGCTAATATGCCAAGGTTCGAATGCCACGCCGCCTTTGTCTTCACGATAGGGAAGATAAAAGCCATATTGTTCGAGGTTATCCTCAAGCCAAGCAAACAACGGTGCTTGATGACCTGAAAGGTACTCCCAAGGCTCCAATTGCAAAGAGACACTTTGTGGCAAAAGGTTCGTCGCATATACGTCGATATCCGTGCCCCAATGGTGTCGACTTGCGCCGGGAAGCGCTGACCATCGAAGTATCGCACGCACTTTCTCGTCATCACTTAGACGTGAAGGGTCGAGTGAGGTACCTGCATCATCGAGGATTGGCCTAAGACCCATGAACTTGTTGTTCCAAATCATCTGCTGACGGGCGAAGTCTCGAAAGCTGCTAGCAATTGCAAGTTCGAACCCGGCGGCCTGCGCAGCGGTTTGAAGGCGGATGAAATCCGCCTTCACGTCAGCGTGCAGCAAGAAGTCACCATGAGAAACAAGGTGTTCTTGTGTTTGACCGGTCAGCGACGCAACACTCCAATGCATTAGGCGAGCGCTTTCTCTAGGACTTTCTGGTACATGTCTGTGAGCTTTTCTAAATCGGCAATTTTCACGCACTCGTTCACTTTGTGGATAGTGGCGTTAACAGGGCCGAGTTCGATCACTTGTGTGCCCATTTGTGCAATAAAGCGTCCGTCAGACGTGCCGCCAGTGGTCAGCAATTCAGGTTTTTGATGGTTTACTTCGTCAACGGCTTTGACGACCGCGTCCAACAAGGTGCCTGTGTCCGTAAGGAATGGGTGGCCGCTAAACGTCCATGCCAAATCGTATTCTAGGCCGTGTGCATCAAGCACCGAGTGAATGCGTGATTTGATGTCATCAACTGTCGATTCAGTGCTAAAACGCAGGTTGAATTGCACATGAAAGTCGCCCGGAATAACGTTGCTTGCGCCTGTCCCTGACGCCACATTCGGGATCTGGAAACTGGTTGGTGGGAAGTAGGCATTGCCTTGGTCCCATTGTGTTGCCGCTAATTCAGCAAGCGCAGGTAACGCTTGGTGAATAGGGTTACGTGCCAGTTGCGGGTAAGCAACGTGTCCTTGGATCCCTTTGATGATGACGTCGCCAGTGATTGAGCCTCGACGGCCGTTTTTCACGACATCACCCACTGCGTGTGTGCTTGATGGTTCGCCGACAATGCACATATCAATGATTTCGTTACGCTCGACCAAGGTGTCCACCACGCGGGTCGTACCATTGATAAACGGCCCTTCTTCATCTGACGTGATCAAGAAAGCGATAGAACCTTTGTGGTCAGGGTTTTCAGCCACAAAACGTTCTGCCGCGATGACCATTGCCGCCAGTGAGCCTTTCATGTCAGCCGCGCCGCGCCCGTGAAGGTAGCCATCAATAACAGTCGGCTCAAAAGGCGGTGTATGCCATTGTTCTACCGGGCCTGATGGCACAACGTCGGTATGACCTGCAAAGGCAAATAATGGTGCTTCTGTGCCACGACGAGCCCAAAGGTTCGTTGTGTCTTCGAACACTAAACGCTCGATAGAAAAACCAATCGCTTCTAGGCGAGAGATCATCAATTCTTGGCACCCTTCATCGATAGGGGTGACGGATGGGCGGCCGATTAAATCCTTGGCCAAAGACAATACAGCACTGTCTGTCATGGGGGAGTGTGTCCTTTCTGCTTATCGAATTCTATAAAGTGTTCTACGCGTCGGTTATTCTGCGAAAATGTCTGCGTACTCAGCGGGTTTAAAGCCGAGATGGTATTTGCCAGCGTGCGCAAGCAATGGGCGTTTTATCATTGCAGGTTGAACCAACATTAGCGCGATAGCGTTAGATTCATCTAAGTTGTTCTTTTGCTCTTCTGTCAATGCGCGAAATGTGGTGCCGCGTTTATTGACCAGTGCTTCCCAGCCCAATTCATTGACAAATTTCTTTAGCATTTCCTGATCAATGCCATCTTTACGGTAATCGTGAAACGTAAAAGGTTTTCCTTCGGCTTCCAGCCATTTCAGGGCTTTTTTTATCGTGTCACAATTCTTGATACCGTAAACCATCGTGCTCATTGATTGCTTCCTTTTTGCGTTAGGTTTTAGGGTGCTAGATTGACATTCCACCGTGTCGAAAGCAAGGCAGAGAGGGTAATCCTCGTGCGATTCATCGTTTTCTCACACCTCGATAATTGTGCCAATACCTGATCGTTATATCACTTATGGCTAAATTAGATTTGATTCATCTACGGGTAATTAGCTATATCTATAAAGAGTCATATTTTTAGGGGGTAGTGTGGATAGCGATCTGATTGATGACGCCAAAGAGGCAGCAGAAGTGTTGCGTATTCTTTCGCATCCTGAGCGATTGATTGTGCTATGTCAGTTGCGAGAAGGAGAAAGGAATGTCTCTCAGCTTTTAGAAAATAGTACGTTGAGCCAATCTGCGTTCTCTCAGCACCTCACGGTACTGCGTCAAGCTAACCTTGTTACGACCCGTAAATCTTCTCAATCGGTGTATTACAGCCTTTCCGCACCAAAGGTTAAGCACTTGATAGACGCGATTCAGAGCGCATGGTGTGAGCGACAGAACAAACGTACTCTAAAGAAATAACAGGCTTTTTCCGCGCTACCGTTATATACCCAAACAAACTCTCGCTGAACAAGCATCTTGAGGTTGTTTGGGTATAGATGTAGAGATCACAACCTTCAATAACTGAAAGTTTGTATGCCGTTGAATACGTGTTCCTTTTGATCGAGCGCAATACCTTGATTGCATTTCGTTGAATAATGAAGACAGTGCATTTTAGGAGGTCTCAATGGAACTGAATCCGGTTTTTGCAAGAAGACTGTATCTCGCAAGTCTTGTCGAAGAAATGGAACGCCCAAACGTTCCACGCTTAATTGAAGCCACAGGCTGGCCACGTCGTACTATTCAAGACGTGATCAAATCCTTAGCGGGCTTAGGGATTGAGCTGGCATTTATTCAAGACGGCCGACGTCACAATGATGGCTACTATCGCCTCACTGACTGGGGACCGTTCAAACGCGAGTGGGTGGAAGAGCGTAAAGGCGATATCGTCTATACCTTGACCAGCTAAGCGCAAAAGACAATGCCAAGTTAGTTGAAGATGCAGCTCGGCCACAAGAGAATGAACGCCAATCGTTTTTCGGCAGATGCTGAAAACATGGTTGGGTCAAACCCATGTAAATGACAATCAGTCTGTCAGGCTGCAACTTCTCTTTATTCTGCTTCACTCGCTATAGGGAATGCCTCTTTTCCTCTGGGTGATGGATTCCTCACGCGTTAAATATCCTCTTTTCTTCCTCATTTTTACGAATATTTCGTGTTGTTCTCCCGGCAAACCCAATGAAAATGGGCGTGTACTGTCGTGCTCAAATTCTGGTCTAGTATGTTAATTGCGTGACTACTCAATAAGTTATTGGGTCGTCATTTAAAGCGGTTAATAGAAAGGGTGGAAGGATGCTTTATCAACTCAATGCTGCGTACATGGAATCGATTAAACCTCTTAACAGCTGGGCCAAGTTTGTTCGAGATGTGAATGCGGCACCGTGGAATGGTTTTCGAATGTTTTCAGCGAACCGGAGTTTTGATGCTTCGATGGAGTTGATTGAGAGACTCACTGACTGCTATGACGAACCCGCGTGGGAGCTCGACTTCACTGAAATAGACGGCGACAACGTTGCGATTCAATACAATGTCATTGCCAATAAGCCGTTCTGTAACCTGCTGCATTTTCGTCGCAGCAAAGCGCAACCCAATCAACCTCGTGTGCTGTTTGTCGCACCGTTGTCCGGTCATTTTGCCACCTTGTTGCGAGGAACGATCCGAGAATTTTTGCCCGATCACGATGTTTATGTTACGGACTGGCGCAATGCGCGTGATGTGCCAGTTAGTGAGGGGGAATTTCACTTCGATGATTATGTTGACTACCTGATAGAGTTCCTTGAGATGTTGGGGCCTGATACTCACACCGTGGCCGTATGTCAGCCTTGTATCCCGTTGATGGTTGCTACATCCCTTATGTCAGCCAAGAATAACCCTGCAACACCTGCCACTATGACCTTGATGGGTGGGCCTATCGATACGCGTATCAATCCTACTGAAGTGAATGACTACGCCAGTGGAAAAGACGCCGACTGGTTTGAATCGAATGTGATTTGTACTGTGCCTGACAACTTTGAAGGGGCGGGGCAATTGGTGTATCCGGGCTTTGTGCAATTGTCGGGATTTATGTCGATGAACCTCGATAGCCATGTGCAAAAACACTTCAAGTTTTTCGATGATTTGATCAAAGGTGACGGGGACAATGCGGAAGCACACCGTAAATTTTACAACGAGTACCTCGCGGTGATGGATCTGCCTGCGCACTACTATTTGGATACGATCAGAAAGGTATTTTTAGAGCAAGATCTGGCCAACAACACCATGACATATCGCGGCACAGCTGTCGATATGGCAGACATTACACGAACGGCCATTTTCACTGTTGAAGGTGAGGTGGATGACATTACTGGGCGAGGGCAAACGGCCGCCGCGCTCGACTTATGCCACAAGTTGCCAACATCCAAAAAGGCGCACCTTGAACAAGAAGGTGTCGGACATTACGGAATTTTCAATGGTAGGCGTTATCGAGAGTTCATTGCGCCAGCCATTAAAGCTTTTGTGAAAAAACACAAAGCGGGAAAGTAGAAAACCACCACAGGACATAGAACGGAAAACGGTCAGTCAGCTAAGCGGGCTGACCGTTTTATTTTGTCTCTGGCGTGTCTTCAGGTCTCAATGATTTTTGGACATACTTGGGAAGTTTATCCACCACCAAATGCCAAGATTGCGAAATGAGGTTTTGAAGCTCAGCGCATGGAAGTGGACAGCTTTCGCCAAACTCAATCCAACCGACACGTGCAAGGTGCGGTGCCGGACGGCAACCTGGAATATCAGCCATCATCAAAAAATGCTCATCAGGCACTTTGCAGGCCATTTTGTTGCCGTCATAGAAAATGCACACCATCTTTGTTTTGTGCACGCTATACACCTCTACACCGCCCCACTTTATGTCGAAGCGAATGCCGATGAGGGCATCACAATGTGCTTTTAATGCAGCGATATCCATGTTTATGTCGGTTGCCTATTTTACGACTTATAAAATCAAGCCCGCTTCTTTCAAGCTTTGACGTAACGCTTCTGCACGTTTGCGGTTCGCACTGAAATCTGAATAACCCACACGAGACTCTGAACGCACAATCAAATTGTCACCATCAATACGCAGTTCAAGATCGTCCACGAAACGGAAGACACTGCTCACCGATTCAATGCGTGCGTAATCTTTTGCGCGATCACCAGAGCGAGAACCTGGCAGTGTCAGTGCGACTTCGATAATTTGCGATATCGTGACATCGTCAGACACTAGGGTAAAAGGCGCTAACTGGTAATCTTCTCGTTCATCAAGCGTGGATACACAGTTTGGCTTATCACCACAAGGCGTGAGCGATTTGTCTGTCATGGCGGTATCTCCTTGAGCGCAACCGACGGATAACAAAAGTCCAAGGCTTGTGAGTGAGCCAATTATCGTTTTTTTCATAGGGCCTTCCTTGTAGGGGCTTCTTAGCGAGCGATAAAGTAAAAGGCGGCAAATCCAAGCCAACTCAGTACGAGCAACACCCAAGGTAGGGAGGATGTGTGTGTTGAGTCGCTGTGCGATACCACTACTTCGCGATCAGCTTGCTGAGATTGTTCGCCTGCGTTTTTAACTTTGATTTGTTTCTTACGTTCTTTGTCACGATCACGCGCTTTGACTTTTTGCTGTTTTTTATAAAGCGCGATGCCTTTTTCAATACCTTGTGCAATGAGCTTAGTTTGCTCTTTTGATTGCCCAGGCTTTTGCGTCGCTTTTGCGATTTTCATCGCTTCATTTTGCGTCTCTGGAGAGGGGGTTGGATTGCTCATCATACTGTTCTTGTTCACTTGTTAGTCTGGATTATACCTTTGATAACAATATGCCACGAAACCAAAATCCACTATTCGTGTCAAAGTTCCAAATATAGGAAAAGAAGACATGGTCATGATCTTAACCACGACACCTTTGGTGGAAGGGAAAAGTATCACGGAATACCTCGGCGTCGTTGTTGGATACGCGATACTTGGCAAGAACTTGTTTAAAGGTATCTTCGCCAGCGTTCGTGATATTGTCGGCGCGCGCTAAGAGGCTTGCAGAGGGTAAGTGTCAGTGACACTGCAATAAATGTGATGCACATAAAATCCCGCAGTGAAACTGCCTGCGCTGCCCCGCAATTTTCTGCGTCAACACTATGCCGTCCGTGTAAATATTGAGACAGTGAATACGTGGTTGATGAACATTGTTTTATTGGCCGTACCGTAATAAAGAGGGGCTGCAGGCCCTAAAACATGAATGAATACACCTTTGTACCAATCACCTGATTATTTCGACAAACATGGCAACGCGAAGCCCGCGCTTTTTTTCTGGCTCGCGTGTATTTTTCTCGCGAGAGCGTGGATTGTGTTTGTCATTGCTGGCGTAAGCCGCGAACAAGGCGCTGATATGCTTGCCTTGATTTACCCAAACCATGACGCGCTCTATATGGGGTTAGCGGTCGGTTTTCCTTCCGTCGCATTAATGCTAATGGCAGGTAACCTGCACCGATACCCGAGGGTGATAGAAAGTGTCTGGCATTGGGGAAGAGCCATTTTATTAGCAGCGTTTAGCTGCGACTTAGTACTACAAATTAAGCATTTAACTGTTGGGCACTGGCGTTTTCATTGGAGCAGTGCGGTGACATTACTGATTGCGCTTTGGCTAGTGATCTACTTATTAAGAAGCCGTCGCATTCAGTTTCTATTTGCTTCTCCGATTTACCGAGAAACAGAAAGAGAAAAAAAATGAACGAGTGGAAGAAAGGACTTGTCCTGTTTAGCGCAATGCTTAGCCCGTTAGCCATGGCTGACTGGCAAGTAGACGTGAACTTTGAAATTGATCGCGCAGGTAAACATCAACGTGCGCAAAGCTCGGTATCGCTGATCCCGGGTGAAGAAACCATTCTATTTGAAAACAGCCAACAGCACGGCGTATTGATTGGTAAAGCCGAGCTGCTTGAAGTAACGGCTGATGAAGTCAAAATTTCTCTGCTTATCCAAGAGCAATGCAGCGACGGAAAATGGCGCACAATCATGTCTCCTGTTGTTCAGGCTGGATTGAACGCACCAACCTCTATCGAATGTGCTAACACACAGCGTGATGAGTTGGCGTCTTTGAAAGTCGAAATAACGTCTGTTTAATCATCATCTCGTCACGTTTCCAGATCTAGGACAAAGTCTGAGCATTTCCCTGCTACTATGCTTGGACTTTTCGCACTATCAGACTTAAGAAGCTGAAAGAGCTGTATTTATCTGGAGGTAACAATGGCGGTATCCCAGCCAGCAATCGTGGCCGACGCAGGGCCATTTGCACTGTACGTATTGTTCAAAGTCACCGGTTCAGCATCTGCTGTTCTTGGGCGCTCTCGTGACGTGCATACGCTTGTTGATGACATCAACTCCAACCAGCCTGGCAGTAACATGAAAGCGGCCGTGTCGTTCACACCTGCATTTTGCCAAGCCAATAACATCGTAACCCCTGACGATTTTACGCCTTTCCAAGCACTTGGTGAAGGTGACACACATGCACCAGCAACGGATTGTGATGTGTTGCTGCACGTACACTCAACGCGTCATGACCTGAACTTCTATCTACTGAGAAAGTTCCTTGAAAACATCGGCTCAGACGTTACGGTTGTGGATGAAACCTATGGTTACCGCTACTTGGATTCTCGTGACATGACGGGTTTCATTGATGGAACGGAAAACCCAGAAGGTGAAGACGACCGTCGTGCAGTTGCCATCATTGCTGATGGTGAATGTGCGGGCGGCAGCGTTGTCATGATGCAGCGTTATGTGCACCGCCTAAACGCGTGGGAACCTCTGTCAGTCAAACAGCAAGAGAAAATCATCGGTCGTACCAAGTCTGACTCTATCGAGTTGGATGATGTGCCTGCGACATCGCACGTAGGACGTGTTGATATCAAAGAAGATGGCAAAGGCCTAAAAATGGTCAGACATAGCCTGCCTTATGGCTCAGTGTCGGGCGATCATGGTTTGCTGTTTATTGCCTACTGCCACACGCAACATGTTCACAAAACGATGCTAGAAAGCATGTTCGGCGAGCGTGATGGCAAAACGGACATGATGCTGCGTTTCACAACACCAGTGACAGGCGCGTATTTCTTCGCACCGTCTATGGATGCATTAAGCAAGATCGCATAGTTTATCGATGCATCTTAGAGAACAGAAAGCACTGCCAATGGGCGGTGCTTTTTTTGTTTTTAAAGGGAGGGAAGGCGGGTAAGTCATAGGCATTGGCGTCGATGGTGCCGGTGTTTTTCCTCGATTTGTGACTGATGCAAAACAATCATTTTTACTAAGTTTGACCGCGCTTTGCTTTTGCGACACATCATAAAAATGTCCAGTGAATCTCACTCGACGCACCCTCGCTCAGTGTGGTGATCTTCAGGGTAATAACGTTATAAAAACAGACGTGCTGGAGAAGATCATGAACATTGTTGCCATTACTGCCTGCCCTTCAGGTGTTGCCCATACTTACATGGCCGCTGAATCATTAGAACAAGCTGCGATTGCTCGCGGGTTGACCATTAAAGTTGAAACCCAAGGTGCGCTTGGGGCGGAAAACGAAATTACATTAGACGATGTGGAAAACGCCGATGTGGTCATCGTGACGACTGACATTGAACTGGCGGGCATGTCTCGCTTTGATGGCAAAACCATCGTCGAAACAACGGTGAAAAAGCTGGTGGTGAGTGCCGCTGAAATACTGGATGCAGCTTGTGACGTAGCGGTGGCCTAACCATGACCATGTTGAAACTAGACGGCCAATGGCAACTCACTTCTTTGATGGATGCGTCCATCGTTGCCCTTATCACCTTGCCGGGCGATGTGCACAGTGCGTTGCTTGCTGCGGACATTATTCCTGACCCTTACCTTGGCTGTAATGAAACCAAGGTGCAGTGGGTGGGCGAACACGATTGGGTGCTTGAGAAAACCTTCATCGCAGATGCCGATCTTCTGAGTGCGAAGGCAGTGGACCTGATCTTGAGCATGGTCGATACCATGGCTGAGATTGTGTTGAACGGCGAAACTATATTGCTGTGCAGCAACATGTTCCGCCATTACCGCCGCGATGTTCGCCCGTATTTGTGCAACGGTGAAAATACACTGAAAATCACGCTTAAACGCGCAGACATTGAAGCCAAAGCACGTGCTGAGCGCTTGCCTTTCCCTGTGCCTTGGGCGGTGGGTAACAACCAGATTCCACACATGAATACCTTGCGTAAAACCCAGTGTCATTCAGGCTGGGATTGGGGCATTTGCTTATTGGTGAGTGGTATTTACGACAGCATTCGCTTGCAACCTGTGTCTGAGGTGCGTCTTCAACAGGTCCGTTCTACACAGCAATGGCACAGCGATGGCAGTTGTGATGTCACGGCCATCATTTCTGCAGAACAGATCAGCCCTGATAATGACGCTCAGATTGAATGTTGTTTGGTTAGCCCTGATGGTGAGCGCATGTCGCAATCTGTTGCGTTAACGGGCACAGAGGTGGAATGTTGTTTTCGCATGGCGCAACCTAAACGCTGGTGGCCTGCGGGTTACGGCGAACAACCGCTCTATACACTGACAGTGACAACAGATGCTCAAACCATTGAGAAACGCTTGGGTCTTCGCGAGCTGTATTTAGAAACGGGCGAAGACGACGTGGGTGCGGCGATGACGTTTGTCGTCAACGACAAAGCCATCATGGCGAAAGGCGCGAACTGGATCCCACTGGATGCGATGCCTGGCAAGCAAACGCCTGATCATTACCGACGCTTGTTGGAAGATGCGAAAGCCGCGAACATGAACATGATCCGTGTTTGGGGTGGCGGCATGTATGAGCGCGATACCTTCTATGATCTGTGTGACGAGCTAGGTCTGTTGGTGTGGCAAGATTTGATGTTCTCATGCGCCTTGTACCCGTCGACACCTGATTTCCTCCGCGACGTAGAACAAGAGATCACCGAACAAGTTCGCCGTCTGAGCGATCATCCATCGTTGGCGTTATGGTGTGGCGATAACGAAGTGATCGGCGCGATCAATTGGTACCCAGAATCCCGCGCGAATCGCGAAAAATACGTGGTGAATTACGATCGTTTAAGCCGTGTTCTGCAAGAAGTGGTTGAGCGCGAAGACACCAGCCGCCGTTTCTGGGCGAGCTCGCCATGTAATGGTGAGTTGGACTTTGGTGATGCGTGGCATGACGACAACAAAGGTGACATGCACTTTTGGGATGTGTGGCATTCCGGCAAATCCTTCGATGCCTACAGCAGCATTAAGCCGCGTTTTTGTAGTGAGTTTGGCTATCAGTCTTGGCCGTCATTACCAACGGTAAAAACCTTTGCATCAGAGGAAGAGTGGAACGTTACTTCTCCTACTTTTGAGCAACACCAGAAAAATGGCCGTGGGAATAGCATCATCACTGAAATGTTCACACGCTATTTCCGTTTCCCTTCTGACTTCTCTCAGATGCTCTATTTAAGTCAGGTTCAACAAGCGCTAGCCATTAAAACGGCGAGCGAATACTGGCGTGCGAATAAGCCTGTTTGTCGCGGTATCTTGTATTGGCAATTGAATGATTGCTGGCCTGTCAGCTCTTGGTCGAGCATTGAATACACAGGGCGTTGGAAGCAGTTGCATTACCATGCCAAACGCTTCTTCGCGCAGCAATTGGCGGTGTTTGTGGATGAAGAAAACACGGTGCGATTGAATGTGATTAATGATGAACACCGTTGCTTGGCAGCAAAAGGTCAAGTGACTTGGTATGACTGGCACGGCGAAGTGATCGACACATGGCCGATTGAGAGCATGTTGGGTGAAGACGATAACCAAGTGGTATGGCAGTGTGACCGCAACGTGATTAACGAGCGCAAGCACGAAGGCTTCTTCCATGCGGTTGTCGAGTGTGATGGTCAAACCTTTACCAACATGTGGTTTGACGATGCATACAAGCGCCTGCCATTACCTAAAGCGAACATCGAAACCAAGGTGGAAGAGGTGGATGGTCGTGTGATGGTGACCTTGAGTGCCGACAAACCAGCCTTCTTTGTTCATCCTGAATTTGATGGCGAAGGCGGTGATACCGGACGTTTTGATGACTCAAGCGTTACCTTGTTGCCCTCTCAGCCTATTACCTTGGAATACACGGGGAATACATCCGCTGAACAGGTGAAAGCAGGATTAACGGTGTACCACTTAGCGGCGAGTTACTGAGTTAAATTGATAGCAAAAAGCCCTCTTCGGAGGGCTTTTTTGTTGCTGGTCAAACAGAGACTGGGCCAAATAGAGGCAGGGGAATACAGAGGTTGGGGCAAGTAGAGGCAGGGGAATACAGAGGTTGGGGCAAGTAGATGCTAAAGGAAAAGGAATTCGAGATGAATTATTTTCCAAATGGCGCTTCGGTAGACACCCAGTTTTTAATCGTCTCTCGGTCAAGTGATACGTAATGATAGTAAAGGTGGTCTATGGCCATCAGCATAGGCAGTTGGGCTGAAATCATACCGGTACGTTCTTCACCATTGAGCGAGGCAGTGAGCAAGGTTGCCGTTGCTGATTGTGACATTTTTGATTTCGGGTTCGCCGAGATCAGATAGGTTTCGATACCGCGGCGTGTCAGGTTTTTCACCACCTTCGCCATGTCATCATTTTGCGCATTTAAACTCAGCACGATCACCAGGTTGTCGGTCGTCAAAATGTCTTGGTACATTTGCATGGAGTTCGTGTCTTGCACCACTTCGACAAACTTGCCGAGTCGTCCAAAACGGAATTTGAAATCAGCCCCTGCAAGAGCACTGAATCCGGTGCCATACACATGGATGATTTGATGCCTTGCAATGGCGTGGGTGATTTGCTCGATAACGCCTGTATCAAGGCAGTGTTTTAGTTGCTGTAAAACATCGAAGTAATCTTGCTGCAGCCCATCATTCTCCGGTTTGGTGAGGGGGGTCGCGCTATCCAACTGCTCTTGATAGAGAAAGAGAAATTCTTTGAGGTTATTCAGGCCAATCTTTTGGCAAAATCGCGTGATAGAGGCGGTGGAGACACCAATGTCCGTCGCCAGTTCTTCAATGGTTTTGACAGGACGATGTGCGAGAAAATAATCCGCAATCTTGTTGTCGGTAGTGGTGAATTTGCTCCGTGCATATTCAAACAGCAATCCAATATCTTTGTTCATCAGTACCATAGGCCATCAATCATTCGCCCCACTACCGTAGGGCGAACGCTCCTCTTAATCAAGCATGATCTTAATGGTGCGGATTTGCTTCGCACGGAAGTCGCCAAGTTGAATCACATTGCCATCAACCACCAAGGTATTCAGAGTCTTGAGCATCAGGTTGGTATCCGCTGCGTTTTTGATTGTTGCATGCCCGACAGTGAGGCTGCCTGTGTTCTCAATGCTGTATTCCGATGGATTGAAAAGACGTACATACAGCGCGTTGTTGTCGAACTGGACACTGCTACAAACAAGATGCGGCGCATCAAGGGTAAACAGGCTGTCATTATCCTTCACCGCATTGTCGAGTTGATGCATGACAAAATATTTCAAGGTATTGGTGAATTGATTGAGCGTTTGCGCTTGATAGTAAGGCGTTTTCACACTCCACGTTTGCCATTGCTGCACAGCAGTCGCCGGCGAGAAACTTGGATCGATGTGTAGTCCCAGTGTGATGTGCTGGTGGCCTTTCATCTGGCTATCAGGGGTGGGGATGTATTTAAACTGCTGACCTGATGCAATTCCTGGGCGACGAAGTAGGTCGGGCTTGCCTAACCAACCCACGCTGCGGAACAGCGTGAGGGCGAGGGTGCCGCTTGGCTGTTCCGCGCTCTCGATAAGCACTTCATACTCTTTTATGCCTTGGGCGAACACCGTCAAACTGGCTTGCTCATCGTGCAGGTTGGCGTAGTTGATCATCGGGTAAATCCCGCAAGGCTCTTCTTTCCAGCCGCGCTCACGCCAATCCGCCAATTGCGTTTGGAACAATGGGCGACGCGCAAAGCCAAAGGGTGTATCCGCAATGCTTTCTTTCGCTTTGATTGGGCTGTTAATGACGATCTGTAGGCGATGATCGTCGGCTTGATTGTCGATGGTGACATCGATCTGCAAAGGCTGTTCATCGTTGGTGAGCGTCACGTTCACGGTGTACTCGCAAACAGTGTCGCGGAAGCCCTGAGCACGAGCCTCTAAGTTTTCTGGTAGCAACCATGAGCCTTTCAAGGTCATTTGTTGCTTACATTGACCGGATTGTGTCGTGCATGCTGCGTGACTGAATGACAAGGTGATCACCCAATCATTTTCAGGTGGTGAGTAGTCGTAGGTATCGCCATCGTCACCGCCATCACGCAACGTGAAGGCTTGCGGCCAATGCTGGCCTGTTTGCTTGTCAGTAAGGTTCAATTCGCCGTTTTGATAGTCGATACGGTATCGATCATTTTCGATGTGTTTCCCAAGAACCGTGGGTAGCACTAACGCATCTTTTTCTGCTACTTCTTGAATCACGAGAGACGTGAAACCTAATGCGGGAAGCGCATATTGAACGGCGATGTCGGTTTGGTAGTAGTAGCCATTCGGGTCATTGTCTTCGGGATTGCGTTGAATGCTGCCGTTGTAGTGTTGGGTTTGTGCAGTTACATCAAATGCTACGTTCTCACCCGCTAAGGTGCTTAGCGTGAATTGCGGCGATTTGGTTGAAAGCGTGATGTCTTGAACCTGCTCTCGTGAGACGGGCAGGGTATTGAACAAGGTCAGGCGCGTGCCGTTATCGAGTTCAGGTTGAGAATCCGCCAGTTTGCGTACCAAATAGTCTCGCGCTGCACTTGATGTTTGATCAACCTGTTCAAAGCGTTCAAGGATGATCTTGTTGGTTTTGTCCGTGTTGCAACCTCCGGCACTGTCGTGGGCATGATTGCGGGTCATGGTGCGCCAAAGGTTATTAATGAGTTCAGGCTGATAGCCGATACCATAACGGGTGGCCAGCGCCATAAGGGGCTCAAGCTCAAGGGTGATACGTCGCTCAAGCATATCGTTCAGGCGCTTATGATCGGCGCGTGACGAGTAAATGGAACGGTGGATTTTCGATACTTGCCCATCGATCATCTCGCCGCTCAGCGTGTCCATTGGCAGGTCTTGCGCATTAAGCGAGGCGAACAGTTTGTCGTAGCTGCTTTCAATCAGTTGGCTATCGATGTTGGCGTCTGCCAGCTTTTGATTAAACAGCGCAATGCGTTCTTTGACATTGCGATCAACGAAGCGTTGGTCGCCACCCAATGGCAGGGCAACGTGATCGCTAAGGCAGTCTTTCTCGACTTGGTTAGTTAGCGAGATAGCATCGTCGGAATAGATCAGTTGCCCGCCCACGTAATAGCCATCTTTGATGTTGTAGAAAAGCACATGGCTGCCGTCTTCACTTTGCCATTGACCTTCTCGGTACGGATAAACGTCCGTAGACAGTCCACGCCAAAAAACCGTTTTATCGATGCCGACACCGTTATAGATTTTTGGCATGTCCATGCTTTGACCAAAAGCGTCCGGCACATAGCCCAGCATTTCGCAGCCACCGAGTGATTCACCAAGACGAATACCCAGTTGCAGGTTTCGGATGATGGACTCACCCGAAATGATCAGTTGATCGGTTTGGCTATACCAAGGGCCGATCTTGAGTTTTCCGCTTTCGACCAAATGACAAAAACGTTCTTTGTGCTGCGGGCAGGCAGATAAATAATCTTCTACGATGCTCAGTTGTCCATCCAAGTAGTAGTTATCTACTTCGCCGTTCTCGAGCGCGTCCATCACTTCTTCGAGGTGATAGATCAATTGAATGAGCGATTCATGAGCGGAGAAGTACCACTCAAAATCCCAATGAGTATGGGAGATAACATGTAGTTGTTTTTTCATAAACCTGTCCGCTTTGGAATGCTATCCGCAGAATGTGAAGGTGCGGCTCGGCGAGCGGCACCCTCATGTCATTGGATATGTAAACTCACGCAATCACGTGTTGAATGGTATCTAAAATGGCTTGCGTGTCGTTCTGTTGTAGCGTGTTTCGAATGTCGGGTTTCATCATGGCGCGCGATAACTTCGTCAGCATCATTAGGCTTTCTTCTGCCCCTGATTCTGGAATCGCTAACGACACTGCCGTGGTGACAGGTTCATCGTCCATGGTGTCCCACTCGATAGGGTTGGCAAAATGCACCACAAAAATAGCCGGTGTTTTTACATGGGCTGATTTGCAGTGTGGCACTGCCATTCCGCCAAGAAACCCGGTGCTGTCATGCGCCTCACGCGCTTGCAACCCACGTGCAAAACCATCAACGCTGTCGATGTAACCCAGTTGATGGGCGTGCTCGGCAATGAACTGAAACGCTTGCTGCTGAGAGGTTGAGTGGGCGTCAGTCAGAATATGCTCGACGTTAAAGACGTTGTTCATCAGGGTTATCCATTCACTGCGGTTGAAGTAGCAACAGCGGGTGTGGCTGTTTCCTGCTGTATGGAGCTTGATGTTGTGCCCGCTTCTTTTGCATTAGCAACTGGCTGTTTAGAAGGGCGTCGCCAGAAGCCAATGATCATTGCGGTGGTTGCGATACCCGCGAAGGTACACGCAATCCACGTCACGAAAGGAATCGGCTGCTCGATGTAACCGATGAACGTACCCAACGGAGAACCGATACCGCCGTAGAATTTCACGTCCAAGTAACCCACAAGGCCACCGGCTAGGGCTGAACCTGCCACACTGGCGGTGATGATTTGAACAGGGTTTGCCGCAGCAAACGGAATAGCACCTTCAGTTACCCCAACAATACCCATACCGAACGCAGAGTTTGCAGAGACTTTTTCAGTGTCAGTGAAGCGGTTTTTAAACAGCTTTGACGCTAGGAAAATACCAAGTGGCGCGACAGATATTGCAGCTTGTGCCGCGGTGCCTGGAACGAAGTTAGCGCCTTCAATGCCGTATTTTGCAACGGTGTCAGTCCATACCGCAGTACCGAAAATCAGTGCGGTTTTGTTGACTGGGCCACCGAAGTCGAAGCCGATCATTGCGCCGATAATGGCACCGATGATGAAGGTAGATGCGCCATACGTGTTGGTTAGCCAGTTAAGGCCTTCATACAATGCACTCATGGCACCCGCGATAGGTTGACCAATGAAGTACAACACCACGACGGTAATGAAGAAGGTTGCGATCAAAGGGATGATCATGATCGGCACAAGCGGTTGAAGCAGTTTCGGCCATTTGATTTTCTTCAGGTACTTCACGAAGTAGCCAACAAGGAAAGCAACAAGGATGGCTGATAGGAAGCCGCCGCCCGCGTCAGTGCCTAAAAATGCTGGGTCGTTTGCCATGTATGCACCCAGCATCGCTGGAGCAATCGCAGGGCGATCCGCAATGGAATTTGCAACGAAGCCTGCAAACAGTGGGATCATGAGAAGGAAGCCGATTTGACCCACTTTGAATAAGTGCGCCATGAAATAACCGAGTGGTTCTGTTTGGTCAAAGCCCCACGCGACCATACGGCCCAGGTCATCACGTTGAAAAGCGAAGATATTCGCGATGGCCAGCAACAAACCTGCTGCAATAACCATCGGTACCATGTAAGAGATACCGCTCATGATGTGCTGAACAAAACCGTTTTCTGTGGTTTTACCCAAGGTCACGTTACCGACTTTTGTGCCTTTCGCACCAAAGACAGTCGCATTTTCTTCGGCTTCTTTGATAAGTGCCATTGCATCGCGAATCGCGGCTTTTGGACGTGCCTTGTAAACACGTTTCCCTGCAAAGCGAGCAAGATCAATTTCAATGTCAGAGGCGATGATCACCAGTTCTGCATCGTTAATTTCTTTTTCGGTCAGAACATTCTGTGCGCCGATTGAACCTTGGGTTTCAACCTTTACAAAAAAATTGTGTTCTTTGCCAGCTTGCTCGAGGGCTTCAGCTGCCATGTAAGTGTGAGCAATACCAGCAGCACAGGCGGTTATCGCAACAACATTTTTGGTCATGAGGTTCTCCTTCTACGACCTTCAAATAGGGTTTTGGCAGGAAGATGATGAAAATATTTCCAATTTAAGACTGTGATTGAGCGCATATTAGTCATTTTGTTGTAAATATTTACAGTTAAAGGGTGCAGTCCATCATGGAAATATTCTCAAAAAACTGTAAATTTTTTCATCATAAAGTGAACAGTTAAAGTTCTCGTGAATGTATTTTCACATCCAATAGTGAGAGTGACACCGAATGCCCAACACGACTAACCAACCCGACACGTATTCATATTTGGTGCTTTCTGAGATTGCAGGTCGTTTAGACGGAAAGCTCAATACGGATTGCCACCGTGCATTGCCATGCAATGACATGCCGCTTTTGGCATGGTGTACGCCAGAAGAAAGAGTGGAAATAGTTGTCGAGGGGGCGGTAGACATGATGTTCAGTTACGGCGGTGGCGAGCGAGGTGTGGTGCGCATGAAGCCCGGTGATGTGCTTCGCGTAGAGGCTCACGGTTGGAATTTGCCGTATGCTGATGAGGCGAACACCTTGAGCATTTGTTGTCGTGGTGAAAAGCTAGGGCTAAGTTATAACCACTGGCAAGATGGCCGTTGCATCAGTTTGGCGAAATGGGCCATGCCACTGACATCACTCAATGCCTTGCTGCTTGGCTTGACGTCAGAAGTGAGGGGGTTGGGTGATGTGAAGCTTGATGTATTGCTACGGACGATTTCTCGTAAGCTAAGTGCTCATGCGTCGGATGTGTCTAAGCAAAAGCAGCTCTTCCATCAGATTCTGACTTACATGCGTTGCCATTTCCATGAGTCAATTTGCCGTGAGTCAGTGGCTGATCACTTCTGTATTTCATCAAGTTACCTTTCTCACCTGTTTCAGCAACACAGCGACATTGGTTTTAACGAATACATTAATCGAGAGCGCTTTGCTCATGCTCGGCATCTTCTTATTGAAAAAGGGTTGCGTGTTAAACAGGTGGCGCTGGAAAGTGGGTTTGTGGATGCGGATTACTTTTGCCGCCTGTTTAAACGGCTAGCAGGGATGACCCCAACACAATATCGTCAGCAATACATAAGCCAACAGCAGAGTTTCATTCATGAGTTTTCGAACTAACTCTTCGTGAGCAGTTAATGGCGGCGGTCAGTCGTGGCGTTTGGGAAGTGGATGCTAAGCACGTTGATGCTTGTCGGCGCAGTGAAAGCGGGCAAAATATCGTTGAGCGGATATAAACTTGAGGCAACAAAAAAGCGCAGCCGAGGCTGCGCTTTTCCTTACACATTAAGCATTACTTCTTGATGCGTAGTACTGGTGTTTGACCAACAACAACAGAACCAGAAAGCTTGTTCAGCTCTTTGATTTCGTCCATGTTAGAAATAACAACAGGTGTCAGAGTAGACTTCGCTTTTTCTTCTAGCATTGCTAGATCGAATTCGATGATTGGGTCGCCAACTTTTACAGTTTGACCTTCTTCAGCGATACGCTTGAAGCCTTCACCTTTTAGCTCAACAGTGTCGATGCCGAAGTGAACGAACATCTCGATGCCGTCTTCAGATTCGATTGAGAAAGCGTGGTTAGTTTCGAAAATCTTACCAATGGTACCGTTAACTGGTGCAACCATTTTGTCGCCAGTTGGTTTGATTGCAATACCGTCACCAACGATTTTTTCTGCGAAAACAACATCAGGCACATCTTCGATGTTTACGATTTCACCAGAAAGTGGTGCCATGATTTCAATCACACCTGCATCGCTGCTGTCGTCAGAAACCAGCTTCTTCAGTTTGTCAAACAGACCCATAGTGTATGCTCCTAAGCGTTATCAATTCTTTGCTGCCGTAGTTTAGCAGACAGTTTTTTCAGCAATGAATTTTTCTACATGTTCAGCGATTTCAGCTGCAGTAGGCATTGCCAGTGCTTCGTCTGCCATTGCTTTAACATCAGCAAAGTTGGCATTACGGATAATTTTCTTGATGCGTGGGATTGAGATGCCGCTCATGCTGAACTCATCTAGACCCATACCCATCAGTAGTAGCGTTGCACGCTCGTCGCCTGCAAGCTCGCCACACATGCCAGTCCATTTACCTTCTTTGTGAGAAGCATCAATTACCTGCTTGATCACAGTAAGTACAGCCGGAGACAGAGGGTTATACAGGTGCGAGATCATCTCATTACCACGGTCAACCGCAAGAGTATACTGGGTTAAGTCGTTTGTACCAATGCTAAAGAATGCAACTTCTTTCGCTAGGTGATGAGCAATCGCTGCGGCTGCTGGCGTTTCAACCATTACACCGATCTCGATGTTCTCGTCAAACGCATGGCCTTCTGCACGAAGTTCCACTTTGTATTCTTCGATGGCTTTCTTCAGCTCACGGATTTCTTCTACAGAGATGATCATAGGGAACATCACGCGTAGCTTACCGTGTGCAGATGCACGAAGGATGGCACGAAGTTGGTCGCGTAGAATTTCACGACGATCCAAGCTGATGCGAATTGCACGCCAGCCTAGGAACGGGTTCATTTCTTTTGGCAGATCCATGTAAGGTAGATCTTTGTCACCACCGATATCCATAGTACGGATAATCACTGGGTGACCTTGCATTGCAAGCGCAACGTCTTTGTATGCTTTGTACTGCTCTTCTTCAGTAGGCAGTGCATCGCGGTCCATGAATAGGAATTCTGTGCGGTAAAGGCCTACACCTTCGCCGCCATTACGGTTGATACCGTCGCAGTCTTTAACGGTACCGATGTTACCGCAAACTTCCACTTGGTGACCGTCCAGAGTGATTGCTGGCAAATCTTTCAATTTAGCCAGTTCTTCTTTCTCTGCGATGAATTCATCACGGATCGCTTTGAATTTGTTTAGCTCTTCTTCGCTTGGGTTGATAACAATCTTGTTGTTGATTGCATCAAGTATCAGCATGTCACCGTTGTTCACTGTTTTAGTGATGTTCATGGTGCCAACGATTGCTGGAAGCTCTAGAGAGCGCGCCATGATTGAGGTGTGAGAAGTGCGACCACCGATATCGGTGATGAAACCTAGTACGTAATCTAGGTTGATTTGCGCAGTTTCAGAAGGTGTTAGGTCGTTAGCAACCAAAATCACTTCTTCGTTGATAGCGCTTAGAGAAACGATGTTGATACCCAGTGCGTTCTTAACAAAACGTGAGCCGATGTCACGAATATCAGTTGCGCGCTCTTTTAGGTATTCGTCGTCAAGAGATTCAAGCGTCGTTGCTTGCTCTTCAAATACGCTGTAAATCGCGTAATCAGCCGCTGCGTTGTTCTCTTTAATGAAAGCTATGATTTCTTCTTCTAGCTCTTCATCTTCCAACAGCATGATATGGCCTTCAAAGATAGCTTCTTTCTCTTCACCAAAGGTGATGAGTGCTTTTTCTTTGATAGCTTCTAGCTGAAGTTTAGATTTTTCGCGCGCATCGAAAAGGCGCTGAATTTCCGCATCCAACTGATCAGCTGGAAGAGGGTTTTTATTGATGACGATTTCGTCTTCTTGAAGTAGCAGCGCTTTACCGAATGCAATACCAGGAGATGCCAGAATGCCTGAAATCATAGCTTTACCTTACGTTGACCAAATTTAAATGCTAATGGATAGAAAAAAGCTGGATTATTCCAGCTCGTCCATCAGTTTAACTAGGTGATCAACAGCTTCTTGAGCTTGTGCACCATCAGCTTTGATGGTTACAACAGTACCTTTAGTCAGGCCAAGAGTTTGCAGTTTGAACAGGCTAGTTGCGCTTGCTTCTTTACCGCCAGATTCAACAGTAATTTTTGCATCGAAGCCTTTTGCTTCCTTAACAAACTGAGCAGCAGGACGAGTGTGCAGACCGTTTTCAGCAGTGATTTCTACTTGCTTTTGATACATGATTTACCCCGATACATTATTTATTTAAGTTTATGTATTAAATCTGTTGATAGCTTAAACCGAATGACCTGATTTGGCTATCGGTGGACGATAAACTAACGAAGATTTGCATGCCTTTGCTTAATCCAAGTCAAATTTTTGTGACATTTTCGCTTGAATGGGCATGTGCCTCGAAGACGAGGCGGCTTTTTATTTCGAGCCTCGAAAATAATAAGCGGGGATTTTTTACTAGAGCGGACTAAAAAAATCAAACAAAAAAGCCCCTCAGGGGCTTTTTTGTTGTCTCTCAGACTATTGTCTGTAACAAATTGTATCTATTACTGCTGATTTTCTAGCTCAGTGAAGATACCTGCGAACAGTGCAGTACTGAGGTAACGCTCACCAGAGCTCGGCAAAATGGTCACAATGTTCTTGCCATCAAATTCAGGAAGCTCTGCAACTTTGTTCGCTGCAACAACGGCTGCACCTGATGAAATACCGGCCAGAATGCCTTCTTCTTCCATCAAACGACGTGCCATAGCAATCGCTTCGTCAGAAGTGACGTGAACCACTTTATCAATCAGTGAAAGATCAAGGTTGCCAGGTACGAAGCCTGCACCGATACCTTGGATTTTGTGTGGTGCAGGTTGAACTGCATCACCCGCAACAGTTTGTGCAATAACTGGTGATTCTGAAGGTTCAACGGCAACAGTAGTGATCGCTTTACCTTGCGTGTTTTTGATGTAACGGCTAACACCCGTTAGTGTACCGCCCGTACCTACACCAGCAACAAAGACGTCGATTTCACCGTCAGTGTCTTCCCAAATTTCAGGACCCGTTGTCTTTTCGTGGATCTCTGGGTTAGCTGGGTTATCGAACTGTTGAAGCAACAGGTATTTTGCAGGGTCAGTTGCGACGATTTCTTCTGCTTTAGCAATGGCGCCTTTCATACCCTTTGCCGCTTCTGTTAGCACGAGGTTTGCACCCAATGCTTTAAGCAGTTTACGGCGCTCGAGGCTCATTGATTCTGGCATGGTCAGCGTTAGCTTGTAACCACGAGCAGCAGCAACGTAAGCCAGCGCAATACCTGTGTTACCACTGGTAGGCTCAACCAACTCTATACCTGGCTTCAGAGTGCCTTTTTTCTCGGCATCCCAAATCATGTTCGCGCCGATACGACATTTAACGCTGAAACTTGGATTACGCGCTTCAATCTTTACCAGCACTTTTCCGTTAGATACACGGTTAAGGCGTACTAGAGGGGTGTTACCAATGGTGGTTGTATTATCTTCGTAAATCTTACCCATGTTCTTCGTTCCTTCGGTTTGCTGGGGAATACGTCTAAAATAATATCGCTGTTTGCATAAATGCAAAGGAATCGTTGGTTATATCTTATTGTGATTTCAGAACTTAGACAGTTATTTTTGGCATTTTTGATTTGGAAAGTAGACTGACGTTGGCTAATTATGAAGGCATTTGTGTGTGGAACTCTACCGCCCGTGAGGTTGGGCGGCAAAGTGAACGAGAAGTATGTAGACCTGCATACTAAAAAAGCGTTTCGTTCTTCGATATTTAGTATCGCGCGAGTTCGCCACGATATTTGTCTACCCACATTGCGGTTGCACCACACACGGCGACTGGCATGACAAACAGGTTGAGCACTGGCGTCATGGTAAACACCATGACTAATGCGCCAAAGCTCATGGTCATGCCTTTTTGTTCGCGCAGTGTTGCTTTCATTGATGGAAACGACACGCGGTGGTTATCGAACGGATAGTCACAGTATTGAATGCCCATCATCCATGCGCTGAATAAAAACCAGAGCACAGGCCCGAGCGTTTGCCCGATAGCTGGAATCCACATCAATATCAGCAAACCTAGTGCTTTAGGTAGGTAATACCAAAGCTTTTGCCATTCCCGTTTGAAGATACGCGGTAAATCTTTAACGATCCCAGCGATGCCATCATCCGGTGGGCGTTTGCCAGTGAGCTTTGCTTCCAAGTGCTCAGCAAGTAGGCCATTAAAGGGCGCGGCTATCCAGTTGGCGACCGTGCTGAAAAAATACGAACAGATCACCAACGCGAAGATTGCCAGCAATGGCCATAATAAGTAAGACAACCAGTCCAACCAAGAGGGTATATAAGAGAGCCACCCGTCAATCCATGTACTGAGTTGTGACAATAGCACGCTAATTAGGGTACCCATCAACAAGAGGTTAACCATCAGTGGAATGATGACAAATCTGCGGATACCTGGTGTAAATGCCAGAGAAAATCCACGCAGGAAATAACCTGCACCGGATGTTGGTTGTTGTACCAGTTGTGAGGGGGTCATAGTGTCTCCTTGCTTTAACCTCTGCATGGTAACGGTTTCCTGTTGGTATTGGCAATTTATGCTGACGTGGAATTTTTAAGTGCATTGCGTGTCAAAAGCCAGAAAGAACAGGCACTTTTTGAGTGTTCTTATTGGTTGTGCATTAACTTTTATGCGCTTTTTGGTACAGTAGTCAGCAAATTGTATGCGCGACATTGCCAAAGCTTGTTCCAAGGTGTTTAGATAGGGGCTTGCTCTATGGTTTCTCGTCGCTAATTAGATAAATACTGAGATTAAATGATGCAGGAATTGCGCCTTGTATTGATCATTTTGGGAGCGGTAGCGATAGCTGCGCTTCTGCTTCATGGCCTTTGGACCAGTAGGAAAGAAAAGCCTGCCAAATTTGGTGAAAAACCCATTGGTAAGCTGACAGGGAAGGATGACACTGGCTTTGATCAGGACGGTATCGGCTCTGTTCGTGTTATTAAATCGGGTGATGACGCACCCAAAGTGGACAGGAAGGAACCGGGTTTAAGCTTTGGCGATAAATCTGATGTTGATCCGCTGTTCGCTAACGAAACGCATTCTGACGATGCATCGGCACCTGATACGCGTGTGGAAAATGACCTTGAGTCAAATGTTGTCACGAATGATGTGGTTGTCGACACGAAAGAAGAGGCGTTTGATTTACCGGCTTTCTCTGCGTCTGACAACGATGCGCCATCTTTTACCGTTGATGAGCCGCGTGTTGAGGCTGAATCGGTTGTAGTTGAGCCGAAGAAAACGTCGAACGATTTCTATCAAACTGCGTCGTCTTACGATGAAGATGTGGTGGATGAGGCTGTTAAGGACGCCGTTGCTGAAACAACGGAAGAGCAGGACATTGTTGCGGTTGATGAAGAACCGGAGGCTGCAACTGAGCCTCAACAGCAAGTGCTGATCCTCAATGTGCAGGCGGGCAACAACCAAGAATTTGATGGCACAGAGCTGATTAACTGCCTTGAGCAACATGGTCTGCTGTACGGCGAAATGGAAATCTTCCATCGTCACGCTGATTTAGCGGGCACGGGAAAAGTGTTGTTCAGTGCGGCGAACATGTTCAATCCTGGCAGTTTTCCATTAGAGACGATTCATCAATTCACGACACCGGGCATTTCGTTGTTTATGACGCTGCCATGTTATGGCGAAGCGGATCAAAACTTTAAGTTGATGCTGCAGACCGCTCAGCAAGTTGCGGATCAGTTAGGTGGCTTGGTGACGGATGATTCCCGTACCATGATGACGCCTCAGCGCATTGATACGTACCGAGACAAGATAAAGAAATTCCATTCACCTGCTTGAGCAGTGTGAAGAAAAAACGCCCTTTAAGGGCGTTTTTTTATGGGATTTTTTAAAAATCACCTTATGGTTGTCTTTTACTTCACGCGTTTCCAAGGCCCGCCGTTTGATGGAAGATCGCCTTTCGTCCACCATTTCGCTTCATAATTTTCGCGCTCAAACATCACGATATCACCCGCTGAGTACGCAATCCCTTCGCTCCATGCTTGATTGTTACCATCTGCTTGTGCCGACCATACTGTGGATGTGCCCGGTTCTTCGCCTTTCGTCCACCACAGTGCGGTGTATTGCGTACCAAGATGGTTTACTGAATCTCCCGCCAGATACACGTTATTGGCACTCCAATCTGTTTGTCCTACGGGACCACTGCCTTTTACTGCAATTTCAACGATCGTTGATACGGCTGCTTGACCATCTGTCGCTGTAATTTGAATTTGCTGGCGCAGATCCTGAAGAGTGTCTGGGGCTGAATAAGTCACAGTGGCTGTGTTTCCTTGAATCGAGAAGCTACCTGCCGAGAGGGTGAAATCTACAGGGTCGTTATCTGCATCCGTAGCGGACACTGAGAATTGAACATCCTGACCGCTGTCAACAGAGACTGAGGCAGGGGCTGACAAAACAGGTGCAGAATTAACGGTGGCTTTTTTCACTTCCAATTGGAAACTGTGGTTGGTGTTTTTCACAAAGACCAAGTTGCTATAGAGGTCACTGCTGTCCCAAGCAACTGTGCCGTCTTCTGCCAATTTACCCAAACGTGCGCTTGATGATGTGTTGTTGACTGTGTCAGCGAGTTGCCCACCCCACACTGTTTCAGCGTCATTGCTAGCGTCTATTGGTAGCTTTTCGAATACCATTTCAGCACCTGAACCATCAAACACGCGGAACCACACGGTGTCGCCAGCAGAAGCATCCGTGGTGGATTTAATCGCACTGCCGATGTCGTTCCATGTTGGCGCAACAATATCACCGCCAAAGTTGAGATCACTGCAGTTATAGAAACCTTCCCCTGCCGCATCGACGCGTTGCCAGCGTGAAAAGAGTACAGCATTGCCTGTTCTATCTGTCGGGAGGGTTACTTGCATTTGGTAGTATTTTTTCTCGTTGATCACGACAACGGGCAAGTCATCGAATTCAGCGATTAAATCAATATCAGACCAAGCCAGTGGTGACGAGGCCGGATTGTAATTGGCGTTTGATAAGTAGATCTTCCAGAAACTTGGGTTGTGTGGCGTGTCGGCATGATAAAGCAGCGTCAGTTTGCCATTGGCGGCGGGGTCGATGGGCGTGGATTGCCATTCTGAAGACGGTAAATCAATACCCGCTTTATCAGGATCGCCACCAGAACACAGAGCGCCGCTTGGTATGGCTTCTTCAACGGCGGCTTGGTTGGTGTAATCAGAGACGAGCTTGGCGAACTCATGTTTTTGAATAAAGGGTATCCAACTGGATTCCCAGAACGCAGCGCGACAGGCTGTGTTGGGGATGGTTGATCCGTCTGCTGAATCCCAGAAGCCGCCATCACTGTCGCAGATTTCTTGTCGTGCGGGCGGATAATCCATATACCCATGTGCGGATACCGTGTGCGGAATTGCTGCTGAAACAGCAGAAACCATCGCGATATAGGGGAGTAATCGAGTACGTAACATGTTCCTTCCTTTTGTGTTTCTCGTTGTTTTAGTGATTGCCTCCTTGGTGTGCGCAATTATTAAAAAGGCTTCAATTCTTTGTTATCACAATTAAAAAGTGGCTCGAAAAAGAAAGCGAATTTTTTCAAAAGGATGAAAATCTTCGTCGTAAACAGGAAGGTAAATCACTAAACAGTCGTGGAGGTAAACGCAGTGCAACCTGGCTTAACATATTGAGAGATATGGAAGAAAAATGGCGTTGTTTGAAAGGGTAAGCATGAAGGCAGGGAAGGAGGAAACCGAGTGAGGGAGCCTTCCTCACTCGGTATTGATCAATGTTTGTCTAGAGCAGACTCAATCAGCGGCGCAAGCTTCTCCGCGGGTAAGTAGCCTGGTAGAACACCATCGCCAATGATCATGGCTGGTGTGCCGCGCAGGCCCAGTTGCTGGAATAGAGAAACGTTTCTCTCAACCATCTCGACGGTAGCATCGTGTTGTTTTAGTTGATCTCGCGTCCCCGTTTTATCAGCGATACGTGCAAAAGAGCGTTGATCATGAGCGCTAGGCTTGGTGAGGAGTAACTGGTGAACTTCAAAGTACTTATCACGCGCCTGCTGCCATACGTTCAATGCAAACGCCGCTGAATTCATGTCAGACAAGGGGGCGTCCATTTCTTTTAGTGGCACATAAATGTTGACCACTTTTATGTCTGGGTAGGTTTTGGCCATGTCATGCAAAACCGGATCGAGGCGTTTGCAGAAAGGGCAGTTGTAGTCGGTAAAGTTCACGATGGTGAGCTTGGGTTCAGTTGCGCCGAACTGCGTATGTTTGGGGTTGCTGTAGAGGTAGTCATGGTTGGCGGTGAGTATGCCCTTGAAGCCTTGTTGCTGCGCGACGTATTGCGTCAGGCTTTGGTGTAAGCCTGGAATAATGTCAGGGTTTTGCTGAAGCAGCGTAGTGATGGCATTCAATTGCTGTTGCTGCGTTTTATTCAACGCTGTCTCTGACACTGCATTGAAAGAGGTCAAGGTGGCGATCATCACCAACAGGAGCGAAAACAATGTATTTTTCATCTTTTTAACTCATCAATTGTTAGGAAAACCACAGGCGAGCCAGCAGACCCAGCGGCGTAGAAATGCCTGTTGTTATAGATTCAACCTTGCCATTTTTAATGATGACGATGGTAGGTGTGGCTTGAATGCCCCAGGTTTGTCCAAGTGTCCCTTTCTCGTCGTTGACGGTATCAAACTGAAGGTCATGACTATTGAGAAAGGCGCTAATCCGTCGGTTGTCGCCTGATGTCATGGCAATAGATACCACGGGATAAGAATCAGACAGCCAGTTGATAGTTGGCGTGACAAATTTGCAGGCCGGACACCATGTCGCCCAAAAATACAGCACAACTGGCTCATCATGGCTGAGGGCGACCAAGTCGATAGCATAGCCGGATATTGTCGTCATTGGCATTGCTGGCACTGCGCCTTTTGGCATGTCTTGGGTGCGCCACCAATCCATCGCAAATGCCATCACACTGAAAAGAACCACTAAAGTCGCAAACTCTCTAAGCCACCATTTGGGGTTCTTCCATTTTCGTTTGGGTTCCATTTTCTGTGGCGTGTTGTCACTCATAAGACGTTCCTTGTGCGAGCTTGATGGCATTGAGTACGGCGTCGTTGGAAAGGATCACAGGTAGAGAGATCCCATTGGGTGCATTGGGGCCATAAACTATGTTGAAGGGCACGCCATATCTGCCGTGACGTTGAAGGTACTGTGTGACGGAATCACTGGGTGACGTCCAATCACCCTGCATTCGAATGATGTTCTGACCGCTGAGTGCACTGTAAACCGGCTCTTGAAGCAATACGCCGATCTTGTTGGCTTTGCAGGTGATACACCAATCTGCCGTGACATCAACAAAGACGATTTTACCTTGTGCGACATGGTGACTGATTTGGGCGGAGGAAAGTTTCTCCCAGGTGTGATCGGCGGGTAGCGGTGAGGCCCATTTAGACGCTGTTAAGCTTGCCGTTACTATACCGACGACAAGCAACACCATGGCAAGCGCACTGACGATAATCGTTGTTTTTCGCCCGTATACTGACGATGTTCGCCACAGAATAATCATTGTCGCCACGACTACGATAGTGGCTACCCAACCCAAAGAAAAATGGCTTTGCAGTAGAGACATTAGCCATACGCTGGTGGCAAGCATCATCACACCGAAGGTGACTTTGAGTCTGTTCATCCAACGGCCGGGCTTGGGTAACCGTTGGGCGATGGATGGCATAGCGGCAACCAACAACCAAGGCATAGCCATGCCGAACGCCAATGCGGTGAAAATGACAAACAGCATGAGGTAATTTGTTGTGAGGGCAAACGCGACAGCCGTTCCCAAAAAAGGTGCTGAACAAGGTGTTGCCAATAAGGTGGCAAACATGCCTTGGGTGAAATGACCGGCGTAAGAGTTATCCCCTTTGCTGGCAAGCCACGTATTTGCTGTGCTGGGAAGGCGGATTTCAAACAAGCCAAGCATGTTGGCGGCAAAAATAGCGGTTACCGCCACCATCACGCCGATGAACAATGG
Organism: Enterovibrio norvegicus DSM 15893; assembly: GCF_900115495.1. Lineage (GTDB taxonomy): Bacteria > Pseudomonadota > Gammaproteobacteria > Enterobacterales > Vibrionaceae > Enterovibrio > Enterovibrio norvegicus. Next base: position 33,862 of record NZ_FOWR01000027.1, on the reverse strand, counting down.
GCTTTGAAATTGAATGCCCCAGCCAAATGCGTGTCCAGTGAGCTTTAAGGTGCTGATTAGTGCAGCAATCACCCAGAACGAAAATAGAATTCCCATCGCAGAGGCAATGAATTGGCGTCGGATCTGCGATTTTCCCAGTCCTTGTGCGGATATCACGCTGCTGAGCTTCATGCCGAGGACGGGCAGGACGCAGGGCATGATATTCAAAATCAATCCGCCCAATACGGCGAATAAGATGGCCGTGAAAAATGACGGTTGAGATGGCGAAGTCGCGATGCCTCTTTTCGCTGTTGATGCATGCTCTGCGATAAAGCTGTCATCGAGAAACGTCACTTTGAGTGTTTCATCGCTTAACTCAGGTTTTCCCATCCAACTGCTTGCGTCAAAGCGCGCGCGCAAGGTGTTTCCCGTCACTTGAATGTTGGGAACAGAAAAGAAAGTGTCCTGAACCGCGTCGGTGCTTCCATCAATCAATACATCCGGCGTTTGCCAGCCCGTCGTTTTTTTCGCAGTGATCTCTACCAGCTGCGCATTTTCATCCCAAATGACAGAAAGCGCTTCAATGAGCGGCGAGGGCTGAGGCACGTTGCTCATGCCTTGTGCGAATAAGTGAAGTGCCTGCGAGTCAGTTTTCAAGGCCGCCGGTGTTACTGTGAAATCAATGGGGTAGTCGGTGAGTACACACACGGTTGTGCATGACGATACCGTGACCTTGCCTTTGATGTTTACAGGCTTCTGAATATTCTCTGCCGTAAACGTGAGAGGAAAGATAACGTGCCCTTTGTAACCAAGGGTATCAATACCTAAAAGGTCAAAGCGCTGAGGAGCAGGCCAGTGCCAAGTGATATCTTTTATGTTTTCTGATGCTTGCCAGTCAAAACTGGGGGCAATGCCACCTTCACCTGGCGTTCGCCAGTAGGTTTTCCAATCATCATTCAATTGGACTTCTAAAAAGCCATCAAAGGTATTGGCGTCATAGTTCGTTGAGCCCGTTAACACGACACGGGTGCTAAGCGGAGGGTGAGCGGGGTTAGTGAGCCAGCCTGTTGACGGGGTCTCTGCTTGTGCTGCCATAGCTGCGGATAAAGCGATGCTCAAACTCACGATGAGCAAGACCAGCTTTCGTGAGAGTGTGTTTAGAACGTGCATGGGTGTATTCCTAGAAAATAAAACAAATATAAAAACGTCTAGCGTGTGCCAGTGTTTGATATGTTTATTCTCTAAAAACGCAAAACGTGAGGTGTAATCGCCGGGGCGGAGGAATGGGTTCAGGGGGCTTTGGAACAAATGTGGATGTCGACAGCAGCCAAGCAATAATGGCGAACGCAAACACCCACATGGTAAATGTCGCCGATTCCCACGATGACGAAGATAGCTGAACCAGCTTTTCAGAAAGCTCGCAACTACTCGCCATTGCAGTGGTGTCATTGTTGGGTGTTAGTGAGGTACTTTGCGTTGACGTCGTGGCTTCATTTATTACAACGCCATGGTTCATGCCGCAGGCATTGAAGGCGCCCGCGTTTTGCGACAAACACACAAACACCACCCACCAAACTAGGGTAAGTGCCCACTGCGCGCGTGTGATCGATGTTGTGTAGGGTTTAATGTGTCGCAATCTCAGAAAACTCGGCGTTATCGAAGTTGTTGTTTATCTCTCTATTGAACACGGTTGGACGCGGATTGGGAATGTTTGTTCAGCATTTTTTTATAAAAACATCTAAATCCAGTTGGTTGTATACGGTAAAAAGCAGTAAGGCCCAAGAAGATGGGCCTTACTGTTGGATTGAACATCCGTGCTGGTTCGTGTCTATGGTGTGTCAGACACTGGTGCTGGTGCGTAGTGTTGAGGACCAAGATGCGTGAGTTCAGGGATGATGGTGGCAACTGTCATGGTTGACCATGTGCCAGCAACGATGCCGATGAACATGGTGATAGAGAATCCATACAGTGGCTCTCCCCCAAGCAACCACAGCGATCCCACCGAAATCAGCGTGGTGCCAGATGTGATCAACGTGCGCGACAGGGTAGAAACAATGGCGCGGTTGTTCAATTCAGCAATCGGCAGGCTGACATTGGCTTTTAACAGTTCGCGAATGCGGTCTGAAATGATGATGGAGTCATTGAGTGAGTAACCTAATACTGCTAGCAATGCCGCCAGCACGGTGAGGTTAAACTCCATTCCTGTGACCGAGAAGAAGCCTAACAGCAGCACCACGTCATGAACCAAGGCCAGTAATGCGCCAGACGCCAGTCTCCATTCGAAGCGCATACTCAAATACCCAAGTATTACCAACAGCGTAATCAGTACCGCTAAGCCACCTTGCTCTGCCAGTTCTTGCCCTACTTGAGGGCCAACCAGACTGACGTTGAGCATTTCAACGTTGTCAGAAAAGCCATTGAGTAGCGTTTTGATTTCTGGTTGATCGCTTAGCGTCTCAGGTGCGGCATAGCGAAGCACCCACTGACCTGGGTTTCCCGCTTCCACCACCGACACGGGTTGGTTCAAAGCGGTTTCTAAGTGGGATTGAATCTCTTTGGCTGTCAGGGTTTTGTCCAGTCTGACTTCACTGATCATTCCTCCCGTGAAATCGAGCCCGTAGTTCAAGCCTTTCGTCGCGAGTGTGAAAATGGAAATCAACATCACTACACAAGAAAGCAAGGTGCCGATATGGCGCCATTTGGTCATGTTTTTGATTGTTATCATGGTTATACCCTCACATCACGGCGCGCATCTTTACCCCAAAATAGGTTAATCACCGCGCGAGAAGCGAAAATACCCGTGAACATGCTTGTTAGAAGACCTAGCCCCAATGTGAGGGCGAAGCCCTGAATCGGGCCATTACCGATTGCGTATAACGTTGCGGCGGAAATTAGCGTGGTGATGTTTGAGTCCAAAATGGTGGCAAACGCACTGCTAAAGCCAAGGTCAATAGATTGCGCGAAGCTTCTTCCTTCACGCATTTTCTCTTTTATTCGCTCGAAGATAAGCACGTTGGTATCAACGGCCATACCGATGGTGAGCACGAGACCTGCAATACCTGGAAGCGTCAGAACCGCCCCTGGCAGTAACGCGATAAGACCCAGCAACATCACCATGTTGATGAGAAGCGCAAGGTTCGCCACCCAACCCAGTTTGCGATACCACACCGCCATGAACAGCAAGGTCAAACCCATGCCAAGCGCCAGCGCCGCGAAACCGTTTTGAATGTTTTCAGCACCCAAAGAAGGGCCAATGGTGCGCTCTTCAACGATGGTGACTGGCGCGGTCAGTGAGCCTGCGCGCAGCAACAGTGCTAAGTCTTGAGCTTCTTCAAGTTGGCCGACACCCGTAATGCGGAAGCGGTTACCCAGCTGAGATTGAATCGTTGCAATGCTGATGATGGTGTTGGTTTGCTCGACATTGCCTTTGCTGTCGCGGCTGTATTCGCTATACGCCGTGCCCATCGGGTCGCCAATGTGCTTCGCTGAGTAATCTGACATCATTTTGCCGCCAGAGGCATCCAATGAAATGTTCACTTCAGGTGTGCCCATTTCGCCCATTCCTGCTCGTGCATCCACAATGTGTTCGCCAGAAAGAATCGGCTTGCGGCTCACGTAAACAGGGGCACCTTTGTCATCGGGGATCATCATTGAGCCCGGTGTTGGTGATGTTTTTACTTCATAGAACGCCAAACTTGCTGTTGCGCCGATAACATTTTTTGCCGCAGCTGGGTCTTGAACGCCTGGCAATTCAATGCGGATGCGGTGTTCACCTTGACGTTGAACGGCGGCTTCAGTAATGCCCAATTCTTCGATGCGGCTGCGCATGGTTTGCAGGTTTTGCTGCACAGTCAGGTTGGTGAGGGTTTGTTTTTCTGCCTCTTTCAGACTGACTGACAAGCCCAAGTCACCTTTCCCTTGCACGTCCCACTGCGGGAATTGCTCACGAAGGTATTGTCGAACGGCACTTTGTGCCTCGTCAGAAGGCGCATTCACAACAAAGCCATCGGCGTTTGATTGGTGAACACGCAAGCCACGAATGCGGTTTTCGCGGGCAAAAGCTTTGACGGAATCTGCTGCTTGATCGGCGTGAGAGCGGAATACTTGCTGCATATCCACATCAAGCAGGAACTGCACTCCGCCGCGTAAATCTAGTCCGAGCTTGATGGGCTTAAAGCCCATTTCAAGTAACCAACTTGGCGCGGCGGGCACCATACCTAGTGTGACAATGTCATCTTTGTTCGAGAACTCCGTCAGGATACCTTTGGTTTTGTTCTGATCGGCGGCATCTTGCAGCACAACTGTCGTGCTGTTGCCTTTTTGGTCAATGCGTTTTATATCGACGCTGTGGGAATCCAATTGGTGTTTTAGTGTGACAGGGGCGATGCCATTGTCTTTATGTTTGATGAAAACGGCCGCCTCTTCACCAAACCAAGAAGGAAGGGCGCTCAGAAGCATAATGATGATGGTCGTAACTAGGACGACGTATTTCCATGCTGGATAATGATTCAGCACGGTCTTTCGTTTAGGTTTTAACTGCATAGCAATCGTCTCACTGGCAATTGGCCAGCAACTTTGTCTTATACCAATCAGATTGGTATTCATTCATGACACGTAAAGACCCGCCAATACGATAAGTTCGCGTATGACTGATTGTTTAAACGTGCAAAAGCGGTGAGCGAGACGCTCAAATGATAAGAATTAAGACGCAGTGTCAGCTTGGCTGATAAACCGATAGAGCAGATTGGATTCCTTCCATCCTGAAATACGGTGCAAAGAGGAAGGGGGGCCTCTTAACGTCCAATCGTGCCAATGGCGTGAAGAAACGTGCACATATTGCAATCGTGATGGAATGCTTGAAGGTTCGAAATCAAAGACGAGTTCGTAGCTTGGTTCTGTATTGTGTAATCGCTCGGGCAGGAAAGATCCATTTCGAAGAATGGATGATAAACCGGGAGCAATGGATTTTGCAGGAGCGCGATGTTCCAGATGCGCATCGTTTTGTGATTCTGTGGCATCTTGCTGGTGGTGAGTCAGGGGTGACAAAACCATGGTCGAAAGATCCGACACTGCCGTTTGTCGTTCGAAAGTGGTGGATGCGCCAGCAGAAAAACAGACGAGCAGAAAACTGAGCAAGACGCCCAATAGACTTCGTTGTTTATTCCAAAAACTGCACATACAAGGACTCACTCATAAATTCGGTTTCATATTACTGGCGAGTGCGCCTTTCAACAAGCAATGAATGCGGCTTTGTAAGGAATCTGAATATCGGTTAATCCTTCTTCAACATCGGTGAATTTCGACATTGTGTAACTGCAACGCAGATAAGCTTGAGGTTATACTACGGCCTTATTCTATTTATCCTTTACTCGTCGTTTGAGTGAAGAAGACTGACTGGGCTGAATTGATGACCTCGGATATCCAACAACAATTGCAAGCGCTGAAAGCGCAGCTTAATTATCATGGGCACCTTTACTACGTAGAAGACAAGCCAGAGCTTCCTGATGCGGAGTATGACCGTTTGATGCAGCAATTGCTTGCGATAGAGTCAGAGCACCCTGAGTTGGTTTCTGCAGATTCACCGAGTCAACGTGTTGGCGGTCAGGCTCTCAGTGCATTTGTTCAAGTTCGTCATGAAATTCCGATGCTGTCGCTCGACAATGCATTCGATGATGACGAGCTAAAAGCGTTCGAAAAGCGCATGAAAGACAGATTGAACGACGCTGCTGATTTTACGTATAGCTGTGAGCCTAAGTTGGATGGTCTCGCGGTGAGTTTGATGTACGAAAACGGCGTGCTAGTGCAAGCTGCCACCCGTGGTGACGGTGCGACGGGGGAAAATATCACGCACAATGCCCGCACGATCCGCAACGTTCCACTGCAACTTCAAGGCTCAGGCTGGCCTGCACGCTTAGAAGTGCGCGGCGAGGTGTTTATGCTCAAAGATGGCTTCGATAAGCTGAATGAGAAAAACCTAAAAAAAGGTGAAAAAGCCTTCGCCAATCCCCGAAATGCCGCGGCTGGCAGCCTTCGCCAGCTAGACCCAAAGATTACTGCAACCCGTCCTCTTCGCTTTTATGCTTACTCGGTGGGTGTCATGTCGGAAGCGTTCGGCGATTCGCATATTGGCCGTTTAGAGCAGCTTCGTCTGTGGGGTATTCCATTAAGTCCTGAAGTGAAGAAAGTGAATGGCTTAGACAATGTGATTGCTTACTATCAAGACATCATGGAACGCCGCAACGCGCTGCCTTACGAAATAGACGGCGTCGTGATTAAAGTCGATGCTATTGCAACGCAAGAACAGCTGGGTTTTGTTGCTCGCGCGCCGCGTTGGGCCATTGCTTATAAATTCCCTGCGCAAGAAGAAATCACCATGTTATTGGATGTCGAGTTCCAGGTGGGGCGAACCGGGGCGATTACACCAGTAGCCAAACTTGACCCTGTCTTTGTTGGTGGTGTGACAGTCTCCAATGCCACGCTTCATAATGCAGATGAAATCGCTCGTTTAGGCGTCAAAATCGGCGATACCGTGATAATTCGTCGTGCTGGAGACGTTATTCCACAAATCGTGAATGTGGTTGAGAGCAGAAGACCCGATGATGCAAGAGACGTAGTGTTTCCAGCGGCTTGCCCTGTGTGTCATTCACACGTTGAACGCATTGAAGGTGAAGCCGTTGCGCGTTGCTCGGGTGGTTTGATTTGTCGCGCGCAACGTAAAGAAGCCATCAAGCATTTCTCATCGCGTAAGGCGCTTGATGTTGACGGCTTGGGCGATAAAATCGTTGAGCAACTGATTGATAAAGAATTGGTTCAAGCCCCTGCGGATTTATTCAAGTTGTCAGCTGGTCAAATCACCATGCTAGAGCGCATGGGGCCTAAATCAGCACAAAACCTTGTTGATTCACTGAACAAAGCGAAAGAAACCACGCTGCCACGTTTTATCTACTCTTTGGGAATTCGGGAAGTGGGAGAGGCTACCGCGGCGAATCTCGCAGACCATTTCTTCACGCTTGACGCCATCCGTGAAGCGACGGAAGAAACACTGATTGAGGTTCAAGATGTCGGTGTCATTGTCGCCAAGCACGTGACATCGTTCTTCAGTGAAGAGCGCAACAAAGAAGCCATAGATGCGCTATTGGAAGCGGGTATTCACTGGCCAGAAATTGCTGCGCGCGATGAAAGTGTGTCGCTAGCGCTCGAAGGGAAAGTGGTTGTGTTAACTGGCACGCTTTCTCAGATGTCTCGTTCTGATGCCAAAGCGGCACTTCAGGCGCTGGGTGCGAAAGTGACAGGCAGTGTTTCCGCCAAAACGGATCTTCTCATTGCGGGTGAAGCGGCAGGCTCCAAACTGACCAAAGCACAAGATCTTGGCATCGATATCTTAGATGAAGATGGAATGATGCAACTGCTCTCCTAAATCCCGACGCTTTTTTCGCCCATGAGCGCCAGTCTATGACTGGCGTTTTTTTGTGCTCGGAAAACAATGAGTCCATGAGGTAGATAATTATCCAAGAGAAATATCATGTTTCTTTAATGATTATCCGTTCCTTTTTGGAGAATATTTTCTTGTGATCTAGATCGTCAAGATTGAAAACTTCCCAGTTGTATTAATGCAATTATTTATTTAAGTATCTGAAATTAATCATTTTATATTTTTAACTTGATGTTTTTATATAAAATGGAGATCTTGATCACGAACATGGCTGGAACTTTGCACCGAGTCATATTTTTTTAATAACAAATAAAGTTCTCATTGATGTTTTTTCACGTGGAAGTAGGCTGAATACATCGGTTGAGGGAGAGTTCAATCGGTTTCTAAAAATTTAAAGTGATGAATAATTTATCATTTTTTACGAACGAGTAATCACATCATTGCTTTCGGCGGCCAACCTTTAAAAGCAATGGTATGACGTTTAGAAATCCCTTTTAGGAGTTTATTCCATGGAAAAAATGTTCAAACGTTCACTATTGGGTGCAGCAGTAGCAGTTGCAGCAGTTTCAGGTAGCGCAAACGCAGCAATTGAGTTGGTTGGCGAAAACGTAGTTATGTACGGTCAAGCAGCGGGCTTCATTCACTTGACTGGCCCTGAAGCTCAAGGTAAAGACGGTGCTGCACAAGCTGTTATTGAATCACGTATCGGCTTCAAAGGTCGTGTTGCTTATGATGACTTGGGTCCAGATTTCATCTGGCAAATTGAAGGCGGCAACGCGGACAATGGCGCAAAATCTGGCCAACTAGGTGCTCGTGATACTTATTTAGGTTTGGACTTTGAAGGTGTTGGTTCATTCAAATACGGTCGTCAGCTTATCGCTGCATATAACTATGTTGACTGGCCACATTCAAACCCTGGTTTGGGTAACGTTTTTGACTGGCACAACAAAATCGATGCTGGTTTTGGAGACCGTGTAGACAACAACTTCCGTTTTGATTCAGCAAGCTTTGGTGGTTTTAATTTCCAAGCATCGCTTAGCGGCATGGGTGATTCTACTAAACAAATGGTTTCGAGCCTTGCAAGTTCTTACTCTCAGGACATGTTTAGCGTTCATGCTGGCTACTATAACCAAGCTGACTATGTAGATGACGCTGGCGATAAAGCAGGTGATGTATCATACACTATCGTTGGTGGTAGCGTATTCCTTGATAGCTTGACGCTAACAGCAGCTTGGAAAGCAATGGATAACGGTCTAACTAACAACGACCAAGACGCTTACTCTGCGACTGCTCAATATGTTATCAATGGTACGTGGGTTCTTAAAGCGGGTTATGCGGCAACTTCAGAGTCTAAGCTTGGAACTGACGATGATTCACAAGCTATCACTGGCCGTCTAGGTTACATCCTGCCAAGCACTTACCTATACATGGACGTTCGTAGCTATGACTACAATGGTTCAGATGAAACTGACGATGGCACTAACCTACTAATTGGTGCTGAATACTACTTCTAAGTAATAGAGCACTTGTAGTAATATTGATGCGAGCGCCAAATAGGTGCTCGCATTTTTCATGGAGGGCAGTATGAAACAGATTCTTAAATCAGTACTCGTAGTTGGAGCATTAGTACCTTTTGTCGCTAATGCTGAAGTAAACGTTACTCTGCATAAGGATGTGGAGGCAGTAGTTGTCAATGGCGAAGAACTCCCTATTACTGTTATGGGAAAAAGCCAATTCTCCCTGGAAAATGGTACAAACCAACTTGTCATTCGTCTCTCAAAGCTTATCGCGACTGGCTCTGAATATGAAAAGTTCAAGTCAGACCCTTTGGTTGTCACTTTTACGTCTGAAGATAAAGAGATAATGATAGAGCCGACACGCCAGATTATGCGTGAGGCTCAGGTCAAAGATTTTAAACAGTCCCCTTCTTTTACGATGACTGATCAATCAGGGAAAACGGTATCCTCTCAACAAAATGTTCTCCCTCAAGGCCCAGGTTTTTTGAGAGATTACGAAAAAGAACTAGCGAGATTTAATGAGAAGCAGGGCGTTGTTCTGGGTGGGGCAGCCTTAACTGCGTCGGCTGTTGCGAATGCAGCTGAAGCAAGCGCGCCGAGTAACGTTCAAAAAACAAGTGAACCAACGGTCATTGCACCACAGAAACAAGTATCTATTCAGCCGGCACAGGGTGTATCTCCTGAAAACTCAATCATTTTGATGCAAGCAGATTTCCTACGAATGAATCCAGAGACGCAGAAACAATTTCTCCAGTGGGCAGTGAAAAACGTTCGTTCTTAACGTTGCCAGTCTATGAGTGCATTTGTATTAAAAAAGAACGCCATATGGCGTTCTTTTTTGTATTTAATTTGTTCGGTATTTGATGCTACAGAACAATTTTCCCATCGCCGTATCGGCAAAGGAGTGACGGTGTTTCGGTTGTCGAACCATCACTATGCTCGCATGTGACGAGTGGGCCCGCTTGCGTTGCGGCTGATGCGCCATCTGCTAGCGCGGAGAAGCTTGTTGCTGAAGTGAAGCTGAATGCAGCGATAATAAGTAGTAATTTTTTCATCAGTATCTCTCCTAACTGTTTGTTATGTGTTTCACGTTTATGTTAGGAGTTATTTACACTTCGTGTTAATAAATAAGATCTAAATCTTATTTTTAGTGTTGAATGGTTGCAAATTTAATATTCTATCAGTTCGCTTCGTTGCATTGAACCTCCCTACAAAGTCTAACGTTGTCCAGGCGTGAGACTCCGCTTACAATAGCGCCCTTACGGAGCTCTCTCCGCATCACTCAAATTTTGCCAAACGTAATAGGATTAACATGAACGTTAAAACACGTTTTGCTCCAAGCCCAACAGGCTTCTTGCATGTAGGCGGTGCACGCACTGCACTTTATTCATGGCTTTACGCTAAACACACTGGCGGAGAGTTTGTCCTTCGTATTGAAGACACTGATATTGAGCGCTCTACTCAAGGAGCTATCGATGCGATCATTGAAGGTATGCAGTGGTTAGGTTTGGATTGGGATGAAGGTCCTTACTACCAAACGAAACGCTTCGATCGCTATAACGAAGTGGTTGATCAGCTACTCGCTGAAAATAAAGCCTATAAATGTTATGCGCCAAAAGAGCTTCTTGACGAAATCCGAGAAAAGCAGATGGCTGCTGGCACTAAGCCGCGATACGATGCTAATCACCCGCGAGTCATTGCGGCAAACGCTGAAGCCACCGACAGTTCTCCTTTCTGTATTCGTTTCCGCAACCCGAAAGAAGGGACGGTAGTATTTGATGACAAGATTCGTGGCCGAATCGAAATCGCTAACAGTGAGTTGGATGATTTGATCATCCGTCGTACCGACGGTAGCCCGACCTATAACTTCTGTGTTGTCATTGATGACTGGGATATGGGTATTACTCAAGTTGTTCGTGGTGAAGACCATATCAACAACACCCCTCGTCAAATCAATATCTACAAAGCGATTGGCGCAGCGGTACCTGAATTTGCGCATTGCTCTATGATTTTGGGGGATGACGGCGCGAAATTGTCGAAACGTCACGGTGCTGTGAGTGTCATGCAATACCGTGATGAAGGCTACTTGCCGCAAGCGCTACTGAACTATTTGGTACGTTTGGGTTGGTCTCATGGTGACCAAGAAATCTTCTCTCTAGAAGAAATGATCAGCTTATTTAGCCTTGAATCTGTGAGTAAATCTGCATCAGCATTTAACACAGATAAGCTTCTTTGGTTGAACAACCATTACATCAAAACGTCTGAGCCAGAGTATGTGGCTAAATACCTTCAATGGCATCTTGATGCTAAAGGTATTTCAACGGAAAACGGTCCAGCAATCGCCGATGTTATTGTTCTTGTGGGTGAGCGCTGCAACACATTGATCGATTTGGCTGAGCAATGTCGCTACTTCTATCAAGATTTCGAAGAGTTTGAAGCAGGCGCTGCGAAGAAACACCTTCGCCCTGTTGCTAAAGAAGCGCTTGAGCTCGCACTTGTTAAAGTAAAAGCGCAAGATGCATGGACAGTTGAAAACCTGCACGCGGTGATCGCTGATACTTGCAGTGAGCTGGATCTTGGTATGGGTAAAGTAGGGATGCCACTTCGCGTCGCGGTTACCGGCCAAGGCCAATCACCATCGGTTGATGCAGTGATGGCATTGGTTGGGCAAGCGCGCGTTGTTTCTCGTATCGAACAAGCTCTCGCCTTTATTGCCCAACGTGAAGCGCAATAACATCAGATAGCAACTGCTCACCAGTTCGCACTCGAAAGCCTCTCGTTTTTACGAGGGGCTTTTTCTTTGTTCAACGCCTATCGATAAGCAAATGAATAGGCCTTCTTGCAATTTTTCACCTTCGAATGAAATGAATTCTGCGTCTGAGATCACTTTACGCGGTTTAGATTTTAGTGATCTTGGATTAGATATTTCTTTTCGAGAAGAAAGTGTGTGAGTCAGATCTTTATTCTAAGCGTTTATCTAAAAATTGTTGATATTTATAATAAATCACAACATCATAAGTTGTTGATTAATAAGTGATTATATCGTTTTAGATGTTAAGTTTGAACTAATTCAAACTTCATTCAGCTGCGTGTTTTTTTTTAATCGATACGAATTAAGCTGCACATCGTTGATATACAGAATCAATAAATAAACACCGGTGTCGTTGCTCACGGCGGCCAACTAAGAGCGATGAACTCTCCACCGGGCATTTACTTTTTAAGGAGTTTTCCATGGACAAAACTTTTAAACGTTCTCTACTAGGTATGGCTGTTGCAGTTGCTGCAATGTCTGGTTCTGCAAACGCAGCTATCGATCTTAACGGTGAAGCAGTACAAATGTACGGCCAAGCAGCTGGTTTCATGCACATCACTAACCCAGAAGTGGGTGATGGTGCAGCACAAGCTGTTATCGAATCACGCATTGGTTTTAAAGGCCGTGTAGCATTTGACAACTTTGGCCCAGACTTTATCTGGCAAATCGAAAGTGGTGACGCAAACAACACTGATTACGGTGCGTTCGGTATGCGTGATACTTACCTAGGTCTTGATTTTGAAGGCGTTGGTAGCTTCAAATTTGGTCGCCAACTAGTTGCTGCATATAACTACGTTGACTGGCCACACACGAACCCAGGTCTAGGTAACGTTTTCGATTGGCACAATGCTATCGATGCTTCATTTGAAGACCGTGCAAATAACAACTTCCGTTTTGACTCTGCAACTTGGGGTGGCTTCAACTTCCAAGCAACATTGAGCGGTATGGGCTCAACGACTGACGCGCTGGTTGCAAGCATCGCGACTTCTTACACTCAAGACATGTTCAGTGTACACGCGGGTTACTATAACCAAGGCAAATATGACGCAGCAGTAGCTAAGACCGAAGACAGCGTTGTTATTGATGATAATGGTAATATTGTCGTTAAACCAGGCACAGCAGCGACCACAGAAGAAGCTGGTGATGTTTCTTACGCTATCGTTGGTGGTAGCGTATTCCTAGGTGACGTTACGCTTACTGCTGCATACAAAATGATGGAAAATGGTCTGACTGGCGATGACCAAGATGCATACTCTGCAACTGCACAGTACGTTATCGACGGTACTTGGGTACTTAAAGCAGGCTATGCAGCAACAAGCGAGTCTAAACTTGGTAACGACGACGATTCTCAAGCAATCACTGGTCGTCTAGGTTACATGCTTCCAAGCACTTACTTGTACATGGACGTTCGTTCATACGACATGGATGGTAGCACTGAGAAAAATGATGGTACTAACATCCTAATCGGTGCTGAATACTACTTCTAATCCATTAGGACGTAGCTATCACATACAAACGGGCCTTTATGGCCCGTTTTTCCGTTTGTGATAAACCAAAAAAATGAGCTGGATATATTGAAAGAAGGGTTTTGATTAGGTTTATTGTTTGGAGGTATATGAGGCCAAGAAATGGCGCTCCCACAGGGACTCGAACCCCGATCGATCGCTTAGGAGGCGACTGCTCTATCCTGTTGAGCTATAGGAGCATTGGCGCTACAAGGTGGGATTATGCAGCGCCGATATTCAGTATACCTAAATACGGGATCAGATTAAGGGGTATCTAACGTTATTGAGTGTGTTTGGTCACCATATCACCAATTTGAACACTTGAGCCGAGTTCAACAGGGGCGATTGAGATTTCTGATGAGTTTTCATACACACGCGTGACGGTTAGCAGCATGTCACTTTTCTTGAGCTGGGTGCGGTGCGTACCGTATTGGTCGGTAAAAGATGCGTTATGCCACAATGACAACTCATCACCGTACTTCACACCATGAATACGTCCGGCATTAATTTGCCCTCTCTGGCCGTTAATTTGCACGACTTCTGGTGTCGTTGCACGGCACGCCAAATGCGTTTCTAAATCTAGCAACACGTTTCTGCTCATTCGCTGCGCCATCTCACCGTACGCGGATGTCCAAAAACGGGCGGTTTTGGTATCGACTTTGCTGTGTCGCTCAAAAGGCCATTCGGCGATATCGCGATACAGGTTCTGATAAATCACGTCCCCCGACTTTCCGTCGATCACATCGACAGACAATGCCAATTGTCGGTTGGTTTTGTCTTTTCTTAATACCTTGGTGTCGATCGTTGCCGACATGTCAGTGATGTTTCCAACCAGCAAATATTGAGCGCCAGTGTCTTCGGCAATCATAGTGGCAACATCAGGCTGGGTAGGGGAGATGGCATGAGGCGTAATGCCTTGCACCACAAAGCTTTGTGCTTGCGTTTCAAATTGACGCTGAAGTAAGACGGTGAAGTCATCCCCGAAGCGGAAAATACCGCCGAGTGCGGCATGATCAGGAGACACAATGTCAAAACGGCCCATCACAAGCCCTTTTTTATATTGGTTCTTGTGGCAAGCATTTGCCGTTGGATAGATATCAACCCGCGCAGTCAATTTTATGACGCCATCAGATTGCTTCGATTTCAGCACTTGGACGTGGCGAATTTCATTTCCGCTGAATTGATAGTCGTTGCGGGTCTCTTTCAGGTACGGACGGATTGCCGTTAGGCCCGCGATATCAGCACCAGAGAATTTTATCGCCTGATAAATAGCGTCTTCAAGCGCACGTTCTCGGGCTTGGTCTTTGTTCTCTAAAATGGTGCTGACGCCAGTGACTTCGTACCATGCCGCGTTGGCTGACGGTGCTGAGAGTGCAATACAAGCAACCAATGGCTTAAGAATTTTTTTACGCATAGCCCTGATATCCAATAGTAGGTATAAAAATTGCTAGACCAAGATACATCGCAGTAAAAGCGGCAACGCGGTTAGCAATACATTGCACGAATAAACCGTATAGATGCAAATAATGTTCCCAAAAAATGGTGCGATAAATGGATTTGAAATTTCACACGTATGATGTGGTGAAATATCATGCGTTAAACGTATCCGGAGCCAGACGACAATGAAAAACTGGATAGTGATATTACTGAGTCTCGCAACCGTATCTTGTGCGTACAACCCGATCTATAACGGTAAAGAACCGTATCCGGGTAGCCAATTTCTGTTGCAACAAACACCTCGGCACACTCTCGATTATTTTCTCGATGGTTTGGCGACCGAATTGCTTGAGACAAACAACTACCTGACGGCAAGAACACCAATGGCAGTGGTCTCGTTTGTTGACGTCGAAGAAATGGACGAAACCAACTGGCTCGGAAACTCCGTGACAGAAGGCATGATCTACCAAATGCAGCGCCGTGGTTTTACAGTCATTGATTTTAAAACCACGGGGGCTATCCGCGTGACGCCTGAAGGTGATTTCACCCTTAGCCGTAACTGGAAAGAGTTGAACCCCGAACAGCAGATTGACTATGTCCTGACGGGCACCATGTTGCGCCAAGGCGGCGGGGTATTGGTGAATGCGCGTATTGTTGGCATGCGCTCACGCGTTGTCGTTGCGTCAGCGCAAGGCTTTTTGCCTGCGGATCGCATTGGTCGAGACATTGATACGCTGCGTAAAGTACGCATTGAAGATGGTGTGATCATTCGTGGCGATAAGCGCAAACACATGTCTGATACCGTCACGTTGAAGCCTTGAACCGCGAAAAATGAATAAACAAGATTGATGAGTGGAGTTCACATGAAAATTTGGCTAATGCTGACAATGGTAATGCTGCTCAATGCTTGTCAGCCTATTACACGTATTCGTTCTGATGAAGTACTCACTGCTGTGGGTACCGCGTCGGTCACCGCTCAGCGTGGTGAAACCCTAGAAGAAAAACAGTTTCGTGCCATGCGCGCATCAAAACTTGAAGCGTATAAAGAATTATCCGAACAGGTTTATGGCATTCGAGTAAGCGGGCTGACACAAGTGGATGATCAAGCGCTAGGCATTGATAAAACCCACGGTGCGGTCGATGGCATCATTCGTGCTGCGGAAGTTGTGAGCACTTATCAGGTGGGTGACAGTTACGTCACAGAGCTTGAATTGAATCTACGTAAAATGAAGAAGATGACTGAATACGGTGAATCTCACCATGTGCCTCGCAACGACGCGATCATTTTCTAAGCGTGTTCTTTTCGCGTCATACTGTTGAATACGACAAAAGCAGCCATGGGCTGCTTTTTCTATTTGGTTTCTATTCTGATGTTTTGTTCTAAAACGGGAAGCTTGAACGTTAACTTACGCTTTTATGTTGGTACCGAGCGTGCGGCTGCCAGACGCTTGACCTTCACTGTCATAGGTCATTTCACTTTTCCCTGTGGCTTCTTGAAATAAATTACGAAGCTTGTGCATGCTGAGCTGAGCGCGCTGAAGGGCAATGCCGTTATTTTCGTTTTGCTGGTGGCATTGAGTGAGAACATCTTGAATGTTGATGATCTGTTCTTTTGTTTCATCAGAAGGAGCGGCGAGCTCAGGGCATCGAGCAAGAAATTGGTCGCGTTGTCGTATGGCATTAATCAAAGCGAGCTTTTGCTTTGCAAGGGCGTCAATATCCGTTGCTTTACGAGAAGCAATCGCCGATATTTCGGCTTGCATCACGTCAAGTAATGCGTTGACGTCCTCAGCTTGTGCGCTGAGTTGTTGTTCGAACGTGAGCGTTTCGTCAGACATCGTCAATTACTTGATACTACGAAGCTCATCTTCGTGCTTCATGATATTAGCCGCAAGGCGGTCTGCATCGACTTTGTAAGATCCGTTTGCGATGGCGGCTTTAATCGCAGCGACTTTCGCGCTGTCAAAATGTGTTTCACTTGCCATTTGTTGATTCATAGCGCCAATCGCTCGACTCTCATCGCTCATTGAAAATGCATCACCTCGGGTTTGGCGAACATCACTCGCCGCGCCTGTTTCTGCTGCTGCATTTTGCGTTTTGTTTTGATTGCTTCTGTTCGTGTTAATGGGTTGACCAGAACGCAAATGATCAATACTTGCCATAATAAAACCTTTTAAATGCCCGAACCTTCTGTTGCTCACAGTATCGGCCGTACTCATATGAACTTTAGCACTTAATTTCAGGAAACTAGAATTTTACAATTACTTGGCCGACGGAGGTTATTGTAGCATCGACGATTCGATTCGATTTGCTGTTGCGTACTTTAATTTGTTCGCCGAGAGCACCGTCACTCAATGCTGTACCTTTTGCAATAATATTCAAGCCACTACCCGTTGCTGTGATAACGACCTCATCACTTCGACACACCATACAAATGTCATTACCTTGCACTGGCTGCCCAATACCTACCACGCGTTTAATGCGAGAGCCCACAACCGTCGACACATCTGTATACGTTTGACCGCGTTGAAAGCGAGCATCAACAAGTTGAACGGTTAAATCGTCGTTTGTAAGCATCACTCCGCGATCTAACGGGCGTTTTGCTACCACGACCGGTGTGAGTAGACTGATTTGCACAGGCACATAAACTTGCCAGTCATCTTCTTCACACGTAACCATCACCGTCACGCTTTTGTTCAATGATTGTCGTCCAGGAACAGAAACATCAAGAGGTGATGGGCAATTTGAAAGGCGTAATCGAGCGTCAAGGTTTCCGGCTTGCACATTTAGCTCCCCCTGTGCGGGCGGGGTTATCAAGGTCGTAACATATTCCTCTGCGGCAACTTTTACGGCTTCAAGTTGATTTGCCGGAGCAGCGGCTATAATGGAGCTAAAGCCAATGAGAAATGTGCCGATAAAGAGACAGGCTAATCGTTGGTAACACATAAGTCACAAATTGGTTAGTATGTTAAACATAGCTGCAGTGTTCCACGAATTGGTTCGACGATGAAGTTTGTTGAGCCAATGTTTGCTGCAATACGATAAAAAAAATCAGGGCAATATGGAGTTTATCTTATGTCGGGGATTCTTGATACGGTCAATCAGCGTACACAATTGGTGGGTCAAAACCGCCTAGAGCTATTGACCTTCCGATTGATGCGAAAACAACGTTACGGCATCAATGTGTTTAAGGTAAAGGAAGTACTCCAATGCCCTAAGCTGACTTCCATGCCAAATTTGCATCCGCTGGTCAAAGGTGTGGCACACATTCGTGGGCAAACCATTTCAGTCATCGATATGAGCCTGGCAACGGGTGGGTTGCCAATCACTGACCCGGAAAACCGCTTTATTATCATTTCAGAGTTTAACCGCTCCACTCAAGGCTTCTTAGTGGGTTCGGTTGAGCGCATTGTTAACATGCACTGGGAAGCGATCCTGCCTCCACCAGAAGGTACCGGTAGCTCGAACTACCTCACTGCTGTGACTGAGATTGAAGGCGAGCTGGTAGAAATTCTCGACGTAGAGAAAATCCTAAACCAGATTTCACCGGTGAACGAAGATATTAGTGAGGAAGTGCTGGCCAACAAACCGGTATTTGAAGAGGGCGGTTCAGACCCAACAACTGTGCTCGTTGCTGATGATTCAAGTGTCGCTCGTCGCCAGGTAAAACGTGCTGTGGAAACCATTGGGTATAATGTTGTACTCGCACATGACGGCCGAGATGCACTGGAAAAACTCCAGGTTATGGCGGCTGAAGGCACCATTAACGATCTTGCGCTCGTTATCTCAGATATCGAGATGCCAGAGATGGATGGTTACACTTTAACAACTGAAATTAAAAAAGACCCTAGCCTCAAAGATATTCATGTAGTATTGCACTCGTCTCTCAGTGGTGTCTTCAATGAAGCTATGGTACAGCGAGTTGGGGCAGATGCATTCATACCGAAGTTCGACCCAGATGAACTCGGCGAAGCCGTAATGAACGCGGTAAAAGGTCAAGAAAATTAATCCATGACGAATATAGCGATCACAGAACAAGAGTACCGTGATTTTTGTAAATATCTCGAAAGCAAATGTGGCATTGTTCTTGGCGACAGTAAGCAATATCTCGTAAGAAGCCGACTTAGTCCGCTTCTTACACGCTACAAACTCGCTTCGATGTCGGAGCTGTTTCAGCTTGTGCTGACCAACCGCAATCGCGATTTGGCCGTTGCTGCTATTGATGCAATGACAACAAAT
The DNA here is from genome assembly GCF_900115495.1 of Enterovibrio norvegicus DSM 15893. GTDB lineage: Bacteria > Pseudomonadota > Gammaproteobacteria > Enterobacterales > Vibrionaceae > Enterovibrio > Enterovibrio norvegicus. Next base: position 14,941 of record NZ_FOWR01000027.1, on the reverse strand, counting down.
GAAACCTTATGGTTTAGGGATACCTATCCGTTTGATGTTTTGGCAAACAAACTGCTGCCAGAGGTAGCGGAAAATAAACGCCCAATCAAAATTTGGTCAGCGGCAAGCTCATCAGGACAGGAACCGTACTCCATCGCGATGACGATCCAAGAAGTGCTTGCGAGGCGACCAGGCCTTTTTCAAAGTGCACAAATCACTGGCACTGATATTTCTTCAACCATGCTGGAGAACTGTCGCGCAGGGATTTATGACAATTTGGCATTGAGCCGAGGTCTGTCTCCTGAGCGGAAGCGAAAATTCTTCGAAGATGCTGGCGAAGGCCGCATGAAGGTGAATGATTCATTAAAGCGCATGGTGACGTTCAAGCCTCAAAACTTGATGGAAAGCTACAGCCTACATGGAAAGTTTGACATCATTTTTTGTCGAAATGTGCTGATCTATTTCTCGCCGGAAATGAAAGCACAGGTATTAAATCAGATGGCATCAAGCCTTAATCCTGGAGGGTATCTGTTGCTGGGCGCATCGGAATCTCTGACAGGATTGACGGATCGTTTTGAAATGATCCGTTGTAACCCTGGCATTATTTACCGTCTGAAATAGGCCAACACACGAACTACGTAAAAAGCGGCACAGAAGTTGCCGCTTTTTTTGTGCCTGATGGATAGTGAAAGCATGAAAATTAGCACTGAAAAATAAAGTAATACATTGAATAGTAAGTGGTAATTTTACTTTTGACGATATGTGGTGAAAGTTGGCATCCATATTGCTTTTCTATCAATAGAAGATTTTAGGAGGTTGCCACATGGCAATATCGTTCGATAAAGCGCTGGGGATTCATCAACACACTGTCGGTGTGCGCTCTCAGCGGGCTGAGACACTGGCAAGTAACCTCGCGAATGCGAATACGCCAGGTTACAAAGCTCAAGATATGGATTTCGAACGTGCGCTTCAAGCGGCAACTTCTGGGGCAAGCATTGGCCTGAGCCGAACGGATGGGCGGCACATTACTGCCTCTTCACAAGTGGATGGTCAAAAGATGTACCGTGTTCCAAATCAACCTGACACTGGCGATGGCAACACCGTGGATGCGCAGGTAGAACGTAACTTGTTTATGCAAAACGCACTTGAATATCAGGCGTCGCTGGACTTTCTTGGTTCTAAGTTCAAAAACATGTCCAAGGCACTGAAAGGGGATTAATGGATGAGTCTATTTAATGTGTTCAACGTCACCGGTTCTGCCATGAGTGCAGAGTCTGTTCGACTGAATACCACGTCCAGTAACTTGGCGAACGCGAACTCTGTCAGCAGCTCAGCTGAAGAAACGTACAAAGCACGTCACCCTATATTTGCCGCGGAATTGAACAAGTTTGCGTCGCAAGGACAAAGTGTTCCAGTACGTGTTGAAGGTATCGTGGAGAGTCAAAAGCCACTGCGTGCCGAGTTCAATCCTGATCACCCAATGGCAAATGCGGAAGGCTACATTTTCAAACCAAACGTAAATGTAATGGAAGAGATGGCCAATATGATTTCGGCCTCCCGTTCCTATCAAACCAACGTAGAAGTGGCAGAGGCAAGTAAACAAATGCTGATGCGTACACTACAGATGGGTAAGTAAGGTAGAAGGACGGCATTATGAATCCGATTGACGGCGCAGGTGGTGCAGGTGGCGGCAGCTACATTGACCAACTCAAAGCCCTACAAGAAAAGCAACGCACAGAGCGCGGTGATACGGGAGAAAAAGTCACAGGTCAAACTGACCTGAATCAAGAAGACTTTCTCTCACTATTGACCAAGCAGCTTGCGAACCAAGACCCGTTCAAACCGGTTGATAACGAGCAAATGATTGCCCAAATGGCATCGTTCGCGACCGTTGATGGCATAGGCAAAATGAATGAACAATTTGGTTCATTGAATGCAGCAATGACGTCGAGCCAAGCGCTTCAAGCATCGTCACTGGTCGGCCAAGATGTATTAGTGCCAGGTAACGAGAGCTTTAAAGCAGCCGCGGGTGGCATTGCAGCGATGGTTAAACTGCCTCAAGCGATGAATGACGTCATGGTACGTATTCAAAACGAACAGGGTCAGTTACTTAAAAACTTCAGTATTGGTGCGAAATCACCGGGCGATCACCGCGTCGAGTGGGATGGCTTGGATGACAGTGGCAATCCATTGCCGGAAGGCAAATACACCATGAACGTAAGCGGCTTTGTTGATGGAAAGTCTCAAGACTTCGAACTATCGACTTACGCCAATGTAAACAGTGTCCTACTGGGTAACGGTGATGGCAACGTCATGCTAAACATTGCAGGTTACACATCACCGGTGAAACTCACCGAGGTGCTTGAAGTAGGTAATGCTAACGTCGGCGGCGCGAGCAAAGGTTAAAGGATAGAGGAGTTCCAGCAATGGCATTGAATATCGCACTGAGTGGCCTCGCGGCAGCTCAAAAGGACATGAATACCACCAGTAACAACATTGCGAACGCCAACACTTTTGGCTTTAAAGAATCGCGCGCTGAATTTGGTGATGTTTACTCGGCTTCGATTTTCTCGAACGCAAAGACCACGACGGGTAGCGGTGTGCAAACCTCTATTGTGGCGCAGCAATTCCATGAAGGTTCAAGTATTTACACCAACAACCCGCTTGATCTTCGAGTAAGCGGCAACGGCTATTTTGCCGTGGCGAACGACAAACTGGCGACACAAAACAACGTGTTGACCCGTAACGGTGCTTTCCATCTGGATAAAGACAACAACGTCGTTAACTCTGAAGGTCAGTACCTATTAGGTTACAACGTAGATACTGAGACCGGCCAAGTGGGTTCGTTTGAGCCAAAATCACTTCAAGTGCCAGACCAATTTGGTCAACCTCGTGCTTCTCAGAACGTTGATATTGGTTTGAACCTACCAGCGGGTGCTGCAGAAAAAGATCCAACTCTGTTTAACCCAGAAGATCCTGATACCTATAACAAAGCGACCTCTGCGACGATCTTTGACTCACTAGGCCAGCCGTACAAACTGACAACCTATTATGTTAAAGATAACGTTACACCGAACAAATGGGCGGTGTACTACAGCGCAACTGACTCTGAAGGCGAGAAGCCTGTTAACTTAACCGCGGGTGACTTCACCAGCGCAACCGGCCACGTTGGTCACTCTGTTGAGTTTAACAGCGACGGTTCCGTCAACACGGTTAATGGCGGTCAGCCTATTCAAACCGTTGAATTTGGTCCTAACGGCGCGGGCTTGGAAATGAATGGTGCAGACGGTGCACAATCGCTGGCGATTAACTTTGAAGAGCCAACACAATACGCATCACCGTTTGAAATGCGTAAGTTTAACGAAGATGGTGCAACCACGGGCTACCTTGCAAAAGTCGATATCGATCCGAAAGGTACCATCATGGCGACGTACAGCAACGGTGAAAACGTTGCACTAGGCCGAGTGGCGTTGGTGCGTGTTTCTAACCAACAAGGTATGTCACAAGCGGGTAACACCCAGTGGAAAGTCACCCAACAATCTGGTGATGCGGTGTGGGGTGAAGCGATGCAAGGTGCGTTTGGTAAAGTGAAAAGCGGCACCATCGAACAATCAAACATTGATATGACCCAAGAGCTGGTGGATTTGATCACTGCTCAACGTAACTTCCAAGCGAACTCGCGTTCACTTGAAGTGGGTAATTCGATGCAACAGACTATCCTTCAGATTCGCTAATCGGTTCATTGATCGATACGTGAAATTGCCGCTTGCATGTCAGGCGGCAATTCATTTCCTACAACTCCCCCCTTTCTCTCTTCTGTTATTATGTGTTTATTGCACTAATGCCTTGTAAATTATTATTATTTTAAATTGGCACTCTTCTTGCTTTATGTCTTGCATAAGCGACAGGAGAACGTCAAATGGATCGCGCATTATTCCTCGCCATGAGTGGCGCAAAACAAGACATGCAAGGCATGCAATTACGTGCCAATAACCTCGCTAACGTAAGCACCACAGGCTTTCGTGCTGATTTAGAGCAGGCACGAGCAATGCAGGCTTATGGTGAAGGTTTGCCAACGCGCGTATTCAATATGACTGAGCGTCCAGGGCACAGCTTTGCTCAAGGTTCAACCATCACGACAGGTCGTGAACTTGACGTTGCCATTAAAGGTGACGGTTGGTTGGCGGTATTGGACGGTACGGGCCAAGAAGGTTACACCCGTGTGGGTAACTTGAAAGTGGATCAAACCGGTATGCTGCAAAATGGCCATGGTCATTTGATCTTGGGGGAAAGCGGCGCACCTATCTTCTTACCGTTACCGGTGTCAAAAATTGAAATCGGTACGGATGGCACTGTGTCTGTGTTGCCGCAAGGTGCACCACCTGAAGCCATGGAAGAAGTGGATCGCATCAAACTTGTTCGTCCTGACAACAATGATTTATTCAAAGACAAAAATGGCGTGTTCAAGCCTGTGAACCCAGGTGCCACGTATGCCGCTGATGCAGGGGTCACTCTGCTTACCGGCGCGCTAGAAGGCAGCAACGTCAACGCCATTGGTGAAATGACTGGTCTGATTGATCTTCAACGCCACTTCGAAATGCAAGTCAAACTCATGAAGACCGCCGAAGAAATGGATCAAGCATCCAACTCTTTGCTTCGCCTGGGTTAATTAAGAGGGAATCATTATGCATCCAGCTTTGTGGGTGAGTAAAACGGGCCTAGACGCTCAGCAGACCAATATTTCGACCATTTCTAACAACTTGGCGAATGCCTCGACAATTGGTTTCAAAAAATCCCGTGCTGTGTTTGAAGACTTGTTCTATCAAAACATCAATCAGCCGGGCGGCCAGTCGTCTCAAAATACTGAACTACCGAGCGGTTTGATGTTGGGTGCCGGTGCTAAAGTCGTGGCGACACAACGTGTGCACAGCAACGGTAATGCGCAAACGACCAATAACGCCTTAGATCTGATGATCGAAGGTGACGGCTTCTTCCAAGTCTTGCTACCTGATGGCAACATCGGTTACCAACGTAACGGCCAGTTCACGCTGAATGATGAAGGCGTGATTGTAACGACAGGTGCGGGTTACTCCCTTGAGCCTGAAATCGCTGTGCCGCCTGATGCAATTCAAGTGACTATCGGTACTGACGGTGAAGTCTCTGCTCGACTGCGTGGCCAAACGGCAAACGCCGTGTTGGGGCAAATAACGACGGTAGATTTCATCAACCCAGGTGGCCTTGAGCCTATTGGCCAAAACCTTTACTTGCCAACGGGTGCCAGTGGCGACCCACAAGAAGGTGTGCCGGGACTTGATGGATTAGGCAGCATTCGTCAATCAATGCTGGAAACCTCCAACGTTAACGTCACCGAAGAGCTGGTTAACATGATCGAAGCGCAACGCGTTTATGAAATGAACTCCAAAGTCATTTCTTCTGTCGATCAGATGCTGAGCTATGTGAATCAGCAACTTTAATGGAGTAAAGCGCGGATGAAAAAGTTACTAATAACAAGTTTGATGCTGGTGACTGTATCGGGTTGTAGCTTGATGGATCCAGAAGCGCTACTTGCGCAAAATGAAGTGGCAGAAGCCACCACAGAGACTGATGCCGTTGAAGGCAACACAGAGCCGCAGGGCGAAGGCTTGATTGGATTACTGCGTCAGCGTGAAGACGCGATGGCAGGTGATCCTTCTTGGTCACCACTACATCCGCCACGCCAACCTGAGCACTATACGACAGCCACAGGTTCGCTGTTCAGTATTGCACAGGCGCAAGATCTTTATGATGACACTAAACCGCGCGGCATTGGCGATATTGTCACCGTGTTGTTGGAAGAAAAAACACAAGCGAAAAAAAGCGCCAGCACCGATGCGAACAAATCAAGCGATTTGAGCATGGACCCGCTTGAAATGGGGGGGCAAGAAGTCACTATCGGTGATTCCAACTTGTCTTACGCCGCGGGTCATGACAACAAAACCAGCGGCTCAACCAGTGCTGATCAGAGCAACAGCATTAGCGGCTCGATCTCTGTTGAAGTGATTGATGTGTTGGCGAACGGCAATTTGATCATTCGCGGCGAGAAATGGCTGACGCTGAATACCGGCGATGAATATATTCGTTTGAGCGGCACCATCCGTCCTGATGACATCAGCCAAGAAAATACCGTGGCTTCAACGCGTATTTCGAATGCGCGCATTCAGTATTCTGGTACTGGCGATCGACAAGATACGCAAGATCAGGGCTGGTTGGCACGATTCTTCAATGTTGTTCTGTAAACGTAATGACGTTGTCGGAGATTTGACGTGAAGAATTGGCTAACGCTTTTATTGATTGCTGCACTGGCTAGCCCCATTGCCTATGCTGCCCGCATTAAAGATGTGTCGGAAGTGGCGGGAGTGCGCAGCAACCAATTGGTCGGTTACGGCTTGGTGGTAGGCCTTGCGGGGACAGGGGAAAGCACGCCTTTCACTGATCAAAGCTTTAATGCCATGCTGAAAAACTTCGGTATACAGTTGCCACCAGGCACCAAACCGAAAACCAAAAACGTGGCAGCTGTTGCTGTGAGTGCAGAGCTTCCAGCGTTTGCAAAGCAGGGTCAGAAAATTGACATCACAGTGTCATCGATCGGATCGGCGAAAAGTCTGCGCGGTGGCACGTTAGTCCAAACCTTCATGAAAGGCCTTGATGGTAAAACCTACGCCGTGGCACAAGGTAACCTCATTGTTGGCGGTTTCAGTGCTGAAGGGGCTGACGGCTCAAAAATCGTGGGCAATACGCCGACAGTGGGTCGAATCACCAACGGTGCAACGGTAGAGCAAGAAGTCCCGTCTCCATTTGGGCGTGGCGACCACATTACCTTTAATCTTTTTGAATCTGATTTTACGACCGCACAGCGCATGTCAGATTCTATCAACAGCTTCCTCGGCCCTAATACTGCCGCAGCGATGGACGCGACCTCGATTCGTGTTCGCGCACCGCGTGACTTGTCTCAGCGCGTTGCCTTCTTGTCTACCATTGAAAACCTCGAATTTGTGCCTGCCGATGCCGCCGCGAAAATTATCGTGAACAGCCGCACTGGCACCATCGTTGTTGGTCAGAATGTACGCCTTCGTCCCGCTGCGATTACCCATGGTGGCATGACAGTCACGATCAATGAAAACTTACAAGTCAGTCAACCGGGCGCATTCTCGGGGGGAGAAACCGTTGTCGTGCCTGATTCTGGTGTCGAAGTATCAGAAGAAGATGGACGCATGTTCCACTTTAAGCCGGGCGTGACCTTGGATGATTTGGTTCGTGCGGTAAACGGTGTCGGCGCAGCGCCGTCTGATTTGATGGCCATCTTGCAAGCGCTCAAGCAAGCAGGGGCTATCGACGGTCAACTGATAGTGATTTAAGCCTATGAAAACGCCCATTGATACCGGATTCATCCATGACCTTAGCCGCTTAGACTCGTTGCGTCAGAAAGCATCGAACGGCGATGGGAAACAATCAGATGAAGCTATGCGTGCAGCGGCTGAACAATTTGAAGCGATTTTTACGCAGATGTTGTTTAAATCAATGCGTGAGGCGAATGACGCCTTCAAATCTGACTTGATTGATAACCGCACGTCAAAGTTCTACGAGCAAATGGCCGATGAACAGCTGTCGAGTACCTTGTCTCGTGAAGGTTCGCTCGGGCTTGCGGATTTGATCGTTCAGCAATTTAAAAGCGCACAAGGTGAGCCGATGGATGTCGGTGAGAACACGGCAAGTGGGCGTATCGATTTATCGCCAACTTTGCGTGTTCCTCCTGTGAATACAGACGAAGAGCCAGTGCTTCCAAATCTCGAAGCGTTGGAACAGGCAATCAAGCCGAACGTTGAGGTGAAGCCTCAGCAAAGCGCATTGGCCCCTGAGATGAACGCCAAGCCTTTTGAAACGCCGGATGAGTTTGTTTCTCGACTCACGCCTTATGCGCAGCGAGCCGCTAGAAGCTTGGGCACTGACCCGGCGATGTTGATAGCGCAAGCGGCACTGGAAACGGGTTGGGGTAAGAAAGTGATTGCGAATGCCCGTGGCAATAGCCACAACTTATTCAACATCAAAGCTGACCCTCGCTGGGCTGGGCAAAAAGTCGCCACTCAAACACTCGAATTTCACAATGATATTCCAGTGCAGGAAATGGCGTCATTTCGATCCTATTCTTCCTATCAGGACAGCTTTGATGATTATGTCCGTTTTTTGAATACCAACCCTCGCTATGCGACCGCCCTTGAGCAGTCGGAAAAGCCTGAGCAATTTATTCGTGGCTTACACAAAGCGGGGTACGCAACCGATCCGCAATACTCTGACAAAGTGATCAGTGTGTTCAATCGTGTTAAAGGTCTGATGGACCAATAATTCCGAACGTTACGTCTCGCTTGTCAATTGCATGAGCGAGGCGCTGTTTTAGCGTTGGTGACTGAAAGGCAACGAACATGCTAGAACAGGAAAAAGACGCGCCAAATAAAAACAGCGAAAATGTTCAAGTGCTTCAATCTGGATCGATCCGACGCGATCCGTTTATTCGCGCTTTCCTCGAAAAAATGCCTTCCGATGTCGAAAAGACCTTCACCGATGCGCAATTGCTGCAAGTAAAGCTCATGTACGGCACGCGCGCAAAAGCCAGCCATATGGTGGACATTCGAACCGTGGTCGGGGCGTGGAATTGGCAATACTATCTCGTGTTTTTGTTTGGTCGTAACCGCCGTGATTTAACCCGCGCTGAACAAACGATTTCCAATATCTCGCGCGTGTTAATCCTCCTTCTTGGCACTTTTGTACTGTTTTGCGTGGTCACGGTATCGCTTTATTTACTCAAGTCTTTTGCCGGCATAGACATACTACCGAACTTTTCCTTTGGCCTCTGGCATCAGCTCTCCGCCTAACGGCAAGCCCTTGCCTGTTTTTGTGTGAAAATTAAACAAATCACTTCATAAACCCGCCGTATTGCCGATATAGGTATGTAATGGTTATGGCATGATTCTTGAATTGAATGTCATATTAGAAGTTTTATCGGCTATGCATTACCGCATACGGGGGCTGAATGGGTTTTGATTTGCTGGCGCTGGGTGCTCAAGGCGTCCTAACAGCACAACGACAGCTAAATACAACGGGCCACAATATCTCTAACGTGAACACGGAAGGATATAGTCGCCAGTCTGTAGAGCAGCGCGCCAACGACACTGCCTATTGGTCTGCAAACCAATGGGGGCAAGGTGTCCACGCGGCGTCGGTGCGTCGTAACTACGATAAGTTTGCCGCCAACGAATTCAGTATCTCCACCTCTGCGCTTAGCCATGCGACAACCCGCAACAGCCAGCTCACCATGCTGGATGACATGATGTCTCACTCCGCCAAGAAAATTCCTGAAAACATGAATGAATTTTATGGTGCAGTAAAAGGCCTAACGGACAGCCCAAGCGACATGGGTGCGCGCAAAGTGGTGCTTGAAAAGTCTCGCTTGGTTGCTGCGGGTCTTAACGACATGAATACCATTCTTCAAGCGCAAGAAATGGATACCTCGGTTGAAATCGATGCCACCTTGACGCGCATGAATGATATTGGTGCGGAAATCGTTGATGTTCATAAAGCCTTGCTGAAAAGCCAAGCCGTCGATAACGATTTGCTCGATAGGCACCAAAGTTTGATCAACGAGCTGTCCGAATTTACTCAGGTGAGCGTGAACCAACGTGATGATGGCTTGTATAACGTCATCATTGGCAGTGGGCACACCTTGGTATCAGGCTTACATTCCAGTGAATTAAAAACAGTGCCTGGCGATCCTGACCATCAAAAACGCCGTTTGGCGTTGGTGGAAGGGAAAAGCCTTAAAGCGATTGATAACGATGACATCCGCGGTAGATTGGGTGCGATGTTTGAATACCGCGATAACACACTAGGCCAAGTGCGTGACGAGCTAGGGCGTTTAGCGGCGGGTTTCTCCATGTCATTGAATGACATGCAATCTCAAGGTTTTGATTTGAGTGGTGCGATCGGCGAGAAAATTTTTACAGATTTCAACGATGACAGAATTTCACGCGACCGCGTGATTAAGGGCTCAAACTCGACGGCTGATATCAAGGTCACGCTCGAAAACTTATCGGCGCTGAAAATTGGCGATTACCACCTGAAATACGACGGTAGCCAGTACACCTTGGTTGACCCCGAAAAGAACATGGTGAACGTCACCCCAACAGGTACACCACCTGCGTTTGAATATGATGGGTTGAAAATCCAAGTTGATGCAGGGCTTGCCGCTGGCGAGCGTGTGATTATCCGACCGCTCCGACAAGCGGCAGGACAAATAGGCGTCATCATGGAAGACCCGGCAAAAATTGCCGCACAAAGCTATGTGAGCTCTAAGTCCAACGTGACGGGCCAAGGTGACGTAAAAATACTGACGCAAGGTGCGCAGCAAGAATTCCAAGTCGCGATTTCTCCGGATGCGACCCAGTTTGCAGTGTTGGACATGAAAGGTAATATTCTTGTCGCGCCGCAAGCTTACCCACCAACAGGGTCGGTGAATGTCAATGGTACCGTGTTTGAATTGTCTGACGGTGCTGCACCGGAAGATGTGTTTGCTATCAGTCTGCAACCAGCAGATGGTGAGAACGGTAACTTGATCCGTATGCAGAAACTGCAAACACAGAAACTGATGGACGGTGGCCGCTCGAGCTTGATTGATGTTTATGAGGGCTTGAACACAGACATTGGTGTTCAAAAGGCCTCGTTTGCACGCTTGGAAGACGTGAGCCGCGTTGAGCATGATGCCGCCGCAGGGCGCGTTGCAGAAATTTCTGGCGTTAACCTCGACGAAGAAGCCGCAAACATGATGAAGTTTCAACAGGCGTACATGGCCTCCTCTCGCATCATGACGGCTGCCAATGAAACCTTTGAAACTCTGCTGAGTGCAACCCGATAAGGATATGACTGATGATTAGCCGTATTGCCAGTTTCCACAACTATCAGTCTGTATCGAATGATTTGATGCGCCAGCAGGTCAAGCTGCAAGACAATCAAGACCAGCTTGCCACGGGTAAACGTGTGCTTACCTCTGGTGATGATCCTGTCGCGTCTATCTACATTCAGAACTTCCGTCAGCAAGACAAGCAACTTGATCAATACGTTGATTCGATTACGCTGGCTCGCAACCGTCAAACCCGCGCTGAAATCGCGATTGACGATTCGGAGCAATTGATTGATAGCGCCAAGCGTACCACGATGGAAATGATCAACGGCTCGCTGTCAGATGACGACCGTGCCGCGCACAAGCAAGACATGAAAGGCTTGTACGATAACTTCATGAATTTGGTCAACGCCAAGGATGAGTCAGGCAATTTCTTGTTCTCTGGTACGCAAGCGAGCAAGCAACCGTTCTACCGTGATAATGCAGGCAATGTGCGTTATGCCGGGGACAGCTATCACCGCACGGCACAAATTGCCCCTGCGGTAGAAGTGCAAACCAGCGATCCGGGTGACGAAGTCTTCATGGAAATCAAAAACCCGTTTGGTGACTATCAGCCGGACTATGAGCTGGAAAGCGGTTCTCTGTTGCTGTTAGCGTCAGCGACCAACACCAACAATGCCGATACGTCCGATTATGCGGTGAATTTCAGTGTGGATGGCAATGGTCAAACGCTGTACGAGCTGACGCAAAACGGCGCCATGGTGAGTTCGGGCGTTTATGACCCAGCCACTGGTGTGCAATGGGGAACGCTAAGCGCGAGCTTTGAAGGTGAAATGCTGGATGGCGATTCCATCACATTGGCACGCCAAGATACGTTCAACGTGTTTGATGCCTTTAGAAAAGGCATGGAATTGTCCGAAGAAAGTATTTTCAATGCGTCGGCAACGGCAGAACTTCACCAAGTGACGGAGCAGTTTGCGGCGGCGTTTAAGCATTTGAACACAGTACGCTCGGAAGTGGGTACGCGCTTGAATACGCTGGATCGCCAAGAAAGCATGCATCAAGATTTCAAACTGGTGCTAAACCGTTCACTCGGAACGATGGAAGATCTGGATTACTCAACGGCAGTGATTGACATGAACGAAAACCTGTTGGCACTGCAAGCGTCTCAACAAGCGTTTTCAAAAACCAAAGAGTTGTCGCTGTTTAACTACATTTAATCAAGATGGCGAGAAAGAGCAGTTTCTAGACGCGAGATAAAATCAAAAACACTGTTAAGATCGTTATTTATCTCGCTAAAAACTGGTGGACTGTCGCTCTAAACAGCTAAGATTTTCTCGTTTCTCGTTTCTCGTTTCTCGTTTCGCTACAAAAACTGCTTTCTAAACGCCATCGGCGTCATGTTCTTTATCGCTTTAAATTGGCGATTAAAATTCGACAGATTTGAAAACCCTACCTTTTCAGCCACCACGGCAATGGGCGTTTTTGTGCGCATCAGTAGTTCACACGCTTTGCCTAAGCGATAGCGCTTTAGGTGATCAGAAAAACTTTCAGAGAAGTGCTTTTCAAACATGCGGTATACCGAACTTTCGCTCATATGAAGGTGACGACACATATCATCCACGCCGAGAGGTTTATGATAGTGGTCTGCAATAAACTGCTGTGCTTTCTCTAGCTTGTCGTTAATTGGCGAGTCTTTGGCGACGTAAAAACAGTAAGGCCTTGAGGTTAGGGGCTTGGCAGCTTTGTCTTCGCACAGTAGCAGTAAGATGTCGATGACGTGAGAGAACTGAACGGACGGTTTCAAATCACAGGCATCACTCATCAATGCATGCAGTTTCTCACCAGTGTCAGGCGAAAATTTGAGGCCTTTGTGGGCGCGGACCAGCAACGCTGAAATAGGCGAAAGTTCTGGCACGGTGGCAATGAGTGATTCTAGCCAACATTGATCGAGCCAAAGTACGTGCGAACTGGCGGGGTGATCTTCTGTTGCGGATGCCGTGCTGCTGACCATATGTGGCAGCCCTGGGCCCATGAGGTACGCACAGTTGTGTTCCGCATCACCAATGTAATCACCCAGTACGGTTTTGGCACTCACTACACCATGTGGGTCTTGATATACCACGAGTTCAATTTCGTTGTGATAGTGCCAACCGCAGTGGGACTCTCTCACCGTATGATCGCAGTGATAATCAACGAAATGCCAAGACAAACTTGTCGATTTATCAATGGGTTCAATGGTTGGCTTCATCTTGTGTGCTCTTTCATCAAGTTGGCTGTATTTACATCAGTCTTTACGAATATTGTCAGTGAAAAGGAAGATGTTGAAGGAATAGTATTAGTTGTTGCGTGATATTTATCACATATGCAATCTGTTTGTTTCTAAAATTCACTATGTAAATTAAGTGCAGCCGTTTTAGATAGAGAGAACATGAGATGAGAAATTACGGTCGTTTTTTAACGCAAAAAGCACCATTGGGTTACCTATTGGTGTCCCTCTTTTCGGGCTTAGGAAGCGGCTTTTTCTACCCACTTTCAGGCTTGTTTGTGGTTGATGCCTTGGGCGCCTCACCATTACAAATGGGGATTTTCCTCTCGCTCTCTATTTTGAGCGGCGTGTTGGTATCACAGCGCATCGCCAAGCAATCTGATCTTGGTTTGGACAGACGTAACATCATCTTGACTTCGCAAATGAGTTTTATTGTCGTCATGGTGTTGTTTCTGTTTATTAGAAACTACTACTTGGCACTGGCGGTGATGGTCTGCATTTCCAGCTTTAGCGCCGCGGCAATGCCACAAACCTTCGCCATTGGCCGTGAATATGCGGATAAAGACATGGGTAACAACGGTACGCTCTTTCTGTCCTTGATGCGCGCCATGATGTCTTTGTCTTGGGTGATTGGCCCGCCGTTAGCGTTTATTGTGAAAGATGCGGTCGGTTTCAATGGTGCATTTATGTTTGCGGGCATCATGATGAGTGTGTCGGTGTTGATTGTTTGGCGTTTGTTCCCGTCAGTCACCATTAAGAAAGCAGAAACGGCAACGTCGGTTGTGAATCATTCATGGCGACGCATAGAGGGTGTGCCTATGTATATTGCCGCCGTTTTCATGTTGTTCTGGGCGAACAACATGTATGTCACCACCATTCCATTATATGTGTCGAAAGAACTGATAATGGGTGGCGCAGTGGCAGGGCAATTGTTGGGGTTGGCAGCCTTTGTCGAAATTCCCGTCATGATTTTGGCAGGGCTTTGGGCTACGCGTGTTGATCCTCAAAGGCTGATGATCCTTGGCGTTACGTCAGCGTGTTTGTTTTACACCTTGCTGTGGGGCGCAGAGGAACTGTGGCAAATGTATGCCCTTCAATTGTTAAACGGCACGGCAGTTGGGATTTGTGCGGGCCTTGGCATGGTGGTTATTCAAAACAAAATGTCGACCCAAATGGGTGTGGCGACCACCTTGTTTAACAATGCCATCATGGTGGCAAGCCTGATTTCGAGTGTTACCGTGGGTGTGATTGCGCAGTTCTTTGATTATCACTCAGTGATTGGCGCAATGATCATGGTTGGGCTGGTGGCGCTGTTGCTCTTGATGCTTTCTGTCAGAGAAAAAAAACAGCCTTGCCCTCCAGAAGCGACGGCAGAGGTACACTGACTCAACTGTCGCGATAGCGAAAAAAATAGCGAAAGAAAATAGAGAACTCAAAGAGAAAAGGTCAGCAGATGCTGTAATGCATGTGAATTAAGCTGAATTACGCCTTCTAGAAGGCCTGGTCGCATAGCGACTGGGCCTTTTCTTTACTGCTCTTGGATATGTCCTCTCCCTCCTCTCTGGAAGCACAAAGCTCTCTGCCATATCGAGGATATACCTGAGCACTTCTGGATATCTTCCGGGCGCGACAGCCGGGAGCATCTGCAACTGACTCACCAAAAATATCGATGCCTGCTTAAAACCTATTTGGTATGGCATTACCGTATTCAAGGAATACGCCATCTGGCACATCATAAAACGCAGCAGGTTGTAGGCAAGCAACAT
>NZ_FOWR01000040.1 GCF_900115495.1 Enterovibrio norvegicus DSM 15893 | reverse complement strand
GGCTTTTTTCAATATGTCGCGCTCTTCTGTGACGCGTTTCAGCTCCTTTTTGAGGCGACGAATTTCTTCGCTTTCATCAGACTTGGCTTGATGATGAGAAGCATCAGGGCCGTAGCGTTTTATCCACGCATATAGGCTGTGCGTTGTTGTCCCTAAACGATGGGCAACATCCGCGACACGGTGGCCTTTTTCGGTGACCTGCTTTACCGCTTCAATTTTGAATTCTTCTGGAAATCTCTTACCACTCATAAACACCTCTCTGTTAGTCATAATGTCTAACTCAGGGGTGTCTATCAAGTCGGTGGCTATTCATTTAATGGAGAAACTTGTCGACTGTATTAAACGGAAAAAGTAATGTTCATAACGGCTATTTTCAATTCACTCATGCCATTAGTGACCGTTGGTCTGTGTTTGTGTTTACATTGAAGAGTTTAAACAACGAGCGAGAATCTAAATGCCCGAACGTGACGAAATCGGGCTAAGTAGACGATTCAAGGGAGAGAAAGGATAAAGGATAAAGGATGATAATTTAACGCAGGAACTAGATTTTAGGATCATAGAGGTTCGACATCCTGTCGATTTGAACATCCAACACGCTGTTTCCTCTAATTGTAATATTTTAGAACCATTAAATGGTCTGAGATTGGTTCGTCAGTTATTCCGCGATAACTTCTTCAGTCACAGTGACATCACGAACCACTTCTTTCATCACCGTTTCTTCAACTTGATAATCAAACGAAGGGACTTCAACCACAGCACGGCGATTCATTTCTCGGCCTTTTGCTGTATCGTTATCAGCTACAGGGTCAGCATCGCCTATCCCTTCAACCTTCAGGCGACTTGATGAAACACCGTCTTGCTCCAAATATTCCGCTACCGCTTTCGCACGCTTTTCAGACAGTAGACGGTTAACTGTTTGCGGGCCTGTATTGTCAGTAAAGCCAATCACATTTGCCTTAGCTTCTGGGTACGCTTTTAGCACTTTTACCGCTTCGCGAAGGCTTGATGAATCATTCATCATCACCGAGTCGAAGCCAAACTGTACCGTCTTAAGCACGACTGGGTGCGTGTAAGTGACAAGCTCTGTACTTTCAACAACATCGGTCATTTGAATCGTTTTGGTGACGTATACTGGTGCAGGCGAACCAAATTTGTACTGAACGCCTAATGTGAAAACATTGGCATCCACGGAAGACAGCATGCGAGTTTCTATATCTTCAAAGCGCTGGTACTCACCGCGAATTTTCCAGTTATAGTTCACGGCATACTCAGCACCAACCGCACCGGTGAAAACATAGTCTTCTTGATTACCATCAAAGTTAACGTATGCCCCACCTAGTTTGGTGAATACATTAATATTCTCAGTAACGGGGAGATTAATTTTAGGCGTTAGCGAAATTGCATACAGATCATCAGCCAGTGTGCCATTTTGGTAGCTATCTATTTGCCCCAAGTAGTCGGCATCCAGCTCTAGTCCAACGTACTCGTTAAACTCGTATCCAGTAAATATGCCAGCTACTTGTCCATCACTCTCGCAACGGCTGTCAGACTTACAATCTTTGTTTGTGTCATTCCAACCATACTTTGCACCTACATACACGTCGGCAGTTGCCACATTTGAAACCGAAGCCAAAAATAATGCGGATGAAATAACCGTAGCCAGTTTTGTTTTTGTGATTTTCATAATTAACCTTTTATACCAATAACAAAATTAACAACTAACAACAATTGAATTTAGCTAAAGGGATTTATTTAAAGAGCATTTAATCTTAAAGATCATTCATATAAACTCAACCATCTTTTTGGTAGGAATAAACTTACAAAAATAAAACTTGATTATAAATTAAAACCCCAACGCATCAGGGCAATATAAACCCAACTAGTAAACACTCCCCAAAAATAAAATTTCAGCATTACTAGCCACTATAACAATGACGTTTTCACCTCGACTGCTATTAGTGTTATTTCCGAAAATCAAAGCCTGTTCGTCAAAATGCAGATCGCACGTCCACCGGAATTTGTCGCGCACATCGCAAAAATGGCAGCCCAAACATTTGGCCGAGAAGCCGACCCCGCATTTTCGCTTGATAACATGAACACACTCTACAAACGCGTTCAGCCTGGCTTTATTCGCGTTGACGCCGACGAAGTCACCTACCCTGCGCACATCATTCTTCGCTACGAAATCGAACGAGGCCTGATTGAAGGGACCATAGAAGTCGATGATATCCCTGCCCTCTGGAACAAAAAAATGCAGGAATACTTGAGTATTGATACTGAAGGGAATTACACCAAGGGTTGTATGCAACATATTCACTGGACCGACGGAAGTTTCGGATACTTCCCAAGCTATACGCTAGGTGCTATGTATGCCGCTCAATTCATGGCTGCGATGCGCAAAACCGTCGACGTGGATGCGTGCTTAAGGAACCTCGATTTCTCACCAATCAGTGCATGGTTGGAAGAAAATGTGTGGTCGAAAGGTTCAACGCTATCCACTGATGAATTAGTGATTCAGGCCACGGGTGAACCGCTCAATCCGGAATATTTCAAACAACATCTTATTGCGCGTTATCTCAACAATTGAAGAAAAGCATCAGTGCAGAAAATCAAAAGTAAGATCGCCAGAAATACCGAAGGAAAGATAACCTGAAATCCGTTATCGAAGATACAGAACGCAATGGCGCCAATGTAAGAAACGTCTCTAAACTGGCCGCCAACGAACTGCAGGCACTGATAGAGCAATAGCATAGGAAGCTTCATGACTGACGGTCATCGCCCCCCTCTTACGCTTGAGAGGGGGCGATGATTTAGTGCAACGAAAAACCTCGCTATACCACCATCCCTTCTCGGCCAATTTCCATCCAGTCTGGATTGTCATTCTCTATCAACCAACAATCCAGATCATGACCAATATGAGTAACGATAAACTGCTTTGGCCTCAGCTTTTCATAAACCTGGCGTGCAGATTCAACGTTTCCGTGGTTTGAGCCCCCGTGCTCGGGCGGAAAAGAACAATCAAGTATTAAACTATCCAACTGGGTTAGCGAGGCAAGGAAATCAAGTGTTTGAGCGGGTAGTCCGTCTGTATCGGTAAGGTACGCGATACTTTTTGAACCATATTCGAATAAGTACCCAACCGTTGGCCGCGAGTGTTTGAGTTGAAGTGGGGTGACACGGAGGCCATTAATATTGGCCGCATCGCCATGGTTCATTTCTGGCAGAAACCGCAAGCAACCAGAATGCTTGAGAAGATCAGCGCAACCTTGTTCGTCATCAGGACACCAAACAGGAATGGGTGAAGGGTTGCCCCACCTTAAATGAAAAAGCCCTTGCACATGATCGACATGGAAATGCGTCAGCAAAAAGCCATGGTAGCTCCCCGCAGGAAAGCGCTCATGCAGATCCATCAAGCCCGCATCAATTAATAACCTCTCTCGTGCGCTTCCTTTTCCCCACTCCACCATAGCGGAACAGGGTTTTCGTTCAAATGTCGTGTGTTCTCTGGCTCTTTGACATGCGGCACATGCACATCCATAGAGGGGAACGCCCCCTGCCGCCCCTGTTCCTAGCAAGGTCACTCTTAACATTGGTTCTTCCATACACAAAAAAGTTGGGTATCTGCCTAACTTTGAAATTTAAACCCTTTAAGTTTTGACAATCAGTGGCGATTCTCTACTGCTTCAATAAAGGCTTCGGCGCTTTGCTGAAAGTACGGAAAATACTGCCTGATTTTCTCTTCCGGCCAATCCCACCAGCACAGGATCTCCAGCTTCCTCGCGGTATCCATATTCTCAAACCGTGGCCGCAGCGTCTTCGCTGGATTGCCAACCGCGATGGTATAGCTTTCCACATCTTTGGTGACAACACTGCCTGCGCCAATGATCGCACCATCGCCGACGGTCACACCCGGCAGAATGATCACACCATGCCCTATCCAGACGTCGTGACCAATGGTCACCCGGTTTTCCGCCCGCCAGTTGAATATTTCTGCGTCCTTGTCCCAGCCGCCCTGTTGGAGTTCTTCCATTCCATATTTTCCAGGGCGATAGGTAAAGTGATGCAAAGTTGGACGCCACCAAGGGTGGTTGCCGGGATTAATACGAACCTTTGACGCAATCGAGGTGAACTTACCAATTTCAGTATTCGCCACTTCACTGTCGGGACCAATATAGCTGAAGTCTTGCAGTGCAACATGGTCTAATAGCGTGCGCTCGCCGACTTCCGTCCAGCGCCCAAGTGCCGAATCAGTGACCACAGCATCGTGACAAATTGTTGCCTCTTCATGCAAAATAAAATTTGTGTCGAAGTGATGCTCATTCATCGTGATTGTCTCGGTATTCCTTGCACAGCACGATATCTAATTGATAAGCAAACTGAGCGACGGTGTCTTCAAGTTTCCCACTGTTGTCCAGATGAATCGCATTGGCCGGACGCACCGCATCATAGTGAATAGCGCGTTCCAAGCGTTGCGTAATCTCACCCATGCTTTCTCTCCCACGTGCCTCAAGGCGCTCTCTGAGAGCGTCGGGACTGACCGAAATCCACACCACTTCCAGCTGTTCTCCAAATACGCCCTTGGCAAATGGCAAATACGCGCGAGAACCATTCACCATCACATCCATGCCTGACGCCAACCAAGTTTCCACTTCACGCCCTACCCCATAGCGCAGTCCATTCGCTCGCCAGTGCATTGAAAACAGTTTTTGCTTGATCCGAAGGTCAAATTCAGCCTCGTTCAATGCCACATGATTCTCGCTACCAGCCGAGGCCGGGCGTGTAATATAACGATGCGCCACCATTAGCCTGTCGCAGAAACGTTCTCTGGCTGCATTGATCAGCGAATCCTTTCCTGCCCCAGAAGCACCGAGTACGTAAAACAGCTTTGCCATTTTCTTATCCTGCCTTAGGGTGTGATCACCCAAGGTCAACAGACCCTAGAACACACGGCGCCCCTGACGCCACACTTGCTGCACATAAGGTTGGTCGTAATGGCGCTCAACCAGCAACAAATCTGCCCGCATGCCTTCTTTAATGACGCCACGGTCAGTAAGGCTAAGCGCAGACGCTGGATTACGTGTCGCTAGGCAAGTCGCCGACGCCAGATCCAGCGCGTTGCGCTCATCATCTGCGAGACGGAAAACCGCATCCAGCAAACTGCCGGGGAAATAATCAGACGACAATGCATCTAACACGCCCAACGACGCCAGCTCATGCGCTGCTACATTGCCTGAGTGCGAGCCGCCGCGAACCACATTGGGTGCCCCCATCATTACTTTTAATCCAAGTTCATGGGAGCGCTGCGCAGCTTCAACAGTGGTCGGAAATTCCGCCAACACTAGGCCCAGTGCACGTGACTCTTCCACATGAGCTCGGGTCGCATCGTCATGGCTTGCAAGAGGGATATTTCTCTCATGGCAAAGGCTCGTAATCGCTCGTCGGTTTAAGTCTGACCATATCGCGGACTTTTCACGCTGATCCTGTTCGAATGCGGCCATCTCCTCGTCATTGAGGTTGTATTTTCCCTGGTAGTATTCGTAATACTTGGTGAGATTAACGAACTGGCGCTGACCCGGAGAGTGGTCCATTAGGGACACCATATGGGTCTGCTCCAAGTCGAGGTAAAGCTTAGCCAAATCAACCGTCGTCTCGTGGGGTAACTCACAACGGATATGAACAAAGTGCTCTGCCCGGTTAAGGCCTCTTTCGCCGCTTTGGACAATGGTATGAATCATCTTGTCGAGATTATCCTGACGATGACCGCCATCACGAACATCACCCACTGCAATCGCATCCAAAACCGTTGTGATACCGGCTCCGATAAGTTGCGCATCATGCGCTGCCATGGCCGAAAATGCAGGCCAGCTAACCTTTGGTCGGGGTGTGAAGTACTTTTCCAGATTGTCGGTATGTAGCTCAATCAGCCCCGGCATCAACCATCCCTGATTGCCATCAACCGCTCCCGGTTGTTGACTAGGTGAATCAGACATGGCGCGAATAATGCCGTTCTCAACTTCTAACGAGCCATTGACGACTTCGTCTTCCAACACCAGTTGAACATTAGTAATGATCATTGTCGCTTCCTTCCCTTAAGCTGGCTTCAGTGTTGCGGTTGAAATGTCGTAGAACTTATCTGCCACCTGCTGACGCACATATTCGTCGTGGAATATGCCAACAATCGCGGCTCCCCGTTGCTTAGCGTCCAGAATGAGTTCAATCACTACATCACGATTTTTTTCATCCAGTGATGCAGTCGGTTCATCGAGCAACAGAATCGGTGATTCGACAATAAATCCGCGAGCGATGTTCACACGCTGTTGTTCACCACCAGAAAATGTCGCGGGTGCCAAATGCCAAAGGTGTTCCGGCACGTTGAGTCGCTTCAACAAAGCACCCGCTTTTTGGCGTGAAGTGTCTTTGCATTCCCCTTGCTCCACCAAAGGTTGCGCGACGACATCCAGTGCACTAATACGCGGAATGACGCGCAGAAACTGGCTTACCCAACCCAAGGTGTTTTTGCGAACATCCAGAATGTCGCGAGGCAGCGCATTAGCAATATCCACCCAATGCTCGCCTTGCTTTGTATTTTGGTGCCGTACATTGATTTCGCCTTTATCGACGAGGTAGTTCGCATAGAGCGCGCGGAGCAAGGTACTCTTGCCTGCACCGGAACGCCCCAGCAGCACGACGCACTCTCCTTTGTCGACAGAGAAGCTGGAGTCTGCGAGTACGGAGAGCTTTGCGCTGCCTTGATTGTGAAGGACGAAAGTCTTACTGACGTTCGATACGCTCAACATAGTTGTGTTTGTCATGGTCTTTACTACCCCTGCAAGACGGATGATACGAGCAACTGCGTGTAAGGATGTTGCGGGTCATCGAGCACCTGATCAGTCAGTCCAGCCTCAACAATTCGGCTTTCTTTCATTACCACCAGTCGGTGAGCCAGTAATCTCGCGACAGCCAAATCATGGGTCACGATGACTACAGACAGTCCTAAGTCCGTAACGAGATTTCGTATCAAATCCAGCAACCTTGCCTGCACAGACACATCAAGCCCGCCTGTCGGTTCATCCATAAAGATGAGTCTTGGATGCGTCACCAGGTTGCGGGCAATTTGCAGCCTCTGCTGCATACCACCGGAGAAAGTGATCGGCATATCATCGATTCGGTCTGTAGGGATCTCCACCTGAGAAAGCCAGTCCAGCGCTTGCTCCCGAATATCACCGTAATGTCTGTTTCCCACCGCCATGAGTCGCTCACCGATGTTACCGCCAGCGGAAACCCTCGGGCGTAATCCATCCAGTGGATGCTGGTGAACAACCCCCCAATCGGTACGCATTAATCGACGGCGTCCACTTTCAGAGAGCGCATATAAGCTCGACTGGGCCCCGTTCTCGAACTGATAATTCACGGCGCCTGAATCCGGTATTTCGCGGCCTGAAAGCACACGCAGCAAGGTACTCTTTCCTGAGCCTGACTCCCCCACAATACCCAGCACTTCGCCCGGCCATAAATCAAAAGAGATCTCCTGACACCCTTTGCCTGGCTGATAGAGCTTGGTAAGGCCTTGTACTTCTAATAGTGGCTGCAAGTTCGTTGCTCGCAGCGTCGCGTGCTCGCGACCTAACTCTGTTACTGACACGCGCGCTTCTCCTCTTGCTCCTTTTTCAGAGCATTTTGTGTCTGCTGGTCATTGCAATAATCGGTATCGGAACACACGAAAATTCTGTTACCTTTATCATCCGTCACTACCTCATCCAGAAAGCTGCTTGTTGAGCCACAGATACAGCAAGGCTCATCCCATTTCTGGATTTCAAAGGGATGATCGTCGAAATCTAAACTCCTCACATCGGTGTAAGGAGGAATGGCGTAAATACGCTTCTCACGGCCAGCGCCAAAGAGTTGAAGCGCGGGCATTTGGTCCATCTTGGGATTATCGAATTTTGGAATGGGCGAAGGGTCCATGATGTAGCGACCATTGACCCGCACTGGGTAGGCGTATGCGGTCGAGATATGGCCATAGCGCGCGATATCCTCGTAGAGCTTCACGTGCATCACGCCATATTCTTCCAGACCATGCATTTTGCGGGTTTCTGTTTCACGTGGCTCAATAAAGCGTAAGGGCTCAGGGATCGGGACCTGATACACCAGTATCTGACCTTCATCCAGCGGTTTTTCTGGGATACGGTGGCGGGTTTGAATCAAGGAGGCCTGTTCAGTACGCTCTGTAGTGTCAACGCCAGCAACCTTTTCAAAGAAGTAACGGATGGAAACTGCATTGGTGGTATCGTCTGCGCCCTGATCAATCACTTTGAGTACGTCAGGCTCACCGATAATGGCTGCGGTAATTTGAATACCACCCGTGCCCCATCCATAAGGCATCGGCATTTCACGGCCGCCAAAAGGTACCTGATAGCCAGGAATCGCAATGCCTTTCAGCAGTGCGCGTCGAATCATACGTTTGGTTTGTTCATCGAGATAGCCGAAGTTATAACCGCTTTGAACGGCTTGCGTATTCATTTCGCTTCTCCTTCGCTCGGTGCTTTACGGGCATCAAATTCTTTCTGAAGCTTGCGGATGAGTTCGAGCTCAGCTTGGAAGTCCACGTAATGCGGCAGTTTCAGATGGCTGACAAAGCCGGCTGCTTCCACGTTGTCTCCATGTGAAAGCACAAACTCTTCATCCTGCGCGGGCCCCTGTGGCACTTCATCGTATTCCCCACACAGCAGCGCTCTGTCTACCAATGCCATCGACATCGCCTTACGTTCAGAAAAACCAAAAGTGACACCGTAACCTCTGGTAAATTTCGCTTTGTGATTTTTGCTGCCAGTGAAGCCATTGATCATCTGGCATTCGGTCATTTCGATGTCACCAATTTCAATGGCAAAGCCTAGTTCTTCAGGAACAACTTCAAGCGTGACTTTTCCAGAACGAATTTCACTGGCAAATGGGTGATTTCGCCCGTAACCACGTTGGGTGGAATAGCCCAGTGCCAGCAAGAAACCCTCATCACTGCGAGCGAGCTGCTGCAACCTTGCACTTCGGTTTGCCGGGAATGTTTGAGGCTCCATGGTGATATCATCTGGGACTTTGCCGCTATCTTCCTCAGTCACCGTCAGGTCGAGGTTTTCCAGAATGCTCATCACTCTCGGGCAATGTGCCATCTCATCAATATCAGTCAGTTTGGCGGGTTCGCTAAGTTCTCCTCCGTCTGCCAACAAAGCAAAATCAAGCAAACGATGGGTGTAGTCATAAGTCGGACCAAGCACCTGTCCGCCCGGCAAATCTTTATAGGTGGCAGAGATACGGCGCTCGATTTTCATCGTTTCGGTCTTGGCAGGTTCGGTGACCGCTAACCGAGGTAAGGTGGTGCGATAAGCGCGAAGCAGGAAGATAGCTTCTACTAAATCACCGCCCGCTTGCTTGATAGCCAGCGCTGCGAGTTCTTTGTCATAGATGCCACCTTCAGTCATTACACGGTCAGTAGCCCCCGCCAGTTGCTCGGCGATTTGCTCCACATTCAGCGCAGCTTGTGAAAGGGAACCTCGGCGTTTCTTATCCTGTAATTCATGGGCAGCAGCGATGGCTTTCTCGCCCCCTTTTACGGCTACATACATGTGGCTTCCTCCGTTTCCAATGTCACTGCTGTCGAGCGAGGCAATGCGATAACATCACTGCCAGAGGTAAACAGAATGTCCACACCATGGGGGAAGTGGCTGCGTTTTGTTACCAAAGCGAGAAGAAACAATGGGTTCAAACCCTTCACTTTCATTTCCGTTGTAGACTGAATACCTGGCCCCGCAAAGCTCAACGTATCGCCTTCTGTCAGGCTATCGACTTCAATAATCAAGGTGGTACTTTTATCGGGGTACTGTTCGTCCCCAATATTGAAGCCTTCGAACTCTTCGAGTTCACTGCCTCTTACCAATGCAAAAACGGATTCGGACTTCAGCTCTGTCAACGGTGAGGAGCAATGAAAACGGATATTTTCAATCAAGGCTTTATCTGTGCCAAAGTGAGGTGAAAGCCATAAGCGGGTCGCGTTATCTGCTAACGTGAGCAATACCTGTGTTGCAGCAAGGCTGGCAGAGCCAAACTGAGTAGAATAATCCAGTGAAACGCGCTTTCCAGGGCGGGACATAGCTTCCATTAACTCACGGAAGACCTGCTGCGCATCATGCACGGGAGAGTCAAAACCCGCTGTTATCTTGCTCATTCGTCCTCTCCTCTCACCATGGTAAAAAAGTCCACTTTACTGGTCGCCACTTCCCTTGCACGTAACTGTTCTTGCTCTGCTTTCTCTGCAGCAAGCGGTGAGATCAGCGCTTGCTGCAGCGCATCATGCGCTGTGGTTTGCATCATTGCGTCTACCACAGCAGCAAGTTCTGCATGTTGTTTGCTTCTACCAGTGACATAGCTGTAACCCAACTCGCCGCTTTCCAATCGAACCACGGCGCGGGTAATAGTGACATCGCCCATGTTGAAGGCATTGCCTGTTCCGCCCATTCGAGCACGAACCTGAGCCAATCCAAGCTCTGGCGCGCGAACCAATTGATATTGCGGTGTCAGGCAGAGCTTTTCCCAGTGCGCTATCAGCGCATCGGCTTGCGTTCTGGCGAGGACTGACATCCAGCGCTGACGCGGTGTGTGTTGCTCCTGTTCCATTTAATGCTCCAAAACAATCTCGACCAGATCAGAACGTGTATGGGATGATGAAAACTCCACGATCCGGTCAGTTCCTGTGATTACGTTGGTGGTTTTAAACACCATAATGGGTGTCTTGCCTGACAGTTGAAGCAAACGACAATCGGTCTTTTTCGGCATCATGGCTCTAAGCCGAGTGCTTTTACGAGTCAGGCTCATATCCAACTTTTCTTTGAGAAAAACGTGTAGAGAGCCCACTTCGAAGTGCTTTACGACTGGCCACCAATCAAGATCGGCAAGATAGTGATCGATGACGCTAGCGGGTATGCCGTTGATCTTGCGAAGCGTGCGAAGCTTGATGATTTGCGATTCCAGCTCAACACCAAACATACCTGCCATTTTCTCGTTCGCAGCGACCAAACCCCTGCTGATCACCTGGCTGGTCGGTAAACTGCCTTGCTCTATCAAGTTGTCAGTAAAATGCGCACCAGAATGCAGGGGGTAGTCATAAGGTTGACTGACCACCATATTGCCGCGTCCCTGTTGACGCTCGACGAGTCCAGTAAAAACCAGCTCGTCGATAGCGCGTCTTACTGTGTGGCGGTTAACGTCATATTTCTTCGCCAGTTTGGATTCAGACGGCAGGTAATCGCCCGCCTGAAAATGCTTTCGAACTTCCTGTTCGAGATGCCTGGCGATATCTAAATAAACTCGCATGATTAATCCCTCTGCATCCCTTTGCGCTTCTGGGTTATCTAGACAAGTTGAGTCAAATAAAAGGTTGAGCTGTTAGATAAACATTTTGCGAATGTACTGAGACGCAAAGTCGATCAAACTGACGGTCACAATCACGATGAGCATGATGGCCGCAGTCTGCTGGAACTGAAATCCTCGAATCGCTTCCCAGAGCAACACACCAATACCGCCCGCACCAACCATACCAACCACGGTGGCTGAGCGGACATTCGACTCAAACCGGTACAAGGTGAAAGAAATCCATAGTGGCAGCACCTGAGGCAATACTCCGTACATCACTTCTTCAATTTTGTTGGCGCCCGTTGCCCTTACACCTTCGACAGGGCCAATATCAATGGCCTCGACAGCTTCTGAGAACAGCTTTGCCAACACACCCGTGGTGTGAACAAATAGCGCCAATACCCCAGCAAACGGCCCCAACCCCACAGCGACAACAAACAACATGGCGAATACCATTTCGTTGATGGCACGCGCTGCATCCATCAAACGGCGCATCGGCTGGTAAACCCACCAAGGCACAATGTTTTCTGCGCAAAGCAGACCCAAAGGAATGGAAAGAAGGACAGAGAGCACTGTGCCCCAAATCGCGATTTGAATTGTGATCAAAGTTTCTTCAACATAAAGCGTCCAGTGAGTAAAATCCGGGGGGAAGAAATCAGCGCCCAGCTCAGCCATATTTCCTGAGTCTTTTACCAGTTGTGCTGGATTCATTTCTGCACCTTGCCAAGACCAAGCAAGTACAATGGCGACAAGTAACATGCCGACAAAGCGTTTCCATTGTGATGTTTGTGGCGCGATTAAAACGGCGGTATCACTGCTCATTTTTGAATTCCATCAAGCTTAATTCGTCAGCCTATTGGCCAGCCATGCTTCTATCTTTCCGAGCAGCCTGGGGAGAGCATCAGAGGCGTTGTGTGGTCTCTGATGCCCCTTTTTCCCTCTGGTTGCTCGAGTAACCTTTATTCCATCGCTTCTAGCGCACTCATTTGGCGGTTAAGCGCAGCTAAAGAACTTTTGATATTCGCCAGTTCAGACGCTTGCTTATCTGAAAGTTTGTCCTGATTTCTCAGGCCATTCAGCTCTTTGAACATCGCCAGTTGGCGGATCGGTAAGAGTTGCAAGTCGCTTGACGGTTTGAACGGTGCCCAGTCCAAGCCTTTAAGAATTGCAACTTCCTTCGCATCACCTGTCGTGCCGTAATCCATAAAGAAGTCGTAAACATCATCTTTCACATTTTCTGGCAGATTCTTACGCCATACGATGGGGTCAGAAGGGATTAGAGGCGATTGCCAAATCACTTTGATATTTTTGAATTTTTCAGGATTAGTGCGCTCGAAACGACGCATGTTTTCTGTATTGTTGGTTGCCACATCAACTTGCTTATTGGCTACCGCAAACAAGTTCACTTCATGGCTTGAATTCAACGTACGTTTAAAGTCAGAAGGTTGGATGTTGTTCTTTGCGAACACATAATAAGAAGGGACAAGGAACCCAGACGTTGAGTTTGGATCGCCATTACCGAAAGCCAGTTTGCCGCGGTTTGCAATCATGTCTTCAACACTGTTGATTGGGCTGTCTTTATGAACAACCAATAAGCTCCAATAACCTGGGTTTCCAGCTGCATCAACTGTTTGGGCAAATATTTCGCCACCCGCTCGATCAACCGCTTCCATCGCAGATTTATTACCAAACCATGCAACATCGACTTTGTCGAAACGCATGCCCTGGATGATGCCCGCGTAGTCAGGGGCAAAATAGGCTTTCACTTCCATGCCCAACTTATCGCTCATATCTTCCAGGAACGGGTCCCATACTGATTTGAGGTTTTGCTGGGATTCAGTAGAGATAATACCGAAGTTCAGTGTGTCCATTGTTTCTTCAGCAGACGCAGGGGCAGCAACAGCCGCAGCCAGCATGCCAAGTCCACAGGTGATTTTGCGTAGTGCTCGTAACATCGTCATCGTCCTTTATGCGTTAACGGTTTAACTGATGAGAGAAAGTGGTGCTTTTTTCACAGAAGCTGGCTGTTCATCCATACCGACTTCCAGTGTTATTTCAGATTTACTGCCGTAAAGGTCAGCCAATGCCTGCTTATCAATTGCGGCGCTTTCGCCTTGATAGAAAATCTTGCCGTCGCGCAGTGCGACAACGTGTTGGCAATATTTGAGGGCATGGTCGACCTGATGAAGCGTGACAATCACAGGAATACCCTCACGTCGGTTGATGTCGCTGAGAAGCTCCATCACGATGCGGGAAGATTCAGGATCCAAAGAAGCAATAGGCTCATCGGCGAAAATGATGCGGGCTTTCTGCATTAACGCACGGGCAATGGCCACCCGTTGTTGCTGACCACCAGAGAGTGTAGAAACACGTTGGTGTGCGAAATCCTGCATGCCGACACGCTCAAGCGCCGCCATGGCTTCTTCTTTCTGTTGATTGGTGAAGTTTCCAGTAAGCGTGCGCCAAAATGGTGTGTAGTTGAGTGCACCAATCAACACATTGGTCATCACTGACAATCGATTTACCAGATTGAACTGCTGAAAGATGTAACCCGCCTGAGCGCGACAATGACGAACCTGACCGGAAGCTCTGCCTTGACTCTGTACGGTTTTACCCAGCACCTGAATCTGTCCCTCTTCAGTTTTATCAGAGAAGACCAGGCCACTTAGGTGGCGAAGCAACGTCGATTTACCAGAACCAGATGGACCGAGTAGTGCTGTCATTTCTTTGTGTTGGATTTTGAGGTTGATCTGGTCGAGCGCTTTGTTCTTTCCAAACGTCTTTGTCAGACCATTCACTTCGATAATGCTATCCATGTTTCAGGGAACCTCGTTATGTGGTGCCCCTATCGTGTAGCCAGTTTGTGTCGTTTTTATAACGGAATGGTTTCAGGTGGGTTGATGTTTCATTAAATTAGGGAGATGTATATAACCACTTCGGCCAGTGTTTTCGGTCGTCTGATTATTTTATCTCGCTAAGCTCAGTGACTTGTCTAGACGAGCTATTCACCAAAACTTCATGCTGTGTGTTTTAGGTGCGGGTGAGATGTATTGCAAAGAGCGCTTATGTTGATTCATCACCTCACTCCTTAAGGCGTAAGCGCAAGCGCAATAAAACTAGACTTATAAAGCGAGGCACGTATGATTCCGGTCAAGGTTACAATGAAGCAAACCACCTGTTTGTTTAAAGATAAGATTTAACTCAGCCATGATTAGAGATACAACACTTGCGCCTTTCAGCCGATGGACAAAACCCTTTGTTTCAGAAGTTGCGGTGATTATTAACCTATTGAAAGACAATGGGTACGACGCTGTTCAACTTGCGAAAGTGACGGGGTTGCAACCAAAGAACGTCAATGCTTGGACTGCTCGTTACAAAAACGAGCCAGACAACCTTTCCTCTATCCCTTACCCATGCTGGTGTTTCCTATGTGCTCTGGTTGGTAAGCCGAACATTCAAAGTAACGGTGACGTTATAGAAGTGAATGTGAGAAAGGTGCTGTCTTACTTCAAGCCAACGGCGTTTAGACCAAACGACAAGTTTCTTTGCCCGACTCAAGCGCAATTCAGCGATCTGATTGACAATGACAATTATGATTCGCTAACGACCGAGAAGCTTTCGACAGTTTTCCACTGGAACGCATCGAACTTTGCACACGGTGTTGCCAATGGGTCTCTGCCATTTTTGAACTGGAGCTTAATCGTCATGACGATGGGCATCGACATTCAAAAAATGATCCTGAAAGATCTCGAAGGCGATGTCTCTATCGACTAAACGAAAGTACTTCGTCTAAAAATAAAAAAGCCGACACGACGTCGGCTTTTTTTGATCTATTGAGGGGGAGTTACCACATCAAATCATCGGGAATTTTGAAGTCCGCATATGGGTCATCTTCGTCAATGGCTTGCTCATCAACAGTGTTGTTCACAATGATGGTGTCTTCATCACGTTGACTGATTTTATCTGCCACAACACCAGGAACAATGGCATACCCATCCAGGTAACGTGCAATTGCCAAACGACCGTTGACAAGTTGTGCTTGCGTTTCTTTGTTCACGTAAAGCTTCTTAACAAGCGTGCCATCGGTAAAGTTGTACCCGATGTCGCCATCTCTACGATCAATCTTGTTCATTTCTACAAGTTGCTTCACTTGAGCCATGACTGCTTTCTTCTGAGCGTCTGACTCCTTCTGACGATTCAGCGCTTGATCTTGAGCAACTTGAGCAATACGTTTTTCCTCAACTGCTGCTTTCGCTTCTTTCGCCATAGTGCGTGATTTTTTCGATGTCTTACCGGCTTTTTTCATTTTCTTTTTGTCGATCAGGCCAGCCTGTAACATTTGTTCTTGTAACGATAGTTTTGCCATTTTGACTCCGTCGCGGGCATCATTTCCCCGTTTCATTCTATCCCTAGATAATACCACCGATACTTATGGGAAAATAAGTGATACGCGCAAGGTCAAAGGAAAAAAGTCTCCATCCACCCGTGATGTATCCGCAACGTAGTGCTTTTAAATAGTTAGGTCCTCTTTGTTTGATCACGTTGAGTGTCTGCACTGAGGTACGTGTTTCTTGCGAGGATATCTATCCCTTGCTGATGGAAAAAATGCAGCAAATCGATAAATACCCAGTTTTCAGCCAATTTTTCACCGTCACGTCGATAGATATCAATCACACGCATGTCGAAGAACTTGTCACTGGCCGGCAGCCCCATGAATCCACCAGAAGGTTTAAGCGAGAGATTTGGCCAACCAAAAAAGCCACCAAATTCGCCTTCGGCAAATTTACAGACATGGCCATTAAAAACACGCTCAGAGAAACTTGACCTGAACACCCCTGAATGTTGCTTGGCATAACGTTCAATGGTGTAGCTCGCACCAATACCGGTTGGCCCCCACCAGATCATGTCATCATGCCAACTCAAGGCTAGCTCTTCTTCAAGGCTCAAGTCATGATCCCAGTTGCCTAAGTCGGTGATCATTTGATTAATCACCGACAGTGTTTTTGCCGATGCCTCAGCGCTTTGTTCATCCAACATCAAACCAGAATGGTTCATTGGTCCTGGCTGAATAAGCTGTGCGCCGGTTTGCGGCATGAAGGGGTTCACACCGGCTTGCACCATCAAGCCTGGAATATCCATAAACATGGCTGACTGCGCGATCTTGCCTTCCACCACTTGGGTGAACTCGCAATAGCGCAGAAATGCCATCCGTCCGGTTTTGGCAATGCCGAGCCAATCATTATCAAACAGCCCCATAAGATGGCCCATGGACACCACCCACACTGAGCCGTCAGACGCCAAGCTGTTTTCGCCCGCCATGAAAACATCCTGACGGCGTTGCAGTTTTTTCAAACTGGTTTTCAACGGTTGCCAGAATTGATCACTGACGGCGTTTTGCCCCTCCAACTCATTGAAGGGGTGGCAACCACGCCACTGATAGTCAGCACTGCAATACGTTTCCAACACCTTCGGTACATCTTGAACAGTTGCACCATCAAGCGCTTGATAAAACGTAAATACGCATTGCTTGGCATCTTGTAACGCTTGCGGCATGACCTACCCCTTCACCGCGCCTGCGGTTAAACCCGACACGATTTGTTTTTGGAAGAACAGAACAAGGAAGAACAGCGGGATCATCGCAGAGACCACCGCAGCAACGGCAAACATCACGTTTCCTTCCACCTGCGTGGTACCCAAGAAGCTCGCAATTTTTGGCACCATGGTTTGGTTATCTTGGCTCAGCAACATGCCTGTTACAGCAAAATCGTTGTAAGCGAGCAAGAAACTAAACAGGCCTGTGGTGATTACCCCCGGCCACATGACCGGAATAATGACATGACGGAATGCTTGGAATCGCGTGCAGCCATCGACCATGGCGCTCTCATCCATGTCTTTCGGAATATTCAAAAAGAAAGAGTGCAGCATCCAGAGAGTGAAGGGTTGGTTAATCGCGACCAACACAATGATTGTCGTGCCTAGGTGCCCCCATAAATTCCATTCGAAAAAGGGCAACATATAGCCTGATACCAAGGTGATGTGCGGCATCGCGCGCAGCACCAAGGCAATCATCAAAATCCACAGGGAGTATCGAAAACCAGAACGGGCCAACGCATACCCACCTAGAGTGCCTATGGTGAGTGAAATAATGACAACAGAAAAAACAACAACGAATGTATTGATCCCAGCGAGCCAAAAATCCTGCTCAATCCACGCGCCGTAATATCCCTGCCCCGTAAATTCACCGCCTGTTTCAAGCAAGGTTTTCACCCCGTAAATCGCGTTCATCCAATCAGATTTCGAGAAAAAATCCGCCTGAACCTTGAACGAGCCCCATGCGGTCCAAAGGAACGGGCCTGCTGCTATTAATAGCCAAACAATCACGAACCCTATCGACAATGTTTTAAGCCAAATCGGCTTTCTACGTACTTCTTCCATGATGAACTCCTACGCCGATTTACGGTTGAAATCGCGCCATGTCCGGATGAACACAGGCATAAGCAAGATAGCCACACCAAGAATAGTGAGCATGGAGGTCGCTCCAGCGGAGCCAAACAATTGCGAATCAGTGCCGCGCAGATCGTTGAAGATCAACCAACTTAACGAGGTCGCATGAGCCTCTGCCGCAAAACCAACAATGGGCTCGAACACACGGAAGTTGTCCATCAACTGCATCAAGGCAACAAAGGTCACCAGTGGTGCCATGTGCGGCATGACAACATAGCGAATCGTTTCCCAGCGAGATGCGCCATCTATCATTGAGGCTTCCAATGTGTCCGTGGGCACTGTTTGTAATCCGGCGTAAAAGACAATGAAAGAGAATGGAATAGATGACCAAATGCCGTACACAAACAGCGTTATCCATGTCAGTGCGGGTGAGGCTTTTAGGGACAAGCTGTCATCTTGGAACCAATTTTGGATGGTGGCACCAATCACGCCATCCGCATCAATCATCCAAAATAAGATCAATGACCCTATTAATGGCGTCACAATCATGGGCAGGAGCGATAAGAAAATCGTGGGGCCTTTTACTAGCTTCGGCAACGCATTCACGCACAGAGCAACCACCATGCCAAAAAAGATCACACAGGGTGTAACTATGAAGGTGTATGCCAAAGTGAATACCAGCGCCTTGTAGAAAGGTAAATTCATCAAGCCGTTGAAGAAACCGCCGAGCGAATCTGTCGAACGCCACGCTTCGGATACATTTTCAAACGCCAAATGGCTGCGATTCGTATAGGTATCTAACCCGTTAAAACGCCCAAGGGGCTCTTCTTCACGCAGTTGGTCAGTCGCTTCTCTATCAACAGATACCGTTTTCTTACAGCCAAATGGCCCGCAGTTTTCCGTCTCAAGCACTATCTGTTCATGCTCTACGTGCAATGACTGAACGAACACCGACACAATAGGTAATGCGATGAGCAGAAACATGACCAATAAAGACGGCCACATAAACTTCATAAACGTACGATGTGGCATGGACCCACTCCTTTGCCGTTAGACGCCCCGATTCCTCTCGGGGCAACAAGATTAAAGGAAGCCCTGCTCGCGTGCAGACGTCATGTAAGCATCTTCGACATCTTTAAGCGCTTGCGCTGCCGATTCATTTCCAAGTAGAAAGTCTGGAAGTTCAGCACCTAACGCTGAATGCAACAGACCCATGTACGGCAACATCGGATAAGGATTGGCTTGTTGTTGTACCGTGCTGATGACGCCCATCGCAGACGCATCGGGTTCATAACCTTCAATCAACCACACGGCTTTTTGGGAATTTGCCTTCATCATGTCAGGGGAGATGGCTTGCACCATCACTTTGAAGGTCGCTTCGGCATCTTGCTCAGAAAGATTGCTGGCGATAGTCCAACCGTCCCACCACAACGTGGCACCTGGGGTGCCATCTGCCGTAAACGCGGGCGTATTGGTTAAAACCGTTGAACCAACAATCTCCGGCGTCGACCCTTCATCGTCTAAAATCGCAGTTCCTCTAGAGCCCCACATCAACGCAAAAGCGACTTTGCCTTCTTCCCAAAGGGCTTGAGTGCTGTTGGAATCAAACGTTAAAAAATCAGGGTTGGACAATTCGGTCAGCGCTTTCAAAGTGTTCAGCGCCTTTATTCCCTCAGCATTGTTTAGGTTCGGTATGGCACTACCTGGTTTAAAGAACCCTGCCCCTGTTGCACTAAATACGTTGATGAATTCTTCCCCTAGGTTCCAGCCCGTTTTGGTGTTCAACGCGATGGGGTATTTCATCAAACCGTCTTTTTGTATTTTCTTCGCTGTCGCGATCAACTCGTCATAGGTTTTAGGCGGCTGCGCACCGACTTTTTCTAACATGTCTTTACGGTAAAAAAGGTGTTGAGAGTTAGCCATGAAAGCCACAGCCATCACGCTGCCATCAATTTTTATCAACTGCGTCGGCTGCAAGCTCTGACCATGTTTTGCCACTAACGCATCAAGGGGTTGAATCAGCCCTTCATTGAGTAACGGAACAATCGAGCTGGTAGAAACAATCGCAGTAGAATATTTCGAGGGCTTGGCTTTCAAGGCAGCGGATTGAATGTCGCGATGATCTTTCGATTGGTTTTTGGTCACAACAACCCTGTCCGTCGCACATCGCTCAGCCATCGCCGCAACAGCATGCAATGCTGGGAAATCATTGGACAGAATACTCACGTTTCCAACATCAACACCGCAGTCAATTTGTTCTGCACTGAGTGTGTGGCTGAACAAGGTGACCAATCCCGCCGCAAATGTACTTATCAGTTTGACTTTCATTTTCCTCTCCAACTTCTCAAGAAGGGTTTTCGTCTTACAGTAACAAGCACTCTAAGCACGACACACTTGAAGCCAGATCTTCCTTGAGACCACGACAACAAGAATATTTTTGATTACGTATGCAAAAATAATTATGCCTAAAAGAGATATTGGCAAGTAACAAAATTCAAGAAATTAACCATACGTTAACATTCCTACGCCTTACCATTAATCGCTTATTATCAATAAGTTAATTGATCACCCTTCGTAAAGCACCTCTCTATAACTTGCTGATTAACATAAATTTCTTGCATTTGAGAAACGAACACATACAAATATATTTATGTGATCACACGCAAACATACAGCATAAGCATGTTTGCGGACGCGCATTTTACTGTTTATTTTGAATACGTACCCAGTCACCAAAATTCAGACCGCGTTGGAACATGGAGAGCAGTCATGGCAGAAGTGCAATTACGTCATATCGACAAGCGATGGGGAGATTTTGTCGGGGTTAAAGATTTCGACTTAACCATTCCCGATAAGGAATTTCTTGTATTGCTTGGCCCATCAGGATGTGGAAAAAGCACCACGATGCGCATGATTGCTGGCCTCGAAGATGCCACCAGCGGCGACATACTGATTGGCGGCAAGGTCGTGAATGATTTGGAACCAAAGGATCGCGATGTCGCCATGGTATTCCAAAGCTACGCGCTCTACCCCAACATGACCGTGTATGAAAACATTCGTTTTCCCCTAAAGGTAAGGCACATAGACCCCGCAACGCATGATGAGAAAGTCATGCGAGCCGCAGAGATGGTCGAACTGACTGACTTTCTTCATCGTCGCCCTGCTGATCTCTCTGGCGGGCAACGTCAGCGTGTCGCGTTAGCCCGCGCCATTGTTCGCGAACCCAATGTGTTTTTGATGGACGAACCGTTATCAAACCTTGATGCAAAACTTAGGGTCTCTACACGCGCTCAAATCAAGAACCTGTCACACGAACTACAAATCACCACCATTTATGTCACGCATGACCAGATTGAAGCCATGACCTTGGCTGATCGTGTTGTCGTGATGAGTGCTGGGAATGTACAGCAAGTCGGTACGCCGACAGAAATCTACAACTATCCGGCAAATACGTTTGTGGCGAGCTTCATCGGCTCACCTGCCATGAACCTTGTCAAAGGCACGATCAGTAATGGTGTCTTCACCGCAGAAAACATGACCATTCGAGGATTAGATACCGCTTTATCAGGAGATATCACGCTGGGATTTCGCGCAGAAGATGCCGAGGTAAACCCCGTGGGTAGTGCACCTGATGTGACGGAAATCAGTGGCATTAAGGCCAATGTGTTCTCTATCGAGTTACTCGGGGAAGCCACGATGATCACCGTAAAAATAGGTGATGCACTCGTCGCAGTGAAAGCGGGTAAGGACTATTCCACTGAAATCGGTCATGTGTTTTCGACAAACATCCCCGCCTCGATTTGCCATCTTTTTGATGCAAGCACAGGCCTAAGACTCGATAACGGGAGCCAATCAGAATGAGAGGCTCAAGACCCGAACAAGCGAGTTTGACCAAAGACACCGATTTGAGCCAAACGGATGAAACACGCCGCGTTATAGAATCCATGGTTGATGGACTTAATGATCATCGAATCGGCGATATTGGTGAGTTTTTCGCAGAGACCTTTCGCTGGTTTGGCAACCAAGGCTGTGGCACCAAGATTGGGTTGGAAGAATTTCAACGCAACTGGCAAAAGCCCTTCCAAGCCGCATTCTCAGACAAAATTTGTGTCGATGAAGCACGACTCTACATGGGCGAATGGGCCGCGGCTTTTGGGCATCAGACCGCCAAACATACTGGTACGTTTATGGGGGTAGAACCCACCCATCAAACTGTAGAAATCCGCTACATGGATTTCTGGAAAGTTCAGAACGGAAAGATCGTAGATAACTGGGTGATGGTGGATTTTCCCCATGTTCTTCATCAGCTCGGCGTGGATGTGTTTGATGGCGAAGGCTGGGAGGCGTTCGATACTCATCAAAAAACACCCCCCAAACCCACTTAATCACTTTGAATCTCTCCGTTTGCTCCGTGAATGGAGAAACACGATGAATAGGAACACATTGATGGCTATCACTTACCTTAAAACGGGAAAATCTGAATCAGACAAAGTCAGCGATAACGAGAAAGTCGTTCAGATCGTTTCAGATACGTTAAAGAAAATTGAGAGCGAGGGTGACGCTGCGGTCAGAGAACTGGCAATTAAGTTCGACAATTACGCACCAGAATCCTTCCTTCTTTCAGAGCAAGATATTGCGGACTTGATTGCGAAAGTATCACCAGAAGACATGGCGGATATTCGCTTCGCCAATGAACAAGTCACCAACTTTGCCCAGATTCAACGCGATTCGATGACTGACGTCGAAGTTGAAACGCTACCCGGTGTAATTTTGGGTCATAAAAACATCCCTGTTCAAAGCGTGGGTTGTTATGTGCCAGGCGGCAAGTTCCCCATGGTTGCCTCTGCTCACATGTCCGTCGCCACAGCCAAAGTGGCGGGAGTACCCCGTGTGATTGCGTGTACTCCTCCTTTCAAAGGGGAACCTAACCCTGCGGTTGTGGCAGCCATGCATCTTGGTGGCGCAGATGAAATCTACGTGCTGGGCGGTATTCAGGCCGTCGGTGCCATGGCGCTAGGAACAGAAACCATTGCACCTGTGCACTTGCTCGTTGGGCCCGGAAATGCCTTTGTTGCCGAAGCGAAACGTCAGCTATTTGGCCGTGTAGGCATTGATTTGTTTGCAGGCCCGACGGAAACCATGGTGATCGCAGATGACACCGTCGATGCAGAGATGTGTGCCACAGATTTGCTCGGACAAGCAGAACACGGCTATAACTCCCCTGCCGCATTGGTCACCAATAGCGAAAAGCTCGCGAAAGACACCTTGGTGGAAATTGAACGCTTACTGAAAATATTACCCACGGCAGATACCGCCAAGGTGAGCTGGGAAGATTACGGAGAAATCATCCTCTGCGACACCTATGAGGAGATGCTGGAGGTATCAGAAGAAAAAGCCTATGAGCATGTCCAGGTCATGACTGATCGTGATGATTGGTTCCTTGAAAACATGACCTGTTATGGCGGCTTATTCCTTGGCCCACGCACAAACGTGTCTAATGGTGACAAGGTGATTGGCACGAACCACACCCTGCCCACGCAAAAAGCGGGGCGCTACACGGGCGGACTCTGGGTAGGGAAATACCTCAAAACCCACAGCTACCAGAAGATCACCACCGATGAAGCCGCCACGCTCGTTGGCGAATACGGCTCTCGTCTGTGCATGTTAGAAGGTTTCGTAGGCCACGCTGAACAATGCAATGTACGCGTCAGACGCTATGGAAAGAAAGACGTTCCCTATGGTCAACCGGCACCACGAGGCTGATTTTTAATGACCAACGCGGCTGACATAGCATCATGGATGAACGGGCTTACCCGCTGGCGCGAAAGCCAGCGGCGCATCAATATCATGGCACTTCATGATATTGCGTCTGACATGTTTAGCGAGAATGCAAACATTCACATGTGCTATCCCTTTGGCGACCAACACGGGGCAAGCGCATGGATAAACAGCAGTTATCACGCGCTTGTCACGGCAATTCCCGATGCGGAAAGGCGCGACACCATTGTCATTAACGGGCAAGACCAACAAGGAAATAGCTGGGTGGGTTGTTGCGGATATTACTGCGGCACCTTCATCGCCCCATTTTTAGACATACCGCCAACGGGGCAATTTGTGCACATGCGGTACCACGAATTTTACCGCATTACCCCAAATGGCATCGAAGAAGCACACGTGATTTGGGATATCGTGGAAGTCATGAAACAAGCCAATGCATGGCCGATGGCGCCGTCACTTGGCCGGGAAGGTTTAGTGCCTGCCCCTGCCACGTTGGATGGCATCAAACCCATGAATAGCGAGCAAAGCGGTGATGACAATCTTGAAATTGTTATCCGTATGCTCAACAACCTCGGGCAGCATCCCTCGCAAGGCGGCCCCGATGTAATGAGGTTGCCGGAGGCTTGGCATGAAGATTTAACCTGGTATGGCCCATCTGGCATAGGCACGTGTCGCGGTTTGTCTGGGTTTCGTCAATGGCACCAAATCCCATTTTTAAACGCGATGCCCGATCGTGGATTAGATAATGAAAACATCACACTGCATTTCTTTGCACAAGATAACTATGTCGCGGTAACGGGGTGGCCGAACATGCGCCAAACCTTGTCCGGCGACGGATGGCTAGGTATTGCACCAACAAACCAGAAAATCACCTTACGCAGTCTCGACTTTTGGCGCATCGAAGATAAGAAAATCAAAGAAAACTGGGTGCTTATCGATCTATTAGACATTTATGCGCAACTTGGGGTCGATGTTTTTGCGAGACTAAAAGCATTCAACACATCAAGACCGACAGGATCCGTCGTTTTGCCAAAGGAAAGGTTATGACCATATCGCTACCCATCACACCCTCTTTTGATCTCTTTAAAAAACGAGCACTTGTCTCCGGTGCCTCCTCGGGTATTGGCCTAGCTTGTGCGACGACACTCGCTAGTGCGGGTGCCCACGTCACCTTAATCGCTCGCCGCGAAGAAAAGCTATTAGAACTAAAAGAAGCCCTCAACCAAGAAGGTTACCAATCTGATATTTTGGTGTTGGATGTCACCCAACTTGATGCACTTGAGCAGGCTCTAAATGCGCGAGAACCTTACGACATTGTTTTAAATTCTGCTGGGCTCGCGATTCATTCACCCGCGCTCGATACACAGCAAGCTGATTTCGACACGGTCTTCGATCTGAATGTGAAAGCCGCGTATTTC
Source organism: Enterovibrio norvegicus DSM 15893 (assembly GCF_900115495.1). GTDB lineage: Bacteria > Pseudomonadota > Gammaproteobacteria > Enterobacterales > Vibrionaceae > Enterovibrio > Enterovibrio norvegicus. The sequence continues at coordinate 23,019 of NZ_FOWR01000040.1, read as the reverse complement.
TTATTCCAATTTGCCGCTCGTCGCCTAATGGAAGCGCAGAAGCCCGGCAGTTTTATTAGCATTTCCAGCCAAATGGCGCACGTTGGCGGCATCGACCGTGCCGTGTATTGCGCCAGCAAACACGCCGTTGAAGGTTTTACCAAAGCCATGGCGATTGAATGGGGCAAACAGAACATTCGTGTAAATACAATTTGCCCCACATTCATCAAAACCGAACTCACCGCAAGCACCTTCGCAGATCCAGAGAAGCTAGCATGGCTGCAAAGCAACATTAAGTTAGATCGTGTCGGTGAAGTGGAAGATTTAATGGGCGCAGTGCTTTACCTCGCCTCTAGCGCTTCAGGCATGGTCACGGGAACCTCGCTCAAAGTTGACGGAGGCTGGACAGCAGAGTAATGGCAAACGATAAGATCACCTCAACCGATGTAGCAAAACATGCCGGCGTCAGTCAGTCTGCCGTCAGTCGTGTCTTTACGCCCGGCGGATCCGCATCCAAGAAAACCATCGATAAAGTCAAAAAGGCCGCCGAAGAGTTGGGTTATCGCCCAAACGTGCTTGCACGCGCCATGGTCTCAGGTAAAAGCCGCGTGATTGGACTTGTGGTGGCCTACCTCAACAATCAATTTTACCCCGAAGCATTGGAAAAGCTGTCAAATTTATTGCAAGAACAGGGCTATCACGTCCTGATTTTCATGGCGAACAATGTCGACAGCGTGGTTGATGAAGTCATTGAAGAAATTCTGGATTACCAAGTCGACGGCATCATCGCCGCTTCCGTCGAGTTGTCATCTGAATTGGCCGTGAGATGCCGTTCGGTAGGCGTTCCGATCGTACTGTTCAACCGCGCCCAACAAGGCGGTGAATTCTCTTCTGTGACCTCTGACAACTTTAGTGGCGGCATGGCTGCTGCAGAGTTTCTGGTGGCAGGTGGACATAAAAAAATCAGCTACATCGCTGGTCTGGAATGCACATCAACACAGCGCGACCGAGAAATTGGATTTCGCGCCGGCTTACAACAAGCCGGCATGGCATTGCATTCGCGCGGCGAAGGCATGTTCGATATGGCAAAAGCCAGTGCGGCAACCAAAGCCATGTTTCAGGACGATCCGCCTGACGCTGTTTTCGTCGCCAATGACCACATGGCACTCGCCGTGATGGACACGCTGCGTTTCGAACTAGGGTTACGTATTCCTGACGATGTTTCCGTCGTGGGGTATGACGATGTGCCAGCGGCAAGTTGGCCGAGTTATGGCCTCACCACCCTCGCCCAGCATGCAGACATCATGGTCAATGAAACAGTACGTATTCTGTTACAACAAATCAGCCATGAGAACGATACCCCACAGAAGGTGGCTATCGGTTCGCCGCTCTTGGTTCGCACATCCGCAAAAATCCCCGAAGGTTGGAAATCATGAAAGGCTTTGATAGTAAGTTCACAGACTTTCCCGACTATATCTTGTCCATCACGGAAGAGATTTGGGAAGGGAGAAATATCCACTCACTGCATGACTACTATTCGTCAGACATTGTCGTAAGAACCCCTGCTGGCATTTCGATTGGCAACAAAGACGTTATCGCGCAAACCAGCTCAGTGCTCAACGAATTGCCCGATCGGGTATTACTGGGTGAGGACGTGATTTGGTCGGGTTCACCGGAAGAAGGCATGTTGTCTTCCCATCGTATTTTATCTCAAGCTACCCATACCCGTGATGGCCAGTTTGGGAAAGCCACAGGCAAGAAACTTTGTTACCAAGTGATCGCCGATTGCCATGCCATCAACAACCAAATCAATGATGAATGGTTGATTCGAGACCAAGGATCGATCGTTCGACAGCTCGGTCATGACCCCAAACAATTCGCGATTGACCAAATCCACGCCGAAGGCGGTGCAGACAACTGCAACAAGCCTTTTACGCCAGAACAAGACACCTTAGGCCCCTACCTTGGCAAAGGGAATGACAACGTCTGGGGCGACGCTTACGTCGAAACCTTGAAACGTTTGATGAGCGCGGAATATTCGTGCATTCCAGAAGATTACGATCGCGCATGTCAGGTCTCGCACCCAAGCGGTGAGTCTGGTTATTCATGGTCTGCCGTTGAAGCCTTCTGGCTCGGATTACGCGCAAGCTTTCCCGGCGCAACGTTCACCATTGAGCACCAAATTGGCCGAGAAGACCCGTTAATGCCACCCCGTGCCGCCATTCGATTTTCTCTCTATGGAAAACATGCCGGTTGGGGTCGCTTCGGGCAACCGACGGGCGCGAATGTTTACGTCATGGGCGCTGCACACGTGGAGTTTGGACCACGTGGTATCCGACGAGAATTTGTCGTCTTTGACGAAACGGCCATTTGGAAGCAAATCGCCCTGCATACGGGTTAGCTATTGCGATTCTAGAGAACTATTGCAATTCAAGAGAACTATTACGATTCAAGGGAGCTATCACAAGACAAGAGAGCTGCCGCAATACGAGATAGCCGCCACAACAAGGAGTGTGAAATGAAACAACCGCAATGGGTAAGGTTTGGAGACCTGATACCGTGTCGTTCCGCCTTTATCGACGCGCATACGCCGGGCTCTGATCAGAAAGAAAACTTTACCATCATTGGTGGTGGTGTGTCCGAAAGCCCCGACCAGCACATTCATATTCAAGCCACACCGGGTTTTAATATTGGCGCGGCTGGCCAACCACCACGCTGTTTCAATTCTCTTCACTCTCACAATACAGCAGAAGTTTTTTTTGTGCTCAAAGGTCGTTGGCGCTTCTTTTGGGGAGAAACCGGCGAAGACGGAGAGGTTGTGCTCGAAGAAGGCGACATTTTCAACATTCCCACCCGCATGTTCCGCGGCTTCGAAAACATTGGCAGCGATTACGGCATGATCATGTCCATCCTTGGTGGCGATGATGCGGGTGGTGGGGTCATTTGGGCCCCTCACGTTCGAGCAGCAGCCGATGCGCATGGCTTGGTACTCGGTGAAAGTGGCCGTTTGTACGACACAGAGAAAAACGAAACCTTGCCAACCGGCGAAAGTGAAATGCCACTGCCAGAAGCACAGTGGCTCAACGCCCTGCTTCGTCCAGATGCAGCAACCGTGGTGAAGCACTACGTTGCCCGCTACTGGGATATGGTCGCCATCTCGGCAAAACAACCGGTGCTAGTTATTGGTGAAAATGGGTTACTCAAAGACAAACCAGGATTCACCGTGGATTTTCTCACACGCACTTCTCTCAATCAGCAAGCACAAACGGCGGAAAAAGATGTGGTGTTAATGGTGATGCGCGGGCATTGGACGCTTGCTTGGGAAGACGAGTCACTGACCCTCAACCCCGGCGATACGGTTTGGCTACCAGAGGGCACGGATTATCACCTCGACGTCAATGTATCTGGTGAATCGAGCCTTTTCCGCGTCACGCGAACAGAAGATGCAGCAGGGTTAACCTGGACAGGTGATGCGTAATGAACAACGTCTCTCTTGAGCCTTTGGTATTTCTGCCCGGCATGATGTGTGATGAGCGATTGTTTGCGCCACAAATAGCAGCATTCCAAACAGATCGAAACGTCATAGTGATGGATATTGCTTCTGAACAATCGATGGCATCACTCGCCAGAAAAGTGCTCAAAAATTCGCCTGAACGTTTCGCACTCGCGGGCCTGTCTATGGGCGGCATATTGGCGATGGAAGTCTATCGGCAAGCGCCGCATCGCATCAGCAGATTAGCGCTCATGGATACTAACCCGCGCGCAGAAATCGACGAGGTAAAAGCAGGACGACAGATCCATCTTGATCGTGTCGCCAACAGGGAGCTTCTGAGTGTCATGCAAGAGGTCATGATCCCTAAGTATCTTCACCGAGACCACCCCAATCACTATATCGAAGCAATTTGTCTTCACATGGCGAAAAGCCTCGGCGACGCAGCATTCGTCAATCAATCTCTGGCGCTGCGAGATCGACCCGATCAACAAGAAACGCTCAAGCATGTTGATATTCCCACTTTGATTTTAATGGGTGAAGACGATCAGCTATGCCCAAAAGACAGACATGATGCGATCAAAACCCTCATCCCTCATGCAGATTATGTGGTCATTAAACACGCTGGCCATCTTCCCACTCTCGAACAACCGGAGGCAACCACGCGCGCACTCGCTGCATGGTTGAATAGTTAATGGATAAAACGCTCTATGAATTACTGATCAGTGTGGACACCCCAACGGTGTGCAACGCGATAGAAGTCGCTCAAGGTAAACGCGGATTCAACGATTTCACGCGGGGAACATTGCAAACATCAGCCCCCGAAAATCCCGCCATCGTGGGGTATGCAAAAACGGCAATGATTGCGGCACTTGAACCTTCTAGGTTGCCCGCTGATGATGTAAAAAAACTGCGCATGGACTACTACCGATACATGTCGGAAGCCCCCTTCCCTTCCCTCGCAGTGATTGAAGATTTGGATTTCCCGGACGCCATCGGCGCGTTTTGGGGGGAAATCAATACCAATGTCCACAAGGGGTTCGGATTGAGTGGTGTATTAACCAATGGCGTGATGCGCGATCTCGGCGATTTACCCGATGAATTTCTCGTTCTCGCAGGGTCAGTGGGCCCAAGTCATGGGTTTGTTCATATCGAGAGTATTGGAGAACCCGTTAACGTATTCGGTTTAAACGTGTCCCACGGCGATCTCATCCATGCTGACCGACATGGCGCAGTGGTGATCCCGACGGACATCATTCCGTTGCTCGCTGACGCCATTGAAACCTTGCTCAGGAATGAACAAATCATTTTGAAAGCGGCAAGAGAAGAAGGCTTCAACTTTGACCGATTCGAAAAAGCATGGGCTGAATTCGAGCGTGTGCGAACTTAGCGTTTTTCATCGTCTCGCGTGATTTCGATGCGCTGAGACAACACCAACGCAATACCCATGAACACAGAAACACCACCACGCTGCTCATAATGAGCGGTGCAGGCATTTACGGCTCAAAAAAGGAGTACACCATGAAATTTTCATTGATGATGACCGTCATAGCCGGATTACTTTCCACCAGCGCATCTTATGCTGACACAACCATTCGGATTGGCCACGCCACACCAGAAGTTTCCCCCATTCATCAATCGTTGCTTTATTTTGAGAAAGAATTGGAGAAACGATCCAACGGGGACATCGATGTTGAAATCTACCCTGGCGGCCAACTCGGTAGCGTGAGAGAAATGACCGAACTTGTTCAGTCTGGCAACATTACCATGGCAACGGGCGCGTCCGTTCACCTGTCTTCTACAGTGAATGAGTTGGCTGTACTTGACCAATTCTTGCTGTTTGCCGATGAAGACACTGCACGAAATGTGCTTGATGGCGAAGCAGGCAAATCATTGGGCACCGCCATGGAAAAACGCGGCTTGAAGTCAATGGGCTTTATGGAATTAGGTTTTAGAAGCTTCACCAACAACCGCGCACCGCTTGATAGTTATGACGCATTTGCGGGGCTGCGTATGCGATCGGCGGATAACCCTATCGCCATCAGTGCATGGCGTTCTGTTGATGCCGTGCCCATCCCGCTGACATGGGGAGAGATCTATTCATCGCTCCAGCAAAACCTGATTTTCGGACAAGAAAGTGCCTTGTCTTCCATGCTTGTTGAGCGCTTTTTTGAAGTGCAGAAATACGTATCGCTCACCAATCACATTTACTGGCCTGAACTTTGGATGGCCAACCTCGAGTGGTACAACGATCTTGATGACAAAGACCGTCAATTGATTGATGAAGTTGCAAGAGAAACCGTGCTACTTCAACGCGACTTAACCTTGAAGACAAATAACGAAACGTTAGCAGCACTCAAAGAAAAAGGGCTCAAGGTTAACAGCCTACCGTTAGAAGACCGCGAACGTTTGGGTAAAACCATGAACACCGCGATTGAAGCCGACATACGTAAAAAAGTGGGCAGTGATTTCTACGACCAGTTTATGTCGAACCTTCAACCTTAGTGGTGACACAGCACTATCACTCGTAAAGAAAGATAATTTGCTCACTTAGCACTGTACTTAACACTTAGAGCATCGCGCATAGGGCTTCTCAAAGATTGAGACGCCCTGTGTTTAGCTTGTGTCTAGGCCGTTCTCAAATGGGCTGTCAGGGAGAGTCATCCACCATGTTTCGGATCATCGAAAAGTATTTCGAACCTACCATCATCGTCACCAGCCTCTTCGCGATCATTGTGTTGGTGTTTGCTGATGTGATCGCGCGCTTTGCCTTCTCAACCTCTATCGTTATCGCCAATGAAATCGCAAGGCTGTGCTTCGTCTACCTCATTTACTTTGGGATCAGTTACGCCATCCGCGAACATCGGCACATGCGAGTCACTTACTTTGTCGACAAGTTCTCGCAAAAGAAGAAACGGATTGTGATGTTTATCAGCGAATCCATCTTCCTCATCTACTCCGTCACGGTGTGCTACCTTGGCGTACAAATTACGCAACAAGCCATCGAGCGCGGTAAAACCTTATCAGCCACACAATGGTCAACGTCTGTGCTTTACGCCGCCATCATCTTTTCGGGGTTGCTGTGTAGCTTGCGACTTCTCTATTCGTTGTACCAAATTGGTGTACGTAGTGATCTGAGTCTGTATAACAGCGAGGAGAAACCATCATGACATCACTGATTCTCTTCGCAGGTTTCTTTAGCATGTTACTCATTGGCGTACCGATTGGTATCGCCCTTGGTTCAGCATCGCTTCTCGCCATTATGTACATCCCTTTTCTCAAGCCCGATTTATATGCGCTTGGGCTCGTCAGTGGCATCAACAGCTTCACCTTGATTGCTGTTGTGTTGTTCACCCTTGCAGGCAACATCATGAGCAAAGGGGGAATTTCCAAACGTTTGATTGCCGTTGCCGATACCTTGTTTGGTCGCGCACCCGGGGATTTAGGTACCGTCACGATCATGGCTTGCCTATTCTTCGCAGCCATATCAGGTACAGGCTCTGCCACAGTCGCAGCGGTCGGTTTAGCGATGATCCCCGCCCTTGTTCAGCGAGGGTATGACCGTGCCTATGCTGGCGCTATGGTAGCGAGTGCTGGCGGATTAGGCGTGATGATTCCCCCTTCCGTGGTCATGATTGTGTACGCCGTTGCGGCGGGCGTATCAGTGACGGCGCTGTTTATGGCAGGGATTCTGCCCGGTATCGTGATCGCCATTACTTTGATCACTTACAACTACTTTCACCGCAGACAAAACCGCCATGCTCACATGGTAGATACTCGAGCACCCGCGACATACAAAGAAATCTTCCATGTACTCAATGAAGCAAAGCTCGCACTCATCATGCCCATTGTTATTCTCGGTGGCATCTACGGCGGCATTGTCACGCCAACGGAGTCTTCTGCCGTAGCCGTGGTATACGCCTTGATCGTGTCTTGTTTGGTGTATCGCGAACTTCCGATGAAGCAATTACCCAAGATCATGCTGGAGTCGGCCATGCTGGTCTCCGCAGTGCTCGTGATTATCGGCGCATCCGTGGCCTTTGGTCGCATTATCGCACTAGAGAAGATCCCCACCGAACTGGCGCAGTTCGTTTTATCGAGTACGGAAAACAAATATTTCGTCCTCCTCGCGATACTCGTATTGCTCCTTATCATCGGCACCTTCTTGGAAACGCTGGCCTCGATTGTCATCCTGACGCCAGTGTTACTGCCCGTGCTCACCAAACTTGGCGTGGATTTAGTGCATTTTGGCATTGTGATGATCGTGGCGCTTGCCATCGGTTTCGTGACACCTCCGCTTGGCGCAAACCTCTTTATGGCGGCCCAAGTGGGAGAGATACCCTTCGAGAAAATAGCCAAGCGGATACTACCCTGGGTTATTACCTTGATTGGAGCGCTTCTGCTTATCACTTTTATTCCGCAAATATCTCTATTTTTGCCGGAGTACTTCCTTGGGTATAAATAGGCCAAGTGATAGCGTTAAATGAGAAGGTGCCGCCGGCAGGACTGACACGTCAGCGATGCGTAAAACACCATGGCAATGGAAGAGATGAGAGGTATTTCCGTTCACTGTGACATCGAAACAGAGAAAAATCGTTTTTGATGTCGCAGTGATCTTGCTTCATAGATACCCAACAATTTCGTCCTATCCTCCAGACCAATCGCGTTCAAATTTTAACCATAAGTGAAACACCATAAAAATAAATGGGAAATGGATGGGGTGATGATGAAAAATTAATGAGTAACGGATAAATAATTAATGAGAAATTAATGGTAAAGCATAGCCTCTTTCATTCTCAAATAAACGACACTCTCATCACTTTAACGATTCAATAAATATAGGCCCAGTTCATCACTTCTTAAAAGTTGACTTCCAAAAGAATCACCACAACAATGCCATGGTATTTATTTAGTCGACAAATAAAATACACACAGTAATTACGTCAATCATTGGCTTCATTAAAAAAGGAAAGATTATGAAAAAAATAAACTTTGCTGCGAAAAAAGGACCTGTACTGGCTACGAAACATAAAAAGCCTACTCATCCTAATCCAGGTCCTTGTTGTGGAACACCTTAATATACGTTAAAAATATATTAGGAATTTTATAATAAAATGGGGATGATGTTTTATCCCCACTTTACACATTTTTAGGGAAATAGTTTTCCTCTAAACCAGGATCGGACTGTGACCCGAATTTCTTACTTATACAAGCTCATCTATAAAAGAAGAAAATATCATTCTTTATCTTTTCTGCTATTAGCTTTATTACTAACAGCATTTCAGGCGCCACTGCCCTACCTGTCAGGCCATATCATTGACCAAGTGCTGCCTAGCGCAGATTCAGATTTACTGCTGAAGACTGTTTCGTTGCTCGCCATTCTTTATAGCGGTTATTTGGTGACCAGTTATGTAAACGCGCGATTTCGTCTAAAAGTACGCGAAGATATTATGATTGATTTTAATCAGGATGTTATTAAAAGCATACTGGGTTTGAATTTTAATCAGCGAATAAAAATCAATAATGGTGATCTACTCTCGCGAGTCACAAGGGATATAGATCAGTTTGAAGTCATTATGCCTTATGGGCTATCAAGCGCTATCCATCATTTCGTCTTATCGCTCGTTTTATTAGTGATCGTTTTTTTCATGAATTGGCAATTAAGTGCCATTCTTCTTGTCTTGCTACCCGCAGCTATCCTTGTTTACATGCGATTTGACAGTGCTCTATGGTTATCATCTAAAGATGAAACGGATGCCTCCGCAAAAAAATTCACTGTCGTACAAGAAACCATAGAAGCTGATGCAGAAATAAAAATATATGATGCTAGCAATTTCTTTTCGAAATATTGCCGAAAAGCCGTTGAAGATTTGGAGCGGAAGCGCTTCACCCGTCAATTATATGATACCAAAGTGAGCATGATCATTATGGGGATCCCCATGCTAGCCGTGGTTATCATTTGGTATCTTGGTGGTGCGATGGTCATAGAAGAACAGTTGACCGTGGGCTTAATCATCACCTATATGGCGACACTCAACTTGATGGTGCCTTCACTGATTAGGATCATTGAGTTTGCTTCCAGTATGCCTAACGAATTGACGGCGTTAATGCGCGTAAAAGAACTGGGGGATTTAGCGCAAGCGCAATCTCAGCAAGATTCGGTTGATCGCGTTAGTGCCGACATCGCCCCCTCAACCACCATTGAGTCGATGCGTTTGGAGGGGATGAGTTTTTCCTACCAGCACGACTACCCTTTATTCACCGAGCTAGACTTGGCTTTCAATAAAGGCCAAGCACACTTGATTAACGGCGGTAACGGGGCTGGAAAATCAACGCTACTCACCATTCTTAGCGGAGAGCTCAAACCGCAATCAGGGCACATTGCACTCGACACTATACGCCTAAATACCTTACCAAGCCGGTCTCAGTGGATTTCGATGGTGCCGCAAAAGATCCACATCATTTCAGACTCCATTCGTAACAACGTGACGTTTGGCATGGACGTTGAGCAGGAAAAGATTCAAGCAGCGCTCTCTTTGGTAGGGCTGGATAAGTGGGTTGAGCGCCTCGACCAAGGCATTGATCATGTCATTAAAAATGCCCATTCAGAGCTATCAGGTGGCCAAGTCCAAAAACTAGGCCTCGCGCGTGCATTACTGCGCGATACACCGATTTTGCTAATGGACGAGCCCACGAATAACTTGGACAGTGAAGCGGTAACCCTGCTGATTGATGTTATACGCTCTCTTAAACAGTCAAAAATTGTGGTGATTGTCAGCCATGATGACCGCCTATTTGATGCGGTTGAACGTGTCGTTTATCTAGAGAACGACAGCTTAAGTAACGCCACTCGCGTGACTGAAACAGCGCCAAAAAAGGTGAGTTAAGCGTGGGTTTGTTTAAACAGGAAGCCTTGTCCGTTCTCACTCGCTGATAGAGACTGAATGTTTAAGCAAAACTGAGACTTATGATCAACACGCGAAGGGATATACTCCCCACATAGCCTCTTAAATATATAAGAGTGAAAGCGCTAACGGCCTCGTAATGTATGAAGCAGTAGGGATAGAGAATTGAGAGCACCTCTTATGAAATTGAAGCAGTCTAGTAAGCAATCTGTGAGAGGCTACTTCAAGAGCACCTTCGCTATCCTTATTCTGGTTTCAGCTGCTGCCACAGGCTACTTTTTCTACCAAACGCCCCCTCTGGAAGTGTCAGGCGTGCAAGTACAACGCAATGACATGGCCTACATCATTCGAGTGACGGGTGAAGTGATTAATGATCGTACCGTTTCTTTGACAGCCTTAGTGAATGGTCGCGTCGAGCAGGTCTATGTTGCTCGCGGAGATCTGGTCAACAAAGATGACACTTTGGCCGCCATGGATAACCGCGCATCCATGACCCGACTCAAACGCGCTAAAGCCGTCGTTCAGCAAGAAACTGTTCGTTTAAAAGAACAGAGGCAACGCTACAATCGAGTATCGGAGCTTTCCAATAGAAACCTCGTCTCCGTCGAAGCGCTAGACCAAGTTAAATTTGAAATGGAAACCGCACAAGCTGCGGTTGCTATTGCCCACGCTGACGCCCAAATGCGTGTACTTGAACAAGATTGGCAAAAGCTTAACGCCCCTTTCGACGCCGTTATCGTGGATAAGTGGACCGAATCTGGGCAATGGGTAGAAGCCGGTACGGAGCTTTTCCAACTCGTCGCAATTGAGGGATGGGAAATTGAAGCCAACCTGGATGCCGTTGATACCGGAAGAATTCACGTTGGCCAATTGGTCAATGTGACGTCTGATGCTTTCCCAGACATAGGCTGGCAAACGAAAATTCATTGGATTGGCCCCGCTATCGAGCGTACATCAGCACGCCATTTAAATACGTTTCCAGTACGCATGGGGTTAGGTGCCGATGCCCCTAAACTTCTGCTCGGGCAACAACTGGACATTGAAATCGTGATAGAAGAACGAGGCGATGTGCTTAGACTGCCCTACAGCGCCCTGCGTGAACGCGAGCCTGGGCACTTTGAAGTTGCATTGGTAGAACAAGGCGTCATTCGTTTGCAACCTGTCGAATCAGGGTTAGAAACGGACACACATGTTGAAATCCTCAGCGGCGTTCAAGAAGGGCAACAGGTTGCCCTGTTTGATAGCGGGTATCTTGAAAATGGCCGTACAGCAAGGTTTGCAGCGAAACATGATCAAGATTGAATCCCTGCATAAATCCTACTTCCGAGGAGACACGCCCTTGCCCATCATACAAGGCGTTGACCTGAGCATTAAGCAGGGAGAATTCGTGACCATAATGGGTGCCTCTGGTTCAGGAAAAAGCACCCTTCTCAACATTATTGGCTGCTTAGACAACGCCGACAAAGGCACCTACCATTTGGATGGCACCGCCGTTCATTTAACGGAGGATGATGGGCTCGCAACGCTTCGTTCATCGTTAATTGGGTTCATCTTTCAATCGTTTAATTTGTTATCACGCCGTGATGCTTTAGCCAACGTCATGCTTCCTTTGGTCTACCAAGGCACCCCGTCTTCCCAGCGCAAAGCCATGGCGTTATCTGCACTCGAACGCGTGGGCCTCGCCGATCGCGCAACGCATTTCCCGAATCAACTCTCCGGTGGACAGCAACAACGTGTGGCAATTGCTCGAGCGTTGGTGAACAAGCCAAAATTACTGATCGCAGATGAGCCAACTGGCGCATTAGACAGCCAAACTGGGCAGCAGGTGATGGATTTGTTCAAAGCGCTACATGCTGACGGGCATACCATTGTCATGGTCACTCACGATGCACATTTGGCCGAAGCGGCTGACAGAGTGCTACACATGCGAGACGGCAGGATAGTGACATGAAAACACTCCGCATCCTGCCCGACTTGTTTAAAGAAGCACGACTGGCCATGCTAGCTAATTGGGGCAGATCCATGCTGAGTATGGTTGGCATTGCGGTCGGTATCGCCGCCGTGATGACGGTTGATACCGTCAGCACCGGTGGCAAAGCATTCGTCATGCAGGAATTAGAAACGTTCGGCCTGAAATCTGTTTGGGTATATCGGGCGCATGGCAGCAAAGACCCGCATAGACGTACACGCACAGGAACAGGCATCAACAACAACGATTTAATCGCCCTTCAAGGTGATTGTTGTCCTTCAGTCAGTCTCATCAGTCCTGTTGTAAACCCGAGAGGTCCCGCCCCTGTCATTCAAGCGGGCAATCGTTACAACAACGCGCAAGTCATCGGCGTTAATGTCGATTACCTCGCCATCAACAATGACCAGCTGCGCATTGGAAGAGGCCTTCGAGAAGTAGAAATCAGAAATCGTAGACCTGTCGCCGTTATCGGCGAAACCGTGGCCTCTGACCTGTTTCCCGGCATGCCCAATCCCTTAGGTCTCACACTCAGAATCTCAGGGCGTGAATATCAGGTTGTTGGTGTTCTGCGATCTAAAAGTCGAGATTTACTCGCTAGCATCGGTTCAGCAGGCGGAGATGTGAATAATCGCATTTTAGTGAGCTACCCGCTTATTCAAACACTGAATGGAAATAGCGACGTTAACTACCTACAAGTTGAAGCCACGTCGGTCGAAGCCGCTGAAGCCGCCGCCGATCAGCTAAAAGGGGTGCTCTCGCGACGCTATCAAGGCGTGTTTGAATATCAAAGTGAAACCCTCGCGTCATACATCAAAACCACAGATAACATTCTTGGCGGTGTCACCATCATTGGCATTATTGCCGCCTCTAGCGCGTTGATCGTAGGGGCAATAGGTGTTGCCGGCATCATGAGTACAGCGGTTGCTGAACGGACACGGGAAATCGGTATTCGTGCGGCCATTGGCGCGCACCGCAGCCATATCATGGTGCAATTTATTGTCGAATCAGTGCTGATATGTTTGATTGGTGGCCTTGCGGGATTGGCCGTGGGGATGCTCATTGGGGTGGTTTTAGACGTTTTTACAGGCTTCCCATTATTTCCGGGAATGTTAGGCATCAGTATTGCCCTTTTTGTGTCAATTTTAGTTGGACTGGTTGCGGGGTATATCCCCGCGAGAAGAGCGGCACAAATGAAGCCTGTGGATGCGCTCAGGGATGCGTGAACATACACCTTTTAGCTCCGGCTAGCCTGACGTTGCTCATAGTCCGAGGCAGAAAGAATAAGGACATTTCTGGTGAGGTGAATAACCCAAACAAAGAGCACGGATTCAAACAGGTTGTAAGCAACAGCAAGCACCATTGAGAAGATAAAAAACTCTAATGAGTGCCACCCTAACGGTCTGTTTTCCCCGTGAACGGTCCAGAAAAGTGCAGAAGAAAGGAAGATTGCTGCCCAAGCAGGCAGCACCAACAACAATGTGCTGATCAGAAATACTCGCCAAATCAACTCTTCGTAACACGTTATCCCAACTTGAAATAAGAGATAAGGCCTGTTTTCTTTAAGGCTCGTCAACCCGCGCAGGCTGTTTACCATGAATGCTTTTGGTTGAGGTGAACTCAAGGGTAACCCCGCGAACAGCAAACCGATACCGACACATGCCCCACCGACAATCATCGTAAAAAGTTGAGTCAGAGACGCAAACTGCCAATCCACATAGAAAATCACGGTATAGGCAAGCACGGGGAGCATGAACATGAAGCCAAGGCGATCACCGATGACTCGCGGGTATAAAAAAGAGACGCAAACAACAAACGTAAGCAGTAAAGCAAGTAGGCCCACGTTTAGAATAGGCCTTTCTTAAAGTGGCGGCGTAACACCCCATCTTTGTGTTTTTGTAAAAATGCCCGGAAGTCATCTGAGAACATGGCATAAAGATGGTAGTCGTTCCATCCATCGCCTACTCGCACGTAGTTTTTGAGCACACCTTCTTTAATGCCCCCAAATTCTACCAGACTCATTGAATCCTCATTCCCCGACAAAACGTAACCAAAAATCTTATGTAAATTCATCACATTAAAAGCCATTTGAAGGCTGAGCAGCGCGATTTCAGGCCCGAACACACTGGTACGATACTCGGCTTCCCCGACCAAATAACGAAGATCTGCAGTGCGGCTTTTCCAGTCAATGTTATTGAACCAGACCATCCCGATTGGCTTGCCACTTTTCACAGAACAGACCAACCCCAAGAGGTTGTCAGCACCATAAACAGTCGCGTTCTGTTCTAGCCAGGTCATCGCTTGTTCCTGAGCCCCGTTAACAAAGGTTGAACTGTCAAAAACGGTCGAATTCAGGTAAGGATCATCTAGCCAGCGACTAATGGTATCCAGATCTTCGAGATTGGGGCGACGAATAGCGCAATAGATTCCACGAACACTGTCAAACACGTTTATCCTCACTTCCCATCATGATTAAGTCGCAATATGTCCCTTCAACAAACAACTGATCTCTTAAACGCGCTTCTTCGGTGAAACCTAAACGCGTTAAGCAATCTAGCTCCAGCTGTTCATGGGGAAGTAACTGCAGGTAATATTTTCCGATATCGTAGTGTTCAGATAGCCAGCTCAACACAGACTGCACTTCTTTGTCGGCCATGCCACTGAGCAAATGGAAATCAAGATAGGCGATGCCATGAAACATGGCTTTTATTCTGATAAATCCCACGTTGATCGTTTCATTAAAAAAAGCAAAGTCCCCCTCTCCCAACGCTGAATCAAGTTCTGACATTGAACAACCAAGAGGATATGCTGAATTTTTATAACTCGAGCACCTAAAACGAGATGGCGTTACATCAATAAAGTCATTTACCGTTGCTAATCTAAAGGACACTAAAATCCCCACTCATATTGTTTAACGCATGATGAAACAACGTCCAAAATGTCTATCACACGACAGTTGAAGTTTACCCAAACGACTTCCATGTACTCGAATTCACCTTGTATAGGCATGCAGCAATTTGATGATTGGGCGAATAAATAGGATACGCCTGCTCTCAACGCGTGACGTGTTGAGAGATATGTTCAATAAGGTTCTTTCGCTTTATAAACGTGAGATCAAACGTGGCAGACAATACCTCGCGATCATTGACGTAGGAATGCCCAGTGAGCCTCGCCCCAAGACGATTGATCGCCTTTATGCTGACGCGTGCTTCTAAGGTATCTCCGGGCAATGCGGGAGACTTAAACCGCATTTGGTTGACGGTACTCGCAATCACATCTGTCTCTTCTTCAAACTCACTTCGGTAATGCACTAACACAATACCGGCTTGTGCTAATGCTTCGCCCATTAGAACACCCGGCATCATGCGGGCATGTTTGAAGTGTGCATCAATCAGTTCAGACGATTCGGGGATGTGGTATTGCGCGACGATATCCGAATCAGTCAAATGGCTCACGGAGTCCACAAACAAAAAGGCATCGCCGTACGATAAGATCGCGCGAATAGCCTCTTTTTGTAGGTGGCCTTGCGGCCCCCTCAACCCATCAATAAAACGTCTATTCATCATCGCCAGTCACAGATTCCAAAGTGTCAGTCCATTTTTCTCAGGATCGTCGCTGCGTTCGTTCCACCGAAACCAAAGTTCAAAGACAGCATTGTCTTCAAATCAGCCTCTGTGGTTTCTCGAACGATAGGGGCATCAGCAAAAAGAGGATCGAGATTATCGATATTGATAGAAGGGGCGATAAAGCCCTCTTTCAGCATCGCAATGCAAGCGATCAACTCAATGGCCCCGACTGCACCGATCGCATGCCCTGTCATTGATTTTGTCGACGAGAACCTTGGAACATTGTTACCAAACGCCCTGCGTAGACCATTCACTTCGGCCACATCGCCCGCGACAGTCCCTGTTCCATGCGTGTTAATGGCATCAATATCGACAGGGGAAATACCCGCGTCGTCTAATGAACTGGCAATACAATCAACAAATGTACCGCCATCGGCTTGTGGTAGAACTAAGTCATAAGGGTCTGAATTGGCGGCATAACCTACAATTTCTGCATAAATGGGCGCGTTACGCGCTAACGCTGAATCAAGGGATTCCAATACAAGTACACCCGCCCCACCGCTAATCACAAACCCATCTCTATCAGTATCATAGGGGCGCGATGCGCTTTCAGGTGTGTCGTTAAACCCTGTAGAAAGGGCCATTCTCAATGCTTGAAAAGACGCAACGATCAACTCATTCACCTCCTCACAGCCACCCGTTACGGCGCGGTCAATCACCCCATCACGGATCAGTTCGTAAGCGTGCCCAATGTTGTGCGCACCCGTCGCACACGCAGACGAGATCGAATAGCTGCGCCCTGTGATGCCAAAGAGCTTAGTGAGGATGGCACTCGCCGTGCTGCTCATGGACTTGAGCACAGTATAGGGTTCAGTTCTTCGCACATTCCCTGCGTAATACCTCGCCCCTTCTTTGTGTATCACACCAACATCCGCCACACCGCTGCCAACAAGGCAAGCAGTTCGAGGGTCAGCGAGTTCTTCAGGGGTTAAGCGAGAAGCCGAAATAGCATCACTTGCAGCAACACTGCAATAAAGCGTAGAGGTCGGCATCGCTCTGCGGAGTTTTAGTGGGATGTTCGCAGACTGTATTTTAGCCTCGTCGAGATCAATCAAGCCCGCAACACGGCTCGTTAACCCAAACTCAGACCATGATTTGACCGCACGAATACCACTGCGACCAAGCTTTAAAGATTCCGTCAGCGTGTCAAAGTCATTGCCTATTGAAGAAACGACACCCACACCGGTGATCACTACACGTCTACGACTATCCATTTTTTTGACTTAGCTTGGATTCAATAATGTTCAAAAGGTCACTGACAGTGTCGAGTTTAATTAAGTCTTCATCATCTATAGAAATAGACAAAGAGTCTTCTAGGTCTAGGGTAAGCGACACAGCCTGCATAGAGTCCATTCCTAGATCCTCACGCAATGACATCGTGGGTAAAATATCCTTCGCTGCAATCGCAGTTTCTGACTCCGACTCTAAGCGACTCATGATCTCAGATATTAGCGAGTCCGTTAAATATTTTGAATTTCCTATAGAATTACTCATATTATTACCACCAAGCTCATGAATTAATTGAACAAGTATCGTTGTACTTGTGTGTATTTTTTCTTTGTAAAAAGGTTATCAAGGGGTTTTATCAGCGTCAAACCGCTTAGAAACGTCTATATTGAAACAGATGCCGCATTGCTGCCTTAATTGTGCGTTGATGTTGTTGGCGGGGTTGACATTCAACAAAGGGGAAATAACGAAAAAAACTCACTCATTCCATTGTTTAAATTAAAAATAGTCAATTCATGACCATCTACCTTCAAGCATACTCCTATACTATTTCCCGCTATACCCTATTCAATAAAGCATCCATTAAATCATCGCCACATCTCATTCATGAAACATAAAATTCAATACAAATACGCACTCTATTCAAATGAGATAAATGTGTGATTTTAACCCTCTTTGAATTGATTAAGAGATTCATGACACTTTAAATAAACATAGTGCGTTAGACACTAATAAATATAGAAAATACTTGGTACTTTCTACGACATTCGTAAGCGGTGTTTGGTGAGGGGAATTCTTGGATATGCAACGACAACATCACTTTAAGATAAAATAATCTCAGCTAACAATTAGCCTTAAATTGAATGTAATTTCGTCAATTGAAACATTAGCACACCCTAACTATTTGTATTTTTAGCTAGGCATATATAACCATGAGATTGTGCGTTGAGCAGACTCCAAGTCGCAATACGATTGCGACTTGGATAAGAAGAAAAACGTCGTCACTCACCAACAGACCGAACCTTCGTTTGCACCTCATCAAAGGGGTATTTCGCAAACTTCCCAAACCCTTCCATTTTGCCGGCTCTTAATCGCCCAGTGAGCGGTGTAGCAATACCGCAGAGGAATCGCGTCATTGCTTCTACTGATACCACTAGGCCTTCTTTCGCTGCTGCTTCAACCAGGGGTTTGATCACACGCTGTAAAAGTGCTAAATCAATTTCACCTTGAACATTGGCATGCGGAAGCACTGCTACGTTGCCACGGCACACTGAACAGTGCCCGCATTGCGCTGGCGCATGTTCATCCGCAAAGTAACTCGCCAATCGATGACTTAAACACGTGTTGGTTTCAAACAAAGACAACATCGCATGGACACGGTTGATTTCTGTTTCTTCCTTGGACAAGAACAGTTGGTGGATCTCTTGGCTAAGGAGATGTGCGCTATCACCTTGGCAAGCACCGAGTTCAAGCACACGGAACACATCCGTCATTTGCTTGCTTTCAAGTTCAATCCAGCCTTTGGCCGCAAAATAGTCGAGTGCTGTCACTGTGCGCTGTCTATCGGCTTGATAGCCCTGCCACAGCGCCTCAAAGTCAACGGTATGCCAGGTGCGTGATTTTGGTGAGGCACGGAAAACCGCATCCACAAATTGTCTTCTCTCGCCGTCAAATTGGCTCAGAACATGATCAACGGAAACAGACATCTTGAAGCGATAATCGGCGAAATAACTAAATTGAGGTTCGATAATGCCCGCAAGCTCAAGGTAAACCAGAAGGGTTTTAAGCGGCAGCTGACGAACGTTACATTCTCTCGAGAGCCTATTCAGCATCACTTCCCATGCGTTGCCGCTTGGCGTCGCACCAATCTCGTCAATCACGGCACGAATGGCGTTGAGATCTGGCGTGTCGCCATACACAAAGTTCTCTAACACACTGACAGATTCTCGGTTAGCGAGGACTGAACACACTGATGCTTGCCCATCGCGCCCAGCCCGTCCGATTTCTTGGCTGTAATTCTCAATCGACTTTGGCAAGTCGTAGTGGATGACAGCGCGGATATCGGCTTTGTCCACCCCCATGCCAAATGCAATCGTTGCAACGATGCAGTTGATGTCTCCACGCATAAACCCATTTTGGATTCGTTGACGATCTTCACTCGCCATACCGGCATGGTACGCCTTCGCAGGAATGCCTTGCGCACTTAAGTTTGCCGCCACGTGTTCCGCGGTTTGCTGGAGGGTGACATACACAATGGTGGGTTGGTCTTTAGGCGCTTGCTGAACAACATGACTCAGTACGGAAAGCTTTTCTTCTTCCTTACACGGCAACACATTCAAATCCAAGTTACTTCGATAAAAGCCCGTGACGACGACATCTTCAGGCGAAATAGAGAACTTGGTGCGCATATCGTCAATGACCTGCGGCGTTGCAGTCGCGGTCAGCAAGAGAACTTGTGGAATATTGAGCTGTGTACGATACGCAGGAAGCTTTAAATAATCAGGTCGGAAGTTATGTCCCCACTCGGAGATACAGTGCGCTTCATCGACAACAAGCAGGGAAATGGGAACTGATGAAATGAACTGGCGAAAGCGCTCGTTTTTCAGACGTTCCACCGAAATCATCAGGATCTTCGTTTCGCCCGCTTTTACTGAGCGCATTACCTCGCGCGATTCATCATAGGTGAGGGACGAATCAATAGATGCCGCTGCAATGCCTTTACCTTTCAGAAAATCCAATTGGTCTTTCATCAACGCCAACAACGGCGAGATCACCAAGGTGAGGTGAGGAAGATGCAGTGCGGGTAACTGATAACACAGGGATTTGCCCGAACCCGTAGGGAAAATTGCGGCTGAAGAATGACCTGCAAGCACTTGCTCTACAACTTGCTGCTGACCTCCGCGTAAACCGTCGAAGCCAAAAACCTGTTGGAGCGTTTGTAAATATTGAGCGTTTGCGTGCATTAGCCGTCTCTTATCTGGAATGCTGACGAAATGCGTTAGTTTACACCTCCCCTTTGTTGTCTTCGAGGAGAAAGGCGGATTACTCAGAGAAACCTTCTGTTTTATCTGAGAGCCTTGTAAATCGTACTTTTTGTCAGCTCACTAAAAAAACCACAATTAAATCATGCCTTTTATACGTGAATTGATTTTCCCTTTATTAGCAATGGCAAGAATAAGTACCGTCGTAAAACTGTGACAAATTTCCCTTCAAACCTTCGCTTACTCTTTTTATATACATATAAGAATCTGCAGTTATCTGTTTTGCAATTAGCTTTACATTAGGTATCAAAGGTAGCGAACACGCGGTGCCCCAATCTCGTCATCCAGACGTTTCGCGATGGACGTGACCAATCATAAAAAGGGTTAGCCTGTGTCTGAATTAAATAAAAAAAATCATGGTGAAAAAAAAGGTCCTTACACAAAAGCCGCACTTTTTATCCTCGGTACACTCTTCACAAGCAGCGTGATTTATCTCAGCGCAAACAGCGGTCAAGAAAACCAGCAAGCATCTGCCGAAGACACCTCGTCTTCTGGTCGATTTTCTCCCCATTTAGCGCCTCACAAAAACGTGAAACCCATTCCCCCTCCAGTGCTGGCTTATTCGGAAAGCTTGGCGGGGAACGGTGTTCCAATTCCAACAGATCCGGAACGTCTTTGGTTGTCTGAATCCATTAAGAGTCACCCTGACAGCCCCTACTGGCGCCAACAAGTGCAAGATCATTTGGCTCAGGCACGCACGCCGGGTTGGCTAAAGTTTGAAAATTACCACCTAAGTAAAAACCGCGATCCGCTCCTTTTACCGACCTTTGCGCGAATGCTAGCGTCGGAACATGTACCCAACGCGTTGACAGTGCGAATTCTTGATAACGCGGTAAGCCAAACAGCCTTATTAGATATCGGGTTGATACACGATCGACCCGTTAACGAGGCGGACCCTCAAGGTCGCGTTCACGTGTACACCATTCCCAACGACATGTCGTTTCTTGAAGCGCTCGAAACGGTGAATGCCCACCCTGCTGTTGCGTATGCAGAGCCTGATTATTTGATCGAATGGGCCCTCGCGCCCAACGAAACGAATGATGGCATAAGCAACGGCACCGCCTGGTGGCTCAACCAAATTCGCGCCTATGAAGCATGGGATACCATTACCGATGCCTCTGCCATTGGCCCTGTCGCGGTTTATGACCAAGGTATTTTACGTAGCCATCCCGATCTCCAAGGCAACTTCTGGGTGAATCCAGACGAAATTGAAGGCAACGGCGTTGATGATGATAACAATGGCATTGTCGATGACATTAATGGCCGAACCAATCGTGTATTTGGCAGTCACGGTACACCCGTAGCAGGTACAATATGTGGCCGCGGTGATAACAGTATTGGTTACGTCGGCAGTGCCTGGACCTGTCAGCTAATGGACACGGGGGGACCGCTCAGTTTTGCTGCTGCCGTGTCTGATGCGATGGCTTCGCTCTCTTATGCCACTGATAAAGGCTCGAAAATCTCGAACCACAGTTGGGGAATTCGTGGGGATTACAGCCAAGCTTTCAAAGATCTAATCACTGAAATTCAAGACGATGACCACTTGATGGTGATTGCCTCTCACAACTTTAATTCCAATATTGATTCCAGCCCTGTTTATCCTGCGTCGTATGACAACGACAACATTCTGAGTATCGCCGCCTCTAATCGCAGCGAAGGCCGAATCAGCTATTCAAACTTCGGCGTGGTAAGTGTGGATATCGCCGCTCCAACAGAATTCAACACCGTCAACTCTAGCGGTGGGTATTCAGGCTTTAGTGGGACATCCCAAGCCACACCCGTGATGACGGGCGTCATCGCCCTTGCGTGGTCCATGGACCCGACTATGACATTCCGTGAAATCAAAAATCTCGTCATGGACACCGCCCGCCCTGTAGCCGCTTGGCAGGGATTAACGCGTTCTGGCGCGATCGTGGACATGAAAACCCTGGTGGAGTCTGTGATTCTTGATACCGACGGCGATGGCATTCTCGATGATGTTGATACCGATGACGACAATGACGGTGTGCTCGACGTTGACGATGCCTTCCCGAAAGATCCCAATGAAACCGTCGACACCGATGGCGATGGCATCGGCAACAACACAGATACCGATGATGATGGCGACGGTGTTTCGGATAGCGATGACTGGCGTCCACTTGATCCATCAGAGCAGTATGATACCGACGGTGATGGCGTAGGTAATAACACTGACAACGACGACGATAATGACGGCGTTGAAGATGCTAACGATGCCTTCCCACTCGACGCGACAGAAACCACGGATTCTGACGGCGATGGCGTTGGCGATAACACAGACACCTTCCCGAATGATCCAAACGAAACAACCGATTCTGATGGCGATGGCGTCGGTGATAATGGAGATATCGACCGTGATAACGATGGCCTTGCCGATGAATTAGAATCTCGTACACAAGCAGATATTACGGATTGGCCTGTGTTAACAGGTAACGCGACATTTGCTGACGATGTGCTTTCTGCCAATGGCGGTTCGTGGGGTTATCAAGCTAACTCTGCCCGAATCTCCACGTATGGTTTTAGCGACAATTACCGATTTAGCTTTAAGATTGATGCGCTCGGCACCTACAACATGATTGGGCTTGGCAATGTTGAAAGCTCTGCAAGTTATACCGACATTGATTACGCGTTCTATCTCATTAATAGCACCCTATATATCTATGAAAGTGGTGGTTCAAAAGGTACGTTTGGCTCAATTGCGGTTGGCGATACCTTATCGATTGACGTAGCAGAAGGCTCTGTCACTTATCGTCGTAATGACACCGTA
>NZ_FOWR01000013.1 GCF_900115495.1 Enterovibrio norvegicus DSM 15893 | reverse complement strand
AAGCGAGGGCATCTATCAGGAGTTGTGGGGGATCCTGACGTCTTACAATATCGTCCGTTTAGAAATGGCAGCGATGGCGAAAGAGCACAAAGTTGAGCCGCTTAGGATAAGCTTCCTCAATGCGCTATATCTCATCCAAGATGAGTTTATCTGGGCGAGTGGCAGAAGTCCTGGTGCAGTCCCAAATGCACTAAAAATGCTTAGAGAAAATGGCAAACGGCTGATATTACCTAACAAGAGAAAGAGGAAAGCGTACCCTCGGGCAGTGTTGAAAAGACCCGCAAAATATCCAACCAGAACCAGAGAGAAAAAAGCCACTCGCTCTTAAGCGAGCGGCCTTAAGCCAATGGCTGCTTTTTTTATCGCTAACGTTTGTGCTGCATTTTGCTGTTTGTGAATTTGGCTTGAGACGCCGTATTTTTCGCTTACGAAGACAGCACCACACTGAGTTGGTGTCTCAGAAGGCTCGATGGGATGGCAGAACCCACGCCCAGTTCCAGCGCTTTGTCCATCAAGTCTGTTTTGGTTTTTACGCCAAGCTTCAAGCGAAGGTTCGCAAAGTGATTCTCAATGGTTTTCACTGAAACACCCAATGCATTGGCGATAAATTGTGGCTTCTTGCCATACATATGAAGAAACAGAACCTCAGACTCTCTGGGCGAAAGTGGGGTGTGTGGCTTGGTTTTTTTTCCAATGGTGAGGTCTTTTTTCGAAGAACCAATGGCACGGCAAATCCATTGTCCTACTTCAAGCGCTGCAAACTCATTGATGGCTTGGCCATGAAAAATGACGCCGATGAGTTCACCGCTTTCGCTATACCATGGCATCTTTGTGAAAATATGCGCATGCCACTCTCCATCTGGGTAAGGATGAATATTGAGCACTTGCATGTTCTTACCGCTGGTCATCACTGTTTGGTCTTGCTGCTGAAAAACTTCAGCGCAAGCAGTCAAAGGCGCGGGAATGTCGAAGTTGGTTTTACCAATTAAATCGTGGTGGCTAGATACACCAACCAGATCAACAAAATTCTGATTCACATAGACGAAATTTGAATTGATGTCTTTGCATCCCCAACAACCTGGGAGTTGCTCAAAAAGAGAACATACGGGCGGGGGAGCCTTGGGTGTGCTATGCATAAAATGATTAATAAAGGAAATAGCTGACAGTGTATTGTAACGTCAATTTGTTTTGCATGAAATGTATCACAAATTGGGCGTTGTAACGGAAAAAAACCGGCTCGTAGGAGCCGGTAAAGACAAGAGTTTGCTCTAAAAGAGCGAATTCCCGTACGACGTGTAGAAGAGATCATCCACGTCCATGGCACGAGGGTTGTAACCATTAGCGTAGATGTTTCACTGAGGTAAATTCAGTGATTAAACAGCAACATACTGCAATATGCGCTGTTCGTTAAGTACTATACATAGCTGCCAGAAAGTCGGACAGGGGGGGAATGCACTAATTTGCATGTAACTGATAATATAGTTTTTATTATAGAGAGAGATCGCGTTTTAGATTCTCTTCCCCTAATGATGTATTGATAAGAATACAGACAAAAGAAAACCCGCTTTAAGAGCGGGTTTTAGTAAAACGCGTTTCTGTTGAGCTCGAACTAAATATTTCGCACGACACGGAATCCGACATAGTTTGCACTGAGGTCAGATTTCAACTCTAAGCGTTCTGCGACGCGCGCGCTGCTTGGAGAGAAACTCCATGCGCCACCACGTGCAACGGGTGTTTGATTGCCAGCCCATTCCCAAACGTTACCCGCTGTGTCATAGATGCCAAATGGATTTGCTGGGAAGCTTGCTACTGGCGATGTGCTTTTGTTTGACCACATAGTGCCGCTCCAACCAGTGTTTGCGTTGCCTACACCAATGTCGTTGCCCCACCAAAAGTCTGACTCGCTACCTGCGCGTGCAGCGACTTCCCACTGCACTTCAGAAGGCAGGGTGTAGTTGAAACCCGTTTGGGTGCTTAGCCATTTTGAATACATGTTGGCATCATCACGGGTGATGCAAACAACAGGGGAGTTATCCTCCTGATCAAAACCTGGCTTACGCCAGCTGTGGTTTAGCAGTTGTTTCGGTTCGCCGTTATCCAACGCCGTACAACCTTGGCCCTCTTCTGCTTCCGTGACATACCCCGTTGCAGCGACAAACTCTCCAAATTGCTTCACTGTTACTGGCGTTGCAGCGATAGAGAAAGGTTGGTCTACAACTACAGGCTTTTTGGCTTCAAAGCCAACGCGGTACTGACCCGCACCAATGACGACCATTTGTGGTGCCTGTCGATTGTTAGAGAGTTTGTCAGCGAATTGCTTTCCCGGTTTGGGACGGTTCTCCTGTTCTCTCAGGCTTGCCCATACAACGGAATCTTTGTTCATGAACATCTGACGGCTGTAAGGTTCGAAACCTGATTTTTCAACCGTGAGCTGATGTTGACCCGCTGGCAGCATGATCTCAACAGGCGTTGAACCGTACGTCACACCGTTGATGGTCACGTTGTCTTCGTAGCGGTTCGAACGGATCTTTACATTAACCCAGCGCTTAGCCTGTTGTTTAGGGGATGATTTGGCCGTGGTGAACGACTTCTCAACACAATAACGTTCAGCAAAATCGAGAAGCTTACACGCTGCATTTTCGTCTGGTTGGCTCTTCATTTCTGCCTGAAGGCGAGTAATGTAGCGGTTGTCACCACTGAAGCCACTGTCGACGACATTACTGTTCATGACATGGATATTGAATGAAACACGGTTCGCATTGAGTTTTGCCGTGGTTGATTCCGTCACTTTGTCTAGCACGTGTGATTGGAACGTATTAACGGCCTTTTGCATGGTCAGGGTTTTACCCTGATTTGAACACGCAGCCAGCGTCATCGATTCGCTACACGTAATGGTGTGTACGACTTCAATAGAATCTGAGAACGTAAGTTCCTGACGAAGACGTTTAACGCGTGCTTCTTTTTTCGCTTCTTGAAGATTTTCCATTGCGCTGACGAGCAATTGTTTCTGACGATTTTCGCCTTCCACAATACGCTGTTGTTCCGCGACGGCTTGTTCATTTTGAAGCGTGGATTTTTGATTATCTTTCACCGCTTGCCAAGCCGATTGATAATCGTCTTTGTACTGGGTGAGGTCTGTATCAGGGTTTTCAATAAGACGGCGGAATTGTTCATCCAAACGCTCTTGAGCCAGTGTGCGTCGTTTCTCTAATTCCATTGCTTTATTCGCTAACGTTTCACGTTCAGCCAATAATGCGTCCAATTTGTCTCTTTGCGTTTGAAGGTTTTCAGCGTGATTGCCAATTTCACTTCTTTTATCTGCAAGCTTCTGTTCCAGAGCGACAACCGGATCATCCGTTGCGGCTGTGGTGTCATTGGCAAGTGCATGACTACTAAGAAGTATCGGTGTTAACGCGAAAGCTAACGCAGCTATGCGATTACTTTTCATATGTCCCTTGCTTATTCTCAGAATTCCAATAGAAAAGCGTTGTCCCAAATAACTAGATTAACACGTAAATGCCAAATGGCCTTTTCATGATACTAATAATTTGATGCTTATCGTTATTATTCAAACTCGTTATTTTGATAAGTTACTCAATTATTTTAGCTCATCTCTTTTTATCGATGTAAATAACGCTTGAGCATGAGATTAATGCAAAGAAAATAGCAATTATTTGACGTAAATTATTATATCGCGACATATTATTGACGCTTTGTATGTTTTCAATCGAGACGTGAAAATAGTAATGCGTACCCGCAGAAGCGGGAAGGATTCCTGCTGTTTACGTATTTTCTTCTTCGTTTTACGTCAGCGATAAAACCCATATTGGGGATGGATCAAGGCGGTTTTTATACACCGGCTTGGGTTACACCTTGCATTTTCATTGTCCTGTGGGCGTTTAAGGGTGTTTCTCCTGATCGCTATGACGATCCTTTTTCCCGGAACGATGATCAGGGAATGATCCTGCCGTCAAATGCTAGGAAAGATGATCAAGCGGTATCAAATGATGTAAATCGACGTGGGAGACATTATTTTTCAATTAAAACATGATATTAAGATAAGCTTCATTGCTAGCATCGATGGGTTTTCTTCTGGCCGCGTCGAGTTTTAGCCATCAGACGTTGAGATCTTGCACATTTCTGATATCAAAATGACGTTGGCCGTAGTTTGGCCTACTCTTGATCATGTTTCCGAGGTTATTTTGCTTCGCGATAGCCTATTCGCGTGGCAGAATGCTCTCATTCATTTTGTGGTTTGACACTAGTCGTTGTATGGCATCAGAGTTTACACATTCACAAGTTATTGCCTTACCAAATCACCCGTCGCTTCATGCGCACGATTACCGTCAGGTTGTGATTGGGCTGCAAGGCCAAACGGAATTTGAACTATCGGGACGTGGCAGTCTGGTTGGTCCGGGCCAAGGGTGCTTGGTGTCTGAAGCGGAACTCCATGCCTTCTCTGGCATTGGCCAGAACGAAATTCTCGTCATTAACCTGCCAGAGTCTGTGTTGCTTGGTGAGTCTTCAATGAAGCAAAAAGTGGAAGCGCTCTTCGCGCGAGACGTTTACTTCCAGCTCGATGCGCAAGCTCAAACCTTGGTGAAATCTCTTACTGGTGAAATGATTGCCAACCCGCACGATGTGATTTTAGGCCGTGCATGTGCAGACACATTGTTATGCGTGATGGAACGACACTTCAGGGATCAGCTTGCCCCTCGTCGCCAAGGCCACCGACTGAATATGGACATTATTGACCTGTATATTCGTCAACACATTAGCAGGAAGATTAGCGTTGCCCAAATGGCGGGCTCGGTGTTTCTTGCTGAAAGCCAGTTCCACCAGCTTTTTAAAGCGCAAGTAGGCGTGACACCTCACCAATACGTTCTAAAAAAACGTTTCGAACTTGCACTAGAGCTGTTGAGCTCCAGCCAATTGAACCTGACTCAAATCTCCGATAGCTGCGGTTTCTCAAGTCAAAGCGGATTCACCTCTGCGTTTTCACGTTACTTCGGTGTGTCACCTTCTCGGTATCGCCACGATCACTGATTGGCGTTTTTTATCTTTTTTCTCAAGATGTTAACTACACTGCGTTTTTGTGGCTGCCTTTATTTCGTCAAGCGCGCCGACGTTAGCCGCAGTAAGCCTCTATTTTTGGTTACCTCACGCCATTATCGATAAGCACTTTTCTAGAAAATACCGACAAGTTGCTCGAATTCCTGCATTTTTAGGCGGTTTGGAAATAAATCATGAAAACAATTGTTTGGCGCACTGGAGGTTAGGGTTCTCTGTTTGTTAATCATCGGAGTTTTTTGCAATAATGCCGCAGGATTTTGAAAGACTCTCCGGCATATCACCCCTAGAATCGGTCGCTAATCTAACATGTATGTAACATATGCCGCTAATTTGCCGGGTAACAGAAGAGGAATCTGCTTATGTTCAAAGCGACCGATGTATTGGTGCCAAGCCTGCTTGAGCAACCGAAAGCATCCCTTTGGCAACACATTTCAAGTCAGTATTGTGTGGACGAAAGTCAGGTACTTGAAGCATTAATTCCATTAGCGATGCCATCAGAATCTGAACGTGCTGCCACCGAGAAGCATGCGGCGGATCTGATTGAGCGTGTACGCGCGGATAAAAAAGCCGTGCAGATGATTGATGCCCTGTTGCTGGAATACAGCCTTGATACCCGCGAAGGTATTTTGCTGATGTGTTTGGCAGAAGCACTGATGCGCATTCCTGACGCTAAAACGGCGGACGCATTTATTCGTGACCGTTTGGGTGTTGCAGATTGGAAAGCGCACCTCAAAAACTCTAATTCACTCTTCGTGAATGCTTCTACGTGGGGACTGATGCTAACAGGCAAAGTCGTGAACGTGGATGAGCGTGAAGAAGGTCGTCCGACAGCGGTGTTGAACCGTTTGGTGAACAAATTCTCTGAGCCTGTTATTCGTCAAGCCATGCACCAAGCCATGAAAATCATGGGGCATCAGTTTGTGCTGGGCCGTGACATTGATGAAGCATTAGAAAACGGCAAGAAGCCACGAGAAAGCGGCTTCACTTATTCGTTCGACATGTTAGGCGAAGCGGCGCTGACCAAGGCGGACGCGAAAAAATACTTTAACGATTACATCAAAGCGATTGAAACCGTGGGACAGAACTTATCTGTTGGGACGGGCCCTGCGCCTTCGGTGTCTATCAAGCTTTCTGCCTTGCACCCTCGCTATGAAGTGTCGAATGAAGAACGCGTCATGACAGAAATGTTTGATACGGTCTTAACGCTCCTCAAACGCGCACGTGAATTGAATGTAGCGATCACCATTGATGCGGAAGAAGCGGATCGTTTGGAGTTGTCGTTAAAGCTGTTCGAGAAACTCTTTACACATCCAGACATTAAAGGCTGGGGGCTGTTTGGCCTTGTGGTTCAAGCTTATTCAAAACGCGCGTTACCCGTGTTGGTGTGGTTAGCAGCGCTGGCCAAAGAGCATGACACCGTAGTGCCGATGCGTTTGGTTAAGGGCGCGTACTGGGACAGCGAAATCAAACTGTCGCAGCAAAACGGCTTGTCTGGCTATTCGGTATACACTCGCAAGGAAGGTACTGATGTTGCTTACCTCGCATGCGCACGTTTCTTGTTATCAAAGCATGTTGAGGGTCTGATTTACCCGCAGTTTGCGAGCCACAACGCCCAAACCATCTCCGCAATTTATGCCATGGCGGAGCATGATACTTACGAATTCCAACGCCTACATGGCATGGGTGATTCGCTTTACTACCATGCGAAAGCAATGTTTGAGCACCCTGTGCGCATTTATGCGCCTGTGGGCAATCACAAAGATTTGCTGCCGTACTTGGTTCGTCGTCTGTTAGAAAATGGCGCCAACAGTTCGTTTGTTCACCGTCTTGTTGATGCGCGTTGTCCCATCGCAGATCTGACTAAACACCCTGTCGATATGTTGTTGTCACGTCCAACGCTACATAACACGAATATCCCGCTGCCAAGTGCGATTTTTGGTGATGACCGCCCGAATTCGAAAGGCGTTGCAATTGATATTGAAAGCGAATGGGAAACGTACAATCAATCGGTACAAGCTTTCATGGCATACAACTGGAAGGCGGGTCCGATCGTCAATGGTGAGCGCCGAGTCGGCGATGAGCACCGTATTGTTGCACCTTATGACCATCGCCTTGATGTCGGCACCATTAACTGGTCAACCGAAAGCGATGTTGATGCGGCATTACAAGCGGCACATGACAGTGTGGACGCTTGGCAAGCGCTCTCCGCTAAAGAGAGAGGTAAGTACCTACTATCTCTAGCTGACAAGCTTGAAGAAAATATGGGGGAGCTGGTGGCGCTGTGTCACCGTGAGGCGGGTAAAACCATTCACGACAGCATTGATGAAGTGCGTGAAGCCGTCGATTTCTTGCGTTTCTACCCGCAAGAAGCCGACACCATGATGGCGAACGCGAAAACTTTCCCTCGTTTTGATGGTGAACATGCCACCCTAACGCGAACGGGTCGTGGTGTTTTCACCTGTATTAGTCCGTGGAACTTCCCGCTGGCGATTTTCATTGGCCAAATCTCTGCTGCGCTCGTCACGGGTAACACGGTTGTTGCCAAACCTGCGGAGCAAACGTCACTGATCGCTTTCCGCACCATCGAATTGCTGCTGGATACAGGGATCCCAGAAGGCGTGATTCACCTTCTTCCGGGCACTGGCGCAACGGTAGGCGCGAAGCTCACTCGCGATCCTCGTATCGCGGGTGTGGCCTTTACTGGCTCAACGCCGACCGCGCAACGTATTAACCAAACCTTGGCAGCAAGAGATAGCCTACCTGTCCCGTTCATTGCGGAAACGGGTGGGCAGAACGCGATGATTGTAGACAGCACCGCACTCCCTGAGCAGGTGGTGCGTGATGTTCTGCGTTCTGCTTTTGCGTCTGCAGGTCAGCGCTGTTCTGCGTTGCGTGTGCTTTACGTGCAAAACGACGTGGCTGATCGTGTACTGGATTTGGTGAAAGGTGCGATGGCGGAAATGAGCGTAGGCTTACCGTATCTGCATTCAACGGACGTTGGCCCTGTGATTGATGAAGCCGCGCAAGCGAAGCTACAAAATCACATCAACCAATTGTTCAAAGAAGGTCGCTTTATCGCCAAAGTGCCAATGGCGAGTGATACCCGTGTCGGCACTTTCATTACGCCTGTGGCGTTTGAAATCGACAATATTTCTCAGCTTGACCAAGAGCACTTCGGTCCGATTCTTCATGTGATCCGTTTTGAAGCGGATGAGCTTGATGCCGTGATTGATGACATCAATCATTCCGGTTTTGGTCTTACCCTTGGCGTTCACAGCCGCAACGAAAGTACCTATCGCCACATTGATGCGCGAGCACGCGTGGGTAACTGTTACATCAACCGTGATCAGGTGGGTGCTGTGGTTGGCGTGCAACCATTTGGTGGACAAGGTCTTTCGGGGACGGGTCCGAAGGCGGGGGGGCCTCACTATTTGTACCGTTTCACTCAAGAACAACTGCAACTTACCAATGGTAACTCCATCACTAATAAGGAGGTAACGGCATGATCTTCAATCACAGTAACAATCAAATGACGCAGGTTGAGCGTGTTGCGTCTCAGTGCATGGCGGTGTGGGAAGAATGGAACGGGATAGGTGTTGAAGAACGTCAAGCCGTACTGTCTTTGTGGGCCGATATCGTGGCGGCACGAGGCGGTAAGTTTAATGCTGCAGCAAACATGATCCGTTATCAGTTGAAGCAAGCTGGTGAGGTGCTTGCGCCCGTTCATCTGATGCCGGGGCCGACGGGTGAAACGAATGAACTTTACATCGCAGGGCGCGGACTGTTTTTGGTGACGGGGGATGAAAGTGTGTCTGCTTTGTCATTAGCCGGTCAGCTTGCTGCGTCGTTAGTGGCCGGTAATGCTGCATTGGTCGTTGTGCCTTCTGCGTTCAACGATACCGCAGACGCTCTGTTGTCTGATCTTGTCAAAGTCAGCGTCCCAAGCCGTTTGGCACAGCGATTGGAAGAAAGTGCACTGAATGATGTGATTGAAATGGCACCGTTAAAAGGCGTTGCGGCTGTGGCAGAGGCAGATGTGCTGGTGGCGATGAACCGAAAATTGGCAGAAAGAGACGGCGTGTTGGTGCAATTTGTCGCAGAAAGTGACGGCATTCACCTACCGCTTCTGGCTTCGCCTGCGTACCAACTTCGCTTCATTACGGAGCGAACGAGAACCATCAACATTACTGCGGTGGGCGGCAATGCCACACTTCTGGAACTCGGCAGTGGTGAACATTAAGACACTCCGGACATGAGCACCGAGCGCGGTGCTCAGATTTTTTTGAGGGAAAATGAATGATTGAAAATAGCTTTGCTATCAGTGCAACGTTTATCGTGTATTTGGTGATGATGCTAGGCATTGGTGTTTACGCCTACAAGCGAACCGCCAGTTCTGAAGATTACTTTTTGGGCGGACGATCTTTAGGCCCTTGGCCTGCTGCAATCTCAGCAGGCGCATCTGATATGAGTGGCTGGCTGCTCCTTGGTCTGCCGGGTTATGCATATGCTGCCGGTATTGAATCGCTTTGGCTAGCAGTAGGTTTGTTAGCGGGTACTTACTTAAACTGGCTGGTCTGTGCTAAGAGGCTCCGTACGTTCAGTATTGAAGTGGATAACGCACTGACCTTGCCTGAATTCTTGTCGCGCCGTTTTGATGACAAATCAAAAGCATTACAAACGATTTCTGCTTTCTTCATTTTGCTTTTCTTCCTTTTCTATACCAGTTCAGGTTTGGTTGCAGGCGGTAAATTATTTGAGGCTGTGTTCGGTTTGGATTACAGCACCGCTGTTATTATCGGTACCGTATGTGTGGTGTCTTACACCCTATTCGGCGGGTTCCTTGCGGTGTCGTGGACGGATTTGATACAAGGTTTGTTAATGGCGGCAGCACTGTTTATCGTACCTATTGCCACCATGGAAGGCTCGTTCTCTGATGTTTCTATGGCATTAGAAGCGAAAAATCCTGAGCTGTTGACGCTTTGGAATGACGTGAAAGGCGAGCCTTTGTCTGCAGTGGCGATCATTTCGCTATTAGCATGGGGCTTAGGCTATTTCGGTCAGCCTCATATCTTGGCGCGCTTCAAAGCAACCCGAAGCAACAAAGATATCACCACGGCACGTCGTATTGCTGTGTGCTGGAGTGCAATCTCCATGGCGGGTGCAGTGATGATAGGTTTAGTGGGTATCTTATACGTGGACACCAACTTGGGCGGCGAATTGGCAGATGGTGAGACCATTTTCATGATCTTGGTTAACGCCGCGTTCCACCCGATTATCGCGGGTATCTTGTTGGCGGCGATTTTGGCGGCAGTCATGAGTACGGCGGATTCGCAATTGTTGGTGTCTTCTTCCGCGCTGGCAGAAGATTTCTACAAGCAGGTTTTCCGTCCTGATGCATCGACGGGCGAAGTGGTGATGGTTGGCCGTGTGGCTGTCATCGGTATTTCGATTCTGGCGCTTATGCTGGCAATGAACCCAGACAGCAGCGTGCTTGGCCTCGTGTCTTATGCGTGGGCCGGTTTTGGTGCGGCATTTGGCCCAGCACTGCTTCTGAGCTTGTTCTGGAAAGACATGAACCGCAACGGCGCTTTGGCTGGTGTGTTGGTGGGCGGCATTACTGTCGTGGTTTGGAAGCAACTGACCGGTGGTATTTTCGATATCTACGAA
This sequence comes from Enterovibrio norvegicus DSM 15893, assembly GCF_900115495.1. Taxonomy (GTDB): domain Bacteria; phylum Pseudomonadota; class Gammaproteobacteria; order Enterobacterales; family Vibrionaceae; genus Enterovibrio; species Enterovibrio norvegicus. The sequence goes on along the minus strand of NZ_FOWR01000013.1, from coordinate 122,250 downwards.
ATCGTCCCTGGCTTTATCTTAGCAGGTGTTTCCATCATTCTTGTTAGCAAGCTAACTGGTGGTGCGAGCGAGCGCGTAATGACGACATATGATGACTACGAGCAGAGCTTAAAAACGTTGCCGTAAACCTTGAATCAGAATGGCTGAACGCATAGTTCGTGACATATAGATCAGAAAGTAGGAGGGACGCCATAGCGTCCCTTTTTTCGTTCTTTATAAACGCATTAGCGTCCGTTACACCCACCCGTTCGAGAGCGGAAGTCGCCTCATCACTGAGAAAAGCTCTTGCATCGACGCTACCGACAACACCAACGGATGATCGATGTTCGCTTTGTTGCCCGTGTTAAAGTAGATCGTGCGTATGCCTGCATTGATACCCGCTTGAACACCAAGGCTTGTGTCATCCACAAATAAACATTGGTTGAGAGGTGTTGCCATGTTCATGGCTGAATAATGGATAAGATCGGGCGCAGGTTTCCAGCTATTGGTATCAAATGCGCTAAACAAGCGTCCAATAAAGTGTGGCAGTAAGCCTGTCATTTCCAGTGTCAATTTCATCTTGCTGACTGGGCCGTTTGATGCGACACACACATCCACGCCTTCATCTTCAAGCATGTGCAATAAGTCAGGCACACCTTCTATGGGTTTTAGATGGTGTTCGAACAAGGCCGCACTCTTTTCACGGTAGAGTGGCTCTAGCTCATCGAGGGATATGGACAGGCGGTGACGTTCGCAGGTTTGCAGCAACACATCAGCCAGTTTTCCGCCTTGGAAATTGTCCATACATTCTTGTAAATCAAGCACAACACCATAGTGTGCAAATACCTCAACGATCGCCATTTGGCTAAGCACTTCGCTGTCCACAAGCGTACCGTCGCAATCGAAGATCACGCAGGAAAGGGGAGCATCGTAGTCAAAGGCATTCATTTGCGTTCAGCTAACCTCATTAGCGGAGTGGGATATTGTAATCCTTAACCTGACTAGCAATTACAACAACGGGGCATTTGGCAATTTGCTATCTAGGTCTTACCATCTTCCTATTAGGAACAAAAAAACCGATCTCAGATCGAGTTTTATCAAAAGTGAAACAAAGGGTTAGCGCACAAGGAGTGGCAAATGTATCAACATACGTGGAAGACAGGCGATAACGCGCTGTTGTCAGTAGGAAAAGTGGTGTGCATTGGGCGCAACTATGCAGAACATGCGAAGGAGTTGAACAACCCGATCCCCGATGAACCCGTGCTGTTTTTGAAGCCGTCGACGGCGCTGGTCAGTGCCGATGTCCCTTTGCTACTTCGTGCACCGTTAGCCCCAATTCACTATGAAGCAGAGTTGTCGATTCTCATCGGGAAAACGTTAACGAATGCCACCGCTGAACAAGCGGATGATGCCATTGTGGGAATTGGTGTCGCGCTCGATTTAACACGTCGAGAAGCGCAGAGTGAATTAAAAGCCAAAGGGCTGCCGTGGGAATTGGCAAAAGCGTTTGATGGTAGCTGCGTGCAAAGTCCCTTTGTGCCGTATCAGCATGATCTGGCTGCCACAGAATATGGGTTAGACATTAATGGAGAGGCGCGTCAGCGCGGGGATACAGCGTTGATGATCACGCCCGTACTGACATTGCTCAGCCATGTCAGTCAGTATTTCACCTTGCTGCCGGGTGACATCGTGTTAACGGGGACGCCGAAAGGTGTTGGTCAGCTCAATGGTGGCGATGAGCTGACCTTAACGCTATCTGGTGACGTGTTGGCGCAATGCCGCTGTGAAACGTCTGCGTAGATCGCCAAGTCGTGCACGCGCGTGTATTCGTGAGACGTTTTATCCGTGCGTGCGGAACAGATACGGGAACAACGCTTTTTTCTCGTCGTTCGACAGAGAACATACGCGATCGATGTTGATGTCAGGAATCGCATCGGCATCGCCGCCGTAATACTTCAGTGCCTTCTCAATGCTGGCTTCTCGGATCAGGTGAAACACCGGATACGGGGAGCGGTTGGTTAGGTTACTTTCATCGTCAGGCTCTGCATCCGCAAAGCAGTAATCGGGGTGGAAGCTTGCGATCTGATAAATTCCGCGCCAGCCAAATTGCTCAATGATCATGTCTGCCACATCCAAAAACTGGTTGTAGTCATCAAAGTCCTGAAAGTAATTCGGTGTCACGAGCAAGGTGGTTTCAAGATCGGCCACGTCGCTGCTTTCCAGCAGATTTAGTTCCGTCAGTAAGGTCTCCATGACCGCTTCATCAGTGTTTCCTTCACACACTTCGATTTTGATCTGCTTATTGCGCTGTGGTTTTGCGGCGAAAGGGCAAAGATTCAAGCCGATGACGACCTTTTCGAGCCATTCTGTGGTTTGCGCTTCTACATCTTGAAGAGAAACAGTGTGTGTGGATGTCATGGGTAAATCCTGAATTGTTGAGACGGAGTATATTAACGGCGGAACCTAGGAAACCCAACGATTACGTCGCGTTTATTGTTTGTTTATTTTCAGGTAGCGAAGAGGCTGTTTTTTCATGGAAATATCCCCAAGGCTTCTCCATGTAGAACCATATTGGTTGAAAATCATTCGCATTCCTCTTGAACAATGCCATATGATCTTTTAAAGTGCATTTGAAATGCATTTTTAAAGGGAAACGCATTATGACAACACAATTGATGTCAAATAATCCTCAAGGTATTGATTTTAAGAGAGTGACGCAGGTTGGTGGTGTGCTGATGTTTTGGTCAGCGCTGATGATGATGGGCTCTCTGCTAGTGAGTTTTCCCTATGCAGATGCGTTCTCCATTACCCATCAAACCATTGCACACATTATGACCATCGTATTGGCGGGTGTGTTTAAAGTAGGGTATGTCACCTATATCGTTGGCAGGTATGAGCGAAAATTGCCGTGTTAAGTGAGGCGTTAGCAGGGAATTTAGAGAGAGGTCGCGCCCTTCATGAAGACAGGAGGTTCTCCATGAAAGGCGCGAAATTCGGAATTACTGAACGTCAGTGGGTGCTTTCCATGCCTTGGTTCCCCAAAGTGGCACCGTAGACAGGCTGTGTTTATGGCTGCCCTGTGTTTCTTTGGTTGAGTAAGACAAATACATCAGTGTTTGGTTTTTCGAATCGAAAATACGGCGAATCTTCATTGATTTGAACAGGATACTTTTCGATGCAGTGAACACCACTTCACCCGATTTAGAGCGGTCAACGTTCGCGATCATTTCATCAGTAATTTCACCAGTCTGACGGCATGAAATACCCATGTCAGAAGGGTCTGAAAAATCCAAGTCTGCTTTCACATGACTAATGTGGCATGTAACCCCAGGCACTTCAGGGTCGTTGAAAATTTGAATCTTTATGTCTTTGGTGGTGAACAAGCCCAAGCTTACGTCACCCACTTCATCGTCGGAACAAGCCGAGACAGTCAAAGCGATAACGGTAGCCGCAAAAACAGGGCGCGCATAAGTTTTGAATGAATCAATCATTGAGCGTGGCAACATAACCTTAAAAACCTATCGAAATGAAGTAACAATGCACTGTAACAGTGGAAGGCCTAGGTTGTCATATCTCTTTCAATTTTCACAATGATTCGAGAAAACCGCCCATTAGACAAACCATCCACTAGGCAAACTAAGACTGCACGGTGAAAGCGGGAGTCACCAAAAAATGGGTGAGTAAGCAAAATATTCTGGTGGTATGCGTACCAAGGTGAAGTATGCCTGCATACCGCGAATTGAGGGAACAGAGAGAATAGAAGCTAAAACGCACACCTGTGTAGTCAAGCGTACGTTATACAAAGGGCGAGCGGATGCACTCAGTCGAATTGCGCGTCTCCTGGACGACGATCAAGTGTTTCAGGCTCAAACGTAATGATCACGTCATACGCATCACAATAGCTGGCAGTGAGACTGTACTTTTCACGTGATGCAGCAATCTTACGCTCCGCGATACGTCGCTTGTCTGGTCCGTTTCGGGTTGAGCTAAAAATACGCTGCTGCGTAAAGAGTTCCTGTGTGAATTTTTGCTTACAAATGGATTCGTTGCGTTCCGTGACGACTTCCCCAAGCTCATTTTTTGCTGCTGAGGCCATCCCTGGAAGAAGCGCAATGCCAAATACTATCGATTTTACAAGGAGGTAGCGCATAATCTTACCCTAGCTTGATGACTGTATGTTTAAAGATAGTCTACGGTTAACCGCCTCTCAACTGAGACTGTGCTCTCATTGTAGAAACCGTTCAATTTTTGAGAAGGTCACGAAACTGATTACAAAGTCAGCGTTGGTTAACATTCCTGCGAAAAGAGAGGTGATGACAGAAAAAGTAGGCGTTATCTTCATCTCTTTCAGGGAATGACAACGACACAACTTATGCAAAAACAGGTCAATAGTTCGTATTTACAGCTTTTCATGCGCGAGTCGAGCACGGCAGCCTTGCTCGATATTGAACAACTTCCTGACATGTCTGATGTCGACGCCATTGCGTTGTTTGATTGGATGTCTGGAAAGCGCCCTTTTACTCATCAAGAAGTGAGTGGACAACGTTGGATAAAATCCTGCAGTGCAGGGTATGTCACCGAATTGTTCCTACACCACGATGGTACCCTCGAAGAATTCACGCTCTTTAATCGTTTACCGACCAAGGGGTCGTGGAAACTTGAACAAGGTGTGCTTGATCTCGATATCACCAAAGGTGATAACACGTATCGTAGCCGAGTGATTGCCAACAAATCAGTGAACATTCACTCCGCGATCGAATATAAAAATGGTGAGCTGCATGCCTATCTCAAAATCGCTCACGTAGTTCCGGTTGCTGAAAGCGCATAACAGAGCAGCCCTTACCGATATAAAAGCCCGCCTGTGCGGGCTTTTTTGTCTTTGCAACGAGAAGAGCCCCATACCAAGTAACCTGAATCCTGCATCTGCAGGTTACTTGGGTATATCTAACAACGCGTTTTCTCTTGCTCATCAAAAGTGAATGTGATGTTGAGCTATAAATGTAAGTAAGCAATGAAGAAAAGGGTCGAATGTCGGGTCATTGTGCTTGCCGCTTCGAAAAAGTGGTTTGAAGAGACGTTGAGAGGATCAAGGACATGCGATTACCAATACCCACATGGGCTATTGTGGCAACAGGCTTAGTGCTTAATGTGGCCGCCGCGCTGATGACGAACTTTGTGATTGATGATTTAGGTGAGAAAGCCACCGCCGTGGCTGAACGTCAAACCAACAACAATCAACTTATTCAGCTCAGTTGGCAACAAGCAGACGCCTTAGAGCGGCGTAGAGAAGCGATCTTGGTCGTCCTCGCGTTAACCCCTGCAGAGATCCCTGTGTCCGAGTCAGTGGCTGTCACGCTGCTAGATGCCTTCTCCGACATGAATGACACCCCGCTTACCCGCGTCAACATGCCATCAATCATGACAAGAATTAATGACCAGCAGGATCTACTAAGAAACAAGATAGATACGCTATATCTGGATAACCTCCAAATGGCGGAAAACCAGTACGAATTCAATCGTAAGATATCAGCGTATCGAAATCTCGCTTTATTCCTCCAAGTCTTTGGCCTTGCACTTATCATGGCAAGAGACCTCAATAGAAAGCAGGATTGAACAATCGGTAATCAGCGTCTTTAATTGTGATAATTCAAATAGTTTATGGAGCTGGTTTTTGTTGGTATGTAAGAATAAATAACTGGATATTTTTAAAAATATAGCGCCTAACTCCACCCATGTTTTGTTCTAATAGTGATCGATTTTGTGGCCCCTTTGCCACTGTTTTGATTGCGATTTTTAGGGTGAGAGAGAAATGAAAGGCGCTTCCCGCGTTCGTAGTGTCGTGGCTGACATGTTTGCCATGGTAGTGTTTTGTTTTGTGACTGGCATGATGATCGAGATTTTCGTGTCAGGTATGACGTTTGAGCAGTCGTTAGCATCGCGTTTGCTGTCCATTCCCGTCAACATTCTGATCGCGTGGCCTTATGGTGTTTTCCGTGACAGCATGATCAAATTTGCACAGCGTCATTTCACCTCTCGCTTAACCAAGCGTGTGGCTGATTTCTTCGCCTACGTAACCTTTCAATCGCCTGTTTACGCGGCTATCTTGCTGACCGTTGGCGCAGATCCAAGTCAGATTTTGACCGCTGTCGCCAGTAACGCATTGCTGTCTGGTGTGCTTGGTATGTTCTACGGAGTATTCCTTGAGCGCTGCCGCCGCTTGTTCCGCGTGCCTGCGCCAATGCAGGTTGATGCATCCATGAATGCACAAATGAACGCATGATGTGAAGGGCGTAGAGCCAGAACAACTCCGAACGAGAAGGGTGCCCAATGGGTGCCTTTTTTTGTTTAAGACATTTGTCGAAAAACACTGCGATGCTTTCATTTCACCTGTAGCCCTTCTGTTACGTTGATGAAGAGGTAGTGGCTTGAATGGACAGACGAAGATGGAAAATATGGGGTTGGTTTACTTTCATTTGGTGGCGGCAGTTACATCTTTCCTTATAGGATCATTTTTGCTGATCAGGCAAAAGGGAAGCTCAGTTCACAAGCAGTTGGGTAAGGTTTACATGTTGCTAATGTTGGCAACGGCAATTTCAGCATTGTTTATTCCCGCTCAAGTTGGCCCGCAAGTGTTTTACCATTTTGGTTATATTCATATTCTCAGCCTCGTTACTTTGTACACAGTACCAGAGGCGTTCTTTGCGATAAGACGAGGAGATATAAAGAAGCACCGCAATGCGATGGTGATTCTTTATGTGATGGCGCTGGTGGTTGCGGGGGCGTTTGCGTTTATGCCTGGTCGGTTATTGAATTCGTGGTTGTTTGTCTAATTGTCACGAGTAATGTGTCCTCACCAGTCAGGAGCGATGTAACGATCGGCGTTAATGTTGTCCCTTTGAGATCGCAATAAACCATGAAATGACCTTTTCGACGCGTTTGGGTTCGTTACTTGGATTGAGTTTTACAATGTAAATGTCATTGAACAATTTCTTCGAGGTATCCGCGTCAAAACGCCACTCTCTCATTTCTACGCTGTCGATGTATTGCTCGGTGCTGTGCCAGGGGAATATGGAAGTATCAAAGCCTCAATTGGGGTGACCGCCAGCTCTAACAGCATTCGGTTTTCTACAAACTAAGTGGACGTTACCCACTAACCCAAGAGATCCACCTTATCTTGATTGGCGCGGAATATCATCGTAGCGATTTGTTAAAAGACGCCGCTTTTGTTCTGTATATCAAACTGGTCTATTTACTGTCGTATTCCTCATAACCAAAACCTGAACCCGATGAAATGGCTATGGAAGGCAATGAGCAAACAGGTAAGAAACAATGTTTGATTAAAAGTAAACGAGATGTTGAAGCAGCTGTCCGACATTTTTTCACTGTGAGTTCTCCAGAGATAGCAGGCTCTTTAGCGTCTTGCATTAACTGTGACCTCAAGTGCCAAACTTTAAATCGATAAGGTATATCTTGTTGATAATTAATATTAAGTTATCATTTAATAGTGAGAAAAGCCACACTCATATCGCGGGTAAGTGAAAGTGAACAGTATCTAATAAAGTGATTGGTGAACTAAAAAATTTAATAAATAAAGAATGATAAAAACACAATTTTAAGTGTAAAAAGTGGCGCTTTCATCACGGTTTAAACTTATATGTGATTAGCTCTACATTACATAGTGCAGTAGGTTTATGTTCTGAATTTTTGCCTTGTGTGTGAATTTATGTCCTGAAAATAGATAGTAATGGCTATATATCCTTTGAGTGTGCCCTATAATGTGATGTGGGTAATAAGCATTACTGGATAAGTACTATGTCAAGAACTATAAAGGTATGAATTTTAATTTTGAGTAAAGATATTAAAGACCAAGAACAAAATAAAAATATGTTGTAAAGTAATTAAAAAAGAGGGGTAGGGAAAAAGATAATTAGATTTTTATAATTAATATGAGGTACTAATCCTATTTATTGAGACTATATTTTAATCTTATTTATATTTATTTAATAAATATAAAATAAAACCAGTTTTAGCCTTTTTATACTCTAGATAGTAATTATCCATAGCCTTTAGTATTTGATTGGATTGAAGGAAATATTCATATGGATAAAATATTTGCCCCACTTGATGTCAATACTAAATTATCACAAAGCGAGCTGTATGATAATAGTGCATTCTATTCTGTAAAAGAAGAAATGAGAAAGCTAACAGGGATAGAGGAAGAGAACCAGATAGATTGGGTGAAAGTAGAAGATCTTTCATATGAAGTGTTGACGAAGTATGACAAGAACCTGCAAGTGCTTACCTACTGGTTTGTCGCTAGACTATATAACATAGGCTATCAGAGTATTCTAGATTCTTATTTTACTCTTAAAGGTTTTATTTTTAAAGTAAATATAAATCCTTCGCATAGAACAAGTCGCTATTTTGATTGGTGGATAGATAAAACAGTTGATTGGATAAATAATAATATAAAAAATATAGAACGTGATGATGTTAAACATTATATTGATGAGATTAAAAATATAGAAAAAAATTTACCAAATGGTTTTTCTGAATTAATACCAACATATAAAATACTGAATGTTTTAGAGAGTAGGGTATTAAAGCAGGATTCGAGCGTAGATGGATCTGTTACAGAGTTAGAGAGTATTGATAGTGATCGAGATACCCAGGGAAGTTGTTGTCAAGTAAAAGAGGTTACTGATAAAAATTCAGACGAAAACCATCAATCTTTAGGCAATCCTAGTGAAAATAATAAGTTATTGAAATCTAACTTACTAGAACTACAAAGAATTGCTGAGAAAATGTTTACTGATGATATCTCAGATACGAAATCTTATAGGATAAGAAGAATCGGAATTTGGGCGGATATCTATACGTTACCTATTGCTGTGGAAGGAGGAAAAACGAATATTTCGCCGCCTGATATCAACGATAAAAAAGTTATTATTACTCTATTAGAGTCTAAGAATTGGTTAGAACTATTAAGAGCTAGCGAGAGAAAAATACTGCAATATCCATATTGGTTAGATTTGAATAGATATAGTTATATGTCATTATTGGAACTAGGGTACTCTAATATTGCAGAACAAATAAAGAATGATGTTTATCAATTCAGTCAGCTTATACCTGAGGTTAGAGTGACAGAGTTTGTAGATGGAATGCCATATGCAGACTTAAAGACAATCGAGTGGATAACAAAAAAAGAAAAAAAAGAAAAAATTAAAGATCCAGGAAGAAAAATAATAAAGTCAAAAAAAGAGATTTTTATTGAAATTTATGATGAAGCTCAAACGTCGCTAGAGATTGGCAGAATAGATTTGGCACTTTGTCAAATAGAGTTAATTATAATCGCGATCGATGAGTATAAAATAGATGAATGGGAACCAGAGCTAAGTATTATGTTTTTAGAGCTTGCTTTAGAAATATATTATAAGGGCAAGAAAAAATCACATTACCTAAGTGTTATACAGAGGATTTCAAGAATAGATCCAAATAGAGCGATGAACCTATTCAGAAATTAAATGCCGATAACTGGGAGTGGAACATGAGTAATAAAGGAACTGTGGCGCCAAAGGAAAGGGTAAATATTGTTTATCGTCCAGCGACAGATGAGGCATCAGAAGGTGTAGAACTACCTCTTAAAATGCTGATTGTTGGAGAGTTTTCTAATAAAGAAGATAATCGAGCTGTAGAAGAGCGAAGTCCTGTAAATATAAATAAAGAAAACTTTGACGATGTGCTCCAATCGCAGGGTATTAGTCTCAATCTTTCTGTACCACGCAGACTAGCCGGTTCTGAAGAAGGTGACAGTATTGCAGTTTCCCTAGATGTTGAAAGTATGAAGGACTTCGAGCCTGACAATATTATTAAGCAAGTTCCTGAACTTAGAAAGCTATTGGAATTACGAGAAGCACTGAAAGCCCTAAAAGGCCCCTTGAGTAATGTGCCAGCATTTAGGAAAAAATTACAGACACTGATTGTTGATGATGAATCGCGTGCCACTCTACTTAAAGAAATTGGCTTGGATGAGCTTATGGAGAAAGGAGCTTCAGAATGAGCGATACGAACATAATACAAGATAATAGCCAACCGCTTGATAGCTCTTCTGATATGGCGTTACTAGATCAAATTGTTGAAGCAACTAAAATTCCGCCGGATAACCACGCGTTTTCAATAATGAAAAGTGGTGTTGAAGCATTAATAAAAGATCTGGTTAAACCAGAATACCGTGGTGTCAAAATCAACGGCGACTTAGTTGACGCAATTATTGGTGAAATAGATACACAACTCTCTCTACAAGTTGATGAGATATTGCACACTCAAGATTTTTTAAAGATGGAGAGCGCTTGGCGAGGCCTACAGTTTTTGGTCGAAAGAACGGATTTTCGTGAAAATATACGTTTGGAGATGATGAACCTATCCAAACAAGATTTACATGAAGATTTTGAAGACAGTCCAGAAGTCGTTAAGTCTGGCTTATATCAATTAGCTTACACAAAAGAGTACGGACAGTTTGGTGGCCAGCCCTATGGCGCAATCATTGCAAACTATGAGTTTGGTCCTGGCTCTCAAGATATGACATTACTGTCTGATATTGCAGCAGTATGCACAATGTCTCACTCACCGTTCATTGCCGCAGCAGGTCGCGAATTTTTTGGAATAGATGACTGGAAGAGTCTCCCTTCACTGAAAGATCTAAAGTCTGTTTTTGAGGGACCACAATACCAGAAATGGAATGCCTTTCGAGAAAATGAAGACTCACGCCATATCGGATTGACACTACCGAGATTTCTTCTTCGTCAGCCTTATGGTGGAGATGGGAAAATATGTAAATCATTCAATTACCAAGAGCAGGTTAATAATGATGACAATAACTTCTGCTGGGGGAATACCGCCTTTGCATTTGCGACGAGGTTGGCTGCCAGCTTTGCAGATTATCGTTGGTGCGCAAACATTATTGGTCCGCAAAGTGGCGGGATGGTCGATAAACTTGCTACCTACCAGTTCCACTCACAAGGTGAAGTGAAGTCTCAAATTCCGACGCAAGTTTTACTGTCAGAACGAAGAGAGTACGAATTAAGTGAAGAAGGGTTTATTGGTTTAACCATGAGAAAAGGGAGCGACAATGCAGCCTTTTTCTCCGCAAACTCCTGTCAGAAGCCGAAAACTTTTTCTGGACCAGGCGCAAAAGATGCTGAGCTTAACTACAAACTGTCCACACAACTTCCCTATATGCTTGTGATGGATCGTTTGGCTCATTACGTAAAAGTACTACAGAGGGAAAATATTGGTAGTTGGAAAGAAAAACAGGATCTTGAGAGAGAGCTTAATAATTGGATTAGTCAGTATGTAACAGAAATGGACAACCCACAGCCTGGAGTAAGAAGTAAGCATCCTCTAAGAGGAGCCCAAATTGCTGTGAATGATGTCGAGGGTGATCCTGGCTGGTATCAGGTTTCATTAAAGGCAAAACCTCATTTTAAATATATGGGAGCGTCTTTTACCCTCTCATTGGTCGGTAAACTCGACAAAGAGTAACACAAGATATATCTAAATTACTGAAGGAGCTTACGCATGGCACTAACTATGTACATGTCCCTTACGGGAAAAAAACAGGGTGAAATAAAGGGTGGTTGTATTCAATCACATGAAAGTAAAAAAGACAAAATTCTTGTCTACCAAATGGAGCAAGAAACCACAATCCCTAAGAATCCACATGATGGTTTACCTACAGGACAGCGGATCCATAACCCACTTATTGTTATAAAGGGGCTAGATGTTGCTTCACCAAAAATCTTCCAGGCAGTTTGTAGTGGTGAAAGATTTTCAAATGTTACGTTAGACTTCTGGCGTATTACATCTGATGGTATTGAAGAGCATTACTACACTATCCAGTTAGAAGATGCGATTATAGTAAATAGACGAGCATATACGCCGCTAACATTTCAACCAGAAAACCAATCTTATATGGATATGGAAGAAGTAAGCTTTAGCTACTCAAAAATAATCCATACATATAATGATGGAAATATATCAGCTGAAGATTCATGGGTGTAAAGTAATTTCATTCTAATACATAAGGGGAGTTTCCCCTTATATGGAGTTTTTATGAAAAATCAACGACTCCTAGAAAGAATTGGATCTAAAAGTAATGATTCAGATAAAGAATTAATTCTAGCTTCTATTACAAGATATATACAAAAAATTTTAAATACACAACAAGGTAGTGTTCTGATTGACAAGGACTTTGGTATGCCGGACTTCAGTGACCTACGCTGGGGTGAAGGATCAGATATCAGGCGCGACTTAGAGAAGTTCATATCCAAACTCATCTTAAAATACGAGACGAGAATTAATTCAGTTAACGTATGTACGAGGCAGAGTGAAAGTTCCCCTTTATTATTAATTTTTGTATTAGAAGCGAAAGTTGAACTTGATAATAAAATAGTGCCATTAGTATTTGAAACGGTATTAAAGCCGGATGGTCATATAACTTTGAAGCGGGAAAAGTAGAAATAATGTTCAAAGATTACTATCAACAACAACTTTCTCTTCTCAGAGATTTGGGAAAGGAATTCTCAAATAAGCATCCTTCTCTTGCGCCTATGCTTGCAGGGCAAAATTCTGATCCTGATGTGGAGAGGCTATTAGAAGGTGTTGCTTTTCTTACCGGCTCAGTACAGCAGCGATTAGACGATGATTTTCCGGAGTTGATACAAAACCTTGCCCATCTACTTTTCCCGCACTATATGCGTCCTCTGCCTGCAACAACGATTGTACAATTTAAGCCTAAAAGAGGGTTGAGCGAACTGTGCAAAGTGAAAGCTGGTACGGAGCTCAATAGCACTGAAAAGCATGGTGTCATCTGTAAGTTCACGACCTGTGATGATCTAAGCGTATACCCCTTGGCGATTGAGTCTGCTGAGACACACCCAAGTTTTCTGCAGCTTAACTTTCGTTTTATTGAAGCATCTGTCTCCGTGTTAAAAGAAAATTCCCTACGCATTTTCCTCAGTGGGAGCTATGCCAATGCCTCTAATAACTTATTGTTTATACGGGATAACATCGATGGTATTACACTCAGCTGTCAGGGGAAGACATTCTCCTTAACGGGTGAACAAGCAATCAGTCTGATTTCTGAGAGTGGAGAGATAAGTTTATTTGAGTACCCTAATAACGCCAATACATCGTTCAAAAGTATCCAAGAGTATTTTACCTTACCAAAATATCAATTATATATTGATATTCTTGGTGTCGATTGGTTGCAACAAAATCGATTTCTTAATGAAAAAGAATTCTCTATTAAACTGCGATGGAAAACACCTCATCCATACAAAACGTTTAGACAAGAAGACTTCCAGTTATTTTGCGTTCCTGCTGTTAACTTATTTAACCATCATGCTGATAGTATCAGTTTAGACCACAGTGTGACCGAATATCGTGTCAACCCTTCTGGTGGGGAACAATATCAGATTTATTCTCTTGACAGTATTGTGGGCTTTCAACAAGGGTCAGTCAATCAGAGAGAATATTTGCCTTTTACTATGTTCAACCCACAATCATCAAGCGTGGCTGTTTATTCTATGAAACGAAAGGCCTCTATGTTGAGGGATGGCTGTGATTCTTACATCTCCGTTGCTTATACCGAGCCTTTAGAACAAATAAAGCAAGAGCATTTAGCCATAAAGGTAAAGTGTACAAACGGTCGCGTTACTGATGACTTAAGAGTAGGTGATATTTGTGAATCAACGAGTACATCGCCTGTTCTCGCTGAATTTTCTAATATTACAAAACCGACTGCAGCCGTAGAATCACCGCTTGGTGACCAGTTGCTATGGAGAATGTTATCACACCTATATATTAACCAGGCTAGTTTGGCTGAAAGGCAAAACCTCATTACCTTGCTAAAGCTATATATTTTTACTGATTCACAAGACACAAAAAGTACCCTTGCAAATACAAAACGCGTAGAAGCTATTATGACCATCACTTCAAAGCCGGTGTTACGACTTTTTGAAGGAATGATGGCGAGAGGAAATGAAATCATTATCACGCTCGATCCTGATGGATTTTCGAGCAGAGGTGACATGTACTTATTTGGCTGCGCCATTAATAAAGTGATGTCTGGTTATAGCAGCATTAATAGTTTTACAAGGCTTGTTTTTGAAGAATCTGGTACAAGTTATCGGATAACTTGGCCAGAGAAGGTTGGTTTGAAATGTCTCGTTTAAATCAACGTCCGGTTATCGACTTACTCTTTGAAGCACCATATAAGTTCACTTATATACAGGCAATTAGGCTATTAAATTCTGGGCTGGAAGGTTCGAACACAAAAGTAACGTCACGATCCGCATTATCACTTGCTTTTTCCGCAAACCACCTAGAAAGCGTGGTTAAGGAAGATGATCGGGTAGAAATTACTACCAATATTCTTGGCTTATATGGTATTGCTTCTCCGTTACCAACCTTTTATACCGAGGAACTTTTCGAAGAGTTCAGAAATGATGAAACTGCACAGCGTGACTTTTTAGACCTACTGGTTGAGCCGATTTATAAACAGTACTTTCAAGCGTGGGAAAAGTATCGTTCAATATCGTGGCTAGTCGAACGAAATGATCAATCAAAAACAAATCACTTATTTTCATTTCTGGGGAACACTCATCCTCCACCGAGTGCACAGGATGAATTTGATGCTTTTGAGTTGCTTCCCTATGCAGGGCTTTTTACGCAGACAAGGCGTTCAGCTTATGGCTTAAAGTCTGTTGTTCAGGAACTTGTTGGGAATCATGCCACGGTTTCAATATACCAATGGTATCCGAAGTGGGTCGATGTTCCTTCTAATCAATTGTGTCTATTAGGTCAGAAAAATACCTACTTAAATGGCGGGTGTTATTTAGGAGAACAGATTCGTGATTGTGCAAATAATATACAAATTGGAGTTACAACTCATGATTACTTGCTTTTCCTAGGTCTTATTCCTAATGGGGATAGACATATAAAACTATTAAGAACATTAAAGAAATATATACAAGAAGGGTTGGATGTTAATTTGGATCTTAGGTATGAGCGCTTGGAAGACACGCAAACTTATCTAGGTGATGATAATTCCGCTTTACTGGGGCTGAATTCATCATTGGGGAACGAATTATTCACCTTAAACTTTCAGCTAGATTATTTTTCTGTTGATGGAGAAAGTCATTCTTTTTTCAAAAAAGAAAAAATAGATATGATGAATTGTCACAATTATGAGTAAGCACCTCGGAGATAGGGATTTATGACAGACTTTGAATTTACTTGCATAAACTGGCAAGGCAGCACACTCAACGTGATTAAAGTACAGGGTAAAGAAGCTATCTCCCAGCCTTATCGCTTTGACATCATCCTAAGCTGTCCAGAACCCATTGATCCAGATATATTTCTTGGACAAGTAGGTCAATTTTCAATGCGTAATGGCATCGATGAACCCCAGACATATCACGGTATTATTTCCGAAAACCAGCTGTTAGCGAAAACACATGACCAGTATCGTATACAGGTCACATTGGTACCTCGCTTATGGGCATTAGGGTTGGGTACGCAAAGCCAGATTTTCTTAGATAGAAACATTCCAGAAATCATTACGCATGTGTTAACCGACCTAGAGTCCAACGGTCTACCCTTGGCCATTGATATTTCCCTCACCAAAGAATACCCGCAGCATGAATATGTCTGCCAATTCAATGAATCAGCATTGAACTTTATTTCGCGTCTTATGGAAAAAACGGGGATTTACTACTTTTTTGACCAAAAAAATGGGACGGATTGTTTATGCATCAGAGACTTGAGCCTACTACATGAAAGTAAAAACGACGCAGAGCTTACTTATGCATCGATATCCGGTTTAGATTCCATCGAAGACGAACTGGGTGAACCTAATGATAAACCTCAACTGATACATACCTTCACTGAACATTTACAGCACCGCACAGTCGACGTTCATCTAAGGGCTTTTGATGAACAAAAGCCTGATGTGCAAAGTGAAGTTATTCATCCCGTCGCTGATAAAGGCTTCGGAAAAACCTACGTGTACAGCACCCAGTTTAAACGGAGCGAAGATGCTAGCCATCTTGCCGAAATCTGCGCACGTCAACTCGCTTGCCAATTAAAGCAATACGCCGGCAAAAGCCGCGCTACCTGGGTGGAGCCGGGCTATACCTTCGCCTTAAAAGAGCATTTTCTTGGTCGATTAAATCAATCGTACCTGGTCACCGAAGTGCACCATTCAGCTGAACAATCCACATTCCTTACGCACGGCATCAGTAAGAATGAAAACGTTGACACTATTCACTACACCAACTGGTTCACTTGTATTCCAGCCTCCGTGCACTATTACAGCCAGCCCAACACACCGATTCCCAAAATCACTGGTGTGCTCAGCGCAGTGATAGACGGAATAGGAAATGGGGACAGTGCACTGCTCGATGAACAAGGCCGCTATAAAGTCATTATGCCGTTTGACTTGGCATCAGATGCCAAGGGAGACGGTAAAGCCTCCCATTGGATTCGACTCGCTCAACCTTATGGCGGAAATGCCCAAGGTTTCCACTTTCCATTGCTCAAAGGCACAGAGGTACTCCTTACTTTTGAAGAAGGCAACCCTGACCTGCCCGTCATACAAAGCACGATCCCCAATGCCAAAAACCAAAACATCGTGAATGACCAAACGCCATACAGAAATACGCTCAAAACAGTGTCAGGAGCGGAAATCGTCATGGATGACACCCCGGGTAACCAACATATTTGCCTCAGAATAGGCGGCGTTTCCATAGAAATGGGCGACATAGACATATAAGCATAGATGTGTGATTAATCGGGATTAATGAAAAATGAGAATTATAAAAGACCTGAATCAAGGCATATTAACCGCCCCGTTTTCACTGGCTGGTAAGCAATATTTTACTGTCACAACAACAGTGGCTTTCACGCTTGGTGAACAAAACATACTCAAAGATGAACAAGAGATGTGGAATCTACTGGGTGAAGAGTTGGGAGAAGAGATCCTGGATACAGGCATGCCGAAAACAAACGGTGAATGGTTGGTCAAAGGAAAAGCACATTGCTACGAGTCGCCCAAAGAGCATACAAGGGTCAAATCAGGGCTCGCAGGGCGCAGTAAAACCCTTGAAGTTCATGGCCCGAGACGCTGGCAGAAAGATGAAGCGACCTCTGCGTCATCATTTCGCACCATGGCTATCGATTGGGTAAACGCCTACGGACACGAAAAGTGCGCCGAGAATCCCAGTGGAAATGTGTTCCAGCAACCCGCCATGGTGAATTATCCAGGCCATACCCAACTGCATAGAGACCATGAAATTGAACCCGCGAGTTTCTTACCTTTGTATGCCCATCATCCGCGTCGCTACAAACAATTGGGAACTTACGATAAAGACTGGTTTGCTGATCACTGGCCTGGCTACCCACAGGATTTTGATCTCAACTACTTTAATGTCGCCCCCAACGACCAACAACTTTCCGGATGGGTACCTGAAGGTGCGGAGTTCCAGTTGGTCAATCTCCACCCCACTCAACCGGTCTTGACGGGGCGCATCCCCACTCATACGCCAAGGGCATTTGCGCTTCATGAAACAGAAGACAGCACGCTATTTTCAGAAATCACGCTGAACCGCGATACGGTTTGGTTCTTTCCCAGTGTCGAGCTTGGCGTAGTCATTTACCACGGGGTAATTGAAATTACAGACGATGAGGCTCTGGACGTAAAAACGGTAGTGCTGGGCTTAGAGCCACCGGGCTCCGAGCTTTTGCCTATCGAACATTACCTTGCAGAAGCAAACAGCACGCCTGCTGAGCAGGCAGCAAAAATGGCTGGCATTGATCCTTCGGACAATGAAGCCGCTTCTCAGGAAGCGTCTCTCAAAGAACTCGCTATTCAACGGGAGAGAGAAAAAGCCAATGCAGACAATGCGAGGCAACGTCATTTTGAAATCGCCCAGCTAAGAGGGCTGGTACCCACCCTTACCGTCGGAATAGCAGACTACGGATCCTTTATGACGGATATGCTCGAAGGATTTGGCGAAGACACCAGTGAGTTTTTGGAGGGGTTAGAACAACAAAAAAATCAGCTCAACGAAATTAAGCAATCAAGCCTGAAAAAATTAGACAAACAATCTGAAAGCTTGAGCAAAGAAGCGGCTGGCAACCCTCAAAAGACAAACAATCGGGCAATGTTAGATGCACAACAGAAACTACAAGCTGCAAAAGAAAAAATAAATAACGTGGGTAAAGACCCGGAAGATTGGAATCTGCGTGCCAGTAGTCTGCTGGCACTGGGGGAATTAGCCGTCTCAAAACATTGGGAGGAATATCAGGCAAGCGGTCTGAGAACGGTGAGTGCTAAGCGCTACATGCTGGGCTATTTAGAGAAGCCTTACCCCTTTATGGCAAGAGAATGGGGTCTTGATATGGATGAAAGCTTAGAGATTGGTCCTGGATGGCTACTGCCCAACTATCAGGGCGACAAGTTTGTATCCATCACCGTCAGACCGAGCCACCTGAGCGACCCAAATGGGGAGTATCAAGTTCCCGGCAGCCGAACTGTAAATTGGCGATCGGGACCAGAGGGAAAAAACGTTCTCATTGCAGATGAATTATTTCTGGGTTGGCAAATCGCGCAGGACATTGACGACTCTATCATGGTGATCGTCGCCGAAGATGCCACATTCATTCAAGCTGATGAATTAGCGCACGCAGAAAGTATTCTGATCCCCGTTGCGGCTGGAAACAATAGCGACCAGAGTTTACTCGAACCCTGGCAAGCCCTGCATCCCAATGTCATCGCTTGGCAGTTACCGCAAGATTGTGAATGTTTGGATGACCTTATAGCAAACGGACACGAACCACGAGAATGGTT
This sequence comes from Enterovibrio norvegicus DSM 15893, assembly GCF_900115495.1. GTDB lineage: Bacteria > Pseudomonadota > Gammaproteobacteria > Enterobacterales > Vibrionaceae > Enterovibrio > Enterovibrio norvegicus. The sequence goes on along the minus strand of NZ_FOWR01000013.1, from coordinate 103,361 downwards.
GCAACCTTATGTGTCTGATGAAGCCCTTGAACCGCCCTCAATAGAAGAGCTCATCCAAGCAACATACGACAAACACACCGAAGGAAAACCGCCTGAGCAATTTATGCAGGAGCAGGCAGAAAAGCACCTTGCTCAAACAGAAGAAACCTTATTAAAGCAGGGTCGCTTTTTAGAAGATAAAGCCCCCATTTATGCTGCAATAGAAAAGGCGAGGGCACAAATAAACGCGCCCGCCACACCGATGACATATCAGGATATGAGAGATGTGCTGAACAATCAGCCGAGCCCTGACACCTTACTGCCAAAGATGAAATCAATGAAAGATGTCCCATTAGAAGACATCAAATTAAAACTGGCTGAAGCCAAGAAAAAACAGGCAGCGTTTAACCAAGAAATGAATCAGTTAATCGATGATGCCGAGCAAGCTGAGAAGAATGTTCAAGCGCTGGAAGAACAAGCGAAAGTGATTAAACAAAAAGAAGGTATGGCCGGTCGAAAACTGACGCGTAAAGAGTTGGAGCAAGCCTATGCCAATGGCGAATCACTTCAAGCCCTTGATTTAACGGGATTAGACCTAGCTAAGATTCAACTGGAAGGTGCGGATTTATCAAAATCAATACTCATAGGGGCAGACTTGACGGGCAGTAATCTTGCGAATACAAAAATGGAGGATATTCAGGCAGAAAAAGCCAAGTTTGATGAATGTATTCTTACAGAGAGCAGCTTTAATTCTGCGTTAATACAAGGAGCGTCATTTTCAAAAGCTCAGTGTATACATTGTGACTTTAGCGGAGCGAATCTTACTGAAGCGTCTTTGATAGGTGCAGATCTTACACAAGCAAATTTCCAAATGTCGCAAATAGATAAAGCCGATCTCTCTCAATCGTATTTAATGAATGCTGACTTTTCCAATGTTATGGCTTTTGAAGCTAACTTTGATAACGCACAAATGAAAGGGTGCATATTTAATAAATCCATCTTCAACGATGCCAGCTTTAACCACACAAATCTTTCTGATTCACAAGGCGAGCGGTGCTGTTTATGGGGAGTGAAAGCAGAATCAATGTGTATGGATAATGCAGATATATCCTATTTAGCATTAAGTGAAGCAAAACTTAATAACGCCAGTTTTATGCACGCAAAACTAGTCAGTTTGAGTGTTATTGAAGCTGAAATATATAATGCGAACTTTCAAGGTGCGATACTAAATCAAGCCTACATTAATGAAAGTAGAATAATAAGAAGTAACTTTAATCTTGCTCAGATAAGGCAGGGGCAACTTAGAAATACGGATATGGAAGGAAGTAGTTTTATCGGTGCTAACTTAATGAAATCTTCGTTGGTAAAGTCAAGTTTTTCAGATGTTGACTTTCAAGGTGCTATTTTATTTAACGCTGATGTAAGAAATATTAATATTACTGAAGGGGTATTTAAAAATAGTAATGTTAAACGCACTATTCTCGAAGAAAACAAGAGCATTTGAGGTGTAAATTATGAGAGAGCATGATTTTATAAACCTACTTGGTGAATCTAAATTTATCAAAGGCATAAATCTAAAAAATGCAAATTTATCTGATGCTGACTTTTCAGGAAAAACGTTTGAAGATTGTGACTTTTCTTCAAGTAATTTTCATGGTACTAATTTAGAGAATGCACATTTTATTAACTGTATACTAAATAGAATAAACTTCAGTCATGTAAATTTAAAACATGCAATATTTGAACGTTGTTTGATGCAGTCCTCTTCATTGAAAAAAGTCGAAGCGGTATTCACTTCTTTCAAAAATTGCCAGATGAATGCTTGCATGATAGCTGAAAGTTACTTTCAGCATTGTTCATTAGAGGTGTGTTGTTTTCATCATAGTCACTGGTCTAACAATTCAATTGATATCATGATGATGACTGATTGTAAAATGTCTGAGGCGACATTTAGAAAGGTCAAGTTGAAATCCATGATTATATCAGGAGGAAAGTTCGGAGAAGTTGTATTTGAGCGATGTAGACTCAATAAATGCTTTATGGATGATCAGGACTTAAGGAATGTAAAACTTACAGATACAAGTGTCTTAGCTTGCCAGCTAAATAATTGTGATATGAGAGGGATTAATTTATCAAATATAAATATGGCACATTGCTATTTTAATAATTCTGACTTTTCACATTCGGATTGGTCCCATTCTATTATAAGGAATTGTGCATTTCAAAATGCTACTTTAGAGTTTAGTTGCTTTAAGGGAGCATCAATGAGTGGATGTATTTTTGATGGGGCAAGAATTTCCGGTTCTAATTTTACCGAAGCAGATTTGGGCAAAAGCATACTGACATCTGTGTCTGGCTCTGCTGCTCTCTTTTATAAAGCTAATATGCCGTATTGTGATTTTTCATATGCCGATTTGAGTTTGGCAAATTTTAGTGAAAGCAACCTTATGTACACAAAATTTCACCGGACTAAGTTAGAGCATGCCGACTTTTCGAGGGCAGATAAACGTGGATCTAGCGGCACAGATGCTGATCTATTGCAGGCAGAAAGCTGGAAATAAATAGGGAGAATAATCATGGTTGTTTCACCATTAAAAACGTCCACCCACCAATCGGAAGGTGAACTGACGAGTGGCATCGTGAATGCTGTCTGTACCAGCACTTTTACTGTCGTTATTCACAACCGTCGCCTCACGGCTAAAAAGGCGGCTGGCTGTTTGTTGATTCCTGAGGTGGGCGACACCGTTATGCTTGCCATGCTGGGTGGACAATCCTGGATCCTTGGTGTGCTAGAGAAATCAAATGTCGAGAAGGGCAATATTTCTTTCCCAGGCTCTTTGACTCTGCATACCGGCCAAAAACTAACACTCTCAAGTCTTGCGGGCTTGACGTTACAAACCCCGGCGAAAGCCGCGCTTGTCGCGAGTGAAATGAACGTGAAAACCCAATCTACTCAAGTACACACTAGCCAGGTCAAGCTCACTGCAGAAAAGGCTGATGTAGCCCTTACAGTCCTCCACCAAGTGATCGAACGGGCAGAAACATACACGGAATGGCTCATCAGCAAACTGGGGCGATGTATACGCACTGTCCGTGAGCATGATGAGCAACGCTGTGGCAGCCACACGCAGAGGGTTGAAGGCTCCCATGTAGTGGAATCAGAAAACAGCGTACACATTGCTCGTAAACACATGGCAATGGATGCCAAGAAAATTCATTTGGGATAGGAGAACAACATGTGCATGGCTAACAATGCGGTTTCAGGCAGTTCCATGGCGCCGGCAGACGTATGTAAAACGCCGCCGTTTGGCATACCTGCCCCTTTCCCCAACATGATGAACAGATCCATGTCTAACCCCTCAACCGCCAATACCAAGGTGATCATCGTGAGCGGTCCTGCCGCCACAACCAACACCATAGTATTGCTAAGCAGTGGCGATGAAGCTGGTGTGATGGGCGGTGTCGCCTCCTCAATGATTATTGGCCCATGCCGGAATGCTACAGGCAGTGCATGTGTGATCCATGCCGGTATGCCAGCAACCACCTTCATTCACCCTTCTATGCACAATGGCATGTCGCCTAATACGGTTGGAAACGGCGTCGCGCCTTCACAAACCAAAGTCATGATAATGAGGTAACCGTCATGAAATACACACTCCTTGCCATGTTGTTATTCGGCCTCACTGCTTGTTCCAGTTCGGACGAGCTGGCCGAAGAACTGCCACCGTCTGCGGAACATCCCAACCAAATGGTGTGGACCAAGCAAAAATCTGCTGTGAGCTACCACATACAAGCTGACGAACGACTCAATGTGAATAACGACGCGCCAACCAGTCTGATGTTGTGTGTTTACCAACTGACTGACAGCGCTGAGTTCGTGCAATTCAGCCAAAGTGAGCAAGGAGTGAGGCAGTTGCTGGAATGTGAACGCTTTGGCCCTTCCGTGGCATTTTATCAGCGGCTCTATCTTCAACCGGGGCTAACCCTTTCTGATGTGATGGATAGACATGAAGCCGTCAGATTCCTCGCCGTAGTAGCGGGATATTGGAATTTGGACACCAAAAATGTCACCCAGCTTTATGCATTCCCAACCGATTACACCACCACAGGCAGTTTATTGTGGGAAACGGACCATTACCGTCCCGGTAAATTGGCTGTGCGGCTAAAAGCGGGTGAACAGTCCCTCTGGTCTGAAACAGAAACGGAATAAGGTAGGCAGGACATGGACAAGATCACACCAGTGTATTGGCATCAGGGTATGTTGCTGCAACCTCAGCATTTTCAAATGGAATCTCAGTATCTTCAGTCTCGACAAAACAGGATTGACCAGTTAACACGAAACGAACACTGGGGGTTAAAGGACATTCACATTCAGGTTGATGAGCTGGAACAGGGTCGGCTTGTCGTTAGTGGCGGCGAGTTTTTCTTTCCCGAAGGAAGTGTATTCAGGGTACCACAGGAGGCGACCGTACTAACGCGAGTGCTTGACGATGAGAGTATTCCTTCGGGACGAACAACAAACATTTACCTCGGCATCAAGCGTTGGCAAAGGGAAGGTGCCAATGCTGACGAAATGGCCCGAGATCAACTGTCTAACGCATTAGAATCTCGCTTCTATATACCGGAAGACGTGGATTCTGTGCCTGATCTTTATGGGAAAGGGCTGAATGCTGACGTTCGTAGCATGAAGTTTCTAGTCAAGATTTTTTTTGAATCAGAGCTTGAACACATCAGTGACTACGACCTTTTACCCATTGCGCGCCTTGAGCATGAAAGCGGGATGTTGCGCTTGGCATCTGACTATGTGCCACCTCTTATTAATGTTCAACACTCACAACGACTTAAAAACCAGCTTATTGATATTCGCGATCACATTTTATCCCGGGCAAAACACATTGAAAGGTTCAAACCCACCGCGGAAGAACTGCTTGAACAGGGAGGTAATGACTTCGGGTTAATGCTTGTTCTTGGGGTGCTCGTGGAATGCGCTTGGAAAATTCAGGATGTGACAGAAACCCCTATCCTCCATCCGAGAAAAGCCTGGTCAGATGTTTGCTCCATTGTGGCTAAGCTAAGCAGTTTCGTGAGCCAGTTGTCTGTTGTCGGTGAACCTGGAAGGGAGCGTTGGCCGGAATACGATCATGAAAATCTCAGCCAGATTTTTGATGAACTTCAAACACAAATAAAGCAAGCCCTAAACACGATCACGGTAGGCCCTCAACATGTGATCAGGTTCAGTCAACAGCAAGAAACCTGGTATTGCCAAATAGAAGAAGACGTCTTTAACGAAGACTATCAATTCTGGTTGTTGTTTGAAGGACAACACCGTGAAGACATTGAAGAGGCACTCAGCCACCTCATAAAGCTGGCACCAGAATCCATGTTAAGCACCATTCTCATGCGGGCGCTTTCTGGTATTCCGTTACAACCCCACAGCACCTCCCCACGGGGATTACCCAAAGAAGAACAAGGGGTTTACTGTGAAATCGATGTGACTCATGAACTCTGGCAGGAAACAGTAGAAGAAGGCCAGCTTGCCTTGTTCTGGCCAACTGATGAGGGTGCCCAAGTCACACTCTATGTGCTGAGGAAGTAGACAGCAATGAATGATAGTCAAATACGCCAATTTATGGCGACAACATCCGCGATCGCAGAAAACAGGCTACCCACTCCCCACGAAGAGCTCGTTGCGCAGCTACAAAAAAGGTGCATCGAACTGGAGCAAGGGATGAGCACATCGTCAAACAAGCGCGCGAACCTCGCTTTATTTGCACTCTATGTATGGGCAGATGAAAGACTGCTGGCTTCCGCTTGGGCAAGGGATACCCAATGGAAACCCTTACAGACTCGCCACTTCAAGACCACTTGTGGGGGAGAGCTCTTTTTCGAGCGTTTAAACATGCTCATTAACGAATATCAGAGCGCCACAGCTGCAGAACAAAAGGCGTTGGTCGATGTACTGCGTGTTTATGCGATGTGCCTTAATGCCGGTTTTAAAGGCAAATATTACAATGATGGTGAGCCAGCGTTGAACCAGTTCCGCCAATCACTTCTTGAAATTTTCAATATAAAAATTCCTGCACTTAATACCTACACCTCATCAGGCATGTCAGACGTTCCTCTAAGACCTGCTATGGGAGTAAAAGGACTGTTCATCATGCTGGTCATCGGTGTGGGCTTTGTTATAGGGCTCTTCTTTATCTATCGGGAATTATTGCTTAAGCAGCTGATTGTGTAATTACACAACTAACGAGAAGTGGAATGAAAAAGAAAATCCTGGCGTTAATGGGTTGGCTTTGTTTAATCACCCTGTTACTGCTTTTATCAGCAGCACTTTTTTACACCGTGAATAAAAACCAATGGCCATGGTGGTATGGCGCAATCGGTGCCTTATTGATCTGTGCGTTTGCCTTCACTCTGGTGTCACTGGCGAAATGGATACGTCGACGTCGGCAAAAGCGTCTCATTAAACGTATGGTCACCCATGACCAGCCGCAACTGGACACCACGGAAGAGCAACACAAACATCGCCAAACCGAGGTAAAAAGCCAGTTCTTGGCTGCCATAGACACACTAAAGAAATCGAAGTTGTCGGCACAGGGCGACCCCGTGCATGCCTTACCATGGTTTTTGGTGCTCGGTGAAACCGACTCCGGAAAAACATCCGCGCTACGAAAATGCGGTTTAACGTCGTTAATTTCCAAAGCAGGTCCAAAGTTAAACGCCGATTCTACCGACACCTGTGATTGGTGGTTTTTTGAAGATGCCGTCGTGCTCGATACCGCAGGAAGATACACCCTGCCGCTTAATGGTGACGAGGATGAATACGAATGGCAGGAATTTCTCACACTGCTCGGAAAACACCGAAAACGCGAACCAATCAATGGCATTGTGGTTACCTTACCCGCAGAAATGCTGGTGGAAGGCGATGCAGAGAGAATAAAAAAATACGGCACTTACATTGCTAATCGACTCAACGCGCTGACGACAGAATTAAAAGCACGTGTATCTGTATATTTAATGATAACTAAAGCCGATCACATATTCGGTTTCAACGAATTTGCTGAACAGCTCAGCGCCGACAAGCAAAAAGAGGCGCTGGGCATCACCATTGAGCAGACGTCGGAAGCCTCCGACTTTATTGACATGGCATTGAACGATCTGTGTGACCGAATTGATGCGTTATCACTGCTTTCTCCGAATCAGGTCTCATGCGCTGAGCTCAGCCTAACGGACGAGCTGAAAGCGTTGAAAGCAGTATTGAACCAGTTCGCCAGATCCGCGTTTGGTCATGGGAAATATCATGAAGCCGTGTTACTGAGAGGGATCTACCTTTCCAGTGCCAGACAACAACACCCCACCCAAAGCGCCTGTTTCTCGCAAATCAGCCAAAGTACAGGCCCTGAGAGGGAACACGGTCTCTTTCTTCACGATTTCTTTTCACACTTGTTACCCAGTCAGCGAGCGGCATACCACCCGAGCAGCGCATGGTTAAATGTTCAACGGAAAAAAGTCTACACCCTAGGTGGCGTATTTGTTGCCATCCTCACGGTAGGTGCACTCACCCTCACCTATGTGTTTTGGCAAGGTCACAACCAGCTATCAGCCCTACAGAACAGTCTGGTGAACCTTCAACAACATGCGAAGCAAAATACGTCGCCCGAACAAAGCTTGCTTAGGCTGTCAGATTTACATACCCAGATTGCTGGTTTCGAGCGCGAATTGCCCCCCCGTTATTTGCAGCCTGTCAGCTTAAAGGAACCGATGGTTATCGCCCTTGCTAACGCGAAAGACATATACAGCGAGAACTTTCACCGTCAGGTCATCCACCCCACCAACCAACGGCAATTGCAGTGGCTCAAACATGCAGGAGACCCCAGTGTGGCGCTCGGTGCCGTGATTGATAATTTCGCCTCCCAGCTAAAGGGAGTCGATGCTACCCTCAACGATACTTATCACCCCATCACGCTTTCAACGCCGGTGGGACAAGCAGAAGACAGCGAAACCCCCTGGCTATACCAAGGTGTATACGAATCACTGTTTAACGCCTACCTAGGCTTTAACACCCAGCCTAAACAATTGCTCGCATTGCGTGCCCAGCTCGACAACCAGTTGAACAATCTGCTTGCGATCAACGGTGAACTCTCCTGGTTGGTCAACTGGGCAAATCACCACAATCGACCTGTCAGCTCCAATGAGTTCTGGCAATTACCTTTAGTGAGTCCGCTTAAAATACCGGGGGCATATACCGAACAGGGCTATCAACACATTCAAGCCTTGCTGACCACACTCAGCGCCTTGAAGTTGGTCGACAACAGTCAGGTTTCTCGTTTCAACAGTGGTTATGCCGTTCAATACCTCGAACATTGGCGCAACCTTAACCTGAACTTCAACCAGACCGGCGAAGGCATGACCATGGCAGAAAGGCGTATGGTGTCTCTCACGGTGAACCAACCCGACAATCCTTTTGCCATCTTGCAGCAAAGAACCCTTAAAGCGCTGCAGGCCATAGCAGCAATCAATGATGTGAGCTTACGTTCCCTCACGCTTGCGGAAACGATGTTAAAAGGCTACTGGGCGGAGAAAGAACAAGACAACCTGAATAAAGGACAGGCGTTTTTAGATTCGGCAGTCAACAGTCTGGTCGAAGGGGACAGCGCATATTTAGAAAAAATAGAAAAAGGCAAAGAATGGGTTGGCGCATTCACTCAAGCCATGGTGGTGCAAAACCAGAATATTGATAATCAGTCCAAAGTGACAGAAAGCCTGGGGCGATGGCTAAGCGGCGCAGATTCCGGTGCTGGCATAGAAGATGCTTTTACGGCCACACAGCGACTAGAGAATTTATTGGCCTTAGCGCCCGGCTCAACATCGCTGGGGGGCTATCAGCTTTTCAACAATATCTACCAGTTTATGCTCCAATCCAACATGGAAACCGCCGCCTGCCGCATACAAAGTGCATGGGAAAGTGACGTGCTCGGGCCACTCAAGTACCTGCCCAACAACGAAAAAGTACAGCGACTGTATGAAAAAAAAGGGTTGTTAGATACCTTTCTTACCCAACAGCTCACCCCTTTTGTCAGCCTTGATGGGAGAGGCTGGAAGCCCAAAATGGTGCAAGGGAAACAAATTGAGTTCCAGCCCACCTTTTTCAACTTAGTGGAACGGGGGGCGTATGTTCGGGGTTCGCAGCGACAGGAATATACGGTGCGCATTCGGTCTCTACCCGTTACCGTCAACCGGGATGCGTTAACTTACCCGCAAAAAACCACCCTTTCACTTTCCTGTGAAAGCGGCGAACAGACTTTGGTCAACCATAACTATGACAAGAAGCAGGCGTTCAAATGGCAGCCCTCTTCCTGTCTCACCACCAAAATCAGCATCGATTTTGGCGATTTCATTTTGAATAAAGCCTGGGATGGCGAAGGCGCATTTCCCGATTTCCTTCAGGATATGGCCGGAGGCTCCCTGAGACTGGTTCCCTATGATTTTTCAGGCTCACTGCTGACATTGAAAAAACACAATATTAAGCAAGTGACCATCAATTATGAAATACAAGGAGGACGTTCAATAAGGAACTGGAAAAAAGCCAGAAGACTAGTCACACCTAAGAAAATAACTCACTGCATTTAACAGTTTCATATAAGGTTAAAATAATGGAATATGATATAGAAAGGAAAGGTATATTTAGAGTTAAACATATAGGGCATAGTTTTACTTGGACGGGTGGGGATAGTCATTCTTATACACTAGGACATGCGCTTGGAATCAATATTGGCTCAAAAGAAGCCTTCACTATCGGTCTTGACATGTCTTTCAAACTAGCAGCGGTTTTAGATATTTCTTTTGGTGTGAAAAGAGAGTTTACGCTTGTAAAAAAGTGGAAAAACGCTAGCTTTGTAGAGAGCACCTCTATAAAAGACAATAAATTGACAAAGGAGTATAGCCTTACTACAAAAGATAAAACAGAGACAATAGACGAAAATAAGTTATATATAGGATATAACGCTGTTAAGGATGTAAATGTGAACATTTTTGACAGAAAAAAAGCAGAAGAAAACAAAAATATTACAAAGCCAATAGGTCAGTTTTTAACAATTGATAAGAAGGTTAAGAGTCATATTTATATTAATGGTTCTGAAGAAAAAAATATTGGGGGTAATGAAAAAAAGGATATAGCTGGAGATATAATTTACACTTCCACACGAGGAGATATTCAATTGGAAGCGAACATAGACATAATTCAAAAAGCTAAAAATATTTTACTTTTAAAAGCAGATCAAGGATTATATACCTTATCAGAAGGAAATTCGATTGTTAAAAGTAAAAAAACACTCCAGTTAGAAGGGGGTAGTATATATATTAAAACACAAAATAAAGCTTTTTTCGTTTAATGAAATTCTATGAAAAAATGTCTAAAATTATTAAAAGACCAATTTCCGAAGTAAGCTCCTGTGGTATCAACGCAGCGGAAACTGAGCATTTTGATGAAGTAAAGGCTCAGATTAATAATAAGAGCAAGATCATGGCCAGGGTTTCCTGGCCAGTGGTCGAAAAAGGCACGGAGGAGATATTACGCCACCATAGTAAGGATTTCCGCTGCGTGTGTTATTACGCCGTTGCTGCCACCCACAACAGAGGCATAGAGGGATTATTCGATGGGTTAAACGCCATTTTGGATATGTGCCTGATCTATTGGGATAACGGCTTTCCAAAAGGAGGGAAAAAAGATGCCCGGTTAGCCGCGTTTGAATGGTATATCGAAAATATCTTACCTACCAAGGCCCTGATACTAGAAGAGAAAGACAAAGCGAAGCTAGAATTAGGCCGTTCGCTGGCGCTTGATATACATGAAGAATTGCTCAAGCACTATGGAAGAGCAGCGCCTGCTTTTGATTCATTGGTTGCGCTGTTTTCCCGCCGTATTGAAAATCTTGAGGCAAAACAGCGGGCGTCGCTGACACTGTTTAATCAGGCTGAACCGCCTCCCCCCCAGCCTTTGGTTGCGCCTGCTTCGTCCGAGCCTGAAGCCGCGCTTTCCCAAAAACCCAGCAGCAAAAAGGCAAATACGCCTTTGCTACTGATGATCGCACTGACCTTTTTTGCGGCGTTTTTCTACATTATCTATCAAGAAAAACAATTGGAGAGGCTAAAAGAAAACATCAAAGACTATTCCATTGAACGCGTACTGAGCGTGATCAGACATGCGGATACGCCGACAGAACTCACCGCTATACAACAGCCCTTGTATGAAAGGCTCGCGGCGATTGTCAACACCTATGGCCACGAGCCGTTTTCTGTTGATAAAAGCCATAAAGTGCTGGCATCCATCAAGGCGTTTAAGCGGCTTTACCCTGAATCGAACAAAGCCGAAGTGTTAGAAAAGGCGTTTGTTTCTAAACATGCTGGTTTAGTCAGCGAGTGGGCGGCCTTAAACGAGGGCTTCAAGAAAGCCAGAACCCTGTTCGCGAACCTGAAAGAAGCAGGAGGTGAAGAAGCAGGCATCATAAAATCCTATCAATACAGCAACACCCTGTTTCCATTGATGGGCAGAATTAACTTCGCCGAGAGCGAGCAATCATTGGAAGCGCTGGATAGAGCGCAATACATCCTCAACAGCTATCAGTATAAGATTAACCAACTTCGTGAGAACTTCGAACAATGACGTTTGAGTCCGTGTCTTGGTTAAAATCCGAGGAAATAGAACGACTATTCCTCACGAAATTCGCCTCGAGTTGAACGTATTATGACCTCTGAATGCGAACATCTTCCGGTTGTTTGGGTATATGCCGCCGCCATGTCATGACCAAACGCTATTTATCTGACCAGACGGCAAATTCGTTGCCGCTTGGTTCAACGAAATGAAAACGTCTCCCACCAGGGAAGTCGAAGATGGCTTGCACAATTTTGCCGCCAGTTTGGCGAACGTTGATTTCAGTTTGTTCAAGCGATTCGCTGTAGAAAACGATCAGTGCGGCACCTTTGCTGGGTTCTGAGTGCATGTCTGCGCGGTAAAAGCCGCCATCAAGACCTTCATCGGAAAAGGCGGTGTAATCTGGGCCATAGTCGGTGAATGTCCAGCCAAAGGCTTCAGAGAAAAAGGATTTGGTCGCGATTAAATCGCGTGCTGGAAACTCAACGTAATTGATCTTGCCGTGTTGATGCATGGGTGCACTCCGGTGATATGGCCAATGCGGTACGTTCAACTGCCCAAACTGACAACCGCATTGCCTCTGCTAATTGACGGAATCTATCTTAATGGAACGCGCGCTATTTCATTGAGATCAAAGGCGCTTTCTAAAAAATACACCTCTGAAAAATGTGGGTAAACGTTCATCACGTGAAATCAATCGAAGCTGTCCGTGATACAGCTGCAAGTTGCAGTCGGAACTGGGAATGAAGGTAAAGAAAACCGGCAACATAACAATATTCTAGCAACACATTGACGCAAAAATGCCCGTCAGAAACTCGCTTACGTGTCTGTTTAACGGGCATTCTCACTTTTGTCTCATCGTTCCTCACTGAAAGACGGGCTAGGTGACTGACGTTTGTGAGGCGTGTTTCTTGCGGTAGGCAAGGGGGCTTAATCCGTTAATTCTTCGAAAATGGCGGCTGAAATTCGCGAGGTTGTGAAAGCCAACAGTTTGGCTGATGTCGGCGATGGTATCGCTGGTATCACTTAACAACACACAGGCGCGTTGGATACGCACACGGTTTACAAAATCCGTGAATCGATGACCGGATGACTGATGAAAAAACCGTGAGAAATAGGATTCGGTCATGCCGAGCTTGTCAGCTAAGGTTTTGAGGCGTATCGGCTGTTGGTAGTTTTGCATCACGTAGTCGACGACTTCGTTTATTCTGCTTTGTACTGTGCCCGGTTCTTTGACTTCTGAGGCTGGCATATTGGAAAGCAAACGGGTGTTGCGCTTGCTGAGGTAGTCAATAAAAGAGAGGAAATGAACCAGTCTGGTCACTCCTTCGCTTTCCCTGACTTTTTGGAAGCATTCGACGGCATTGTCGAAAGGCACATCGAGGAATTCTATCCCCATTTTTGCTTGTTCTAATAAGCGGCCAAACTGAGCGAGCTCAGGAAAGGACTTGGCCGCTGTATAAAAAAGGTCAGGTTTAAACAAAATCACCATATCGCGTAGCTCATGGGTTTCACCGGGTTGCAGCGTGCTCTCCCAATTGTGAGGGAGCCAAGGGCCAACAAGGGTAAGTTGGCCGGGGGAAAATGGCCCTAAGTGGTTACCTATCATGGCTTTACCATTTGTTTTCACGATCAGGTGGAGTTCATACTGTTCATGCACATGCCAGTGAATACTATGATGAGGCACACCGTGCTCTTTGTAATACACGGACTCGTCGTTGATTTGGATAAATTCCCATACGGGATCTTTGGTGTTCGGCTCTGCCATTAAGTGCTCCTCTTGAAGGGGGCTATACCTGATAGGTTTTTAACCATATGTTGGTGCTAGTGCCGTAAACAACGCCGTGAATTTAGTGTGTTTCTCAGCGTATAGTTGATGCCTTTTGGCATTGGGTGTGAACGTTCTTTCTATTGCGGGAGAGGGGCACACCGTGTCAATAGAGTGCGTGGTGTGGCTCAAAATCGCAAGTCGCGCCGCCCCCAATGCTGGCCCCGTTTCTGCGCCGTCGTATTTGTGAATAACAAGATTCAACACGTCTGCGAGCATTTGTAGCCAGTAATCGTTTTTCACGCCGCCACCGATTGCCCCCAATGAGGATAAATGTGTGTTGGCATTTTCAAGCGCGAGTAAGCAGTCTCTAAAGCTGAATGCAATCCCTTCTAGTATTGCTTGTGTCATGTGATTACGCGATGTGTGCGCTGTTAATCCTTCAAAACTGCCTGTTGCAAACGGGTTGTTGTGCGGGGTGCGCTCGCCATTGAGATAGGGCATGAAAAACACAGGACGATGCAGATCATCTGCGGCTTCTGCTTCGCCAAGCAATTGCTCGATGGACAGGGACGTGATGGACGAGAACCATAGCAACGGACTCGCGCCATTGAGTAAACACGCCATATGGCACCAACGATCAGGCAAAGCATGCGCAAAAGCATGAATGTAGCCTTGAGGGTTCGCACTGTGCTGCGCTTTGGCGACAAAAATTTGCCCCGATGTACCAAGAGAAAGAAAGGCATCGCCTTCATTGACCGCGCCAATACCAATGCCGCCCGCAGAAGCATCACCCGCACCGCCTGCAACAATGACGTCGGTAGACAGCATCAAGCGCTTGGCTATGTCAGGCAGCAGTGAGCCACTGATTTGGTTGCCTTCGATGAGGGTTGGCATGTGGTCACGCGTGAGGTGGCAAGCGCTGAGCAGGTCATCATCCCAATCGCGTGCTGCTTCATTTAGCCACAAGGTGCCTGCGGCATCGCTGACATCGGTGCAACACGCTCCTGTGAGCATTAAGCGTACGTAATCTTTGGGCAAAATAACTTTATCAATTCGCGCAAAGATATCCGGCTCGTTGTCATGCAGCCACAGTAGTTTTGGGGCAGTAAAGCCTGGCATGGCTGGCACCCCCGCGCTGTAGCCAATGTCGGGGCATAAACGGTTGAGATCAGCGCTTTCTTTGTGGGCACGTCCGTCGTTCCATAGAATGGCGGGGTAAACCGGCTCTTGGTTGCTATCAAGGCAAACAGCCCCGTGCATTTGACCGGATAACCCTATGGCAGCGACATGTTGCCATAGGGTTTCATTGCGCTCACGGAGTGCGTCGAAACAGGTGAGCGTACTGTGCCACCAAATAGAGGGGGTTTGCTCGTTCCACAATGCCTGGGGGGAGTCAGTGCCGTAAGACACCGAGCGACTGTCCAGCACTGTGCCATCGCCGCTCACCAGTAACACTTTGACGGCAGAAGTCCCGATATCAATACCTAGATAGGTATTCATGGGTTAACTCATCACATTGCCGCCATCGACGTTATACGTCTGGGCGGTAATGTAGTCAGAAAGGGGGGAGGCAAGGAAAAGCGCCATGCCCGCGATGTCATTAGGAACACCCATACGACCTAATGGCACTTCTTCGCCAACCAATTTTTTCTTCTCGCCAAGTTGGCGGTTTTCATATTTGGCAAACAAGGCATCGACACTGTCCCACATTGGTGTATCCACGACGCCGGGGGAAATCCCGTTAACTGTGATGCCATGTTCTGCCAGTGCGAGTGCGGCAGATTGGGTATAGCTGATCACTGCGGCTTTTGTGGCGCAATAATGCGCGACCAATGCTTCTCCACGACGCCCCGCTTGTGACGCCATATTGATGATTTTTCCGCCTTTACCTATTTCAATCATGGCCTTCGCGACATCTTGCATCAAAAAGAACATGGCTTTGACGTTCACGGAAAACGCGAGATCAAATTCTTCCTCAGAGGCATCCAATATCGGCGCCATGTTAAAAATAGCGGCGTTGTTGAACAGCACATCAATGCTGCCGAACTGGGTCAGAGTAGAGGACACCAAACGTCTGCGTGTGTCAGGATCCGTGATGTCTCCATGTTGGTATGTCACTTTATCGCCAAACTCATCAATAAGGGCGGACACGCCAACCGACGGCTCAATAGGAAGGTCAGCAATCACACATTTTGCGCCGCTGGCGAGATAGGCATAGGCGACGGCAAGCCCAATGCCACCATTCGCGCCCGTCAGCAATGCGACTTTGCCTTGCAATGTAGGTTTGCCATGAAGTTCTAGTGACATTGTCATCTGTAACGCTCCTGATATGCGCCCATCGTGATGGCGATTTGCCTTTTAAGGGACTCGCCAAATTCTGGATATTGTTTATTGAGACCTTGCCAGATATCAGGGTCATGGAGAAAAGCGCCAACAGGATCTTGTTGGTGCATCCACGTTTCGGCGGTTGATAGATAGGGGTCTTTGTAGTTAAACGCGATACGACCCCTGACTTTGAGGGATAAAAAACAGTACCAATGCGCAATCAATATGATTGCCGATATCGGGAAGTGTCCACGGCCGAGGCTTAGCTTGAGCGTGGGCAAAATAAACTGCGGAAACTTGCTGATACTGTCCATCGCGATACGCTCAATGGAATCCGCGATATACCCATTGCTGAAACGAGAGATAATAATTTGTCGGTAGGCCTCTAAATCGAACGGGCGATCATCTATCGTCGGGATAACGTCTTTTTGATGGTAGGCCTTTAGCCACCCATTGAGTTCGTCATCATGAATATTTTGGTCGAACGTCTGGTAACCTCGCAGCGCCCCAACGTAAGACAGCATAAAATGCCCGCCGTTTAGGATTCGGATTTTGGCTTCTTCAAAGGCATGAACGTTCTTCGTGAAAGTCACTCCCACGGCATCGAGCGCAGGGAAAGCGTTCGCCAATTTGTGTTCAATGACCCACTGCTCGAAATCCTCTCCTAGAATAGGGCATGCATCCTCTTCGCCGCGTTGTTGTTGGATCTCGTGAGACAAGCTTGCTGGCGGCACAGGGGTGATCCTGTCAACCATGGAGCACGGGAAGGTGACATTGACATTCATCCACTGTTTGAGGTCTGAGAGTTGCGCTGCTTCGGCAAATTGACCGAATGCCTTTGCGAGGCGATGACCATTGTCACGCAGGTTATCGCAGGTCGCGACGGTGATTGCACCGTTGGCCATGCTCTGGCGTGCTAGCAGCGCCAATGCAAGGAAACCAAACAAGGTTTTTGGTTGACCGCGTTGTTGTTTTATTACCGTGATATCGTTTGCCACCTCTGGGTGTGACAGGTTGACGTCGTCGGTGTCGGTAAGGTAGTACCCGCCTTCCGTCACGGTGATCGTTAACGCTTTTACATTGTCGTCGTTGAAGATACGCCCAATCACTGAAGGGTCTGCAGACGCGTCTTCCACACGGTCAATACTGCTAATTTTGATGTATTCGGCATCCCCATTCGGGGCAATGCGTTTGAAGTGATACTGACCATTTTGAGCCTGCAACGCATCTGGAATAGCCCGCGTCTCTTCACGTAAATTCACGTCTGTGTAATACCAACGCTCGCTTTCTGGCAGCGTGTCGTTGAGCAACTGAAGGTAATAAGCTTGATGGCCTCGGTGAAACGCACCAATGCCAAAGTGAACCAGACGCTTGTGGTCAGACATGGCTCACCTCGCCGTAAATATTGGACGCTTGTTCTGCGTTGTCGAACAAATACACGCGCTGCGTATCTAGCTTCACGCCGACGGTTTCTCGTAATTCTGGAGTGTATTTAGGAGCGGCCCGCACAACGACAGTGTTCCCACTGAGGGTGCGGATATACGTGAGGGTTTCACTGCCCAATTGTTCGATCACCTCCACATCGCCGCTCAAATCGCCATCTTCAGGGTCACAGAAAGAGAGGGATTCCGGGCGGAAACCGATAGACGCCGAGGCGGTTGCACGCTCATCAAACATCGCGGCTGGCAGCGCTGTGCATGCATCTTCATTGAAGGTGATTTCCAAATGCTCGCCGGATGTAGCCACGCTGTTCACGGGCAGCACGTTCATTTTTGGTGTACCGATAAAGGTGGCGACAAATTGATTTGCAGGCTGGTGGTAGAGCTCGAGCGGTGTGCCGATTTGTGCCACTTCACCTTGGCTCATGATGACGACCTTGTCTGCCAGCGTCATGGCTTCGATTTGGTCATGAGTGACATAAATCATCGTACTTTCAAGTTCTTGGTGCAGACGTGAAAGCTCGATACGCATTTCCACGCGCAGTGCGGCATCAAGGTTTGAGAGGGGCTCATCAAACAGGAACACTTTCGGGTTACGCACAATCGCACGACCGATGGCAACACGCTGGCGTTGACCGCCTGATAAGGCTTTTGGCTTACGATCTAAAAGCGCATCCAGCTTGAGTGCTTTCGATACCTTGGTGACCTTTTGTTCAATTTCGTCTTGTGGGCGTTTCGCCAATTTGAGGGCGAAAGACATGTTGTCTTTCACCGACATGTGGGGGTAAAGCGCATAGCTTTGGAACACCATTGCCACGTCGCGTTTTGATGGGTGAGTTTCAATGATGGACTCACCGTCCAATTGAATGTCGCCTTCAGAAGACGACTCTAAGCCTGCAATCGTGCGAAGTAAGGTCGATTTGCCACAACCTGACGGGCCAACAAAAACGACGAATTCGCCTTTTTTAATCTCAAAATCAATGTCCTTGAGCGCAAGAACGTCACCGTACTTCTTATATAAATGTTTGACTTGTAAGTAGCTCATTTAACAGCCCCAAAGGTTAATCCCTGAACCAGTTGTTTCTGACAGAACCAACCAAGAATGATGATAGGCGCACACGCCAGCGTGGATGCGGCTGACAGTTTTGCCCAGAACAAGCCTTCCGGACTTGAGTAAGTTGAAATCATCGTCGCGAGCGTGCCCGCATTGGCAGAGGTCAGGTTGATTGACCAAAATGCTTCATTCCAGCTCAGTACAATCGAGAGCAGCGCGGTGGATGCGATGCCACCGAGAGATAACGGGATCAGCACGTGTCGGATTTCCCCTAACGTGTCAGCGCCATCAAGACGCACAGCTTCTAGGATGTCACGCGGGATATCTTTGAAGTAAGAGAACAGCATCCACACCACAATCGGCAGATTGATCAGCGTGTAAATGATGGTCAGCGCAAACGTGGTATCGAGTAACCCCGTCTTTTGGCAAAGCACATAGATGGGCACCAACACCCCAACCGCAGGCAGCATTTTGGTGGACAGCATCCACAGCAGCATATCTTTCGTGCGTTTCGCGGGGTAAAACGCCATGGAGTAGGCCGCAGGAATCGCAATGATCAGCGCCAATATGGTTGAGCCAAACGCGGTGATCACAGAGTTTGTCGCAAACTTCAGGTAATCACTGCGCTCTTGCACAATGCCGAAGTTCTCCACGGTTGGTTCGAAGATAAAGCTTGGCGGCACTGAAATCGCCTGTTGTTCTGTTTTGAACGCGGTGATCAGCATCATCAAAATGGGAAAGAACACAATCAGTGCAATGGCCCAGCAAATGATGGGGCGCAACCAGCCAGTTTGATCGATAAGTGAAACGTCTTTAGCCATGATGCCTCCCTATGCCACTAAGTTTTTGCCGATCGCACGTATCAAAAAGAACGCGACGATATTGGCGAGAATGACGGCTATTAAGCCACCGGCGGAAGCCACACCCACATCGAATTGCATTAACGCTTGCGCAAAGATGAGGAAAGCCAAGTTGGTCGATTCGTAGCCCGGGCCACCGCCCGTGGTCACAAAAATTTCTGCAAAGATGGACAGCATGAAGATGGTCTCAATCATCATCACCACCGCAATAGGGCGCGCCAAATGGGGCAGGGTGAGATAACGGAACACTTGCCATCCGGTTGCGCCATCCAGCAGCGCGGCTTCTTTTTGTTCGTGGTCCATCGATTGCAATGACGTGATGAATATCAGTAAGGCAAAGGGCATCCATTGCCAACTCACCATGGTAATGATCGAGCCAAGCGGGAAAGCCGTGAGCCAATCTATGGGCTCTAACCCCACGCTTTCCCAAAGCGCCGCCAGTACGCCATAAACGGGGTGCATCATCATGTTTTTCCAGATTAAGGCGTTAACCGTCGGCATGATGAAAAAAGGGGAAATCAGCAAAACGCGTGCGATGCCGCGGCCAAAAAATGGCTTGTCTAATGCGATAGCAATCAGCAATGCACCAATCACAGTGACAACCAACACCATCCCGACGAGGGTCAGTGTGTTAATCAATGCGGGCCAAA
This sequence comes from Enterovibrio norvegicus DSM 15893, assembly GCF_900115495.1. Classification (GTDB taxonomy): domain Bacteria; phylum Pseudomonadota; class Gammaproteobacteria; order Enterobacterales; family Vibrionaceae; genus Enterovibrio; species Enterovibrio norvegicus. The sequence continues at coordinate 83,630 of NZ_FOWR01000013.1, read as the reverse complement.
ATGCGTCGTCGGTGTAGAAGAACTCAAAGTTCATCGACCCGATAAAATCATTCTCTCCGGGATACAGCAGGTTATATCTGATGGTTGAAAAATAGATCGTCATGGAGAGAGGAACGATCATCCAGAGCAGCAAGCTGACAAAGGAGGGAGCAACCAACAGTCGAGGCAACCATTTTTGCATGAGCGACTACCAAATAACGGAAGATAAGAAGCCGGACAGCGCACTGCCCGGCAAGAGGGATTTACTTGTAGTAGCCTGATTTACGCATTTCACGGTCGGCGGACTTGTTTGCACTTTGCAGTGCTTTTTCTACCGTTGTTTTGCCCGCCAGTGCAGAGGAAAGCTGCTGTCCTGTGGCAATACCAATGGCTTGGAACTCAGGGATGGCAGCAAACTGAACGCCAATGTAAGGGCTTGGGTTCTGCGTGCTGTTGCTTGGATCGGCAGAGTTAATGGCGGCAAGTTCTGCTTCTGCAAAGGATGCTGCATCAAGGAACGCTTGTGTTTCGTAGGTAGATTGACGAGTACCTGTCGGTACGCTTGCCCAACCGTTATTTTCGGCAACCAGTTGGATGTACTCTTTTGACGTTGCCCATTTCACGAACTTCTCAGCCGCTTCTGCATTTTTCGTTGCAGATGGAACAGCGAGAGCCCATGCCCAAAGCCAGTTTGCACCGCGGTCAGTGACGGCCACTGGTGACTGTGCGAACGCCACTTTGTCGTGAACTTTGCTTTGTTTAGGGTCTGTGATGAAGGATGCGGCGATCGTTGCATCAATCCACATGCCACATTTGCCTTCGTTAAACAGAGCGAGAATTTCATTGAAGCTGTTTGAGCTTGAACCTGGAGGACCGTAGCTGCTGAGAAGGTCAACATAGAAGCTAACAGCGTGGCTCCACTCCGGTGAGTTCAGCTGTGGTTTCCAATCTGCGTCAAACCATTGCGCGCCAAACGAGTTAGCCATGGTGGTCACGAACGCCGTGTTGTCACCCCAACCTGGCTTACCGCGTAAACAAATGCCGTAAACGCCGTTATCTGGATCATGAATGGCCGCTGCAACATCGCGAATGTGGCCCCATGTGGCGCGATCTGGCACTGTCATGCCGGCTTTGTCTACAAGGTCTTTGCGGTACATGACCATGGAGCTTTCACCGTAAAAAGGTACCGCGAAAAGTTTGCCGTCCACGGATAAACCCGCACGCATTGCTGGCAGCAAATCGTCCGCATCATACGCCGCGTCGGTTTTGATTTCGTTCAACCAACCTTTTTGGCCCCAAATGGGGGTTTCATACATACCAATCGTCATGACATCGAATTGTCCGCCTTTGGTGGCGATGTCAGTGGTTACACGTTGGCGAAGAACTCCTTCCTCTAGGGTCACCCAATTGAGTTTGATGTCAGGGTTTTGCTTTTCAAATACTTCGCTAAACTTCTGCATTTCGATCATGTGACCGTTGTTGACCGTGGCAATGGTCAATTCTGTCGCCGCATGGGCGGACATGGAGAGGGCGGTACAGCATGCAGCAAAGGCAGTTAACGTTTTCCTTGTAGACAGCATTTTTAGTTCCTCATGGTTAGAAGATGCTCATTAGGGGTAATTAACATCCGTGTAACAATGAAAGTACAAAAAAAGGCAAGAGTGAATAAAAGCAGTGTAGAAAAGTACTTTTCTTCATGAGGAATGATGATTTTCTTACTTCATGTGATGTGTGAAGTTTGTAAAATTAGGCGATATTTGGTGTGAGCTGCCTGCTTAAGAATACAGTGATTTTTTGGCTGAAAGCCCTTCTTACGTGTCGCTACGTTGGACAATCGCTTTTTCTCGTATGAAGAACGCTAGCCTGCAGCCAAAAACCATGGTCATCATTGAATTGCCACGATTCTGTCATGCCCCTGTCACCAAAAATCGAAAAAGTAGCGACCCTCAACGGAAGTTAATGGAGTAACCTCATGCGTACACAACGCTCTCTACTATTTTCATTGCTGGCGGTGTCTGTCAGCGTGGGTGTTCATGCTGCTGATGCGGCGTCGTTTCATCGTATAAGTGCATTTTCGACGGCAAACAATATTCCTCCTCATCTTGAGAAAACGCATGAAAGTTCTGCAGAAATCATTGCCGCAAGTGAAGATGGCAACACACTTGTGTATTCGGATAGCCCGCTCAAAGGCGTTGGGATTGTCGACATTACCAACCCGAAAAAACCGCAAGGTAAGGGTTTCATTACCTTTGACGGCGAACCGACATCCATCGATGTTGTGGGCAACACCTTTGTTACCGCTATCAACACCTCTGAAAGCTATACCCAACCGTCGGGCTACCTTGCCCAGCGTGACATAAACAGCACGCAATCACTCGCGACTTGTGATTTGGGCGGGCAGCCTGATTCCGTTGCCGTGGCAAAAGACGGCAGCTTTGTGGCCGTGGCGATCGAAAACGAGCGCGATGAAGACTTAAACGACGGTGTGTTGCCGCAATTCCCTGCGGGGCATTTGGCTTTAGTGCCATTGAAAAACGGTGTACTGGATTGTGGCAACGTAACGCGTGTGGCAATGACTGGGCTATCGGACATTGCACCGAACGATCCTGAGCCTGAGTTTGTTGACATAAACAGCCTCGGCGAAGTGGTGGTAACGCTGCAAGAGAACAACCATATCGTGTTGGTGGACGGCATAAAAGGCGAAGTGATTGCTGACTTCAGTGCAGGCGCAGTAGACCTCAAGAATGTGGATCTAGACGAAGAACGCGCACTGACATTCTCTGGTACTAAACTGGCGGTAAAACGCGAACCGGATGCGGTGAAATGGCTCGACGATCAACGCTTTGTTACCGCCAATGAAGGCGATTATGAAGGCGGATCTCGCGGCTTTACGATCTTCGACAAGCGCGGCAAGGTGTTGTTTGAATCTGGCCTTGATTTTGAATACCGCGTGGCATTGGCGGGGCATTACCCTGAAAAACGCTCCGGTAACAAAGGCGCAGAACCTGAAGGCTTGGAAGTGGCGACCTATAACGGTCAGCGCTATATCTTCGTGATGTCAGAACGAGGCTCTGTGGTGGGCGTTTATCGTGATACAGGTGCAGCACCAGAATTTGTTCAGCTGCTGCCATCGGGCATTTCACCAGAATCTGCGGCAGCGATGCCAAGCCGCGGTTTGCTCGCCACGGCGAACGAAAAAGATTTGATTGAAGATGGCGGCGCGCGTGCGCATGTCATGATGTATGAAATCAGCAATGAAGCTCCTGCTTATCCGCAGATTGAATCTGTGATGGTAGACGGCAAGCCTATCGGCTGGGGCGCGTTGTCGGGTTTGGTGGCAGATCCAAACCATGCAAATAATGCAAACACGCTTTATGCGGTGAACGACAGTTTCTACAAAGCGCAGCCTTCAATCTTTGTGATTGATGCAGCGTCGACGCCAGCAAAAATCACCAAACGTATCCCTGTCATGAACAACGGTAAACCTGCTAAAAAGCTCGATCTTGAAGGCATCACAACTGATGGAAAAGGCGGCTTTTGGCTCGCCTCTGAAGGGCGCACTGACAAAGGTATCGCCCATGCGCTTTACCGCACTGATGCAAACGGTAACATCGTTGAAACGGTGAGTTTCCCTGCTGAGTTAATGGCCGTTGAAAAACGCTATGGCGCGGAAGGCATTACCCGTGTTGGCGATAATCTCTGGATTGCGATTCAACGTGCCTGGAAAGATGACCCAGAAAACACCGTGAAACTGGTGCAATACAACACCAAAACAGGAGAGTGGGGCGCAGTGCGTTACCCTACCGATGCAGCTGCGACGGGCTGGGTGGGCTTATCTGAAATCACCGCTCATGAAGGCGCGCTTTACATCATCGAACGCGATAACCAAATTGGCGAGGCGGCGAAAGTGAAACAGCTTACCCGTGTAATCTTGGCAGATGCACAACCCGCGCCGCTTGGTGGTGAATTGCCAACGGTACGCAAGGAAGTGGTTTACGACTTCTTGCCGGATCTGAAAGCGCAAGGCGGTTACGTTACCGATAAGATTGAAGGCTTTGCCATCACGAAAGACGGTCGCGCATTTGCTGTGACGGACAATGACGGTGTGGATGACAGCAGCGGCGAGACCTTTTTCTTTGCCCTTAAGAAAGAGGGCAAGGTGCTAGATTTCGCCTCAATGCGCCCTTAACCCTTATTCACTCGCCACGCATGTCGTGTGTGGCGAGATAAAAATTTGTCTGTTCGTTTTTCATGTCTGGGACAGACAAAAAACGCCAGCGTTAGCTGGCGTTTCCCTTTTTGACCTACCCATAATGTCACTTTATGCAGGCTGGATTTATGGCGAAATCGGCGTGAATTGACTCATTAATCGCCATGACGATGACGCATAATTTGTGGTGAGGGCAGAGCCTTGATTCACCCAGTAATGCTCGCGATTGAACATCGCAGTTGGGTGATATTTCGGGAGGGTAGAGGCCAATGGGTACTGTCGACCAAAACCGCTTTTTTGGGTAGCCTCCAGCACATATTCTTTGCCCTTATAAAACATGACGACCCATGCGTGACCGCCCCCATCGTAATCCCCAATGACGACGCGCGCGTCATACCCCAATTCAATCAGCCAATCTGCCAATAAAATCGCGTGATCCTCACAATCACCCGAAGGGTAGAAATACGACTGCTTGCTTGATTGCCAGACTTCCATGTTCCCCTTGTATTGCTCGTGGTCATACTGATATTTCTTTTTACGGGCAATGGTCAACATGGGAATGAGCGGGTTATCTACCTTGAAAGGCAGGTAGCCTTCGAGGTAACTGTGCGTCAGGTGAAAGTCGCCGTTGATGTCCGGTGCAAGCGACGTGAATTCACCGATTCCCCGTTCACTGAAGCTGTAAATCGCGTACTTTCCTTTGAGTTCATTTTTCCATTTCTGAATTTGATATTGGGTGATGTACCGATTGTTCGGGATGACCTTTAGCTCGCCTCTACCACCCGAAAACGCCACCTCTTTCTCGGTTAACGTGTTCTGCGATTTCGCCATTAACTGCTTGGTTTCATCACTGATCGCATCTTTCTTCTCTTGCAGAAACCCAGAGAGAATAATCAGTCCGGCGACGAGGGGAAGCACTTTCACCATACCCATGGTTTAAGAGCGAAACCCGAAAGCCACAATCACGGCGACAAAGATCAAAATGGTGGAGGCGAAAATGGCGACAGCCACATTGCCTTTTTTCATTTCCTCTTCGATATTCACGCTTTTTAGCAGCTTTTTGTCGACCCACAGCAAGGCGTAAACGCCAACGAGCAGAGAAATGATGGTGTAAATCAGGTTGATGGAAAGGTTAAGTACAGAGGCGATGAAAAATTCGCTACCCATGTTGTGATGCTCCTTGCGACATGTCGTTGTTCTGTTCTAAATGACGTTGCACAACGTTCCTCGTTGTGTCGCCAATATAAGAGTCGGTAATCAAGTTGTTGGGCATCAAGCGTAACGGTTTCGACGTGGAGAGACGAATTTCACCGTCGAGCTTGAGAATAGCGTCAAATCGTCAAGGGTAGGGATGGGCAAAATTGTGAATACCGTCTTTGATTCAATCGCATCGCATCGCATGGAATGGTTTGGAATGGAATGGTTTGGTGGCGACGTGTTGGGATAGTATCAGTGCTTGGGTATTAACAGTCGTAGACGTAGTACCAAAGCTCGAGGTGATTGCCATTCACCACCGTGCCGTTTCTTTCTTTGTGACTAAACACAAACCCCGCTTTTTCGAGCACACGCTGAGAGGCGTGATTCTCTTTGGTGACTTTGGCAAGCACATAAGGCGTAGCCAGTTGATGTCTGCTGATATCAAGCAGTGCCGCCACGGCCTGTGTTGCGATACCTTTGCCAACATGCGCTTTGCAAACGCGATAGCCGATTTCGACAAAATCGGGACAGATCGTATGAATGTTCGCACGCGCAACAATCGCTGTGCCCTGATAAACCACATACATTAAATGCGACTCGTCGCCTTGGGTCTGTACGAGCTTTTGCGTTGCTGACGCGAGCCCAACACGGTCGAAATAGCGTGTTGGCCGTGGGGGAATATGTTGTTCAAACCACCTTTTATTGCGGCGTTCAAAATCCAATAACGCATCGCAATCTTTCATGGAAAGGGGCGAAAGGGTGATGGGGTGCATCTGACGATTCCGTTGTACGTTTGAAGACGTGCTTTTTACATTGTAAATCACGCGGTATAAGACGATCGAGCGCCTCTAGGCTCATTCATCTTTGACGACGTGCCGCTTCAAGAAATGTGTGCTTAGAGGCGTGTTTTTCACCTCAAACACCATGGTTGTTGCGCTAGAAAAACCGATGATGGGCTTGAGAAACGCAAAGTGTTCAACCTTGGTGGCGATGAACCCTTTGGACTCATACAATTTTTTTGCGCGTGGATTACTGTCGATCACATCAAGGCGCACGGTGTCGAAACCCTTGTCAGCGGCGTGCTGAATAATGGCATCAAGCAGAGCGGATCCCGCGCCGAACCCACGATAATTCGCATTCACCGCGATGCCATCCATCACCAATTCTTTTGGTTTTGCTTTACGTTCAAACAGGCTGAGAATGAGGCACGCCCATAACCCGCGAAGCATTCCTAGAAGACGAATCAAGCCATCGGCATCCATACCGCCTGTTAGCGACCCTTCTGGTGTTTGAAAACCAGCAATACCAATGATGCGATCGTCACGACGTACCACATACGAAAAGTCGGGTTGAAAGCTCTCTGTCAGCATCTCCATGCGTTTCGTTTTGTCTGAAATGGCAACGGCGAATTTTGTACCAAACGCTTCTTCATACAAAACGGCGATGTCATTGGCTTCGGACGGATACCAACCATGCTCGGTAGCTATTTTTGTATCGAGTTTGTTCACATGCGTTCCTTGGCTACTGGTTTTTTCGCAAAGGCGAGATTGTTGATAGTGATGCCACCAAATTATCACGAATGTTCAAAAATGACAGACCGCTGCCAACCTTACAAAAATGTATAGTTCAGGAAAGCTCCTCGCAAGATGACTTGAGTAAAGTGAACACATCGACAGGGACATCACCTTGTCTGGTTAATACCAATAACGAGGAAACCACCATGAAAAAGTCATCTGTGTTTAAGCCTGCTGCAATGTCCACCCTACTTGGTATGAGCGCCTTGATGGTGATGGGAACTGCCTATGCCCATGACGACGCGCCAAAATCCATGACGGAAGATTCTGTCACGCTGCTACAAGCGATTGAGTTGGCAAAAACCAACACAGGCGGCATTCCTATGGAAGCCGAGCGTGATGTCGAAATGGGTCAAGCTTTCTATGAGATTGAACTGGCCGGTAAAAATGGCGAATCCTACTACACAGTGATCAACAGCAGTACTGGCGAAGTGATTTTGAACAGTAATAACCGCCGCAAGCATGGTGATGATCACCACGACAGCGACGACCAGCTTGAAAATGCGCTCTGGTTATCTGGGCTGAATAGCGGCCAATATCAATCGCTAGAAGACGTGGTCAAGCAAGCGGAAGCCGAGCTAAGTGGCAAAGCGTATAGCGTTGAAATTGACGAACACCGCGGCAACTACGTGTATGAAGTGAAACTGGTGACAGCGAACGGTCGCACGGTAGAAACTGAAATTAATGCAATGACGGTGGCGAAGTAATCATCGGTTATTTGAGTAAAGACTGACTATTCAAGTTAATAAAATGGGGTGTTATTTCCAACACCCCGCTAAGGAAAATGCCATGAGTGAATCAACTATGTATTCGAATATGTGGAAACGTGCAAAAAACCTATCTAAAAACGTGCGTGAAAATGGATTGCAAGCTTTAGGCGGTGTTGTTGCTTTCTCTCTGTTTTTTATGATGGGACTGGTTACACTAGGTGCATGTTTATTTGCAGGTATTGCCGCCATTATTATGATGAAGTGGCAACAGCGCAAAGCCGCGCAAAATGATGTCGCGAACCCGACTGACGAAAGCGCACCAAATGATCCAATTGTTGCGGCGTAAGCCGCAGCGTTTTTCTAGAAGAGAGAACCGACATGCGCGTGTTACTGGTTGAAGACGATGTCAGTCTGAGCAGTTTTGTGGAAAAAGGCCTGCGAGAAGCGGGCCATCAGGTCGAGATTGCCGACGACGGCAAGTACGCGTTGACACTTTGCATGACGGAACAATTTGATGTGGCGATCGTTGATCGCATGCTGCCTGGCCTTGATGGCTTGTCGTTAGTGAAGGCGCTAAGAGCCGCGCAAATTGGTACACCTATTTTGTTTCTTACCTCCCTCGGCGGTGTCGATGATCGCGTGGAAGGGTTAGAAGCGGGGGGCGATGACTATCTTACCAAGCCCTTTGCATTCTCTGAATTGATTGCCCGCGTGACGGCGCTTTCTCGCCGCGCTGTGCTGACCTCCACCGAAACGAAACCGGAATTGTCGTTTGGCGATTTGGTGTTGAATTTGTTTGAGCACACAGCAACACGACAAGGGCAACTCCTCGATTTACAGCCCAAGGAATTTCGTATTCTTGAGCTCTTTTTGCGTCACCCTGGCCGTGTGATTACACGTACTATGTTGCTTGAGCATGTGTGGGACATTCATTTCGATCCCCAAACCAGCGTGGTAGAAACGCACATCAGCCGCCTTCGAAACAAGGTAGAAAAGCCGTTCGGCGATTCCCTGATCCAAACTGTTCGTGGTGCAGGCTACAAACTTGAGCACCGCTCCAGTGAGGGCGCGAAATGAAGCAAATGTTGAGAGATGTATGGCTGCGCAATTTCTCGCTGCATCGCATGCTGAATCATCTTCCCACCAAATTGAAAAGCTCTGCCATTCAACAGGGCATCATGTTTGGCCTTGTGTCTGTGTTTAGTCTTGTCTTAATGGCGACCGTGACCATTCTTTACGTTGATTACGAACTGAGTAAGCAGAACCAAGAAATCGTCAAAGAGTCCAAGCAACTCGCGATTGGTGTTGAACATGATATCGATGAAGATCCCATCGAAGATGATGAGATTCTTGCCGTACTCACGTCGGGTTTTATTCTGGCCGGGGTCCTTGTTTCCATTTTCACCACTGCAATCGTTATCGGCATGAGCCGTTTGAGCCAGCAGCGTATTTCCCGTATTGAGCAGGTGTTAAGTGCCGCGGCGGAAGGGGATCTTTCTGCTCGAACCGGTGAAATCCACACTTATAACGATTTGGCGCGTATTTCCGTGTCTGTCGATGAAATGCTGTCTCGCCTTGAAGGGTCTGTGGCAGCCATGAGCGACATTTCCGCCAACATCGCTCATGAACTGAAAACCCCCATTACCCGCCTTCGTCATAACCTGCTGACGCTTCGTCAAGACGTAGACGATTCAGAAAACGGCATGGACGAAAACCAAATTGCTGAGCTTGATCAAGCGCTGGTGGACTCGCAACGGTTAGCGTCTATTTTTGATGCCTTGCTGCGCATCACTCAGATTGAGTCTGGCGCAAGACGCAGCCGATTCACTGACACTGATCTGACGCAAATCGTCGATACTGTGGCAGAGATTTATGTCGATGTTGCCGAAGATGCCGAGATGCAATTGGTGGTAAAAAAACCGTCGCAACCTTTGATGATTCAGGGCGACCGAGAGTTGCTGATTCAACAAGTGGCTAACTTGATTGAAAACGCACTGAGGTATTGCCCAGCGGGCAGCAAAATCAGATTAAGCTGTGGTTTGGATACCGAAAATAACGACGTGTGGCTGCGCGTGGAAGACAACGGCCCAGGCATTCCAGACAGTGAAATGGAGCGTGTGTTTGAGCGCTTATACCGCGTAGACAAAAGCCGTACTGATGGCGGCTTAGGGCTAGGGCTCTCTTTAGCAAAAGCTGTTGCAGGGCTGCACCATGGGACCATTCGCTTACACGACAGCCAACCTGGTTTAGGGGTGACCGTGTCCATGCCAGCGGCGTAGGTTCAGCAGTAAACACAGAAAAACGCCCCAACCAAGGTTGGGGCGTTTTCGTTTAAATCTTCCCTTCTTTAAAATCTTTCTGGAAGTAGAGCACTTTCTGCAAGTAGCGGCGTGCTTCCCCTTTCGGGTGCTGGGTGGTCAGCGCGTCGTACACTTGTTTCGGTGATTTGCGGTTTAGCTCCACCATTGCGCGTTTGCGATCGGTGTGGAAGGTGGCCAATACACCGCCCGTGCCACCGTTATACGCTGAAATCATGCTGAAATGGCGAGACGATGGGTTGGTCACTTCGCGCAGGTAACGGGTTTTCAGAATGTGTAAATATGCCGCGCCTGTGTCGATGTTGTTCGCAGGATCAAACAGGTACTCCTTGGTCGGGATCCCCGGTTTCTTCTTCACCAGATTAAACACATCGGCACCCGCCGTTTTAGGAATCACCTGCATCAATCCATACGCACCGGCATGGCTTACCGCATAAGGGTTAAAGCTGCTTTCGGTTTTGATCACCGCGTAAATCAGATCTTCAGGAATGTTGTAGCGTTTTGCGGCATCACGCACGATGTGCGCGTATTGGTATTCACGCTGCTCAAGGTGGTCTTTCACCATGTCGATTTGCACGTAATACGCCGTGCCTTTCTTGATGGATTTAGATTGCAGCTTGTTATCAATCAAATGGTCGGCAAAACGGTTCGCGCGCCATTCCCATTCAATCGCTTTACCGTCTTGATCGACCACTTGCCCAAGGAAGAAAGGCTTGCCTTTTAGGGCGATATTTTTGTCGCTGAACAAGTCGTCGTATTTCGCATCAGCAGGCATCAATAAGGTCTGAACAATGGCCTTTTGCAGTTTCTCTTTTGGCTGATGCTGGGAGATGGTGGACACATAAATTTTACCAGCATCAAAATCGATGTGCGCGCGTGTCGCATACCCATCAAGGTATTTCACATAACGGTGCTTGCCCGATTCCACATACTCATCTTCGCCCCATTCTTTCTTGGCTTCTTTCGCCAAATACGCAAACAGCGCTGCAATCGCTTTTTGGTCTTTGTCTGGCGAGGTGGTGGTGGTGATCGGAGGCTGAGGCGTTGAGCAATCGCACGGTGGTGTTTCCGGCGCGGACGAACAAGCAGACAAAAGGACTGCTGAAAGCAAAACGAGCGCTTTTCTTGTCATCGGAGTTGGATACTTCTTATAGGAATAGGAGGCTTGGGTAGTCGCAATCTTCAAGGCAAAAACGTTGCGAAAACCCAGCAAATAATCAATGTCAGGATGCTATTCTCAGTGCCGAAAAATGCAACGTTTTTCGTTGTTTTTCTTAGGGTAAATGCGGAATCCGTTTCCTTTTTTAGTGTGCTGGTGAGGGATTGAGCAATTGGGGGCAAGGAGGGGAGGCGAATGGGTTAAAAAACAGGTTAAGCATTAGACGTTTTGGATTTAACACTATGGGTATAATGCGTAGTGGGGCGATCGATAAGGGTTAGAATCTAGCTTGTTTATGCCCCAAAGTTACTTAGATTAAATACTCTACACATTTTAGGGGTGTGCATTTCCCCTACAAAACCTAATATCAAGTTCATGGATAATTTACTTACCATCTTTACTTTCTTTTCTGTATATCTACACAGTTCGCGGTTTATTAAGTTTTAATATCGTTTGAGTATGGAAAGTGGCATGTTTTATTGAATGTTTGCTCTCTCTTTACCGATGGTTGGCTTTTTTAAGTTATTGTATTTCAGTGTTTTTTGGAGTGGGTTACAGCTTGGATAACACGCATTGTTAAAAAGTGATAACAATGCATTTTTTATATGAGGGTAGAGTATAAATCTCGATATATTTTCTTTAATTTTTAGTTGCTTATGATAAATTAATCGAAAAACGAGCAGGTAGAAAAACGAGACTGCCTGTTATTAATAATGTTACGCATCAAGGAGGTTTCATGGAATTAGCCAATTTTGAAGAAGATTATTGGCAATTGAGAAATGGCGAAGAGTCTCATAGAGAGAACCCGGAGACATTTTGGATTCCAGAACTTGAACGACGAACCTCGCTACAAGTTGGTGATGCGGCGAAAGTAATATTGGAAATAGAGTGCGAAGACGAGGACGGAAAGATCTTCATCGAAGGTGAGCGAGGTTACTTGATTGTATCCGAGATTGTAGGTAACAAATACATTGGTATTCTTGATTTTCAGCCTGTCTGTATTGAGGCAGGTCGAGACGATATTTACCTATGCTTCGGTGTAGAAATTCCATTTTCTCATGAGCACGTAATTGATATTGATCGTCCACCTGAAGATTATATTGAATGGCAGCTAGGTCAAAAACCGGAGCGAGTATGGCACAGAAGATATTGCCTAACAGGGTCATCAAACATAGCTCGCTGTTGATGGCTGGCGTTAGGCGCTAGAAGAATATGAAGCACGAACTTTGGTCCAACGAACAAGAATTAGATACGTTTTGCCTGGCAGGTCCAGACGGTGACGATGCTCGATCATTAATTGAGCCTGATTCAAAACTAATATGGGAATGTGAGGCCAACTCACATTTCGAAGCTATGACAAAGTATTATCAATTTAGAGGTTGGGGTGAGTATACGTCAGATTATCCCGAAATTGATAAGAGGCCGTATTGTGAGTAGCGAACTTAAAAATATGCTTAACAAGCGGTAGCAGGCGTTATCTGTTGGGAAACTATGAGAGCAATTTTCAAAAAAACGGAAGGCGATTATCTTGAGGCAACCATCGAAGTAGATGGTGTCAAGGTTGTTGCAATGGACGAATTTGGGGGCGATAGATATCAAGCTGGAGATAATATCGATATCTGTTTATCAGTCGGCCTCCACTATGAAGACGAAGAATGGGAGTCAATGTTTTCAGGTAACCCCGAAGCCAAGAAAGAGCTAGAGCATCAATCGGGCTGGCGCTATCGGGCATATGGTGTCGTGACAGGCATAGATCCTGAGGTAATAGTTGATGTGGGTATTACACATCTATCAGCACCAATCGATACTAGTGATCGAAAAGTGGTAGGAGAAAGCATTGCATTTACCATTGATCGTCTGGATGCGCACAGCAGCTAACAAGGCGCTGCTGTCGGATAACTTTTCCATACTCCAATTAATCCGTTATATTCTAATTTAGTCATTTAGCTGACAAGCTTTTGTCCATTAATCAGTTAGCCAAAATCCTACAAACCTGCGATCGGCTATAGTCGGTCGCTTCTGCAATTTCTCTTAGGCTGAGACCTTTCTCCCTGAAGCTTTTTACTTTCTGGTGCCGTTCGGTGTCAGCTTGCTTACCTTTGTACTTACCATTGGCCTTGGCGGTTTCTATGCCCTGGCGTTGGCGTTCTCTTCTTGTTTCGTAATCCTTTCTGGCCATGGCGGCCATTAGCTCTATCAGCATGTTGTTGATAGCATCGAGCACGGCTTTGATGATGGGGTCATTGTGGGTGAGGGCGTTGTTGTCGAGTGCCTGCCAGCTGGTTGGTACGTCCATGCTGACAATGCGTATGCCTTTTTCCTCAATCATGCGCTTAAGCTGTTTCCAGTCGTGGTCGTTAAGGCGGGTCAGGCGGTCGATTTGTTCAACGAGCAGTATGTCGTTTGCCTGTGTGTCGGTCAGCAGGCGATTTAGCTCTGGGCGCTCAAGTTGAGTCCCGCTGATGCTTTCGGTGTAGTAACTGGCAATGCGTTGGCTATGTTCACTGATGAATTGCTCAAGGGTGGTTTTGGAGCGGTCTGCATTTTGTTCATCGGTGGAAGCGCGGAGGTAGGCGCGAATAAACATGGTTTGTCTCGCTGAAAGTAGCCAACGTCGCATTTAGGTAGTCGCAATAGGGAGTGTCGCATTTAAGTGGTCACATTGTCAGTTTTTGTATCAGAATAGGGTGGTCGCGCTGGGGTATACTTAAATGCTATACACACTATGACAAACCCTAAAGCTATGTGTATTTGCGCGACCGCCTATTTAGTACAAACGCTTGTTAAGATAGAACCTTCGCACCCGGAATATGTCCTCCTGCCTTGGCAATAGCAGATTTCAGTGTATATAGGCTGTCTTCGGGCAACCCAAATGCTTTTCTAATTTGCTGAATCTGGTTATACAGTTGCGTTGATGGAATGTTAGGGATTACTGCAATTCTATCGCCGGTTTCAATGGGCAAGTCTTTTTCATGTTCGGGTAGGTCGGTTGGGCAGGGCGCAGCGGTTGTTTCAGCCCCAAAATGATCTAGTCCTGGGATACTTGAAGGGCGGTCATTTACTGGGCTGTTCATTCCTGAAAAATGCAAGAGGAAGTGGTACGTCATGTTTTCACCATGATAGACCTCAAACCGGATTTCTGGCCAGATATCCCCTTTAAAATAGGCTTTTTCTCGCGTAAGTGTTTGTGAGAGGTAATCCGTTGAATCAAACAATATTGGACCACCTTCAATCTGGCTTAGGTGTGAATAGGTTTTATCACTATGAAACGCCAATACTCGGGTTCCCGTTAGGATTATTTCTTCTTGTGGTAAACATTCAAAGCAACCCACTTCTTTAGCGTTACCTAAATGGTAACTGGGGTTAGCCTGTCGAAGTCTCCACATCAAATACCAGCATATGAAGAGCTTTCTGAGTAAGTTGTGGTCTTTGCAGTAACCGGTCAGTCCATCAAGCTGTTTCGCTATTAGGTTGAGTTTCTTGTCGTAACCTTTACCTGTCGTGTTGATTACTGGTTCTAGGGCCTCAAATTGTTTGAACAACAATCCAACATCACTTCGGTTGAGTAATGTATTGAGATGTGTAAGCTTGGCTGAGTCCTCTTGCTCCTGCGTGATCTTTTCTCGGTCAATTATTGTAAAACATATGTGGCCAATGTCGTCGGTAGTAGTCGGTTCAGGCTCTTTGTAAAACTTATCTTCAAACAGTACTTGATTACTCAAGATGAACTCAGTTTGTTCTTCCAACCAATTTGCTGCTTTTTGGTTATATCGGGTCTCTGCCTCTTCAGCTATCCCGCTGAAAAACGTATCGAGGCTTGTGTAAATTTCAGCGACTTCAAAGCGGCCTGGTACTCTTTGTGGTGCTCCACACAGATCGATTATGTTGTCTCTTAGTGTTGGAGAAAAAAGTCCTTTTCCACTTTTTAGATCAGTGAGTCGAGGTTCTGGAATCCCTAAATCGAATGCTAGTTGTTTTTGATTCTTGCCGATTGATATGTAGTAGGCGATGGCATGATTAGCCCATAGTGCTTTGTCTTTACTGGTGAAAGTAGTCATATGCAGCTCCTTCTTTGAACTGCTGAATAAAGTACCACTACAGCTAAATTTATGAATTACAAATATAATGTAATTTTGTGTAATTAATTACATTAAATAAATCTATAGCTACTAATTAGCACCCTTCGGACAACCATGCTTTATTTCACACGTCTCTCCAGCGGTTTAACTAAGCCAAACCGCGCTTCGCAACGTCTTTGTCCATTGGGGGCACTATAAGGGCTGGATTGGCAAGGGCGCAGATCAAGTGCGTTCACCTGCTATTGGATCTAGCTTCCGTACCTAACTCCTCGGCCTTATTCTCTTTTCTCCTCCAACGTATCAACCACATGTCAAAAATAAGGGGACAGACACTTTAAGAAAACCATAACCTTATCAGTTGCATGTGTTAGTGCTTTCAGGCTCAAAGGTGTGTGACAAAGATGAATGGATGGTTTTATAACGATATGCTTTTTATATTGTTTGGTTTCCATCCATTTTGAATCTCAATTACAAAAGCCCGCTCCTCCCTCATCAGTATTGAAGCCACACCTTATTACCACTGCGTTTCCCGTTGCGTTCGTCGCTCATTTCTCTGTGGCTATGATGAACAAGCGCAAAAAAGTTACGAACATCGTCGAACATCGTCGAACATGGATAGAAAAGCGACTACTCGCGTTAGCAGGCGCGTTTTGTATCGATGTATGCGCGTACGCGATTATGAGTAATCACTATCATGTGGTTTTGCATATCAATGCTGAAAAGGCAAAAGCGCTGTCAAATTTAGAGGTGGTCGAACGTTGGCTCGCTTTTCATCATGGACCCGTGTTAATTCGACGTTTTGTTCAGGGAGACAAACTGTCGGAAGCAGAAATTGAACGATGCAATGAGATCATTGAAGCGTGGCGAGAGCGTCTTATATCTATCAGTTGGTTTATGCGTCTGATCAATCAACACATTGCCTCAGAAGCGAATAGAGAGGACAACTGTACCGGACATTTCTGGGAAGGGCGCTTTAAAAGCCAAGCATTGCTTGATGAGAAAGCCGTCGCCGCCGCCATGGCCTATGTCGACTTGAACCCTGTACGCGCAGCAATTGCCGAGACGCCAGAAACGTCGGATTATACGAGTGTGAAAGCGCGCATTGATGCGATAGAAAGTAATAAAATCTCCCCACAAGGTTTGTTTCCTTTCGCGGGAAACCCACGAGAGAATATGCCAGACGGTATTCCTTTTCGGCTAATGGATTACCTTGCGTTGGTTGATTGGACGGGACGGCAAGTACGTGATGATAAACGTGGGCATATTGATAATACATCACCGCCACTGCTCGAAAGGCTAGGGTTTGACGCTAAAAGTTGGTTGGCCACATGCACGCAAATTGAGCAAGGTGGCATTGTCGGCACTGAAACCGCAATAAAGGCGGCGTTACCTCACTTGCATCGGAAGCGATTTTCAGGCTTTCGGTTGCCAAACCGCTAACAAAATCTTTCCTTTAGAACACACGATGTCTCAGGCGCTAGCCTGAGGTTTTTGCTGCGTGTCATTCAGACAAACTCCGTAATTTCTTTTCCGACTGAGCGCTATGATAGCTTTGGTCTGCAGAATGATGTGTTCGACAGTGCAAACGCACCATTCTAGATGTTCAACTGGGATGATTTTTAAGTATGTCTGTCCTCTGTTTGTCAACTTTGGCGAAGAATAGTCCGATATCTATGTTGAGGAAATGGAAGCGTGTCTGCTGACGCTATCTGGTGAACCCTTAATGGGGCGAGATTGTGGTGAGATTGGCCCAGGTATTCGTCGACATGACTTTCAAAAACATACCCTCTTCTACCGTGTGCGCGAGAGCGATATCTTTGTGCTTCGAATTCTTCATCAACAAATGAATCCGCTGCAGCATTTTTAATGCGTAACCACATTTCAGGCAAATGTCAGTGTATATAAGTGTTCTTTTCCCCGTTATGTCAAGAGAGTTCATAACAAATGGAAAATTACATGTTCAAAATATACCTTAATATCACACTGAATTTTAAGGAAAAAAAAGGAAACGCTTTTGTTACTACTCTCCTTCTTTGCTGTCTTTTCGATCCTTGGAAAATATATTTAATCTCTGAAATACTTCGAAACTGACAATGACAAAAAAGCCTCGCTAGAGGCTTTTTTAATCCACATGCCCCATCGCCTCACTCATGGCCACACTGAACTTGGCCATAAAATCTGCATCGAGCGCCCTTCCGCTTTCCATCAATTGCGCGGTGTACATCATCATCGTATTCAGTTCTTCAACACTTGGATTTCCACTGTCACCCGGCACGAACTGGTGAACGAGGTCATACACCATTTCAGCACGGTCGAGCGGTGCAACTTCGTCGGCCAGCTTGGCTCGTTCAGCCTAAACATAATATGTCTGTCCTGCTTTGCGCTTTTGCAAAAAAATCTTAAAGGGGGGCGGCAGGTAAATAAAGCCTGTATGCCTTACCTCAAAGAGCTTAGACCTCACTCTGTAATCTTCACCGAAAGGGTTGTTTTGGTGTTCCCGTCTTGCTTCGTAATCCTTTCTTGTCATGCCTGCCAGCTGGTTGAATGATGCTGTGGCCTTAACAACGAAACGCTCAGAATAATTGCGATCTGCTAAGACTCTGAAAAGTTGTTACCTCCATAAACATAATATGTCTGTCCTGCTTTGCGTTGTCTGCTTAGCGAGATGACTAGCACAAAACGCCGTAAATCTTTTACAAAAGACTTACAGCGTTTTGGTACTACTATTCGTTAGTTGGAAGCAGGCGCTTCGATGATGGTTTCAGCATAGCTTTTGTAATGCTGTTCAAACTGACGGGCGATGGCGTCTGGAAATAAGTGGAATTGGCCTGCAGCGAGTGCGTCAATGATGCCTTTTGCGACGACGTCTGCGGGCTCTGCTACTTCAAGCATTCCTGCACTCGCTGCCATGTCTGTGGCAATAGGGCCGGGGTGAACACTCAATACCTGTACGCCATTTTCTGCCCATTGCTCTCTAAGGCCCTGAGTAATGGCGTAGCTAGCTGCTTTCGATGCTGAGTAGGTACTGACGCCTAGGAAATTTTTCATTGATGCAACGGAATTCATCTGAACGAGTGCACCATGATTCTGCACCAATATTTCGTTGAAGGCCTGTGCGATATGAAGTAAGCCGAACGTATTCACAGTCAGTTCTTTTTGCAAGGCTAATGCGGCGTGATCTGAAAGGGGGGCGGATATCTCAAGTCGGCCTGCATTGTTAACCAAAAGTTCCACATCGGATGCTTGCTCTGCCAGTGCATAGATTGACTGGCTATCTTCCATATCAACAACCAGTGTTTTCACGCGCTCGCCGTATTTGCTCTCTAATTCAGATGTTGAGGCGGGATTACGCACTGCGAGGTAAACTTTTTTGCTGCCCGCGGCGAGTAGATTTTCAACAATAGCGCGGCCTATCCCTCTGTTTGCGCCTGTGACTAACGCGATTTTGCTCTCTACATTAAAAGCCATTTTGATTCTCCATATCATGACGGCACTTTATTTTGTACCGATCGGTAAGGTTGATTGATTATTTACTGATCGGTACAATATAGTCAACAGGTATCCCAAAAATATTTTGTTGTTTACCTTAGATTTAACGAATTGACGCGGAGAGTGTTAAAGGCTGTGGGAGTGGAGTAGTGATGGCAGCGGGTCGAAAATGTGAATTTAGCAAAGAACAGGCGCTTAGTGCCGCTATGCGGGTATTTTGGGAGAAGGGTTTTCTTGGTGCCTCTCTGTCTGAACTTACTCATGTTATGGGCATTAACAAGCCGAGCATGTATGCCGCATTTGGTAATAAAGAGCAGCTTTTTGTCCTAGCAACAGATTATTTTGTTGAGCAGCATGGCTCTGAGGCTTGCCGAAATCTGAGTAATGCTGAAGGTGCGCTTAGAGACCGAATGAAGGTTTATTTGTCTGCGGTTGCCGATATGCAAAATCAACCCACTTTGCCGCCGGGATGCTTCATTGCTCAGGCAATCGGAGAATCAGCAGGTGGCACATTACCGGCATCTGCACTTTCTGCCATTAAAAAAGCCAGTGAAAAAACGACCTCATTTCTCAATGATTTTTTTCAACGTGAGATTGAGGCAGGAAGCTTGTCTGACAATAAGACAGCCGATATCTACACTCGCTACACGTTTACCGTGATTCAGGGAATGGCCTCAATGGCCAGAGGTGGTGCTTCACGAGAAGAAATGGATGACGTCATTGATCTCGCGCTGCACATTTTTGAGGGTTAAGCGTTTTAGGTGATCCATCTGCCTTCTTACTTATCTCAATCTCCTGCTTTCTCCAACGTATCCACGATATACCGCGCAATCGGAAAGCATGACGTGGCGGCGGGTGAGGGGGCGTTGCACACCACGAGGGCGCGTTTTGTTTGGTGGAATAAGAAATCATCTACCAAGTCGCCGTTTTGATATACCGCTTGGGCGCGAATGCCTGACGGGTAGGTGTTTAGGTCATCGTTGGTCAGTGACGGGCAGTATTTTTGCACTTCTTTCAAATAGCCTGATTTCCACAACCCATTGCGAAGCTCTTTTATGGCAGATCGGAAGTTTCGGCGGATCACGTTATAAAAACCCGGGAACCCGAGCATGTCCATGGTGTCTGGCATGTTGAAAGATGTGCGGTCATAGCCTTCGCGGGCAAAGCTCAATACGGCGTTAGGGCCGACGGTGACAGAGCCATCGATCATCTTGGTGAGGTGAACGCCAAGAAATGGCAATGCCGGATCGGGAATGGGGTAAATCAGGCTGTTGATGATGGTGTTGTGTTGGGGCGGTAACTGGAAGTAATCGCCGCGAAACGGAATGATTTGAAAGTCCGGCGTCTCACCCAGCAAGCGCACAATGCGGTCTGACATCACGCCGCAGCACGCAACAATGCGATCTGCGTGAAAGGTATGATCCCCCGCGACAGCGGTGACGCCGTCATCGGTCTCTTTCAAGTAACTGACAGGGCTATCAAGGTGGACTTGTCCGCCATTCTCCTCGATGAGTTGATGCAGCTTCTGGCAAATTTCGCGATAGCTCACGATGCCCGTTGAGGGTACAAAGATCGCGCCTACGCCTTTCACATTGGGTTCGCGTTTTTGCAGTTCATTGGCATCCAACACTTCAAACGCTAAGCCGTTCTGCTCTGCACGGGCGATTAACGCCTGCATGCGTGTTAGTTCAATGTCGTTGGTGGCAACGAGCAGTTTTCCGCACGCTTCAAATGCAATGTCATGCAGCTGGCAGAAGGCCTTGATGGCGATGTTACCTTCGGTGCAAAATCGGGCTTTTAGGCTGCCTGGTGTGTAGTAAACACCGGCATGGATCACGCCGCTATTTCGGCCTGTCTGGTGACTTGCAACGGCAGGTTCTTTATCCACCACGACGATGCGTTTATCAGGGTGACGTTGTTGAAGTTCATTCGCGACGCTGAGCCCTACAATGCCCGCGCCAACAATCAAATAGTCACAACTGATCATGGTGTCGTCCTGTTTTACGTTTGAAATGGAATGCTGAACCTCGATTGAAAGCCAAAACGAGGTTGAGTGAAAGGTGTGTGTTTGCAGGGTGTGATACGTGGCGATAAAGGAGCTTGAAGTGCGGCTACCCTGCGGATTTTCGGTGGGAGGTGACATAGCCTTGTGCGTTGAGCAATCCTGCCTTGGATGAGGAAATAATGCGAGACAGTGGCACGGGTTCGCCAAACACAAAGCCTTGGGTGTAATGAATACCCATTTCCTGCACCAGATTTAAGTCAGCGTTTTTATTGACCCGCTGCGCGACCGTAATGGCATTTAACGATTCGCTGATGTGTTTGATTGACTCAACGATTTTCTTGTCCACGTGGCTTGAGCTCATGAGCGAAATCATATCCCCATCAATTTTCACCATGCTGATATCAAATCTCCTCAAATAGCTAAATGACGCCATTTCAGAGCCAAAATTGTCCACTGCAATGTGACAGCCGATTTTACGAAACGTCGCCACAGTGTTGACAGCTTTAATGACATCTCTCATTAAGGTGCTTTCTTCAATTTCAATGCATAGCTGCCTGGCGGGCAACGTACTGCGTTTGATTTGCCCGACGATATCGTTGATGAAGGTGTCATCATGGAAGGCGCTTTCAGACAGGTTGATGGCGACAAACAGTTGGCAATCTTTCAATGCGACAGCTTGTGTCACCAAGACTTCGTTAAATACCCAACGTTCAATGTCATTCAAACGACCTGCCGGTTCCGCAGAATCTATAAAGGATTTAGGGGCCAGCAGTTCGCCTTCCTCGGTGATCATTCTTACCAGCACTTCATGCCATGTGGTGAGTCCATTGTGGTTTGGCACAATCGGCATACAGAGCAAACTGAAGGAGGAAGAAGAAATGGCGTTATCAAGGCGATCGAGCAGGGTGTTTTGTGCAGATTCGGCGTCTGCACCAACGAGTTCGTTGTAATTTGAAATCTGAGTGTGGTCAGACGTCGATGCGCTTTCTAGCGCAAATTCTGCTTCATTAATGATGTGATAAGGCGCGATACCTGACGCATTGGCAGACGTTAATCCAGCAACGCATGACACATATAAGGCATTGTCTTTGTTGTTAGATGGGGTGGTTTGATAATGCAATTGCTCGATTTTTTCTGTTACATCTTTCAAAAAATCATTTGCTTTGGTTTTCGGGCATCCTCTGAGCAAAATGGCGAAATCATCGTCGCCGATTTTAGCCAGAAGATCGTTTTGTCTAGCGGCCGCGCGAAGGGTTAAGCTGACGGATTTTAGTATTTGGTTTTTGGCTGGGCGACTCGCGTGTCGCTCTATTTCGTCAAGCCCCGTTATTCGAAGAACAGCGAGCGTATGATCTCCGCGTTGAAGCATTTGTTCTTCCGCATGATTGCGAAGGGCATGCTCTAACCCTTGTCGGTTCATCAAGCCTGTTACGTAATCATGGGTGGTGCTGAAATTTGGCAATGTCGCATTGTTTGCTGCATTTTCTTGCTTACGTAAGGTGAGAACCCAACCGACCAGTTTGAGACTCGGGCGAGCTAGTGAAGGAGAGGAAAGCGAAGAAATTGTGGTTTGTATGGCGCAAGGCGATGGCTCTGATAGGGGCGCGATCGTTAACGTCAGTGACGGGCTTGATATCGAGCCAAGATGCAACGTGAACTGCTTATGTACTTGGGTTGTTGCAAGCGAGATGGAGGCTTGTTCCAGCAAGGCATTGAAGGGCGTTTCGGCATCATCAGTGTACCAGGTGATGCATTTTTCAATGTTCACACCCATCACATCGCTGTGAAGGTGAGACAATTGGCGGGCGTGCTCGTTAATAAAAGTAACTCGTTGGGCAGCATCGAGCGTGATGATGCCATCTTTCATCGTGTGCAAGGTTAAGCTTAACCTGTCTTTTTCAGTGCGTAATGTGTGGTTGAGTGTCATGACATCTGAAATGTCCGTGTTTAAACCAACGATACGAGGTTGCCCCTGATCGTCGAGAACACGGCTGCCGGAGGCATAAATATGCTTAATCTGTCCGTCGTTTAATACGATCCGAAACGTGGTGGACACTGTTCTGTTGTTCGCGGCATCCATTTTGCTGTCGGCTTGCGACTGTGAGTGATAGGGCAGGATCTTATTGAATGCGGCGATATCGTCTGGGAGGACGTGTTCGCGCCACCAAGGCAAGGACACCAACTCAGCATCTTGGCATGCGTAGAGGTCACGCATGCATGCATCCCAAATCAGTTTTCCAGTGTTCGGGCAATATTCCCACACCCCTAAATTCCCCACGCTGGTGGCTAAATCGGCGCGTTCGGCGACATGTTTGATGCTCTCTAGTGCTTCGCGCTCAGCGGTAATATCCGCGATGGTGCCGAGCACACGTTTTTTTGTTCCACTGCCTTCTTCATTTTCCAATGGCTGACAACAATCGCGTACCCAGCGATAGCACTGGTTGTCATCCAGCAGGCGGTATTCCAGCGTGACACTCGAGGTACCAACGTTGGCGATGGCATGTTGGTATTCATGCAGATCATCAGGGTGAATACGCGCCATCCATTCGTATAAGCGGTGAATCGCGCCCATTGATATCCCAATGATAGGGAGCGAGTTGTCCGAAAAGTGCAGGTACTTGGTGTGACATTCCAACTCGTAGATGGCCAATTTGTTGAAACTGAGCGCAAACTGAAATTTCTTCGCCCAAAGCTGCCTTTCGGCTTCCAATCGGCGGTGTTTATCGATGTCCTGCACTTGGAAAATGAAGTGAATAACGTCGTTACTCCACGCTTCTCTCACCGCAGACACCGCGATTTTTGCCCAGCATACATCTTTGTTTTTTCGTAAGAAGCGCAGCTCCATTTGGAAGTCGTCGATATTCGCACTCGCGAGATCTGAGACCTTTTCATCGATGAGGGTTTTGTCTGCAGGGAACATGAGTTGCTTGAATGGCCTCACATTGAGTTCTGTCTCACTGAAACCCGAAAACTCCGTAAAGCTGCGGTTGGCGTTCAGTATTTTTCCATCGGGAGACACGATCACCATGCCGATCACTGAGGCTTGCATGGCATTACTAAAAAGCGAGGCCTTTTCGTCGCTTTGCATTTGTATTTGTCTCACGTTGGCAGATTTTACGGCCAGTGCCATACCAAGCAACATGGCACCAGCAATGGGGATGAGAAGCTCAATCGTACCAATGTCCGTTGTGCCTGCTGTGATAATGAACGAGTGCTTAACGAGCAGAAAATCGAGCACCAATGAAACAAAAAAGGTGGTGGTAAAAGCAGGAAGCCTATCGAGTACTGCCCCTGTCAGCATGAGAATGACCGCGATAGCGATGAAGGGAAAGTGGATTTCCGTGATAAGCCAACCACTGAACATGACGGCCGCGACAATGAGCAACACAGCGCGAGGGTTCATCGCCACCGTGGGGCTTAATTGAGGCCGTTTGAGCAACACATAGGTCATAGGGGTAATCGCGAGAAAACCAATGACATCGCCGAGATACCACGCTGTCGCCAATGTATTGAAGGGCACTGCCAACGCCAAATGCAAGGTGTACCCGCCTAAGAATGCCCCTGTTAATGGGGTAAGCAGAACGGTTAGCCCGATAAAATACCGAAAGGCGCGTTGCGTAAAAAAAGGGTCGCCGCGTTTTGTCGCGAAAGAAAGCGAGGCCATTCCTACGGTGATGGTGGCGGTATTGGCGGCTGACAAAAACAGGCTTTGGAGAATGTCATCCCCCCACAATAAATTGGCGCTCAAAATCGCCATGAACGCAGCACAGATAAGTGAGAATCGTTGAGAGGTTGGCGCAAGCGTGATGACGGCAATGGCAAATCCGTTGGCAAACCAGATAAAAGCAGCACTGTCAGGTTGACGCAATAAATAGATCGCGAAAAGGGAAGAAAGTAGGCAACCCAAAAACACCAGAGTAAGGCGGCTTATCAGGGCATTTTCCGGGAACAAGTCTTTGGCATTCTGTGGTGTGTTGGACATACCCAATTCTTTTGGTTGGCGCTGTCGCCATGAAAAACACATCAACGCATTACCATGAGCACTGCTTACACATCGAAATATCGGTTTATTAACGATGCGCCAATAATCACAACGCTTCACTCATGGAGTGAAGCGCGGTAATGGTGATAAGGCTAATTACATGTAAAGTCTAGCTCAAGTCTCAAAGATGAGGCGCGAAATCCGCTGGGCATGTTTACATGAGGAAGATGTGTTTGGGAGAAGCGAGTGACTCACCGTTCAACCCGGCGATGCCTTTGACTGGCCGGGGTTGAACTGACAAGGGTGAAGCAAAGCGCTCAGAAGACAGGTGAGTAGGGTCGGGTTGCTTACAATTCTGTGTATTTCTTCGTACTGCCGTAACATTTATCGACAGGGTACTTTGCTCTGTTGTGGGCAATTTTCTCATCGCAAGCTGCAATCAAATCAACGCCACAGCGATCGGCAATGCGCAGTAAATACAGTTGAACATCGGCAAGCTCATGCTCTAGTGCTTGGCGCTTTTCTGCCGGAAAATTTTCCGCTTGTTCGGGTGTGAGCCATTGAAATAACTCGGCCAGTTCGCCCACTTCGCCGCTTAACGCCATCACCAGATTTTTTGGGTTATGGAATTGTTCCCAATTACGTTCTTTCGCAAACTCCGCCATGTCAGATTGAAGGCGCTCAATGGGGTTAGTTGTGATGTCTTTCATTGTTTAACCGTCGAAATACTGATTGAGAGACACAGTGTGGCACGTCTTAAAGACGGAGAGAACCGTTTACCACGCATGTGATTTACACCCTATGAAATCTAGCGTCTCAAGTCATTTGGGTCGACAGGCTCTATTTCATATTGCTGATGGAATTCAGGGTGTTGAAAATTTAGCGCGTGGCACATGATTCTGACGTTTCATGTCCCATTTTTATGATTTCTCATACTTTCAGAAAAATATGAAAGTGTTTCCTGTTATTACCTGTCTATTCTCTTAGTTGTGAATGAGATATAGGCCGTTATTTTGAACGAAACGACAGCAACCTTGCTTACGTACTCCCCACTTACGCTCTTCTTTGCGGTTATTTTGCTGTCTTACTTATTAGAAGATTTAGCGATAATTTCTGCCGCTGTCGCCGCCTCGCAAGACGTTATGTCACTGCCGCTCGCGTTATTGGCCATTTTTATAGGCATCGCGACGGGGGATCTCGGTCTGTATGGCTTAGGGCTCTGGGCGCGAAAATGGCGGGCGCTAAGAGGTTTCCTCCTCACCAAACAAAGTGTGCGTTTCCTTCGTCGGAAATTGAGAACGCATGCTTTTGGCAACATTTTCCTCATCCGATTTATTCCCGGTCTCCGATTCGTAGGCTTCTGTTTAAGTGGCTTTTTCAGGGTCGGCCTGCGTCCTTTCTTAATGGCTGTCATTGCCGCTACCGCTATATGGACTGCATTGGTCTTTACCGCGGTTTACCAGCTTGGAGAAATTGATTGGATCAACCGCAACGTGAGTTGGGGGTTGATTCCACTCGCCCTCATCGCTCTTTTCGTCGTGAATCGGGTGGCGGGCAGAAAGCTCAAGGAGAAAACAGTTTGCACAGATTAAAACTGGTTGATGAAAAAACATCGCCAGCGTTACCAGTGAACCATGGTATGCCAACCCTCGATACTGACGGCAAACCGCTCTCGATGTTCGAATTTTGGCCCGCATGGTTTTTCTACACACCTGTTGTGGTGCAGTGGCTTTGGTACGGCATCAAATACCGCAGTTTCAGTTTACCGCTGGCGGCGAACCCGGGCATTGAGCTCAGTGGCATGGTGGGCGAATCCAAAGACGCCATCTTGTCGCTTGCGGGCGAAAAGGCAAAACCTTGGGTACTGCCTTACGTGATGTGGGAAAAGAACGATGCGTCGCCTGAAACTCAAGCACATCAAGCCATGTCGTTACTTCAAAAAGAAGGGCTGGGCTTTCCTGTTGTCGCAAAGCCTGATTTAGGGTGTCGAGGCGCAGGCGTTCGGTTAGTTGAAAACCGAGGCGAGTTGGAAGAATACATGCGTTTGTTCCCTAACGGGGCACGATTAATGCTGCAACAAAAAGCACCATATAACGCAGAAGCTGGCGTGTTTTATGTCCGTTACCCCGGTGAGAAACGCGGCCGTATTTTCTCACTGACATTGAAGTACAACCCGTTTGTAACGGGAGATGGCAAACGCAATTTAGCGCAATTGATTGATGACGATCCGCGTGCTGGGCAACTGAGTCATCTTTACCATGCCAGGCATGAAGACAAACTGGATTTGGTGCTGGCCGATGGCGAAACGTTCCGTCTTGCATTTGCAGGCAGCCACAGTCGTGGCGCGATATTCCGTAACGGCAATGCATACATCACGGATGCGCTGGTGGATCGATTAGATGAAATTTTTAACGATTTCCCCGGTTATCACTTTGGACGATTGGATCTTAAGTTCAAAGACATCGACAGCCTGATGGAAGGTAACGATTTTGTGATGCTAGAAGCCAATGGCGCAAGCAGTGAAGCTGCCCATATCTGGGATCGCGGTGCGACGCTGAAAGATGCGTTTTCCACCTTGTTAGCGCAGTACCGAATGTTATTTGAAATTGGAAACAAGCAGCGCGCATTGGGGCACAAAGTCCCGACATTGATGGAACTCTATCGCGCATGGCGTAAAGAGAAAGCGCTGGTACAAGACTACCCGTCAACAGACTGATGAACACGCAGCCAGACAAGGGCTAAGCCAATACAACACAAAGCATGATCTGAGAAAAAACGATCTGAAAATAACAATGATACGAACGAGAGAATTGATGAAACCTAAGGGGAATGCATGTTAGCCAAGGAAGCAGCTTCGACGCATGACGATCACACCTTACCTGCTGAGGTTGAGGGAAATTTCGATGTTGCAAATCAAGCCCAAAATTTACTGTCTTTGATGAATGATGAGCAATATCAGTTTGTGGCTGCACCTTATTTGCAAAGTTCGATTGGTCAGCACATGCGACATATTTTGGATGTGTACCGTGCCTTGATGGCGTGGCCAGACAACGATTTTATTGATTATGACGCCCGTCGTCGGGCGCACCCTGTAGAAACCGACTTCACGATTGCGCAAGCAGAATGGCAAGTAATCAATGAATGGTTAGCCAGCGTGACGCCGACATCGATCAACATGGCGTTGCGTGTTAACGGTGAAGTCAGCCTGACGCACCATGCGCCGTCCGTAACGGCATCAACACTTGGCCGTGAGTTGGCTTTTGTGGCAAGTCATGCCGTACACCATTTCGCGCTTATTCGCGTGAGTTTGAGTGCGCAGGGCATTGAAACCGACACGAGCTTCGGCTTGGCACCTGCAACTGCGACGTTCTGTCGCGAGGGGAACTGATGTGTACCGTTAGTTGGTTATTGAACGACAAAGGCTATGAAGTGTTTTTCAATCGCGACGAGCAAAAAGGCCGTGCGATTGCAAAACCGCCTCAGCATTTCGTGAGTAACGATGTGCAGTTTGCTATGCCTCTTGATCCTGACGGTGGCGGCACTTGGATCGCCATGAATAACCAAGGCCTGTCTTTGTGTTTGTTGAACTTCTACCAAGGCGACATTCCTGATCGGCCATTGATCAGCCGTGGTTTGTTGGTAAAAAGGCTCGCCCCGTCTGCGTGTGTGGCAGATGTTGTTGCTGTGTTGAATGACCTACATTTAGGCTCCTATGCGCCATTCACCTTGTTAGTGTTCGCACCCGATCTGTCTGCCACCCAAGGGCATGTGATCGCGTTTCAATGGGACGGTCATGTACTGACTCAGCGCCCAAGCAAGGAACCCATGATTTCATCATCAGTGGCGTATGAAGAAGTGATGCTTGCCCGTCAAAATGCGTACAAATCCATCATGACGGAACCGCGTACCGTGGAAAAAGCATGGGCGTTTCATCGTAGTCATGTGCCTGAAGCGGGCTACAAGTCCGTGTGTATGCACAGAGAAGATGCCAACACCGTGAGCTTTACGCACGTAAAAGTGACCGAACATGATATGCAGATGGCCTATGTCGATGGCGCACCATGCAAAGAAGGGCCTGCTGTCAGAACACATTTACAGAAAAACATCCCTCGATTGAAATTGGTCGCGAGTGAAAAAATGTGAAAGAACTGAAGGGTTACTCGGTCTTATGAGTAGCACTTATTTTTTTCAAAGGAGCACACAAATGTCTCGTTTACTTCTTCTTATTTCGTTGTTTTTTAGTTCAGTCGCAATAGCGTCTGACGACATTTACACCGGCTTCTTTAGTAATAAAGCCGTGAGCGGGTATGACACCGTCTCGTTCCATGATGGTAATCCTGTAGAAGGGAAATCATCATTCAAAACCGAATATAAAGGGGCAGATTGGCTGTTTTCGAGCCAAGCTAATTTAGACAAGTTTTTGGCTGACCCTGATAAATATGCACCGCAGTATGGGGGCTATTGTGCCTGGGCTATCGCTGAAAAAGACGATTTAGCGCCGGGTGACCCTGACCACTGGAAAGTGGTAGACGGTAAGTTGTACCTAAACTATGACAACGATATCCAGAACAAATGGAATGCGGACATTCCGGGCTTCATTGAACTTGGTGATGACAATTGGGCGAAGCGCTAATTGCCCACCACTGTGCTCACGGTGAAGCCAATTATCAGCCGTGCACCGCTTTATCTTTACATGTAGTAATCCGACACTGGCCAATAAAGGCCAACGTGGGTGAGAAAAGGAAATCAATAACATGAAACGTTTTTTACTGCTTTTTTCGCTGCTTTTTTCTTCAACGACATTTGCAGCGCAAGAAATTTATACCGGCCTTTTTAACAACGATGCGGTCAGTGGGTATGACGCCGTGTCTTTCTGGGAAGGTGGCCCAATTGAAGGGAAATCAGAGTTTGAAACGGAATATCGTGGCGCAGATTGGAAGTTCGCGAGCCAAGCAAACCTCAACAAGTTTCTTGCTGATCCTGAGAAGTATGCACCGCAGTATGGCGGTCATTGTGCATGGGCAATTGCAGCCAATGACGGTTTAGCGCCGGGCGATCCGACCTATTGGAAAATCGTGGATAACAAGCTGTACCTTAACTATGACAAAAAAGTGTCAGAGACATGGCACACCGATATTCCAGGCTTCATCGTGAAAGGTGACGAGAACTGGGAAAAACGTAAATAAGCGCTGATTGTCCGGCGTAACAATTAATCACTCACAGACCGAGGATCTGCAGCGCTCCACCTTACTCGGTCTTTGTGAAAAAAAAGAATAAGTGGGAGAACCCATGACGACAACCAGCCCCTTTTTGTTGCCGAGAAAGAGCCCATTTGGCGTTGTTGAGAAGACGCTAGAGTCCATTACAGGGCTCCGTACCCTCGACAAGTATTACCGCAAACGTCCCGATGAACTTGATACAGATGCCTTCCTCACATACACACTGGATGTATTGGGGATTGATTATTTTGCTTCTCCTTCTGACATTGAACACGTTCCTGCATCAGGCACGACCGTTGTTGTTGCTAATCACCCATTGGGTGGAGTGGAAGGTGTCATTCTGGCTAAACTGCTGCGACACGTGCGCAGTGACGTCAAAGTGTTGGCAAACCACTATCTTAAACGCATTCCCGAATTGAGCGATTTGTTCATTGGTGTGGATGTGTTTGAAGGTGAAAACGCACGACGTGCAAACATGCGCGCGCTTCGTGAAGCACACCAACATCTCGGTGATGGCGGTTTGTTGCTCGTTTTCCCTGCTGGCGAAGTATCAACGTTTGATGAAAATGGCTTACTGCGAGACAAAACGTGGAGCCGCTCTGTGGGTGCCATGGTAAGAAAGCACAAAGCTGCTGCGTTACCTGTTTTCATCGGTGGTCGAAACAGCCGCAAATTCTACCGCGCGGGGGGTATTCACCCACTGTTGCGCACGGCGCTGCTAGGCCGTGAATTGCTCAATAAACGCGGACAATCTATTCCTATTTCGATCGGCGAGCCGATCGCATGGAAAGAAAGCAGAGGCTTTGAATCTGATGATTCCCTCGTCAATTATCTGCGCTTAAATACTTATCTATTGAGCCGCGAGAAGGCGTTAACCTTGCCGCTGCAAGAAACGGCTGGCGAAGCGATTGCGCTCGAAGCCAATGGCGATGTGTTGCAAGCGGAAATCGATGCTTTACCCACGTCGGCGCATTTACTTTCTTCCGGCGAGTTCGATGTGTTGTGTTGTGAAAGCACACAGATCCCTAATGTGTTGCAAGACATTGGTCGTATCCGAGAAGTGAATTTCCGCGCTGTTGGCGAAGGGACGGGTCTTGCTTGCGACTTAGATGACTACGATAACGATTACAAGCACCTGTTTATTTGGGATCGCGACGCAAAGCAATTGGTTGGCGCGTACCGTATCGGTCGCGTTGATGACATTATTTCACGACGTGGTCTCGACGGCTTGTATTCTCGTAGCTTGTTCCAATATGACGAACGCCTCATTCAAAGCATGGGGAACGCATTGGAAATGGGCCGCTCTGTGATTGATGTAAAATATCAACGCAGCTTGAGTGCCTTGCTACTGCTTTGGAAAGGCATTGCCACCTATGTGAGCCGTGATCCTGACATCACGACGCTGTTTGGCCCTGTCAGCATCAGTAACGACTACCCGCTACAAGCGCGTCGTTTGCTCGCTGAAAGCCTGAGCATTCACCATTACGACGAAGGCATGGCGAAGTTGGTACAACCGACCACGCCACTTGAAAGCGCGTCCCCTGTGCCTTGGCACACATCGATGCTTTCAGGGCTAGGCGACATGCAGCTTTTATCCAAAGTCATTGGGCGCATGAGTGAAGGGCTGGGTGTGCCAGTGCTGTTGAGGCAATACCTCGGCTTAAACGGCAAGCTGGTGTGTTTTAACGTTGATCCTGCCTTTAACGATGCCCTTGATGGTTTGATTGTGGTGGATCTTCGTAACGTACCCGTGAGAACGTTAGGGCGTTATATGGGGAAAGAAGAAGCGCATCGCTATCTTGCATTCCATGCTGACGAAACGGCATTGGAAACCGAAGAAAAGACGGCTGAAAAGTAAGTGGTTTCCTTTCAAGAGGTTCACTCGTATAAGCCTCAACGTAAACCTTAACTTGAGCCTTAACCTACGCTTTAATCATCAAATAAGCGCCGATAAGGCGCTTTTTTGATCGTGTTTTTGGGTTAGCTGCGCTGTGCGGCTGTTAGAAGTTCAGCTTCGCACCCACAGAGACGGTGCTGGTTTCAGCGCTGCCGCGATCTTGATAACCGAGTTCCAATGCCAAGCCTGGGCCAATTGCAGGCGCTAGGCTAATGCCCACAGCGGCGAGTACGCCCCAACCATCTTCTGTTTCAGTTGCGTAGGTATTTTCGTAGTAGTTACCGCCACCACGCACATACACATCACCCAGCACAATGGGCAGGTTCACTTGCAGCGCAAGTGGAATGGAGGTGGATTTAAAATCTTGGTCAACACCGCTGTCATCAGGAATATCAGCCGTTGTTTCGCCGTAACCTGAATATACGCTGGTGAAATCGTTGATGCGCAAGGTGCCGTTAATCGCCCAAAAATAACCAGTCGCGCTATTTCCTTTGTATTTAACGTCTGTGATACCTGCATCCGCACCGATTTGAAGAGGAAGCACCATGGCAGCAGAAGACGATGCAAAAAGTAACGCACCGAGTGCAGGAAGGGCTGTAATGATCCGTTTGATGGCCATGTATTCACCTCATGTGATGGTCAGAAAGCAGTTATGGTCGTCACAATTGTGCGACGAGTGTCTGGCTAATATTGTAGGAGCGAATGCTTAAAGGCGTGTTGAGGCGTACTAAAAATTGGCAACCAGATCAGATATTTGTGAACTGCCCCCCAAGGAATGTGACGTGGTAAACGGTTTCTACCGGAGAAAGGTTTCATCAGCGAAAGGTCGAGATGAAAAAAAACGGCACGCAATAGGTGCCGTTTTTGATGTCGGTATACGAGGACTTGAGCGCGAGTTCGCGTTTTCCGTCGCGTTTAAGCGGTTGTCTTTATGACACTTATGCCGTTACAAGCGCAGATACCACACCAATCAAACCACCGAACACGCCGCCCCAAACCACAAGCCAGCCTAGGTGTTCACGGATCATCGTTTGAACAATGTCTTTCACCATGTCTGGCGTCAACTCATCCAAGCGTTGCTCAATCACGGTTTCAATGTTGCTGGTGATGTCGCCCATCATGTCAGGCTGTTCGATTTGGTTTTTTAACGCGTCACGGAAGCCATCTTGTTGGGTGATGTCGACCACAGATTCACGCATCTTCTCGACAAAAGGTTCACGTAATGGCGTCAGGGCTTCTGAACCACCAAACATCATCAACATGCCGCCGAATTGGCTGTTGTTGATCACATCAACAAGGCCATCGAATGTTGGGTTGAAGTCGATTTTTTCGATGATCGGTGAAAGATTCAAGCTGGTGCCATCGGTCATTTCTTTATTGAGGAAGCGATCGATATTTTCCTTGGTGAAGAACTGATCCATCATCAAAGATTTAATGCCCAGTTTGAAGGCTTCAAAACGCGCCTGAATAACCCCAGAACCGTAAAGGCCCGGCACTTTTTCAAACAGCATGTGCACGGCCAACAAGTTGGTCAATGAACCTGATAGTGCAAACAAACCGCCATAAAGGGCAATAGGTTGGTCAAGGTAGTAACCAGCAGCAAAAATAGCGGCTGCAATGAGGTTAGTCAGAAAGCTTTTATTCATTGTTATTGCTCTTTGAATTCAATGTGGAAAGCGGGGATTCTAATGGACGACGCTGTGTAGAACAACGGCTATTGTCATGAATATATGGGCAGGGTGATTGCAGGATCCCACCATGATAGGCATCGATACCCACGTGATTTGAATCCTGCATCTTGAGGTTTCTTGGGGTGACACCGTCTGCTTTGAGAGATCACGAGAAGTTCTGAGAACGCACAGCACGTGTCTGCGCGAAGTCGATTAATCTTGAAGGTATATCTGAAGATGCTCGATTTCTGAGGGCCTCCCTTCGGGCGAGTTTACTGACGCCTAGATCATAACGTCAGGAAACCCCGCTGAATCCTGCATCTTCAGGTTGTATGGGTATAGCATTCAGTAAAAGGATTACAGAGGATGGGCGTTCGTCATTGCTTGATAATGGTGTGTGTTTTTGTGCTGAGTGCATGCAGCAGCAATGGCCGTCCTTTTGATATAAAAAACCTCGCCAAATCTGACATGGACTTGATCACGGATATCCACATTGCGGAAGCCCGAACCTTAACGCAAAGCCTAATGGTCAAACTGTACAAGCGAAACCCCAGAGAACTCGCCAAAGTTCCTAACCAAACTGTGACCTCTCGTCTTGAATCTGTCATGACGATTGAACGGCCAGTTTATGGTTACCCAGAACTTGGGTATGTAGACGGTGTGGATGCACTTCATTTGGCATTTTCAGCGCGGTTTGAGGGCGATAGGGTGTTCGCGTTAATGGTGGGCGTCACGGGGATGTTGAGCAGTAGCTATAACCATCAACTTGAGTTTTTCATTCTCGATGATATCGACCAGCAAAAGCTCTATAACAGCGCGCGCAATCTCGAAACCGTCGCGTGGTTACTCAATACTCGAAAAAGCCCAGAAGGCGAACCATTACTGCTCGGGAATGGGTTCACAATAGACGGTACGCCAAATTACAGCTTTGAGCGTACCCTTGGGCAAATGATTATCATACAAGACATGATGGCCAAAATGGTTTCCGACCGCACCAACCGTGCGATCAACCAAGTGGTTCATGGGGTGGCCTCCATGACTTTCTTCCCTATCTAAGACAGCGTTTCTTTTTCGAACGCGGTTAACATATTCAAAACATTGCACTTATTCGGCGCTGTCCGTGATCTTGCTTCGGGCAACTTCTTGCGTTTATGAGCGAAATTTTGCTAGATATCGAGTCAAAAATTGCCTGATTACCTGTTCATTCACATAAGGTATTGATTTATTTTGCCTAAATAGTTGGATCTGTTTGTGCATCTATTGATGTGATTGTTAGCTAACCGTTTTGGAGAGGGTGCGAGATGCCAACCTCACTATACTCCTTTGACGAAGGCACATAGCGATAAGCATGGCGTGCTTATCTGCTTTTTGTGTTTTGGGGCGTTGGCAATCAAATACGTGACTGGCAATAATTCACGTCTATGGCTAGAAACGGAAATTGGCGAGAGTGATCAGTAGGTTATTGGCTTTCTATTCTGGTGGGTGTGCGCCCTCAACGTGCATTCGTAGGTCTTTTGATTAGCGGTAATTGTTGCTAAACGGATGGCAAATGACCCTGGTGACTGGAGTCTCGCCAAACTTCGTGAGTGTGGTTTTGATGTTCTCAAAGAGCGAGCCACAAATGAAAGATAGATGTCTAGAAAAATGAAACTGATCTAAGTGCAATCATATGCATTGTTTGTCTGAAAATGAGCACTCTTATGTGGTTTGTCTACATAAGAAGACATTCCAACGCTTGAAAAGATGGCAGAGTTAACGTCATAAAGTCGTTGGCATGTTTGAGTATTCGCTTGGTGTTTTGGCGAATGGTTGTCTTTCCTTCCTCGACGAGGTGCTGGACTGGAATAAGATGACGAAGTCTGTTTGCTCTCCCCCATACCGTTTCACGGATTGAGCGGACCATGCAATAGGGAACCTTGTTACTCCATGCTCCGATCGTTTCATCGCACCGATGATGCAAATTGTGCTCAACAGTTTGTGATTGCGTAAGAATTCATAATCCCGGAAGGTCTGTTTGTTTGATATTAATCGCAAAGGTTTTGCTTCTGTGGAAACACATGCTCAACCTATCGTCTCAACCGAGTTTGAATGCTTACCCTCGGTATTGCTGAATCAGTTTTACGCTAAACCCATTGAAGTATTACCTGTCTCCCATGATCAATTGTTGGCGGTGCTTTCGAATAACGCACATTACAGAGAACGTTTTGGTTTGACGCAACTGCCTGTGCATTTTCCCGCGCTACCTCGTGCGTTTTCTCAGAGTTTATTTCCTAAGTTAGGTGTCGTGAGTTGGAAAGACGTGGTGGGAATGCAGACCATCCCAGATGCGTTACTCAACACTGCAGATTATTCGCCCGTGCTGGAATGTTGGCTGAATGCGATTTCTGACCGCATGGCGCTGACGTTGCACGCCTATCGCTGTTCTTCGAACACGCCAAAACTGTATTTGTTTCCCAATCAAGATTTTCGTGAACGTTCGGAATATCGACTCTCTGTATCGCATGGCGAGATTCAAGGGGTGAACTGCTATTGCAGCCGTCGTGATTACCATGAGGAGTATTTGGAAGAGATTAAAACGTGGTGGTTATCGCTCGAGCCGTTTGAGACGTCACCTAATCTCACCCATATTTTTGTCGACATTGCATGGTGTAAGGCGCGTCGCGCTTACGTCATCATCGATGTGAACCCTAACCTTTACCTGCTTGATCAAGAAGTCGAAAGGCGCTGCGTCTAACAGCATTTTTCACGCATTGTCGCGTGGAAAAGAGAAGAGCCACGCAGTCTCATGTTCATTTTCACCTCACACTTATCCCTTGTATTTACTAAGGTAAGCTTTAAGGAAACCTTCGTAAATGCAAGGTAAGCATTCCCCAATGTTCAAATAGAAAACATCACGGCGCAAAACCATTTCACGTATCAGTAGTGGTACATCGTCGTGTCAGTTTTTCTGTTTTGATGACAGTTGTCAGGATGTCGACATAACAAAAAAGAGGGCGAACAGATGACCTACTCAAAGTCGCAAGATGCCATTAAAAAACTCACCCCTGAACAATATCGAATCACGCAAGAAAGTGGCACAGAGCGGCCATTTACTGGGGAATACGATAAACACTTCGAACCTGGTATTTACGTTGATATTGTTTCTGGTGAGCCTTTGTTTGCTTCATCGGCAAAATACAATTCAGGATGCGGCTGGCCTGCATTCTCTAAGCCGATTGAAAAGATCAATGTGACGGAACTTTTTGATGAAAGCCACGGTATGCGTCGAACGGAAGTGCGCTCTAAACATGGCGATAGCCATCTAGGGCATGTGTTTACGGATGGCCCAGCAGATCAAGGCGGGTTGAGATATTGCATTAACTCTGCATCGCTGCGTTTTGTACCAAAAGACCAAATGAACGCCGAGGGATACGGTGAGTATCTCGATCAAGCGGGCGAATAGCGCCTGTCTATGGTGAGAGAAAACAGCGTTAAGGGAATAAAATGGAAATAGCATTCGTAAATACACGCTTTGACCCAGATCTGATTGAGTTTCACGATGTGGCAAAGCAGATGGCCAAAAGCGTGGGGTACACCGCCGCTCTCAAGGTAGAAAAACAATTAGCCCAGTTGCTGCGTTTGCGTGTCGCACAAATCAATCCGTGTTCGTACTGTTTGATTTTGCACACCAAGGCCGCGCAGGATCAGGGGCTTCCTGCTGCTAAAATTGCCCACCTTGCGAGTTGGCGAGAGAGCAACATGTTCTCGAACGATGAGCGTGCTGCACTGGCTTACTGCGAAGCGTTGACGGAGTACGATTTGTCTGTGTTCCCGTCAACACACCTTGCGCTTCAAAATTATTTTGATGAAAAAGAGATTGCTGAAATCGCGGCTATCGTCATCAACATGAATCTTTGGGTGCGCTTGAAGTTAGCCCAAGGTGCAACGCCCGAAGTGAAAGGGGTAAATAGCGAAAATACATTGGGTTAACGTGATATCAGGATCCGCTCACTGTCCATTGATAACCCAGTGAGCGGGTGTCTTGCGAGAAAAAGAACAAAAAACAGACGAAATAATGTTGCAATCTGCAAGTGCTTGACGCGATCGTTTGCTTCGGACTTACCCACAGAAACTGTGCATAAAAAATGACCAATCTGACATCCTGCCATTTCCGTCGGTCATATTAATCAAACCACCCCTTCCTATATAAAAATGCCTCAAAACGGGCGTTTCTGGTGCTTTACCGTTTTTCATAAACGGGGGGCTGATAGTGCATTGACGTGTCTTGCTTCAAGAAGATATTGCTCGCCACCACACTCCCTAAACACACAAACCCCAGTGCGAAACAGGTCACGAGGTCGGGTTGTTCTGCGAATACAGGGAAAGCGATGAGCGTCGCGATAACAGGCGTCGCGCTGCCAAAGGCTGCGCTGCGTTCTGCGCCTAGCTGCTTCACGGCGTAGAGAAAGGTGCAGGTTGACACGATCCCTGCGCCCACGCCTTGCAACATGGTATGACTGAGTACATCACGCCATGGCCATGAGATGAATGCGGTGGCGTGCAATGTGCTGGGCAGGAGGTTAAACGCAATCGCAACGAACAGCATGAGGCTTGAACATATCGCGAGCAAGCCTGAGCACGCCAACGCGTTGAGGTTGGCGACGCGCGCGCATATCGTGAAGGTTGCCCACATTAAGCTGCCCATCAAAAACAACATATGGCCTTGAGATTGCGCCCAGTTGTAACTGCCTTGCAGGCTAGTTAGAACGAACAGACCCGTGCCAATGACAATAGCGATCAGCCCGATAACACGGTGGTGGCTGATGGGCTGGCGGAAAACGATCACGGCAATGGCGGTGACGAACAAGGGTAAGGTGCCGGGAACCAACGCGCTGCCGTGGGAAACGGGCACGTATTGCATGGCGGTGCTAGCAACCAACAAATAAGGTAAGCCACTGCCAATGAACATGCCGAGCAGATACCGTTTCGGTATCACTGCAATCTGTTTACGCGCCTGATAAACGAAAGGGGCGAGAAAGATGGCGGGCAAGAGAAAGCGAGTGATCGCGATGTCAGCGGGGAGCAGTGTGGAATTTGCGCCGCCTTTGAGTGAGAGGAAAAAACCCGCCCACAATAATAGGGTAACTAGCATGGCGAGGTAGCCTGTCGCTTTCGCCGACATGAATGCGTGTAACCAGCTCGTTCCTGTTTTTTCGCGTATGCCTGCATCCCTGGCGATTTCGGCGCTTTCTGCGATCTTTTGTGCCATCTTTTGTATCTTCCCTGTGAGCGATGCGAAAACACCATTATCAAGCAGGGTCTTTGGTGTAGGGTGGCAAACTAAGACCTAAATTGGGTGTTCGTTGATGGTTTAAGCTAATATTTTATTAAATATTGATGATAAAAAGCGTAAGAGTGATGGATCGTATTGATAAGCAGCTATTGGAATGGATGCAAAAAGACGCAAGGCTGACCACCGCAGAGCTGGCTGATTTGGTAGGGCTTTCCCCTTCACCGTGTGCAAGGCGAATAAAGCGACTAGAAAAAGACAACATTGTCGCGGGGTATCACGCTTCTTTGTCGCGCGACAAGGTCGGTATCGCCATGACGATGTTTGTTGAAGTGAGCTTGAATAACCATCAGGTCACGTCGGTGGATGAGTTTGAGCAAGCGATCAGTGATATGCAGGAGGTCGTAAGTTGCCACGTGGTGTCTGGCGCATACGATTATTTACTGGAAGTGGTCGCGAAAGATTTGGTGGGGTATGAACAGTTCACGCGTAAGCTTCAGTGCTTACAAAATGTGAAAGACATACACACGCAACTTGCTATCCGAAAGGTAAAGGATCGCGGCATTTTGCCTGTGTATGTCTAGGGTTAACAGACCCTAATATACCCAAACAACCTGAAGATACTCGATTTCAGAGGCCATCAGTGCGTTCAGTTCAAGGCAAATTCTTGTAGGAATAGTCATTCTATTTCACAGGAATTTAACGATGAAGTGGACGCACTGAGGGCCTCCCTTCGGGCGAGTTTACTGACGCCATGCTCGGTGTTATCCCTTTTTGATGGAGATCACTACATCGGCAAAGGGACACCTAGATCATAACGTCAGTAAACCTCGCTGAATCCTGCATCTTCAGGTTGTTTGGGTATATCATCATGCTTTCTTCTTCGTTTTTCCCTGTACCGCTTTAAATCGAGGGTTGGATTTACAAATCACGTAAATCCGCCCGCGACGTTTAACGATTTGGCAATCCTTGCTGCGTTTCTTTGCACTTTTCAATGAGCTAAGTACTTGCATTATTTGGTCGCCTTCTTGCTC
This sequence comes from Enterovibrio norvegicus DSM 15893, assembly GCF_900115495.1. Lineage (GTDB taxonomy): Bacteria > Pseudomonadota > Gammaproteobacteria > Enterobacterales > Vibrionaceae > Enterovibrio > Enterovibrio norvegicus. Next base: position 43,839 of record NZ_FOWR01000013.1, on the reverse strand, counting down.
AGTGCGCCGAATTGCTTGTTAAAGCGCGCAACACGTCCGTCTTGGTTTACCACTTTCTGTTTACCGGTATAAAACGGATGAGAGTGTGAAGACACATCAAGCGTGACATACGGATAAGTCTGACCATCAACCTCAACGGTTCTTGAGGTTTGCACGGTTGAACCTACCAAAATGTATTTGTCGGCACCTGTATCGTGGAATGCGACGGTGCGGTATTCAGGGTGAATGCCTGGTTTCATAGTTTAATCCTCGCTGTACTGTCAGCCTGAATTGACTGTTGCGCAATGTTATAACATAACAATTTATATATGCAAAGCTTAGTGAGAATTATTATCAATAATGTTTTTTTGGTGATGGTTGCTTATGTAGGCATAAACAACGAAGAAAACGCCCCATCATCAAGCACGGTTTTCAGTGATGCGTGTAGCTCTCGTTGCAGCTTTTCATAGGCGAAATCCCCCATGCTGATGCGCTTGACGCCACAGCTCGCGAGGGTAGCAAAGTCAGGTAGTTCCGGCACACAAAGTACATTCACGGGCAACGCGGTGTGCGCGACAACCGCAGTGATGTCTTGTTCTGCGCGAAGATAAGGAACAAAGAGGCCATTTGCGCCCGCGGCTTCATATCGTGTCGCGCGGTCTAAGGTTTGTGCGAGGGCATCGTCGGTTTTCATGATGAGAGCATCTGCTCGCGCATTAATGAACATGTCGATGTTCGCATGATTAAGTGCTGAGCGAATGCGAGAGAGCGTGAGAGAAAAATCGTCTGCATCCAGCAGGGTGCGTTTCCCATTGATGACTTTGCTGTCTTCAAGGTTGATGCCGACCACGCCAAGTGCGGCGAGTTGTTGGATGTTCGCCACGATCTCGTCAGCGGTATTTCCGTATCCTGCTTCAAGATCGACCGTGAGCGGCACGGAGACCACGCGCGCAATGCGCTCGACCATAAACAGCAATTCATTAAACGGCATGTTTTCACCGTCTTCATAGCCCAAGGTATAGGCAATGGCCGCGCTGGATGTGCCAACAGCGTTAAAGCCCAATTGCGACACGATCTTCGCACTGCTCGCATCCCACACATTGCCAATCAACAAAGGGGTGTCCTGTTGGTGTAATTCCAAAAACGTCATCGTCATTTCTCCCTGTAATCACTGAATACTCATGGGGTAAATCCATGTGTCACTAATATAACGAGACAAAAAAACGAGGCTCGCCAGAAACGGCACTGAACACCTTTGTGCGTTGTGTTTTATTCTTTCACGTTGGTGCTTTTGGGATAAGGGAATTTGAGTTGCCCAATGCGGATAACGAGTACGGTGATGGCGATGATTAGCCCTGACAGAGACACAACCATGATCCGCCAATCGTCCATGTTTTTCATGTCGAGGATGAGGTAACGCGCAAGGGCGACAATGCCGATATAAAGCGGCATTCGAACGGGCACTTTGCCGGACTCGAAGAAGATGCGCACCATGGCCAGCACTTCGAGGTAGATGAAGAGAAGCAGTAAATCGCCCACCGTCACGGTGCTGTTGACGATAACGAGGTAAATTTCTTCGCCGATGGCATAGATTGTTGCAATGACAATCAAGCTGAGCACGAAATGCTCGAGTGCGTGGATGAATTTTATCGTGGACGTTTGATTCAACATATTGGCTCGCCTCTCAGTGAATACTTATTCTAACGAGAGGTGATGTCCTTACACCGTTTCAATCATGAGAGTTTTTTCAGGCATGTTTGCACCGCTGTAGAGCTACCTTTGCAGTGTTGAAGCGTGTTTTTTTGCGGTAAAACGTTGCAATTCATATGTGCTTGAAGATATCGATTGCGCAAATGTTACCCACAGAAATTGTGCATAAAAAAAGGAGTGACCTAGTCACTCCTTTTCGTTTCAGTCCTAGCCAAGAGCCTTAAGGACGGCGATCTTTGGGCCTACGGTTATTCGGTGCACCACTGTTGCGTGGACCTTCGCGACGTGCGTTATTGTCGCTGCGGTTTCCGTCTTTGTTGCCACCTTCACGGCGTTTGTCGCCAGGGCGTCCTTGACTTGGACGGCCACCAGAACGATTTGCGTTCGGGCGATCGCTCTTAGGGCGATCAGAACGTGGCTGATTGGAGTTTGGACGATCACTGCCAGAACGGTCGCTGTTTGGGCGACGGTTGTCTGAGCGTCCACCTTCGGCGCGGTGGCGATCAGAACGGTTGTTCTCGTTGCGTCCACGATCGCTGCGGTTGCGATCTCTGTCTGCGCGATGCTCAGGACGACCATTTTCATTGCGGTCGCTGTCAGAGCGTGAACGGTCAGAACGTTGGCCACCTTGGCGGTTACCGTCTTTGTTAAAGCCGTCACGACGTGCACCATCACGGGCAGGGCGATCTTTAGAGAAACTGCGCTTGTCACCATGGCCAGCGCGTTGACCAAGCTTAGATTTTGCTTTCGGTTTAGCGAAAGAGATCTTGCCTGATTTTAGGTTCTCTTGCGCCGCATCACTGCTGCCTGTTTTCACATCGCCAGAAGCGATGTCGTTGTTTTCGTAGTCTGCGTCTGGCTCGAAGGTGCTTTTAGAATGAGCAACGGCATTGTTGATTTCATCCATTTCTTTTTCGGTCAGTTCACGCCACTCACCCAGTTTCAGCGTGCCGAGCTTCACGTTCATGATACGGATACGTTTCAGCTTGGTCACTTCAAAACCTAAGTACTCGCACATACGGCGAATTTGACGGTTCAAACCCTGTGTCAGAATGATTTTGAACACAAATTTGCTTTGGCGTTCAACGAAGCATGGCTTGGTCACGGTGTCGAGAATAGGGATGCCATTCGACATCAATTCAACGAATTTCGGCGTGATAGGCTTATCAACGGTAACGATATATTCTTTTTCGTGGTTGTTACCTGCACGAAGAATTTTGTTCACGATGTCGCCATCGCTGGTAAGGAAAATCAAGCCTTCAGAAGGTTTGTCTAAGCGACCAATCGGGAAGATACGTTTTGGGTGACGGATAGCATCAACAATGTTGCCACTCACATTACGCGCCGTGGTGCAGGTAATGCCGATAGGCTTGTTGTAAGCAATGTAAACACGGTCAGATTTGTTCTCTGGCACGGTATCAATGCGTTGATTGTTTACAAGCACTTCATCGCCCGGCATCACTTTTGTGCCAAGCTCAGGCACGATACCGTTGATGGTGACTTTCCGCTGCTCAATGAATTTGTCTGCTTCGCGACGCGAGCAAAAACCAGAATCACTGATGAATTTATTTAGACGTATTCCGCTATTTGTGTTCACAAACGTTTCTTATCTCAAATTGTACTGATCGCGTTTAGCTGAGAACCTCGGCGCTAGCTGATTGTCGAAATGAATGACATGCCGTGGTTTTCAAGCTTCTTGTGGCCGCAAAGGGTGAGTATTTCACCGTTTTCTGGGCTTCTTTCTCGATGTAATCGGCGATTATACTTGAAACCGAACGCCCCACGATAGCGGCATGGGCGGTTTTTTGTTTGTTAATGAAAGGGAGTGATGGCGGCGTGTTTCGACGTATCTTTGGTGTGATTAATGTTTTTGTCATTCTCGGGCTCATTAGCCTCAACATACTGACCTTAACCAGCGCCGTCGTGCACGATGCCATGTTCAAGCTGGTCAATGCCTTACCCATCTCGTCATTCACCGCACACAGCCCCTCTTCTCGGCTCACTAAAGCCAATAGAGAACTGGCCGCAACCAAGAAAGCCAATAAGGCACTAAAGGTGCAAACTCGCACGGTCACTAAGCGCATTGCAAAACGCACGGCGACCGCCGCTGCCAGAAACGTGGGCGCTTCATTGATGGAAGCTGTTCCCTACATTGGCGCCGCTGCGGTGGTGGGTTCACTGAGTTATGACATTTACGATGCCTGCGAAACCCTTTCAGACATCGAAACCTTACAAACCGATTTAGGGATTGAAAGCGAAGACGTGACAGCAGAAACCGAAAAAGTCTGCGGTTACGAGGTTCCCTCGGCCGACGAACTCAGCGCAAAAGCTAAAGCCTCATTCGACGACGCACAGCGTAAATCCGCTGAGTTCGGCAGTAGTTTTTACGACACGCTGAAAGAAAAATCCGATCAATACAGCGCGGATATGATGGAAACATGGCGTGGGTATACGGGCTCAGAATAAGCGTGATGCTTGCTCGCATTCACTGTGTCTCTACCAAGGCAAAACTTGCCCATCGTAGTTCAAGAATTTTCCGCTATCTTCGTGTTTCAAAGCCGCTAAGACATCAAACAAACCTTGCGCGCTTTCTTGCGACGAAATTAAGGCATTAGGACCGCCCATTTCAGTTTTTACCCAGCCAGGGTGCAGGGCGACGGCGATGATGCCTTGAGGGGCGAGATCGATGGAGAGGCTTTTAATCACAGCATTTAGCGCCGCTTTTGATGAACGGTAGATGTATCCGCCGCCAGAGGTGTTGTCTGTCATGCTGCCAACTTTGGATGATAAGGCCGCGTAGACACCGGGTTTTCCAGCGAGCAATTGCCCGTGAAATGCTTCGGCGATTTTGAGCGGCGCGAGGGTGTTAATGTCTAGCACCTTGCGCCACTCGTCCATGTCTGTACCGCCAAATCGATAGCCTTTCGGACCGTAATACCCAGCATTGTTAATGATAAGGTCAAATTCCCGCGAAGCGAGTTTGGTAGAGAGGGCATCAATGGCGGCGTGGTCGGTGACGTCGAGTTCATGAATCTGCAGGGTATCGAAGGTGGACGTTAAGGCGTTGAGGTCATCGGCCGATTCTGGATCACGACAACACGCATCGACTTGCCATCCCGCCTTTAAATACAGCGTGGTTAATGCCAAACCAATGCCTCGGTTTGCGCCTGTGATCAGAAGGTGTTTGTTAGGGTGTGAAGCAGAAGCTGCCTTGTCCATGTGTGCGCCTTTTCTCGGGTAGATACACGTCCTCTGTCTTTTTTACCACAATTGTTTCTCGGATTCTCTCGACGTGAACGAGCATGTTGAGGGGATTTGGATGCGTACGTTTTACAAGCGCGAAGCAGGTTCATATACCCAAACAACCTGATGGCCTCTGAAATCGAGCATCTTCAGGTTGTTTGGGTATAGACACATCACGCTGATACGCAGGAGCGCGTAACAGCGTGAGGCCATAGCTTGATTAAATTGTTAGCATGGTGATGCGTATTAACCTTGTTTCGGACTCAACGTCAGAGAATATTGATAGCTGCGTTCAGACAGCAAGAATTCAGGGTGCACACTCGGGCTCCAAGAATCATCGCCACCGACGCCCATGTGGTAGCCATCAATTCTTAGGTACAGATGATCATCTGCTACCAACTCATGATCGTGTTTCGCCTCCGTGAGCGTTTCTTGGCTGTATCGGCTGACAGAGAAATGGAACAGGCCATTCACCCGAATGTTATCGATATCCAGTGTTCTGACATCGCTACGCAAGCCATTTTCTGATGGGAAAACATACGGTGTGTGCATGTCGTCAATGTGTGCAAGGTAACGGCTCACCATGGCGGCAGAACGACGGTCGGGGTAATTCTCAAACGGTCCACGACCAAACCAACTGATTGAATCCGTCAATGGCAGGGCAAACTCGAGTCCGACACGCGGCAGTGATGGCATGTCCGGTGCAACGTTCACATCGACATGCAGATCGATAGTGCCAGACACGCTGACTTCATAGCGCCAGAAGGTGCTGATGACCATGTCATCACCCACGAAATACCCGTGATGTGCGCGCACTTGAACCACATCACTCAGGATATCGACCGTGTTAAACAGGTTCTCATGACGAAGTTCGAACAGCCCTGCGTGCTCCCATTTTCCAAGCCATGCGCTTGGGTCCGGTTTGCCTGCTTCGCTAGCACCGATGTCATTATCAATCGGTGGGCGAATGAAGTTATCTTTCGGCGCATCTAAGATCTGTTCTTCACCGTCAATCAGCCATTGCACCATGTGGCCACTTTGCTTATCGAAACGAAGCTCAAATTCGTCGCCACAAATCGTCCAGTGGTCGGATTGTTCTTTTACCTCGGGCAAGGTGTCTGGTGACACGGTTGGCACAGGTAAAGCACGGCTTACGGGCAACGCAAGTTGCGACCAACCGATGACACTGCCCGCACTCGCCCAAGGCTCTGCGGCAGACAACACCACGTCAAGGTTGAGGAAATACTCACGTCCTGGCTTGGCGGGTGGCAAAGCATCAAGCAGTTTGTAGTCCATGGCAACGCCCGCGCGAAGATACAGCGCTTCTTCTCCGCCAGCGATTTGTTTGCCGTTTTCTTGTAACGACCAACGCAACACCAAATTTTCCGGAGGATGGAACACGTATTCATTCGAGAGCGTGACCATGAGCGGTGAGGTGCTGACGAGGTGATAACCAAAGTACTGCTGGTGGAATTTTGCTTCGAAAACGCTCGGGTGTGGCGTGCGATCTGGGAACACTAACCCATTGATGCAGAACTGACGATCATTGGGCGTGTCGCCAAAATCACCGCCGTATGCCCAGTGTTTATTTCCTTGATCATCTTTCCGTGTTAAGCCTTGATCGGCCCAATCCCAAATGAAGCCACCTTGTAAGCGAGGATGGCTTCGGAATGCGTTCCAGTATTTATCAAAACTGCCCAGGCTATTGCCCATGGCGTGTGCGTATTCACAAAGGATAAGCGGTCGGGTTTCTTCAGGAAAACCAATCCATTTGGGAATCGCCCATTTCGGTAAGCCCCACTGCAGTTGGTCTTCTTCAACACGTGCGTACATCGGGCAAATAATGTCGGTTGCGCGGGTGTCTGCGCCGCCGCCTTCATATTGAACGGGACGACTCGGATCGCGTTGTTTTAACCATTGGTACATGGCGTGATGGTTTGAGCCAATGCCAGATTCATTGCCGAGTGACCAGATGATCACGCACGGGTGGTTTTTATCACGCTCGACCATGCGCGTGACACGTTCCATGTAGGCGTTGAGCCATTCTGTGTTGTCAGAAAGGCCGCACATCGGTGTCATGCCATGGGTTTCAATGTTGGCTTCATCAACCACATACAGGCCGTATTTATCACACAAGGTGTAAAACGCGGGGTGATTTGGATAATGCGCGGTACGAATAGCGTTGAAGTTATGTTGTTTGATGAGCTTAATGTCTTGTTCAATGTCATCAACGGTTTGGACATAGCCTTTTTCGGGGTGACATTCGTGTCGATTTACGCCACGGATCAGCACGGGTTCATCATTGACACGTAAGATGCCATTCGTGATATCGACTTGGCGAAAGCCGACGTTGCAGGCTTCGATGTCGAGCGGTTCGTCGTTGTCATCCAACAGCGAAACGACCAAGCGGTATAGGTGCGGGTCTTCGTCACTCCACAGACGCGGGCATGAAATGGCAAAGCTGTGTTCGCAGCGATCAGCCCATGCGCCTTTTTCATCAACAACCCGCTGACCGCAATCTGCGATCACGGGGCCGGATATATCAGCGCCTTCGTCAAACAGTTGGATCGCGACGCGAGTGTAACTGCCGCGCACTTTAGTGTTGACCGTGAGCATGCCGGTTTGATGCGTTGGATCCATGGTGGTGTTCACGGAGAAATCCATGATCGCATTGCGCGGTTTTTTACGCAGGGTGACATCGCGGAAAATGCCGCTTAGCCACCACATGTCTTGGTCTTCTAAATAACTGCCATCGCACCAGCGAAGCACGATGACGGTGAGTTGGTTTTCGCCCACATGGGCCGCGTTAGTGAGGTCAAATTCTGCAGGTAATCGGCTGTCTTGGCTGTAACCAACAAACTCGCCGTTACACCACACATAAAATGCCGCACTCACCCCTTCAAAACAAATCAGGGTTTGGGACATTGACCACGCTTCATGCAGCGTGAAGTGGGTGCGATACACTGCCGTGGGGTTATCCACGGGCACAATGGGGGGCTTGGTTTCAAACGGGTATTGCACGTTAGTGTAAATCGGGATGTCTTCGGTGCCTTGCAGTTGCCAGTTTGACGGCACAGGCATGTCTCGCCATGCATCGTCATCGAATTCCGGGCACACTGACAGCGCGGGTACGGATTCCGGCGACACAAACAACGAAAATTTCCAATCGCCATTGAGGCAGATTCGGCTGTTTGAGCAGGGAATGATGTTGTCAGCATCATCCACCGCCAGATCGACATTGGGATAGGAAGAAAGTGGGCAATGCGCAGGCAGACGATGGATCTGCGTCACGGCGGGATTCTCCCAATGACGTTGTTGGATGAGTTCTGCGTATCGAGTCATTCTTGCTCCAGAGTGAGTCTATATCTCTAAAAATGCGGGGCGTTTTGCTTGATACTTACTCAAGCGTAAACGACAGTAACATGGCACTTTCAGGGTCCATTATTGGCAAGCTTAGCCCAATTTGAATGAGCTGATCGCCATGAATTGAAAGTGGTTTCGCCATCCATGAGGGTTGTTGTTTCATGGTGGAAGAGAAGGCTGCGGGTGAATCCAGCACGTCGATGCGGTAACGTTTGTCACCGTCAAGCACAGGCAAGCGTAAACGGCCTGCGAGGGCGTATTGGGGCATGGCGATTTGCACCACGGCCAAGAGCACCACGTCATCATTCATCACGCCGTAAATTCGTTGGCCCGAATCGCCTGACGGGATATTGAAGCATTTGCCGCTGTGTAGCAGCTCACGATAGTGCTTGTGCAAGTCGATGTAGCGCGCGAAAGCCACGAGTTCAACATCTGGTAACCCGACAGGGTCAAGTTCCGCCCCCATGTGACCGAACAAGGCGGTAAGCCCCCGCAACGACATATCGTGTACACGACGCGTGGTGTGGCTGCGATAAGGGCCGATATGGCTGCCCATGACTTCAGGCGGAAAAAACATCAACATGCCGTGCTGAATACTTTGGCGCTCTAAGGCGTCGTTACAATCGGATGTCCAGAAACGATGGGTGCGTTTTAACACTTCGTAATCCACACGACCGCCCCCCGAGGCACACGATTCGATTTCCACTAATGGATGGCGCGCACGCAGGGTGTCGATCATGGTGTACAACGCGAGAGTTTGACCGTGATATGCAGGTAAACCATTGTGCGCTGCTTGCACCAACTCACGGTTCATGTCCCATTTGAGGTAGGTGATATTGTATTCCGTCAGCAAGCTATCAAGTGCCGCCAAGAGGTAGTTGTAAGCATCAGGGTTTTGCAGATCCATCACGTATTGATAGCGACCCGAAGGCTGATGATAGCCTAGGTCATCGAGCCCCAGCATCCAGTCTGGATGGGCGCGAAATACGTCGGAATCTTTGCTCACCATTTCGGGTTCAACCCACAAACCAAACTCCATCCCGAGTTGATTCACATGATCAACCAGCGGCGAGAGCCCTTGCGGGTATTTCTTCGGATCGACAATCCAATCGCCCAATGCTCGGGTTTCGCCATCGCGGTTTAAGAACCACCCATCATCAAGAATAAAACGCTCTACCCCTAAACGGGCAACGGCATCTGCCATTGCCATGATGCTTTGTGGCTCGTGGTAAAAGTAAATCCCTTCCCACGTGTTGAAGTGAACGGGGCGAGGCTTGGCGTCGGGAAAGTTGATCACTTGATTGCGCACGTAATGGTGGAAGCCTTGCTTCATGCCATTTAGCCCTTGGTTTGAGAACAAGGCATACATGGTTGGCGTTTCGAACGCGCCATTGGGTGGCAAGATCACTTCGCCCGAAGACAACAGCGGCTCAGCTTGCAAATAGCGTCGGCCATCACTTTTTACCTGTGCGCGAAGACGGTGGTTACCGCTCCAGCCCAAATGCATCCCGATGACATTGCCATGCACATCATCGGTTTCAGGTTGAAGCGCGATGATGCCGGGGAACGATTCGTGCGACGTTCGGCCACGGCGGTTTTCTTGAATGAACCCGCCGTGCGTGAGAGGAATGCGTTGCATTTGAAATTCGTGTGACCAACGACCGTGATAGGTGATCAGTTCGTTGAGGTTTTCTGACAGCGGCAAGGTCAGCGCAAGACGATCCACGGTGTAATCAGAATTGCCAATATTCACGACGCGATGGCGCAGTGTCATCACGTTGCTTTCTGGATCAAGCGCAAGGTAAATCGTCAGTTCCAGCCCCGCGCGTGGGTCGCTCAAGGTCATGGTGGCGGCCGTGTCTGTGTGTTCAACCGCGGTAAGATTAAAAACGGGCGCCCAATCGCGGCCTTGGCGGTGGCCTTCAATGCCTGGGCTACCAAAATCGCCACGTCCGTGCTCGGGGCACAGTGCTAACACAACGTGTTGGTCGAGCCTAGCTTGGCCTACGGGAACATCAAAAAGCGCTGCAGGGATAGCATGTTCGCGGTCGATTCTACGTCCCCAGAAGATGATTGCGGGGATGGGGTCAAGCAACAGGATCAGGCTGTTATCGTTCGACTGCAAATGAAGAAAACGCTCTGTCGGTGCGTTGTTAACGTGAGAAGTAGATGTCTTCACTGTGTATATCATCCCTAAAAATGGGCGCGAAAGCTCAAACCCGTTGGACCGATTGCCGTCTGACTAAGGTAGGTTTATAGCCGCCATTGGTTGCTAGGCTCTGTTTATTGTTGGACAGTGAGATGGCTAACTCCGCTGCTTGCGCGGCCATTTCTTCTATGGGGTAGCGAACAGTGGTGAGTTTGGGGTGCAAATAACGTGCGATGAGGCTGTCATCGAAGCCGACCACAGAAATGTCTTCCGGCACGCGATAAGCGTTGTCTGTAATGGCCGTTATCGCGCCAGCTGCCATGACATCGTTGTAGCAAAATACCGCAGTAATCTGTTTGCTGTCTTTGAGCAATTTGAGCATGGCATCTTCCCCGCCTTGCTCATCTGGCCAGCCCGTTGCAATCCAACCTAGGGTTTCGCGTGAACAATCATGTTGACCTAGACCGTGCGCTTTCAACGCATCCAAATAGCCACGTCGACGCTGTTGGCTATCCTCGATATCGTGATTGGAACTGATACAAGCAATGGCTTTATGACCTTGTTGAATAAGGTGTTCCGTTGCTAAGTAGGCCCCTCGGTAGTTATCGAGGTGAATGCAGCGATCTTCCAACCCTGGGATTAAGCGGTTGATAAATACCATGGCCTCGTTTTCGGCGGCATACGCCAGCAAGGTGTCGTCGTCCAGGGCTTTGCTGTGAATGATAAACGCACCGACTTGGTTTTGAATCAGCGACTCGATGGCCTGCTTTTCGCGTTCTTTCTTGTGATAACCATTGCCAATCAAAAGATGGTGGCCTTGTTGCAGCGCCATGGTATCCACGTGTTTTACGAGGGTGCCGAAAAAAGGGTCAGACACATCAGCCACGACCACGCCAATCGCAAGACTCTTCTTGCTGACTAAGGTTCTTGCCGCCGCATTGGGGCGATAACCCAGTTCTTTCATGGCGCTTTTTACCGATTCAACGGTATCGGGACGTGTCTGTGGCGAAAGGTTGATCACCCGTGAAACTGTTGCGACGGAAACGCCAGCGCGCTTTGCGACATCTTTAATGGTTGCCATTGCGATATGTCCTCACTGATGGGTTGATCTCCACATTGAATCCCTCTCGGCATCACGCCAAAGCTAGTTTTGCTCAAGCGATGTGACGGACACTTCTTCGTTGGTTTGCTCGCGATAGGTGAGGGCTTGCTCGTTGCTGTCGAACACGTGGATATCGCTTGGTGAACAGCGCAATGGAACGGTTTGGAACGCTTTCACTGCGTTGTCGCCTGGGATGTGAACTTTGAATCCATCAATGCCAGCATATTGCCCAAACAGGTAAGTACCGTTGCCCAAACGCTCAACCACTTCGCTGTGAAATTCAAAGTTGAAGCCTTCACCTTGGCCAATCTGTATGTGCTCAGGGCGGATACCTACGGTCACTTCCGCACCGTCATTGACAGGTTTTGCCAGTGTGACGGTAAGTGTTTGTCCGTCTGGCATGGTAATTGTGGCATCTAAGCCACTCACGGCAGAAACACGGCCTGCAATGAAATTCATTCTTGGTGAGCCAATGAAGCCGGCGACAAAAAGATTGTCTGGGTTGTGGTAAAGCGCCAATGGAGAACCGACTTGTTCAACGGCACCTGCGCGCAAGACAACAATTTTGTCAGCCAATGTCATGGCTTCGACTTGGTCATGAGTAACGTAGATCATGGTGTTTTTCAGTTCTTGGTGCAGCTTGGCGATTTGCAGGCGCATTTCAACGCGAAGCTCTGCATCCAAGTTCGACAAAGGTTCGTCAAACAAGAAGACTTTTGGATCACGCACGATGGCGCGACCAATCGCCACACGCTGACGTTGACCACCAGACAATGCTTTAGGCTTACGGTCTAGCAGTGGTTCGAGTTGCAGTGTTTTTGCTGCACGGTCGACGTGACGCTTAATTTCAGCAGGATCAACGCCATTCATCTTCAAGCCGAATCCCATGTTTTCGCGCACTGACATGTGCGGATACAGTGCATAGGATTGGAACACCATCGCCACACCGCGATCCGCAGGGTCGACGTTATTCACTTCTGTGCCATCGATGCTAATGACACCATCACTGATGGTTTCTAATCCCGCGACCAAGCGAAGCAAAGTTGACTTACCACAACCTGAAGGTCCGACGAAAACAACGAACTCTCCTCCAGTGATGTCTAAATCGATGCCATGAATGGTCTCAACTTTGCCAAAGCGTTTGATAACGTTTCTTAACGTGATATTTGCCATTACGCATGTCCTATGCCGTGCTGTTATCGACACCGCGCATTTTTATGCTCGGGTCGTCCTTTTTTAAAAATAGTGTGTTTTTTGCTTTATGGAAACGTTTACATTCATAATTTTGTGAACTAGTTTTAAATAAAGCCAACTTTACCGTAACAGCATCGTCACATGTTCACGGGTGGAACATAGCAAATTAAGGACAGGACGTAATATGACTAGGCTTTCTTCAACAGCAACGTCGGGCAGCTCCCCAAGCAGAAGCCGTCTGACTTTGGCCCCTTGGTTATTCCTTGCGCCGGCTATTGCTATTTTTTCGCTTTATGTGATGTATCCCATCTTACAAAGTGTTTGGTTAAGTTTTTTCGAATGGGATGGTCTTGGGGAGAAAACCTGGGTCGGCTTTGATAACTATGTCGAACTGTTTGATTCAGATACGTTTTACACCTCACTGTTTAACAACTTCCTTTGGATGGTGCTCTTCATGTTAGCGCCGCCAATCGGCTTGCTTATCGCACTTTTTCTCAACCAAAAAGTGGCCGGCATCCGCCTGATTAAAGCCCTGTTTTTCTTCCCTTTTGTTATCTCTCAGGTTGTTGTTGGTTTGGTGTTTGCTTGGTTTTATGACCCGTCATTTGGCCTGTTAACGCAAATCATGGTGGGCATGGGCTTTGACCCTGTTTCTATTCTTGCCGATGAAGATTTGGTGACATACGGCATTATCGCCGCGGGGCTTTGGCCGCAAGTGGCTTATTGCATGATTTTGTATCTCACAGGTTTGAATAACCTCGACCCTGAGCAGCTTGAAGCTGCGCGATTAGACGGCGCACGGAGTTGGAAAATGATGTGGTACGTCGTGGTGCCACAACTCAAACCTGCCACCTTTATTGCTGTGGTAGTGACTGTCATCGGCGCATTGAGGTCTTTCGACTTAGTAGCAACCATGACGGCAGGTGGCCCATGGGGCAGCTCAACGGTCCTTGCGTACATGATGTATGAAGAATCTATCTTCAACTATCGCATGGGTTATGGCGCAGCGGTGGCTGTGGTGCTGTTCCTCATTATGGATATCTATATCGCCTACTTCTTGTGGCGCATGCTGAAAGGAGAGCGCTAATGTTTCCTAGACCGATTGAACACCAAGGCAAATTCATCAATGTCGGCTATCGCGTCGCGCTCTACATTGCCGTCATCCTTTGGCTGATTCCGCTTGCTGCGGTATTGATGACCTCGATCCGTTCCATTGCCGATATCAATGCGGGTAACTATTGGGGCTGGCCGGATGAATTGCAGTTCATTGAGAACTACACACAAGTTTTCATCGCAACGCCGATGGCGCGCTACTTATTGAATAGCTTGTTGATCAGCTTACCTGCCGTTGCGGGTGCTGTGGCGCTTTCTACGTTGGCGGGGTTTGCGCTGGCGAAATACAAATTCAAAGGCAACGTGTTGCTTTTCGCCATGTTCATCGGCGGTAACTTCGTGCCTTTCCAAATTTTAATGATCCCTGTGCGAGATTTGACCATTGATCTTGGGTTGTACGACACGCACTGGGCACTGATTTTCTTCCATGTGGCGTTCCAAGCAGGTTTTTGCACCTTGTTTATGCGCAACTTTATGATAGGAATTCCGGACGCGTTGATTGAAGCGGCACGGGTTGAAGGTGTGAGTGAATGGCGAATCTTCTGGTATGTGGTGCTTCCTTTGGTGAGGCCTGCACTGGCGGCATTGTCTGTTTTGGTCTTTACCTTTATTTGGAATGACTTTTTCTGGGCGTTAGTCCTTGTGCAAAGTGATGAAGTTCGTCCTGTTACGGCAGGCCTGAATGCATTGCAAGGGCAATGGTTAGCGTCTTGGCAATACATGTCAGCGGGGGCGGTGATTGCCGCGCTGCCACCGGTGGCACTGTTCTTTACGATGCAACGACACTTTATTGCTGGTTTAACCCTGGGAGCAACGAAAGGGTAACGCTGGTTTTACTGAATGACGGATATTTTCGAACAACAGAAAGGATGAAGAGAATGAGAACGCTTGCAAAAAAAAGCTTTGGCGTACTGTGCAGTCTGTTTCTTCTGCTAAGTGGCTCAGTTAACGCAGGGGAGTTGGTGATCAACTCAGATGCTTCAGACCCAGCACCGAAAAAAGCATGGGCTGAAGTGATTGCGAAATTCGAAGAAGCAAACCCAGACATCACGGTGAAATACAATCTGTATGACCATGAAGCATATAAAACGACGATCCGTAACTGGCTAGTTACGTCTCCACCAGATGTCGTGTTTTGGTATGCGGGTAACCGTATGAAAACCTTCGTTGACCGCGGTTTGTTCGAAGATGTCAGTGATATTTGGTCAGCAAACAACATGGCAGAAGATTTCTCAAGCGCAATGCCTGCAATGACAGCAAACGGTAAGCAATATGGCGTGCCATACACCTATTACCAGTGGGGCATGTACTACCGCAAAGATTTGTTTGCGAAATACGATATCGCCGTACCGAAAACATGGGACGAGTTTGTCGCGGCATCAAAAACGCTGAAAGACAATGGCGTCACGCCATTCACCATTGGTACGAAATACCTTTGGACGGCAGCAGGTTGGTTTGATTACATGAACTTGCGTGTGAATGGCTTAGATTTCCACATCGACTTGATGGACGGCAAAGTGCCATACACCGATCCGCGTGTGAAAGCCGTATTTGCGAAGTGGGATGAGTTGGTGAAGCCAGGTTATTACTTGGATAACCATGCATCATACTCTTGGCAGGAAGCACAACCATTCTTGTACAACGGCGAAGCAGCGATGTACTTGATGGGTAACTTCTTGGCGGCAAACTTTACCGATGAAGTGCGTCCTAATATGGGCTTCTTTCAGTTCCCCGTGATCGACCCGTCCGTGCCGAAGGCGGAAGAT
Source organism: Enterovibrio norvegicus DSM 15893 (assembly GCF_900115495.1). GTDB lineage: Bacteria > Pseudomonadota > Gammaproteobacteria > Enterobacterales > Vibrionaceae > Enterovibrio > Enterovibrio norvegicus. Next base: position 28,220 of record NZ_FOWR01000013.1, on the reverse strand, counting down.
GCACCTATGGATACACTCCATATCCCGTCTAAAGCGAAGAACAAAGAAGATGCGCGTAAGTTCCTTGCATTTGTGGCTCAGCCTGACATTCAAACCATGATCAATGAGTCTTTGTTGCAAATCCCAACGAACAACAAAGCGACACCAAAAGATGATGAGTATCTGAATGCGGGTGTTGTGATGCTGAACGAAGCAGCGGGTACTGCGCAGTTCTACGACCGCGATACTGATCCTTCTATGGCGAAAGAAGGCATGAAGGGTTTCCAACAATATATGGTTCACCCTGATCGTATCGACAAGATACTGAAAAAATTAGAGAAAACACGTCAGCGTACGTTTAAAGAATAAAGATAAGATACATGGCTAGCATTTGCGGAGGCCCCCTCGACGGCCTCCGCTTTTTTATTTCCGCGCTGTAAATCGCTACACCCCTCAGTTTCTCTCCGATCGACACAATTTTCGCCCGCTAAATCGCGCCGAGATCCCTGATTGTTGATGCGATATCTGTCACAAAATGGTTTTTGGTGTACTAGTGTTAATGGACTGGTTTCATTATTTCAGTGGGTTGTTTCAACGCGCTGCGTATCTTTTTCGGATGGTGTCATGCCTAACCTGATCAACGACAGCTACATGAATTCGACGTACATGAACTCTCGATCTAAAGAGCGGGAGGGTTTGGCTGCGGGCAGTGTCAACAATTCCAATTTGTCAGCGACTGAACGTGCAGAGTTACTGAGGAAAGAGCGCGAAGAGAATAAACAAGCAGAAGCGGCACAAGAAGAAGCGCCACAAAAGCGCGATTTTCGTGGCTTAATTGATCGCGTCGCTGAGCAAGAAGCGCAAAAATCCAAGTTGTCTGCGTACACGACGCAACAACAAGAACTCCTGAAACAGGTAGAAAACACCATCACTCCGCAAAGCAACGAGCGCAGTGTCGATTTTAAAATCTAGGGCGGTCCATCACGGTAACGGATTTACCGCGCCATTAGGCCGAGCGTACTTCTTCCTGTAACCACTGACAAAACGCCTCAATATTGTGTGAGGACGCATTTTGCTCCTTTCGATACACCACGTAGTAGCCACTGCTTGAAGCCATTGAGGTATCACCGATTTGGATCAAGGCGCCAGAAGCGAGTTCTTTTTGAATGAAAATATCGGGCAGGAGTGCGATGCCCAATGAAGAAATGGCGGCTTGTTTGAGCATGTAAAAATGTTCAAAAGACGGCCCAGAAGGTGAAAGCAAAGGGTCTTGAACATGCGCGGCCCAATCTCCCCATGTTTGTGGACGTGTCGAGTGTTGAAGCAAGGGAGCGTGGCGGAAGGGGTTTGTGTGCCCATATCGTGCTAACAACGCCGAGCTTGCGACGGCCACGGTATTCTCGTCTAACAATTTTTGCGCTTCTAAGTTTTGCCAATGCCCATCCCCGTAGAAAATTCCCACGTCTATTAAGCCACCTTCGAGATCCGGTGCGCGTTCTGCAGAGACGAAGTTCAACTCCAAAGTCACCATATTGATTTCAATGTGTGGGTGCTTTTCGATAAATGCCGACAGTTTTGGAATAAGCCAATACGTCGCGATGGTGGGCAATACACCCAGTTTTATCTTCCCGCCGCTGCCACCGTAGGTGAGCAAATCAAGTGTGGCAGATTCCATGCGATCAAATGACTCTTTCAACGGCGCTAAATAGCTTTCTCCCGCAGGGGTGAGGAGTAGACGCTGTTTGACGCGTTCGAACAGCGCCAAACCAAGGCGACTTTCCAAAGACGATACTTGCTGGCTGATGGCGCCTGGTGTCACGGCTAACTCGTCCGCAGCCTTGGCAAAACTTTGGTGTCTGGCAGAGGCTTCAAATGCACGAAGTGCGTTGAGTGGCGGCGTGAGACGTCGGGGTTTAGTCATTAGCTTAGCTATTCATCTAATGAGAAATGATGACTTTAACCTAGTTGAGTGAATAGATATTGTAAATGTGTTCCCCAAAAAACTAAAACAATGTCAGCTAGGTAAATAAAAGCGCACCAAATGCTGGCGCAAGGAGTGAGTATGTCGTTAACCCCCTTTCATGTTGCCATTCCGGTTCGACACCTCGAAGAATCGCGCGCGTTTTACCGCGATGTGTTGAATTGTCGTGAAGGTCGCAGCAGTGATTGTTGGGTTGACTTCAATCTCTACGGTCATCAGTTGGTGATTCATCACGACCCTGCGATTGGCGAAGAAGGGAAAGTTCGGCTTCATCACAATTCAGTGGATAGCCATTCTGTGCCTGTTCCGCACATTGGTGTGGTGCTTGAAATGGCGGATTGGGAAGCCCTAGCGGCGCGGCTCAAAGAAAAAAGTGTGGCCTTTGTTATCGAGCCGTATGTGCGTTTTAAAGGGCAACCCGGTGAGCAAGCAACGATGTTTTTCTACGATCCAACGGGTAATGCGTTGGAATTCAAATCATTTCATGACATCGACAAGCAGCTATTCGAAACATGAATATGCGTTGCACCATCGTATCGAGTAAAGGCAGGACGGCGAGATGAATATTGAGATATGGATAACCTTCGTGATGGCGTGTTTCGTGCTCGCTATCTCTCCCGGTGCAGGTGCTGTGAATACCATGGCGATCACCATGAAGCATGGGATCCGTCGAGGTGCCGTGGCTATTGCCGGCTTACAGGTGGGCAATGCGAACAATATCGTGCTGGTGGGTGCAGGCTTAGGGGCGCTGCTAGCCCAGTCTGACGTGGCCTTTTCGGTTGTAAAATGGGTGGGTGTGGCCTATCTGATTTATTTGGGTATTCAAAAATGTCGAGACACGGGTGATGGTTCTTTCTCTCCGGAGAAAAGCGAGCCGATCGGTGCCCGTAAGCTCTTTTTTCAATCTGTGATAGTGAATGTGACGAACCCTAAAGGCGTCGTGTTTTTAGTTGCTTTACTGCCGCAGTTTATCTCCCCCAATGGATCCTATTTGCATCAAATGTTGATTTTAGGCGGGACACTATTGGTGATCGATACCATTGTCATGGTGGGATATGCTTTGTTGGCGACGAAAGTGGCACACCTTGTTCAAAATGCGCATCACATGAAGGTAATGAATCGACTATTCGGCGGTTTGTTTATTGGAGCAGGCTCGTTGCTTGCAGCGACAAGCCGTTCGTGACGCGGGAAAAAGAAGTGACGGGTAGTGTCATCAAATCCATGTTTGATCGTCTGTGGCGACAGTTACACCAGTCACGTCGGAGCCAGTGTGTTGCGTGGATGCGGGCTCAATCATGATGCTATCCGCCTCTAATAATGTCGAACACTGAACGTGTTTCTAGGTACAGGACTATGCATTTATCCCTATCAAAGTGCAGGCAAAAATAGCGAAAAAGACAACCCATGAAAGGTGTTTTCCTTGAGAGGCGACAAGCGACAACAAACCATGAAGGAAAAACGTGGTCGCAATGACTGTTGCGAGGGTCTTGGCGCTTAACTGTGGCTGAGCGATGACCACTAACAGTGCCGCAAAACCACACCACGCGATGGAGGTAATATGCCAAGCAAATCGCAATGTTTTCTTGGTAAAAGCATCGCTACCGAAAAGTTTGGGCAGGTTGTTGCGTTTAAACAAGCGAATCAGAATGTAGCGCTCACCCAAGTAGGAGTGGGCAAACGAGATGATCACAAGCAATATCGCAGCGACATAGAGCAGGGCATCCATATTGCGCTCCTTATGAGATTTCGGCTCAGACAGTGCCCACCCAGAATAACACGTACTTTTCTTGCCAGTGGCGTTTACGCTAATAAACCTGACCGTTGAATTCAATCAAGGTATGTGGCTCGATGGGTAAGCCGTTTTCTTTCCCAAAAGACTTCACCATACCCCCACGATAGACAAAGGATGCCCATTGATTTGATGGCGTATCGAAAAAATGTATCGGTGCGTGAAGCATTTGATAGCCAACAGCATGGTAGACCCGTGGTTCGTAAGCAAACAGAAAACTGTGTTCAACGTTTGCCTGAATTTGTGCGAATTCCAACTGTGCCATTAGGTGGGAACAGAACCCTTTCTCTCTGTAATCAGGGTGAATTGCAATACCACCGACGATGCCTGCGTTAAACGTACGCGTTCCTTGCTGCATTTTACGGGTATAGACAGCCCCAAATCCCACCACCTTATTTGTTGCTTTTTGAGCAGCGCTGCCATCTAACACCAACCCGTAAGTTAGAAGTTCGTTATTGGGTGAGATATCGATGCTTGCATCGGGAAACACCAGCTTGTGAAGGGCAGACACATCATCAAGGTACTGATCTAATTGTCGGGTGGTTAACACACTGATTGTCATGGTTTATTGATGAAAATAAGACGTGTTTTTACTATCGCACAGCATGTGGTGAACGCCGCCATCATTTCGCCATTGTTGTTCATCAAATTTCCATTTTTCCTCCACGGTGTTGACACGTAAAGCGTGTGTAATGGTCATCAACAACCAAAGAAATGATGAGATTAATGATGAGCAAGCAAACAGAACCTAGCCGCTATATTCGTCGAAACCGTGTTGCAGACTGGCGTGAACGCCCAGCAAAAGAAAACGGCTTCTTACAGCAGTTTTCGTTTGGTATTCCGTCATGGTTATGGCCGCTGTTGATTTGTTTAGTGTGGTTGATTCAACTGGCGGCGCATTGAATGGTTTCTTGATTGTGCGTTCGGTTATGGGCTTGAAGAGGCGTGTTGCCAGCGCTTGATAGAACGTTTAAGAGGCTCTGGCAACCCAAATACGCGCAGGTTACCTGCCAACACCAGCACGACACCCAGTGCGGATAACCCTGTCCATTCATACCCTTCAAACACGGTAGACAGTGACAAGGCAACCAGTGGGAACAGCACGGTGCAGTAGGCGGCTTTTGCTGCGCCTATATTGCCTACCAATGCGAGGTAGGTGTTAAAGCCAATGACTGAGCCAACAATGGCGAGATACACCAATGCAGAGAGATACAGCGGTGTGGTTGGCACATCCAATGGCACACCCATAAAGAGGGCGATGATGAAGAGGTAGATTGCACCGTAGCCCATCGCCCAGGCCGTTGTTGGCAGTAATGGCATGTCTTTCTTCTGTGCGTTAGCAGACACCATGTTACCCATTGAGAAGAAATAGGTGCCGACCAATGAAAGGGCGAGCCCTAACAAGATGCTGGTGTCCATTTCTGCACTGAGAAATTGAGAAACAAAGAGTAAAACAACCCCAGTGAATCCCATGAGCGCCCCTTGAATGAAGGTGCCAGCAGGGCGGCGCTTTTCCAATATCCACAGATTGAACGCATTTAAAATAGGTGCCAGTGAGAACACCACAGCGTTGAGTCCGCTCGGCAAATATTGCGTTGCTGCGTAGAAACACAGGAAGTTGTTTGAAAACAGACACAGTGCGAGCAATGCGGCCATTTTGTGATTTTCGGCAGAGAGGCGTGGCAACGCGTTGCGAAACATCAACACAGCAAACAGCGCTAATGACGCCAGCCCAAATCGCCAACCCACGGAGACCACCACAGAGGTGTCACCGATTTGATAAGCAATGGCGAGCCAAGTTGAACCCCAGATAAACACGGTTGCTGCGTATAATATTCCGTTCATGCGCTACCACTCTCCGTTTACATACCTAATGCGTTGGAATGAAAACAACCCGCTGCTTACTTAGGTATCACGCCTAGCCAAAAGACGTTGTTTTTATGAAATGCACCGACTTCGAGTGTTGAGATTGAAGCCGGAAAACTGTAAAGACATCGGTTAAATGCCGCACCACGATATCGCGCTGGACGTCTTCGTTCTTTCATGGAATTGCTATTTTTATAGATTCTTGCGCTTTTCTTTTTTGCTTGGTGTTCATCGAGATAGGCAATCAGTATATTAAGGGAAGCATCATCAAGGAGTTGTGATGGGTAAAGATAAGTCTCAAGGGATTCAGAGACAGCGGGTTTATAACGTGTTGCAAAACAACACAGCGAAGCTGCACAACGAACTGTGGCTAGAAAACGGCATGGGTTCGGCTGTGTGGAGCAACAGTCATGGTTGCGCGAGTTATGACAAGCCTGGCCATCACACGTTGAGTTTTTACCTCGAAGGGGGACACAACACCAAACGAAACCTGCAAACGGGCGATATGTTTGGCGGGGAAAACAAACTCAGCTTGATGCCTATCGACCACCGTTCAGACTGGTCATTTGCCGATCCTTTCAGTTTCTATCATCTCTACTTTGAACAAGCGCACCTTCAACATTTTGCGGAGCAGGTGTTTGACAAAGAAGGGCGTCATATCGAACTCAAAGAGCGCACCTTTGTTGATGATCCTTTCATCACACAGTTTGTGCGTGAAACCATGTTGAAATTAGATTGGTCAGATTCGACCGACGGGTTAATGGCATCCCATGCGCAGCAAATGGTGCTGCTCCACCTTATTCGTCAACACTGCCATCAGCCGCTATACAAAGCCTTGTCCGTTAGTGGTTTGTCACCCGCGAACCAACGTAAGGTGATGGATTATATTGAGGCCAACTTGCCCTTCTCTTTTTCGTTAGGGGATCTGGCGACCTTGGCCCAACTCAGCGAATTTCACTTTGCCAGAATGTTTAAAGTTAGCTTCAACTGCACGCCGCATCAGTATGTGCTAACGCGTCGTGTTGAGCTTGCTAAGCGCTTACTGTTGGAGAGCCAGGAGTCCTTGTCGAATATCTCAATAGCGAGTGGATTTTCGTCGCAACAACATCTCTCGCAGCAATTTAAACAGCGTGTTGGCGTAACGCCCGCCGTGTTTAGAAAGGTGCAGGGCAAGTTCCCGCGTTAAGTCCTCTCCGAATGCTGGGTATAATCCTCATTTTTAATACACACAAAGTGGCTACGACTGCATAGATTGAAATATCGAAGAGCCACGTTGTGGCTTGCATCGCGCGTGAGTGTTGAAAGGAGAAAGGGCATGACGACAAGCGATATCGAAAATCTCAGCGATTTCATCTCAGCATCGCGTTCAAAGGGCGAGATTTGGGGTTTACACTGTAAAGATGGCTGGGTTATTTGCGATTCTGCGATCTATGAAGACACGGACGTGATGCCCTTTTGGTCATCCCGTAACGCGGCCGCTGTTCATTGCGTGGACGAATGGGAAGACTTCGCACCTGTATCGATTCCTTTGCAAACCTTCATCGAAGAATGGCTGGTTGATCTTGCAAGAGATGACGTCATGCTTGGCCCTGACTGGGGCAAAGAATTGAGCGGTGAAGAAGTGGACCCAGTGGATTTAGCGACAAAATATCAAGATCCAGCGCTGTTAAACTGATGTTACCGTCACGACGGACAATGCCCTTCATATCCCCCTGATTTATATGACCCAAGTTTGTCGGCTGCCTACAACGTGCGTTGCATATTGTGGGGAGCTGTCAATTCATGTGTACATTTTCTGATTTACACCTTTTCCTCCAGCAACCCATGCGCGTTTCTGGCTGCGCCTTATACCGACTGCTATTCCTAACAGAGCAAAGCACTGTCGCTATTAGCGCGTATGGAGGATGCATCAATGGCAAAAGCAGCACATCAAGACAAGGCTCAGATGGACGCCCACAAAGTAAAAACGATAAACCCAATGGGGACGGATGGTTTCGAATTTGTGGAATATACCGCCCCGAATGCAGAAGGCATCGATGCGTTGAAATCTCTGTTTTCATTGATGGGGTTTGCCGAAGTGGCTAAGCACAAACACAAAGACGTGTGGCTTTATCGTCAAGGTGAAGTGAACTTTATTGTGAATGGAGAGCACGATTCACAAGCCGAAGGGTTCGCCCAACAACATGGCGCCAGTGTGAATGCGATGGCGTTTCGCGTAACAGATGCGCTACATGCGATGAATTACGCCGTGAAGCAGGGTGCAACGGCGTGTGAGCCACGTATCGGACCCATGGAACTTAACGTTCCTGCGGTACACGGCATTGGGGGCTCGTACCTGTATTTTGTTGACCGTTACGGCGACAATGACATCTATAGCATTGATTTCGATTACTACCCCGATTGGAAAGAAAAGGTTGCAGCGTCAGATGCAGGTCTTACGTTCATCGATCATCTCACCCACAATGTCGAAAAAGGCAACATGGACGTGTGGGCTGACTTTTATGATCGCATCGCAAACTTCAAAGAGATCCGCTATTTCGACATTGAGGGTAAGCTCACTGGATTGAAATCCCGTGCCTTAACTGCGCCATGTGGGAAAATCCGTATACCGATCAATGAATCGAGCGATGACAAATCTCAAATCGCAGAATATTTGAAAGAGTATAACGGCGAAGGTATACAGCATATTGCCCTGAGCACGGATGACATCTTCAAAACCGTAGAAACATTGCGTCAACGTGGTATGGCGTTCATGAACACGCCAGATACGTACTACGAGACCATTAATACCCGTGTGGAAGGCCATGACGAAAATGTGGAAACATTGCGCGATATGAGGGTGCTGATTGATGGCAGCGTCAGTTCAGGTATTTTGTTGCAAATTTTTACTGATACTGTGATTGGGCCGGTCTTCTTTGAAATCATTCAACGCAAAGGTAACCAAGGTTTTGGGGAAGGTAATTTCCAAGCCTTGTTTGAATCCATCGAGCTCGATCAAATTCGACGCGGTGTGTTAGATGCTGGGTAATGGTTCCAGAACGTCTTTAATAAAAAATAGGTCGCTTATGCGACCTGTTTTTTATTGGCATTTTGAACATGCGTAATATCTGGTCGTGATGCCTTTTTTACTGTTCAGCAATATCTGAATGTGTATCTCGTCTACTTTTTTGGCTATTGGGATAAAAAGAAACATCTTATGCGCCTATTTTTATAAGCCCTTACTGGTATTTAGCGATGATGACTTCGATTTCGTTTTTCTTGACCATTTCTTCTAGACGATTATCAATGAATTCCTTAATTTCGTGATCAATGCCCGGAGAAAAGGCAATGTGGATGCCATAGTTTGGAATGACATTGCTGATGCTCTCGAGCTTATAGTCTTTGTTCGTGAAGCCTAAACGTTTCAAATGGTACTGGAGACGAAGATCCATTTCGACAAAGCCGCCAATGTCTTTGAGTCGGTTGACGACACGAAATGCAGATTGGTGATTTTTAACGCGAACTTCGCTTAATGCACCGCTCTCAATCTCTCCATCAAGCCCTGGATAGTTGAATCCGAGCAATAACACTGCAACTTTACCATCGAGATCTTCGGGGTTCTTGTATGTAAACGTTGAATTCGTGCTGCTGAGTATGCTGTGTTCAACATCAAAGATAGGTTGTATTGAGAGGTTTGCTGATTGCATGTCACCCCACAAAGGGCTGCCGTACGTGACCCAATTTCTGTGTTGATTTGAAGACATTTCTGCCATCATTCGATTAAACGGGTACGTATGGATATCAAGGGTATACTTAGACCCTTCAAGTGCTTTGTATAGAATGTCAGTAATGATACCGTGATGGTTGGTACCCTTATCTTGGATTTGAAAGGGTTCAGCTTGGTCTTGAACGACATAATAGTCGAGCACTTCGCTGGAAGCAGTGTGGCTAAATAAAATCGCAAACACTGCAAATAATAAGGATGTTGCATTGAAATTAGTTTTATCAAACATACGAGTCATTTTATTCATCGTTGGTAATTGTCAGTTTACAGCTATCCTTAAACAGGATGCTTTACTTTTAAGACACTAATAAGCCTAGTCTATGTTGAATAAAAAAGAGAAAGTTCGTCAGCCAGTTAGCATCGCAGCCCGATTAGTGGGCCGAATATTGCTTGTTTGTACCTTGCTGGCCTTTTTAGTGGCCGCATTTGCGCTCTATCTAGATTACAAGTCAAAATCTGAACAGGTACGTGAGCACGCACTATTAATCCAACAAACGGACCTAGCCAGCATTACGAATAGTGTCTGGCAAGAGGACACAAAGCAATTAAGTGTTATCGTTGAAGGCATATTGCGTGATCCAGATGTCTCTTATGTGAAAGTGTTTGATAATGAACGCGTCTTGGCAGAGCAAGGTAGCATTCCAAACACGCCTAAGCTTGCATATCAATGGCCGTTGGTTCACGAGCAATTCGGAAAGAACTATAACCTCGGTTATATGCAGCTCGAAGTGGGCTTGCAGGGCATCTATAACTCTCTCACTGAGCGCTTTGTTATTCTCCTCTTGTTTTTAGGGGGGGCGACCTTGATTCTCGGCGGCTTGGTATTTGCGATTGTGTATGCCGATGTGGTTAAACCGCTCACATGGATCGCTCACAGTGTGACCAAGTTCGACGCTGATCACCTGCCGAAACCGATTAAACAACCTCAACGTGCACTCGGCGAAGAGCTCGTGATTTTGTATGAACAGTACAATGACACCGTTGAAAAAATTCGCGTCTACAACACCGAGCTTAACGACGCAAAAGAACAGGCTGAAGTTGCCAACCAGAAGAAGAGTGAATTTCTCGCTAACATGAGCCATGAAATTCGAACCCCGATGAATGGCATCATTGGTATGGCGTCTTTGTTAAAAGGCACCAAGCTCGATGAAGAACAGCGCGAATTTATAGAGATGCTTGAAACGTCTTCTTTGTCACTTCTTGACATCATCAACGACATTCTCGATTTCTCGAAGATCGAAGCGGGGAAACTCGACCTCGACATCCTTGAACTCAACCTGTTCGAGCTGAACAAAGATATCGAGCATTTATTCAAACTTCGCACGAAAGAAAAAAGCATCGATTTCCGCTGTAATATCGACGAAGTGTTATCGCCGTTGTTGATGGGGGATGCCCCTCGTTTACGCCAAGTCATGATTAACTTGGTCGGAAACGCCGTGAAATTCACAGAGCGAGGCCGTATCGACGTCAATATCCGTTTGGTTGAAGAAGAGGGCGATCGCATCACTGTGTTGTTTGAGGTGTTGGATACCGGTATCGGTATCCCTGAACACAAACAATCCCAAGTCTTTGAGAAGTTCGAGCAAGCAGATGGCAGCATGAGCCGAAACTTTGGCGGAACAGGGCTTGGCCTTGCTATCTCTAGCCAGATTGTTGAACTTATGGGCGGCAGTCTGAAGCTAGAAAGTAAAGAGGGCGTGGGAAGCCGCTTTTTCTTCTCGACCACCTTTGACCGTGCAGAAGCCCCTGAAGCGACACCCATTGATGCACTCATGTTCTCTGATGCCGCGATGCTGCTGGTGGATGACAGCCGTTTAAACATGCGTATTACCAGTGCCCAGTTGAGTAACTTAGGCTGTCAGGTGACGTGTTGTGTGCACCCAGAAGATGCGGAAGGAATGATTGCAGAACGGATTGAAACGTCCAAACCGTTCAAGATTGTCATCCTTGATAAACTGATGCCCGGCACAGACGGTTTCTCCGTTGCCTCTCAGCTGCAAAGCCGCTTCGGTAAGCGCTGTCCTAACATGATCATGATTACGGCAGCACCGGAAGTGCATGACACCGTGAAGCTCGACAGCTTCAATATTCAAGGATACTTATCGCGTCCGTACAAGTTTAACGATTTGAAAAACGTGTTAATACGAATCCTTCGCAGCCAACAGCCGCAGTTGGATGTGGTGCCACTGAAAGAAGCCAGCAATCGTCTGGGTTCAAACACCAACAACACGTATTCAGGTCGTATTTTGGTTGTTGAAGATACCTTGGTGAATCAGCGTGTCACCCAAGCCATGCTAACGCGGTTAGGTGTAGACGTGGTGGTGGCTGAAAACGGGAAGATCGCCGTTGATTTGTGTGAAGCTGAAGCATTCGATCTGATCTTAATGGATTGCCAAATGCCGATCATGGATGGCTACCAAGCCTCTCGTTTGATTCGCGACCACGATCTCGCCCCGCAAACGCCGATTGTCGCCTTAACGGCAAACGCCACGGCACATGACAAAGAAGAATGCTTGAAATCCGGCATGGACGATTACATCGCCAAGCCTGTGAGCAAAGCCAACCTCGAACGTGTCATCAAACTGCACATGCCAGGTGCTTCTGAAGAGCAAGCACAGACGATTTAAGGCGCAAGGTAAGAACGGAGCCGCTTTTCTAAGGGAAGGCGGCTCGTTTTGTTTTTAGGGGGCAATGTTGAGTGGAGTATCAATAGGTTTACTCGCTGCAGGATGTTCAGACGGCCATTGAATCGCTCTGTCTGCTGGATCTTCATTGCGTAAAAATAAAAACGCCTGCATCTGCAGGCGTTTACTTACGCAATATGGTTTCACTTTTTTACTGCATCCCGTTCAAGTTGAACGGCTTCATCCTCAGGGGGAAAGGCAGAAGCGCATGAATGCTTCTGCGAGTCCTCTAAGCGCAACTTATTGAGGTGAATCTGTTTCCCAAGATTTTAGCAGCTCATTGTATGAGATGGTGACACCTTGAGGTTTCTCGTTGGCCAGTTTGGCTTTTGGTGCGCCAGGTTGCTCTAGCCAGTAAGATGCATCGCGTTTGTCGTTAAGCTCAGGACCACATTCGCCTTGCACGTTGGCGCGCTCAAGACGCTGCAGAACGCGGTCTTGTGCTTTTGCCAAGCCATCAAGTGCTTCTTGTGGTGTGCTTTCGCCGTTTGCCGCTTCTGCAATGAATTGCCACCACAGTTGCGCCAGTTTCGGATAATCCGGCACGTTGGTGCCTGTCGGTGTCCACTGAACGCGCGCAGGACTGCGGTAGAATTCAACGAGGCCACCTAACTTGGGTGCAATATCTGTCATCGCTTGCGAGTTGATGTCAGATTCACGAATCGGCGTTAGGCCGACCAGCGTTTTCTTCAACGACACGGTTTTAGACACAGTAAATTGCGCATACAACCAAGCCGCGGCGCGACGTTTAGGGTCGGTGGCCTTCATCAACGTCCAAGAACCTGTGTCTTGATACCCCAATTTCATGCCTTCTTCCCAGTATGGGCCTTTAGGCGACGGTGCCATGCGCCATTTTGGCGTGCCATCTTTGTTCACAACCGCCAAGTTTGCCTTCGTCATGTCGGCGGTGAAGGCGGTGTACCAGAAGATTTGCTGTGCAATCGAACCTTGTGCTGGGACTGGGCCTGCTTCAGAGAACGTCATGCCTTGTGCTTCTGGTGGTGCGTACTTGCGCAGCCAATCCACGTATTTGGTTGTTGCGTAAACCGCCGCTGGGCCGTTAGTGGCGCCCCCGCGTTCCACACTTGAACCAACAGGACGACAGCCTTCCACGCGAATACCCCACTCATCGACAGGTTTGCCGTTTGGAATACCTTTATCGCCTGCGCCTGCCATAGAGAACCATGCATCAGTAAAACGCCAGCCAAGTGAGGGGTCTTTTTTCCCGTAATCCATATGGCCGTAGACGCGTTGACCGTCGATCTCTTTGACATGGATAGAGAAGAATTCTGCGATGTCTTCATAGGCCGACCAGTTCACTGGCACACCCAGCTCGTAGCCGTAAATGTCTTTGAATTGTTTTTTCAAATCATCACGTTCAAACCAGTCAGCACGGAACCAGTAAAGGTTGGCAAACTGCTGATCGGGCAGTTGATAAAGTTTTCCGTCTGGGCCTGTGGTGAACTCGGTGCCGATAAAGTCGCCAATGTCGAGCGTTGGCAAGGTAATGGAGCTGCCTTCTCCTTCCATGTAATCACTAATAGGGAATACTTTACCGTAGCGGAAGTGCGTACCAATCAGATCTGAGTCATTGATGTAGGCGTCGTAGATACTGCGGTTTGATTGCATTTCAGTTTGCAGTTTTTCTACCACGTCGCCCTCTTGAATCAAATCGTGGGTGACTTTAATGCCCGTGATTTCTTCAAAGGCTTTTGCAAGCACTTTGGACTCGTATTCATGGGTGGTAATGGTTTCTGAGACCACTTTGATTTCCATGCCACGAAACGCTTTTGAGGCATTAGTAAACCACGCCATTTCTTCAAGTTGACGTTTGCTGCTCAAGGTAGAAGGGGTGAATTCATCGTTAACCCATTTTTGTGCAGCATCTTTGTATTGGTCTGCTAGCGCACTCGGCGCGAGCAGCATCCCGATTAGGAATCCGAGAGGCGTCCATTGCTTTGATGCAGGTAAGTGCTTCATAGTTTTTAGCTCCTTTAACGTATTTCCCTAACCCCAGCGTAGAACAATCCCAAGCCAAATGATGGAAATCCCGAACGGATACCATATGGCGAGGTCAGTCATACCGATGAAGAAAAGGTGGATATAGGCACTGCTCAGTAGGCCTATAAAGAGTCGATCACCCCGTGTGGTTGTGATAGGCAGAAAGCCTTTGCGAGCAACGCACGGTCGGAGTACTTCGAAAGTGGTCATCACCAGCAAAATGCAGCCGATGGTGAGAAAAAAAAGTGCACTGGGTTGAGTCCAAGCCATCCAATTCATATGATTCTCCTTAAACGCGTCCCAACGCGAATCCTTTAGCAACGTGATTGCGCACGAACCAAATCACCAGCAGTCCTGGCACAATGGTCAGTACACCTGCGGCAGCGAGTACGCCCCAATCGATACCTGATGCACTGACGGTGCGCGTCATGGTGGCAACAATGGGCTTGGCGTTAACGGATGTCAGTGTTCTGGCGAGCAAGAGCTCGACCCAACTGAACATGAAACAGAAGAACGCCGTTACGCCGATACCAGAGCGGATCATGGGAATGAAAATACGACCAAAGAACCGCGGGAAACTGTAGCCATCGATATAAGCTGTTTCGTCAATCTCTTTGGGCACACCGGACATGAAGCCTTCTAAAATCCAGACCGCAAGCGGTACGTTAAACAGGCAGTGGGCGAGTGCGACCGCTATGTGCGTATCAAACAAGCCAACCGAACTGTATAGCTGGAAGAAAGGCAACAGGAAGACGGCAGGTGGTGCCATTCTATTGGTGAGTAACCAGAAGAACAGGTGTTTGTCGCCCACGAAGCGGTAGCGCGAAAACGCGTACGCGGCAGGTAAGGCAACAGCCAGTGACAGCAAGGTATTGATGGTCACGTAGGTCAGCGAGTTCAAATACCCTGAATACCAACTTGGATCTGAGAAAATGATCGCGTAGTTCGCCAGCGTTGGCGATTGCGGCCAAAAGGTGAGTCCGCCCAGAATTTCTTCATTGGTTTTGAAAGACATCATCAGCAACCAATAAATCGGCAGCATTAAGAAGATGATATAGGCAATAAGGCCAAGCGTTTTTTTCTGCATCGTTTAGCTCCTATTGTCCATGCTGGTCATGGCGGTGTAGAACAACCAACTCACCAACAAGATGATCAAGAAATAGATGATTGAGAACGCTGCCGCAGGGCCCAAATCGAACTGGCCCACGGCCATTTTCGTGAGGGTTTGCGACAAGAAGGTGGTGGAGTTACCCGGACCGCCACCGGTGAGAACAAAGGGTTCGGTGTAGATCATGAAACTGTCCATAAAGCGCAGTAAGACGCCGAGTAGCAACACGCTTTTCAGCTTGGGCAGTTGGATGTGGCGGAACACTGCCCAGTTAGATGCGCGGTCAATTTTCGCGGCTTGATAATACACATCAGGAATGGCGCGAAGGCCGGAGTAGCAAAGCAGGGCAACCAATGATGTCCAGTGCCATACATCCATCACCAACACAGTGACCCACGCATCAACAGGGTCAGAGGCATAGTTGTAGCTCACGCCGATGCTGTTTAAGAACCAGCCCAGTAAACCAATGTCGGCGCGGCCAAAGATCTGCCAAATGGTCCCGACCACGTTCCAAGGAATCAGCAGTGGCACGGCGAGTACGATGAGCACCAGTGAGGCTTTTAAGCCACGCGCAGGCATAGTGAGTGCCACGGCGATCCCTAACGGAATTTCAATCGCGAGGACACAGAAAGAATAAATAAACTGCCGTACCAGCGAATCGTGTAGGCGTGGGTCATTCAGGATTTCTCGATACCATTCCGTGCCAACAAAATAGGCGGTGTTTTGGTCGAAGATATCTTGAATCGAGTAGTTCACCACCGTCATCAGCGGGATGATGGCGGAGAAGGCAACCAGCAAGAACACGGGGAGCACGAGCCACCACGCGTGATTGTTTTCGGTTTTAGTCTGCATGAGGCGCTCCTTGCTCTGCCGATACCGCGTCTAAGGAAATGGGTTCTCCCGTGAGGTATTCGTCGATGTAGAGCTTTAGCCATTGGGCGGGAAAGCTGATCCATGTGTGTTCTTTCGGCACGGGCGTTTCTTCATCAATGCGCAATTTGAGCGGAATGCTGCCAAATTTCACTGTGATGATTTTGTAGGTGCCGAGGTCTTCCACGTATTGCACGGGCACTTGCCACGCTTCATCGCGGGCGTCTTGCCATAAATGTACAAATTCAGGGCGAATGCCGACTTTGATGTTGTCGCTGGATGATGCGTCGAGCGCATGGGTTTGTTCATCCGTTAGCGGTATAAGCTTGCCTTCAAATTCCACGCCATTTTTGCTGCGGGTTACGGGCAGCAAATTCATGCCTGGGCTACCAATGAAGTAACCGACAAATGTGTGGTTGGGGGATTCGAAAAGCTCGCGAGGCGATCCAAATTGCACAATCGCGCCGTCATACATCACGGCGATTTCTTCCGCGAACGTGGCGGCTTCAAGCTGATCATGGGTGACATAGACCATGGTGATATGAAGTTGTTCATGGATTTGGCGTAGCTTACGGCGCAATTTCCATTTGAGCTGTGGGTCGATCACTGTCAAAGGTTCATCGAACAAAATGGCGGATACATCTTCACGCACAAGACCGCGGCCCATGGACACTTTTTGTTTTTCATCGGCGGTCAGGTTACTGGCGCGTTTGTTCAACACTGGCGTGAGCTCAAGCAGTTCAGCGACTTCACTGACGCGTGAACGCACCTTGGCCTCTGGTGTTTTCATGTTACGCAACGGAAAAGCGAGGTTATCTGCCACTGTCATGGTGTCGTACACCACAGGGAACTGGAACACCTGGGCGATGTTACGTTCTTGCGGAGCAAGGTGACTCACATCCTGCTTATCGAACACCACTTTGCCTTCTGATGGGGTAAGCAAGCCTGAGATGATGTTTAGCATGGTGCTTTTGCCACAGCCTGACGGGCCTAGCAGTGCATAGGCACCGCCATTTCGCCATGTGTGAGTCATCCTTCGGATTGCGTAATCATTCGCGCCGCTCGGTGAGGGCATGTACGAATGTGCGAGAGATTCTAAGACGATTTCAGCCATACATACTCCTTAGCGATAACGGGCGGATTGAATGAGGTTTTGTGTACTGTCGAACACATACAACTTGTGTGTTGGCACATAGATGCTGATGCGCTGATCCACTTGATAGTCATGCACCCCCGGTAAATGAAGCACCATGCCAACGTCGCGGTTTCGTACATGAAGAAAGGTTTCGCTGCCGCTGATCTCTGCCAGTTCAACCTCGACAGAAAGCTCGAGATCGTCGTCATTGTGGGGAACAAGGCTGAGGTGATTGGGGCGAATGCCAAACTGATATTCCCCTTCCTCTAACTCACTGAGAACGGTGTTTACAGGGAAGTGAATGTGTTCAGCAAAGGACACATTCCCGTCAGCAATGTGGCCGTTGATCATGTTAATGGGCGGTTCACCGAACAACTCTGCGCTCGTGACAGAAGAAGGGTGGTGGTACACCTCGGCGGTTGGGCCAGATTGAATCACCTTTCCTTCATGCATTAGCACCACATTGCCTCCGAGCGCGAGCGCTTCGTTGGGTTCTGTCGTGGCGTAGACGGCAATGGTATTTCTGGTCGCAAACAACTCGCGCATTTCTTGGCGAAGTTCTTCACGCAGCTTGTAGTCAAGGTTCACAAGCGGTTCATCAAACAAAATAAGGTCAGCATTTTTTACCAAGGCTCTCGCCATGGCGGTGCGTTGCTGTTGGCCCCCAGAGAGTTCAAGGGGAAGACGGTGAAGAAACTGTTCGATGTGGAGCATCTCTGCGGTTTCTTGCACGCGTTCACGGATGACGGAATCTGGGTGTTTTTCTAAACGTAACGGTGAGGCGATGTTTTCAAACACGGACAGGTTGGGGTAGTTGATGAATTGCTGGTAAACCATGGAGACATTGCGGTGCCGAACAGGCACACCTGTCATGTCTTGGCTGTTAAATAACACACGCCCGGTGGTGGGTTTGTCTAGCCCAGCCATCAATCGCATTAAGCTGGTTTTACCTGCCAAGGTCCTTCCAAGAAGGACATTAAATGAGCCGGGTTCAAGAGTCAGATTGATCTCTTCTAGCCAGCTTTCGTTGTTGTTGATCCTTGTGACGTTCTCTAGCGCTAAGGACATGAACACTCCCTGATCTAATCGTTACCAATCGTGGCATTGAGCCGTGCGATGTCTCGTCAGTGAAAAAACAGCGGAATTTTCCCTTTTACTTTCGTTTCTGTGTTTTTCGTGATGCTCGTTCTCTGACAGACGCCATACATTGGCTTTTAAAATATTCATCATGACATACGCCAGAAGTGTGCCAACAATTGACACCTTCTTATCTCATTGAAAATATTAGGTTAAAAATAAATGTGAGCGCTGTCACTGTGCATTTTGTGCGCAAGAAACTGTTGACTGTTAACACTATGTGAACAATGCTTAACGACCATGCAACGTTTTCGAACGCTCAAAAAAGAAGGGTGGATGAGCGATATGGCTCACACGCACGATGAAGTCATTCAGGCATCTTGGCACCGATGCCGGTCTTTCGGGCTGACACCAAAATCGTCTCCGGAAATCATTCAACTCAATCGCGGTGATTGGCAAGATGCCAAAGCGCGCGCCAATGATTTGATTGCGACCACGCAAGAACAAGTCTTGCCTTACTATGAAAATATTCTGGTTAACAGTAACAGTTTGGTGCTGTTGGCTGACCATGAAGGCACGCTGCTGAGTCAGTGGGGACGCCCTGGTTTTGTTGGGCAAATGGACAAGCATTTGTTCGAGAACGGCACCAGTTGGCAGGAAAAATACAACGGCACAAATGCGGTAGGCACGGCGATACAAACGGGCGAATCAGTGGTGGTGGGGCGAGATGAGCACTTTTTGATTGCGAATCGCTACATGACGGCCTCAGCTGCCCCTATTTATAACAGTGATCGCCGTTTGGTCGGTGTGCTCAATATTTCTTCCGACGCGTATCTGCCTACTTCCCATGTTAACGGCATGGTAAAAGTGATGACGCAAGCGGTGGAGAACCAGCTCATCATTGCAACGTATCGTCAGCACAATCACATGCTGATCTTCAACACCAGCAGCGATAACTTAGACAGCCAGTGGGCGGGGATGCTGGTGTTCAATGACGAAGGCATGATCATTGCGGCAAACCGACGGGCTGATTTGTTGGTAGGACAGGCCTTGCGAGGGCTATCTATTGATCTGGTGACAGGCATTTCGGCATTGCACTTGTCGGTGCATCCTGAAAACCAAACACTTTCTTTTATCGGCTTACCTAAATACCGTTTGTTTGCGACGGTGAAACATCCTCAAGTGGCGCATATTCCACGAGTGACCACACCTGCTGCGTTTTCACACACCAAGTTGAATGTTGCCGCGTCATCGCCTGCGAGCAAGGCACCCTCTTCTACATCAGCACGTATCCTGCCCATGCTTGATTTGGGCGATGGCAAAATGCACCGTGCGATCCGCCAAGCGCAAAGTGTGGTGAACAGCGATATTCCTCTGGTCATACAAGGCGAAACGGGTGTCGGTAAAGAAGTGTTTGCACAGGCTGTGCATGCCACCTCTGAACGAGCATCAGAAAACTTAGTCGCTGTTAACTGTGCGGCCATTCCCGCTGAGTTAGTTGAGTCTGAACTGTTTGGCTATGTGAAAGGGGCGTTTACGGGGGCAAGTGCCAAAGGCAGTTTAGGCTACATTCGTCAAGCTGACGGTGGCACCCTTTTTCTTGATGAAATTGGTGATATGCCGCTTCACGTGCAAGCGCGTTTATTGCGTGTGCTACAAGAGAAATCCGTCACCCCGCTGGGCAGCACTGACAGTTACCCCGTCGATTTTCGCATTGTGTGTGCAACGCACCAATCCTTGCGTGATGCCGTCGCCAGTAAACAATTTCGAGACGATCTTTATTACCGTGTAAATGGGTTAACCCTGTTTTTACCTTCGCTTCGTGAACGCACAGATTTGCGAGAGCTTGTCGCAGAGTTGTTGATGTCACTGTCGGATCAAGGTGCATCTCCTATGATCAGCGATGACGTAATGTCTCTCTTCCAAGCGCACCCTTGGCCGGGAAACATTCGTCAATTGGTGAACGTACTTCGCGTAGCGCTGGCATTGTCTGATGGTGATGTGATCACTCGACACCATTTGTCGGATGACTTCTTTCTCGACTTACAATCGAACGAACGCACGTTTGCTGAAATCGCTACCATTGATAAGGCCGAGCGGAAAGCGGTGATTCATAATGATGAATCCACCGACAGCCTCGGTAATGATGTTGTTAAGCCACTTTCCTCTCAATACTCCCCGCAGCCCATGATTCCTTCACGTTGGCAAGACACGTTACCGGCGTTATTTCATTCAACAGAAGGGAACATTTCCAAAATTGCACAAATAACAGGTGTAAGTCGTAATACTGTTTATAAGCGGCTTAGACAGTTAGGGTTAAAATAGATTGTCTAGTATGTCATCAATTTGTGCCGATTAATTGCGTGTAGCACAGTGTATTCCCGAAATATAAGTGTGTTCTTTTTACTTTAATTGTGAATCCACTCGCAATTAGTGTTTAGTGCTGTATTTATAAAGTTGAGCAAATTTTAAACAGAATCACATCCTGCTTCATGGAATAAACAGGTCGGATAAGTGACTCCATATGAATATTAGTGAGTTTTTTGTCTCACTTCTGTGACTTGTTATGCGTTATTTATGTTCTAGGCACACTGCTGCTATTTGTGTAAAAAGTGAACATATTATTCCGTATCCTTTGTATTTTGTAAATATTTGTATCATTGCTCCTGTGTTTCACCGATGTTAATTTTTATTCCGCAACATCTTTGCAAACGGAATGAATAATAAATACAGGAACGTATTGTATGAATAAGAAAATTTTAGCAGTAGCAATTCCAGCAGTACTTTTGGCAAGCAATGTAAGCGCGTATGAAGTATTTAGCAGCGACGAAGGTTCAGTAGAAGTATACGGTCAGCTCCGCGCGAAATTGACGAAAGATGAAGGCAAAGATATTAAATTAGACGACGGCAGTTCTCGTGCTGGCGTTAATGCAACATATACAGTGAATGAATATTTTGATGTGCTAGGTGCCATTGAATATAGCCTGGCAGACGAATTTAAAAACCGTTACAGCTATATTGGTGCGAGCGGTGACTGGGGTAAAGTGACCCTTGGTAAACAATACCTGACAGCAGATGATCTGTGGGGTGTTGATAATTCATACTTCTACGGTGGTTCACACATCGTTGAGGGTACGATTTCAGGCGGTAAGCACGATAGCTCAGTGCGTTACATTTTTGAAAATGATGACTTCTATGTCGATGCGAGCTACGCCTTCGCTGAAGACGATGCAAACCCTGAAGTGTTCGAGTTGTTTGGTCGTGTAAATGTCGCAGGTTTTGATGTCACTGCCGGTGTGTCTCAAGCAACACAAGGGCACGCAGCATTTGACGGTGTGCCAGCGGGTGAACTTGAAGATTTCTACCACACGCTATGGGTAGAGCGCACGTTTGGTGACTTAAGTGTTGGTGTCCAATACGCATCAAGCAAAATCGAGAGTGATGCGGTTAACATGGAACTGGATCGCACGGGTTACGGCCTAGCGCTAAGCTACGGTCTGTCAGAGAAATCGTCTGTATACGGTGGTTACGAATTCAGTGAGTACGATGTGAAAGACGCCGCCTCTTCCGTGCTTGAAAGCAACGATGCAACACTGGTTTACCTTGGTGCAGTGCATAAATTCAATTCGTTCTTCCGCGTTTACGGTGAAGCAGCATACGCAGACGGTACAACCGCAGGTTTCACGAACAACAAAAACGATTGGACGGTAGCTGCAGGCGCAACCGCTGACAGCGAAATGAAGTATGCCATCGGTGCACGTGTTTACTGGTAATCCCTGCCATTAACACGCTTTAACTTCCCCTTGCCTTTCAAAGCCTGACGAACGTCAGGCTTTTCTCGTTATATCACGGTGCTTTTTTCCACGAACACAATTCAGTGGAGAAACAGCAGGCAACAAAAAAGGAGGCTAAGCCTCCTTTTAGATATTCTTTACGTTGAAGAAAGCGGCGTCTTATTTGCCTTCTTTTTCCAAACGGGTCAGCTCTTTGATCTGACGGCTGATTTCACGACGTTCTTTTGAAATCTCAGCACTCTTGATGATGTGGTCATCAACGCGATCTTCATAGTCGGCTTTCATGTTTTTCACGATTTCAACGATTTCATCGTGTGTCATTTCTGGCTGAATGTAATCAAGCATGTTCTCAAGCAGGGTGACACGCTTTTGGTTATCGCGAATTTTTTTCTCGTTGTCCTGAATTTCCCGCTTCAGTTTGTTCTTGCGACGTGAGAATTTCACGATTTCGAATACGTTACTCATAGGTCTATAGCCTTCTATGTGTGATCCTGACGAAATTAAACCACATTGACAGGCTTGGAAACAGTCTTTTGATCAAGGAAAAGGCAGGAATTTGCTTTGCTGGTTTGGGTTTGTAGCACAGGTCTACTCATAGCAAATAGAGATTGGCGAGGTTGATGATAAAGGTATCGATAAATTTACCCCTAAGCATACGGTTTACGTTTAGGGGTACAAATGAAAGTAAATTACTCCACCGTGCCTTCTAAGCGCACAGAGTCACTTTCGGTTTTTAGTCTCGCACCGCGCAGCATGGCATTGACTAACTCGGTGGCATCGAACTTGGTTAAGGCTTCGTGAGCGCCGACTTGGTGGGCGCGGTCAACACTGATTTCACTAGAAAGAGACGTATGAAGGATCAGATAAGCTTCTGCCAGCGGCTCATTGCTTCGAATTTCAAACGCTAATTCGTAGCCATCGATGCCAGGCATCTCAATATCGCTCACCACAATGTCGAAAGGTCGGCCATGTGCTGCTGAGTCTTTCATTTTTTCTAGCGCATCGAGCCCATTTGAACTGACTTCATAAGGGATGTTGATACTGTCGAGTGCTTCGGAGAGTTGTCGTCTCGCCAAGCTACTGTCATCAATCAAAATGATGTGCATAGGCTTGAGCTTTTCACGATCCACATCCGCAAGAACGGGGTGGAGCTTGTCGGCTGAGGTTGGGAAAATCTTCGACATCACCAATTCAACGTCGAGCAGCTGTACAATTTTTTTATCGACGTTCATCACACCGGTTAGGAATGCGCGTGACCCCAAAGATTCCGGGGGCGGGGTGATGTTTCGCCAATCACATTCACTGATCTTTTCAATGGCACGCACTAAAAATCCCACCACCCGACGTTGACAATCGGTGATGATAATAAAGCAGTTTTTGTATTCGTCTTTTTCTATCGGCTGATACCCAACGGCTTTCGCCATATCGATAACGGGTGTCGTGATCCCTCGAATATTGGCGGTACCCACAACCGTGTGGTGAGAGCCGGGTAATGCGGTAAGCGGACAAAAAGGGACGATTTCGCGCACTTTCAATGTACCGATTGCAAATGTCTGCGTCGCAGACAATCTAAAGAGCAACATTCCCTGAGATTCATTGGCTTTGCTTTTCATTTCAGCGCCTGTAGTCGACAGTTGAACCGTTCTAATACTTTTCTAATTGTAGCGCTAGATTACAAGGATAACACCTCGGTTGTGCCTGTTTGTGGGAACAAACTTTCAGTGCTGATGGTGGAAAATCATAGTGTGAACAAGAAATGACCAAAATGCTCTATGTTGCATATGGTGTGGCTTTGCGCATCAATGCTTCGCTTTATCCCGAGAGTTTTCCTACTATTATTGTTGAAATGATAAATAGCACGCTAATTGCGCCAAGACCTGATGCGACTGACAGATGAATGTGTTTTACTGGCTGAAACCAGAAGCATAGTTAACTGTCACCATTTGGTGAATGAAAATGGCGAAGAGTACGATGACGAGTATTTTAGATTCTGTAGATTCACGAACCCGCTTAGTCGGGGAGAACAGGCTTGAGCTGCTTATTTTTCAGCTAGGGACTCGGCAGCTTTTTGCGATTAACGTATTCAAAGTTCGTGAAGTACTCAAAGTACCGCATCTAAACCAAATGCCGGGTGCTCATCCAAAAATCAGCGGTGTCGCTACCATTCGTGGAAACTCGATTCCAGTCATTGATATGCGTCAGTCCATCGGGTTTCGCCCCTTGGGCAAAGATCAGCGAGCAAACCTGATTGTGACGGAATATAACCGTTCGATTCAGGCTTTTCTGGTTGGCGAAGTGGTGTATATCAAGAACATGGGGTGGGATGAAATCATGGAGCCGCCGAGCACAGGGCACGGCAACTACCTCACGGCGATCAGCAAACTTGAGCATGAAGGCGAAGCGAGGCTGATTGAAATCATCGATGTTGAAAAAGTGCTGGCCGAAATCGTGTCTTACGACATTGGTATATCGGAAGACGTGCTGGACGGTGACTTGTCGTCGCATTTGGCCGGTCAGAAAGTACTGATCGTTGATGATTCATCGACCGCGCGTACGCAAGTGAGAGAAACGCTGGCGCAGCTCGGCATTGAATGTATTGAGAAGAAAAACGGCGCTCAGGCGTTAGCCACGCTAAAAGCGTGGTGTGATGAAGGCAAGAACGTGACCGATGAGATTCTAATGATGATCACGGATGCAGAGATGCCGGAAATGGACGGCTACAAGCTGACTTCTGAAGTGCGTGCAGATGCACGAATGAGCCACTTATATGTGGCTTTGAACACCTCGCTCAGTGGCAGTTTTAACGAAGCCATGGTTGAGAAAGTAGGGTGTGATCGGTTTGTATCGAAATTCCAACCCGATCTCTTGGTTGATGTGGTGCAAACCCGTATGCGCCAAGCATTAGAAACGGGGAAATAACGCGCGTTTCCCGTCACTTTTCTACCCTGTTTTTGCCCTAGGCTAACGGCCTTAGGGCAGCACCTTCGCCGTTATTTACCATTCTAGGATGAGATGCCTGTTTGTCGAATTTGAGCACTGTGCATTTTGTGAGCAATCAAGGCAATGAGCGTGTGCTTGAATCTTCTCGATGTTACCAAAAACTTATTCACTTTTTCTGTGGATAACCCAGTTGATGTTGTGAGACCGTGTCTATCTCAAACTTGAGAATATGGGCGATACAGCCGGATCATCAATGATTGGTCATAAATTGTTCAGTGCGCTTTCTATCTGAAGATAATGACATTTTTTGTTTCTGATTTAATGGATAAATTCGTTACACTAAGCTGCCGCATAGGATGACAAAAGCGAATAAATGCGGCTTGCATGATTGCTGTGAGATGACGAATGTTTGGAGTACACATTGATCTCTGTAGAGAAATATGAGGGGTTAACCGCACGGATCGCGCTGATTAATGAAGAAGTAAAACGACAGGACGTCGAATTCTATCTTTTTGTGCCCGGAGAACTGAATTTCTCCAATAAAGTGTTAAGCGAGGACGCGTTTTACAACACAGTCCTTTCAAACACGCGTACCTATTTTACATCTCAACACCACCTTCCTTTGGTGCATTCTCGCCTTGCTAGCCGGGACAAATTCCCATCGGACAAATACCGCGTAAGCTTGAGCTTGTATGCTTATCAATATGCGTTGTCGCTAGAAAAAACCACACACCGATTCTTTGATACGGTTGCCGATGTTGAAGAAGCTGAAGCGGTTGAACAGCTTGAATACATCACGGACATGGCGGTTGAGATTTTGCGTCGTTTGCGCCGTTATGTGCCAAAAGAAGACAGCCTGATTAAGTACTACAACAATATCGATAACTACCTGTCTTGGCTCACAGAGCAGCGCTTCTTGTCGTTGGTGGCGCACATGCCACGTAGCGCAGCATTTAAACCGATCAGAGAACAGTTGATAGCCTTTGTAGAGTCAGAGTCGGCGTACCGCATTCAGCAAAACTACAACTCAGACAAAGCACAGGTTGACTCTACCCGCATGGTGAACAAAATGCGTCTTGCTCGCCGACTGATCGAATACCCCGTTACCATCCGTCAGAAAGACGTGGTGCTGGGGCAGAACCTGAACAAGTTAGCGAAAGGCGCAGCGGCAGGTCTCGTGATGATATTTGTCACCGTGGCAATCATCCGCATGCGCAGCTTCTTGGGTGAGATTACCCTGTCGTTCGCCCTCGCAATGGCGGGTTTGTATGCGCTCAGGGAGATCTTTAAAGATGATTTGCGTGATGTGCTTTGGCGTTTCATTCGCCGTGGCCGTCCGAAATGGCGTAAATTATTCACTGATCCCACATCCGGCCAGCGTATCGGCAGCCAGTTAGAATGGCTGGATTACATCGCCTTCGACAAGATCCCTGATGACGTGCGCAAAATGCGTAAAGGCAAATTGCGTCAGCGTGAAGAATCCGTGGTTCGCATGAAGATGCTCACCAACATGTCCACCACCAAGTTCCTCAGTGGTTATGACATGACACGAGAAGTGTGGCGCATGGATTTTCGTCCTTTTTCACGCCTCATGGCACGCGGTAAAGAACGTTACTACGCATTGAGCGACGGACAAGTCACGCGTGAATCCATCGATAAACGCCACCAGTTCAACTTGATCTCAAAACAGAAAAACCCAGACGGTACCATCACCTTACAACGCTGGAAAATAACGGTTAACCGCTCCAAAGTTGTCGACGTTGAAGAAGTGTTTGGTTAATACCGCCGAGAAGGCAGAGAAAAGACAAAACCACCGATAATGGTGGTTTTGTTGTTTCTTTCTCTTCGTAGCAATTCGGCCGTAAGGGTGAGTGTATGTGAAAACGAGTTTTGGGTGAAAAATTCGCCCAAACCCGTGTCAGGCCGATCAGTTCTGGCACATTTATGCCCCTTTCCTTGTTAGCGAAAGCTAGCTTCATCATTCTCACATCGAGAGTTTCCCATAGATTTTCTAATGCTATTCGTGAAGTGTGTGGAAATCCCCCACTTTGTCGTGTTTTCTCGTTCGTGATTTTGTGGGGTATGATGATACTCTATACAAAACAGTCGCTTATGCTAAGTAAAAGTGTCCGGCGGCTGCGCAAAAAATCCCAAAGTGAGGTGTTTGAATACCCCACTTTGGGATCTAATAAATTGTTATACCTTGCATGACCACCATTAGGATTAATTGTAGAGATTTAGAATGTTCAAAAAGAAACCAAAAGAACATGCCAATGTAGATACTAAGCAAGTTATCAGTATAAATAATGTTGAGCCGTACAAAAAGCCAATGGTTTTTCTTTTCGATGTTGAAGAGGCAGTCGTCGAAACGTTAAAGGATCTACGCTTCAACAGTTTCGAAGGAAGCTTCGGTTCTATAATACAAGTAAATAATAGAAACCATGAGGAAAAACTTCTAAAGCTTAATCATGACTATCCAGCAAACCTACATGAGTTTGATATTGTAATGCTGGACATGACAAAGAATAAGTCTGAAAGCTATGATCCCAGCCAACATCAACTGATGAACACATCAGGGAATACTGCTCATGTCTTATTGAGCACATATCCAGAGCAGGTATTCGATCCACGTCCCCTCACCATTAATATTGTTTCTAAGGATCTAAATGATCTTTTTGAAAAGAAGTCTGTAATTATTGCGTTTTGTGGATCTGAGCATACTTCAGAATACCAGTTTGTAGAAATTACGAGTCGTGGAGCAAGCATAACCGGTCGAGAAAATCTGTCTAGTTTTAGGTTTTATCAGAATCTTCCTAGTTATAAATCTCGTAATGGGCGAAAAGTAAAACTGCCAGAGAAACATTCCAAGTTATCGCCACTATTTATAAAACATCTAGTGAATAGCCACCGACTTGATAGACACCCCTGAGTTAGACATTATGACTAACAGAGAGGTGTTTATGAGTGGTAAGAGATTTCCAGAAGAATTCAAAATTGAAGCGGTAAAGCAGGTCACCGAAAAAGGCCACCGTGTCGCGGATGTTGCCCATCGTTTAGGGACAACAACGCACAGCCTATATGCGTGGATAAAACGCTACGGCCCTGATGCTTCTCATCATCAAGCCAAGTCTGATGAAAGCGAAGAAATTCGTCGCCTCAAAAAGGAGCTGAAACGCGTCACAGAAGAGCGCGACATATTGAAAAAAGCCGCGGTGTACTTCGCAAGCCAGTCC
>NZ_FOWR01000032.1 GCF_900115495.1 Enterovibrio norvegicus DSM 15893 | reverse complement strand
GGTACTGTTGTAACGGGTCGTGTTGAGCAAGGTATCGTACGCGTAGGTGACGAAGTTGCTATCGTTGGTATCGTAGACACCATCACCACTACTTGTACTGGTGTTGAGATGTTCCGTAAACTTCTTGACGAAGGCCGTGCTGGTGAGAACGTTGGTGTTCTTCTACGTGGTACTAAGCGTGATGAAGTTCAACGTGGTCAAGTACTTGCTAAGCCAGGTTCAATCACTCCACACACTACTTTCACGTCAGAAATCTACGTTCTGTCGAAAGATGAAGGCGGCCGTCATACTCCGTTCTTCAAAGGCTACCGTCCACAGTTCTACTTCCGTACAACTGACGTGACCGGTACTATCGAATTGCCAGAAGGCGTTGAGATGGTAATGCCTGGTGATAACATTTCTATGACTGTTACTCTAATCGCGCCAATCGCGATGGACGAAGGTCTACGCTTCGCAATCCGCGAAGGTGGCCGTACTGTAGGTGCGGGTGTTGTTGCTAAAATCGTCGAATAAGATTTGACGACACACTAGCAAAAAGGGCATCATTTGATGCCCTTTTTCTGCGCCAAATTATCGGATTGGACTTTTTTTCGCCTATCTGGCGCAGAAGTAAACGTTTATGGGATAAGAAAGTAGACAGTGAAAACGTGTCAGATTTTTGTTTCTTGTTCTTTTTACCTCGCTGACGCGAGGTTGTCGTCGTCTATGAAATAGATAAGTTACAGGTAGAATGTATGAAAGCGAATGCTGAAACCCCAACCGGGTCAATGGACACCCTGAAATGGGTAGTAGTCTTTGCCTTACTAGCGACTGCGGTAGTGGGAAATAGCCTGTACGGTGATATGTCTGTTGTGCTACGAGCTGCTGCTGTAATTGTGCTAGTTGCTGCTGCGGGCGGTGTTGCTGCCCTGACTGCAAAAGGTAAAGCTGCAATCACTTTTGCACAAGAATCGCGAATGGAAGTGCGTAAAGTTGTTTGGCCTACACGTCAAGAAACTTTGCAGACCACTCTCATCGTTCTGGCTGTCACTGTCGTCATGGCGCTCATCCTGTGGGGCATCGACGGTATCATGGTCCGTCTGGTCCGCCTATTCACTGGCGTGTGAGGATAAATTCATGAGCGAAGCTCCGAAAAAACGTTGGTATGTAGTTCAAGCTTTTTCCGGTTTTGAAGGCCGTGTATCTAAGTCTTTGAACGAATATATCAAGATCCACGAGATGGAAGATTTCTTTGGCGAAGTACTTGTACCTACTGAAGAAGTTGTAGAAATGCGCGCAGGACAGCGTCGTAAAAGTGAACGTAAGTTTTTCCCAGGTTACGTACTTGTTCAAATGATCATGAATGATGAATCATGGCACTTGGTGCGCAGCGTACCACGTGTAATGGGCTTCATTGGTGGTACACCGGATCGCCCAGCGCCGATTTCTGACAAAGAAGCGGACGCGATTTTGAACCGTCTGGAAAAAGCGAGCGAATCCCCAGTGCACAAAACTGTGTACGAAGCGGGTGAAGTTGTTCGTGTTACTGAAGGCCCATTTGCGGACTTCAACGGTGTGGTCGAAGAGGTTGATTACGAGAAGAGCCGCGTGAAGGTTTCTGTCTCGATCTTCGGTCGTGCAACACCAGTAGAGCTAGAGTTCAGCCAAGTAGAAAAAAGCTGATCGTTTTTTGCTCGGAAAGTATTGCGAGGGGCGCGAAATTTGAATACAATTTCGCGCCCTTTTGTTAAACGGGGAGTTTGTTTGTACAAAACAGACGTTAGAACCCAAATTTAGGTATTTAGTAATGGCTAAAAAAGTAGAAGCTTACATCAAGCTGCAAGTTGCAGCTGGTATGGCTAACCCAAGTCCACCAGTTGGTCCAGCTCTAGGTCAGCACGGTGTTAACATCATGGAATTCTGTAAAGCGTTCAACGCACGTACAGAATCAATGGAGAAAGGTCTTCCTACTCCAGTTGTTATCACTGTATACGCAGACCGTTCTTTCACTTTCGAAACTAAGACGCCACCTGCTGCAGTTCTTCTTATGAAAGCAGCTGGTATCAAGTCTGGTTCAGGTCGCCCGAACACTGAGAAAGTAGGTACTGTTACCGACGCTCAAGTTCAGGAAATCGCTGAAACTAAAGCGAAAGACATGACGGGTGCTGACATTGAAGCGATGAAACGCTCAATCGCTGGTACTGCTCGTTCAATGGGCCTAGTGGTAGAGGGATAAGACAATGGCAAAATTGACTAAGCGTATGCGCGCTATTCGCGAAGCAGTTGATGGTACTCGTGAGTATGACATCAACGAAGCTGTTGCTCTTCTTAAAGAACTGGCTACTGCTAAATTCGTTGAAAGTGTTGATGTTTCAGTAAACCTGGGCATCGATGCACGTAAATCAGACCAAAACGTTCGTGGCGCAACTGTATTGCCACACGGTACTGGCCGTGACATCCGCGTAGCGGTATTCACTCAAGGTGCGAACGCTGAAGCTGCTAAAGAAGCTGGTGCTGATATCGTTGGTATGGAAGACCTTGCTGACCAAATCAAGAAAGGCGAAATGAACTTCGACGTAGTTATCGCATCTCCAGATGCAATGCGCGTTGTAGGTCAATTGGGTACTATCTTGGGTCCACGCGGTCTAATGCCAAACCCTAAAGTTGGTACTGTAACACCTAACGTTGCTGAAGCGGTTAAGAACGCTAAAGCTGGTCAGGTTCGTTACCGTAACGACAAGAACGGTATCATCCATACCACTATCGGTAAGGTTGATTTCGATACTGACAAACTTAAGGGTAACCTTGAAGCATTGTTGGTAGCTCTGAAGAAAGCGAAGCCTTCTTCAGCGAAAGGTACTTTCATCAAGAAAGTAAGCATCTCGACCACTATGGGTGCGGGTGTTTCGGTTGACCAGAACACTCTGGACGCACAAGCAATCTAATTTGCTTAAAGCGGGGAGTTACTGTACAATTTCCCGCTTTAAAATAATGGCTGATGTCCGCTAGTCGGACTTCGTCCAAGACCGTAGGCGTTTCCATTTTCGAATAGAAACTTAATATGCCCTACGTAGACGGTGCCAGGACATGATAGATAATTTTCTTTCTTGGATCTGCGCCGTAATTACTCTCCTGCTGAGAAGCAGCGAGTGGTGTATATATAATCCAGGAGCAAATCCAAATGGCATTAAATCTTCAAGACAAAAAAGCAATTGTTGCTGAAGTCAACGAAGCTGCCAGTGGTGCCCTGTCTGCAGTTGTAGCTGATTCTCGCGGTGTCGCGGTTGGTGCAATGACTTCTCTACGTAAACAAGCGCGTGAAGCGGGCGTTTACCTGAAAGTTGTTCGTAACACCCTTGCACGTCGTGCGGTTCAAGGTACTAACTATGAGTGTCTACAAGACATTTTTGTTGGTCCTACTCTGATCGGTTTCTCTAACGAGCACCCTGGTGCTGCTGCGCGTCTTTTTAAAGACTTCGCTAAAGAGAATAAAGATTTCGAGATCAAAGCTGCTGCATTCGAAGGCGCTATTACTGACGCTGATGTACTTGCAACACTGCCAACTTACGACGAAGCAATTGCACGCCTAATGATGTGCATGAAAGAAGCGTCTGCTGGCAAGCTGGTACGTACTATCGCAGCTGTTCGCGACCAAAAAGAAGAAGTAGCGGCATAATTTGCCTTGCTTTTAACTGGTTGCTATTTAAACTAATTGTTGACTTTAAAGAGAATTGTTATGTCTATCACTAACGAGCAAATCCTAGACGCAGTTGCAGAAATGTCTGTAATGCAAGTTGTTGAACTAATCGAAGCAATGGAAGAGAAGTTCGGCGTATCTGCAGCTGCTGCAGTTGTAGCTGGCGGCGCTGCTGCTGAAGCTGCTGAAGAGCAAACTGAATTCGACGTAATTCTAACTGCTTGTGGCGCAAACAAAGTTGCTGTAATCAAAGCAGTACGTAGCGCAACTGGTCTTGGCCTGAAAGAAGCTAAAGCTGTAGTTGACGGTGCTCCAGCTCCGTTGAAAGAAGCTGTTTCTAAAGAAGAAGCTGAAGCTCTTAAGAAAGATCTAGAAGAAGCTGGTGCTTCTGTTGAAGTTAAGTAATTTATACTTAATTTCTTAGCCTGTTTAGGCTAACGGCTGGTGGCTAAATAGCCACCGGCCTTTTTGCGCTGTAGGGCAGTAGTGAATTTTTCACCCCGTTTAGTCACTACCGTTCATGCAAAAAAAACATCGGGATAACTCTCTGATGTTCCTACAGTAAACGGCGGTTGTTTAGTTACTGTCCCTCAGTCTGGACAGTTTGGGTCACTTATCAGCGAGCTGAGGAACCCTATGGTTTACTCTTATACCGAGAAAAAGCGTATCCGTAAGGATTTTGGTAAGCGTCCGCAAGTCTTGGACGTACCATACTTACTGTCTATCCAGCTTGATTCTTTCGAAAAATTTATCGAGCAGGATCCAGAAGGGCAATACGGTCTTGAAGCTGCCTTTCGCTCTGTTTTTCCGATTCAGAGCTACAATGGCAATTCCGAGCTGCAATACGTTAGCTATCGTCTCGGTGAGCCAGTTTTTGATGTTAAAGAATGCCAAATTCGTGGCGTAACTTATTCTGCACCGCTTCGCGTGAAACTGCGTCTAGTGATGTTTGACAAAGACGCACCTGCTGGCACCGTAAAAGACATTAAAGAACAAGAAGTCTACATGGGTGAAATTCCACTCATGACCGACAATGGTACCTTCGTAATTAACGGTACTGAGAGGGTTATCGTATCCCAGCTGCATCGTAGCCCGGGCGTCTTCTTCGACAGCGATAAGGGTAAAACCCATTCCTCAGGTAAAGTGCTGTACAACGCACGTATCATTCCTTACCGCGGTTCGTGGTTGGATTTTGAATTCGATCCTAAGGATGCTGTCTACGTACGTATTGACCGTCGTCGTAAGCTTCCTGCGTCGATCATTCTGCGTGCGCTGGAATACACCACCGAGCAAATTCTTGACCTGTTCTTCGACAAAGTAGTGTTCGAAGTACAAGGCAAATCTTTGGTGATGGAACTGGTACCGGATCGTCTACGTGGCGAAACTGCGAGCTTCGATATTGAAGCTAACGGTCAAGTTTACGTGGAAACAGGCCGTCGTATCACTGCGCGCCAAATCCGTCAGCTAGAAAAAGACGGCATCAAACAAATTGATGTTCCTGTTGAGTACATCGTGGGCAAAATTGCTGCACGTGACTATATCAACGAGGAAACCGGTGAGATCATTGCTGCTGCTAACCAAGAACTAAGCCTAGAGTCCCTAGCGCTTCTTTCTCAAGCTGGCCACAAGAAGATCGAAACCCTATTCACCAATGATCTAGACCACGGTCCATACATGTCTGATACCTTGCGTATCGATAGTACGACTGACCGTCTGTCTGCATTGGTAGAAATCTACCGCATGATGCGCCCTGGTGAACCACCAACGCGTGAAGCAGCAGAGCAGCTTTTTGAAAGCCTGTTCTTCTCAGAAGATCGTTACGATCTTTCTGCGGTAGGTCGCATGAAGTTCAACAGTTCACTGTGCCGCGAAGAAATGACCGGTTCTGGTGTGCTTAGCCATGACGATATTATCCAGGTAATGCGTAAGCTTATCGATATCCGTAACGGTATCGGTGAAGTGGATGACATTGACCACTTGGGTAACCGTCGTATTCGTTCTGTTGGCGAAATGGCAGAGAACCAATTCCGTGTAGGTCTGGTTCGTGTTGAACGTGCAGTTAAAGAACGTCTAAGCCTTGGCGACCTTGATGCAATCATGCCTCAAGATCTGATCAACGCTAAACCTATCTCTGCGGCAGTGAAAGAGTTCTTTGGCTCTTCTCAGTTGTCACAGTTTATGGACCAAAACAACCCGTTGTCAGAAGTAACGCATAAGCGTCGTATTTCTGCATTGGGCCCAGGCGGTCTGACGCGTGAGCGTGCAGGCTTTGAAGTTCGAGACGTACACGCAACCCACTACGGTCGTCTGTGTCCTATCGAAACACCTGAAGGTCCAAACATCGGTTTGATCAACTCGCTGTCTGCGTATGCACGTACTAACCCGTACGGCTTCCTAGAAACGCCTTACCGCAAAGTTGTTGACGGTAAAGTAACGGATCAAATTGATTACCTTTCTGCTATCGAAGAAGGTCAGTTCGTTATTGCACAGGCAAATGCCGTGTTGAATGACGATGGCTCATTCGGTGAAGAACTTGTTACTGCTCGCCAGAAAGGCGATTCAGGTCTGCACCCAAGCGATCACGTTCAGTACATGGACGTTGCAACCAACCAGGTTGTATCGGTGGCGGCATCCCTGATCCCGTTCCTAGAGCACGATGATGCTAACCGTGCACTTATGGGTGCGAACATGCAACGTCAGGCAGTGCCAACATTACGTGCTGATAAGCCGTTGGTTGGTACTGGTATTGAGCGTGCAGTAGCGGTTGACTCGGGCGTAACTGCTGTTGCTAAGCGCGGCGGTATGGTTCAGTCAGTAGATGCATCTCGTATTGTTATCAAGGTTAACGAAGACGAACTGGTTTCTGGTGAAGCGGGTATCGACATCTATAACCTGACGAAGTACACCCGTTCTAACCAGAACACGTGCATTAACCAGCGTCCAACGGTGATGCCTGGTGAACTATGTGCTCGTGGTGATGTGCTGGCTGATGGTCCTTCAACCGACCTAGGTGAACTTGCACTTGGCCAGAACATGCGTATCGCGTTCATGCCTTGGAACGGTTACAACTTCGAGGACTCCATCCTTGTATCTGAGCGTGTAGTACAGGAAGACCGCCTGACGACTATCCACATTCAAGAGCTTTCTTGTGTGGCACGTGATACTAAACTGGGTAGCGAAGAAATTACTGCTGATATCCCTAACGTGGGTGAAGCGGCGCTGTCTAAGCTTGACGAATCTGGTGTTGTATACATCGGTGCGGAAGTGAAAGGCGGTGACATTCTGGTAGGTAAAGTAACACCTAAAGGTGAAACCCAACTTACGCCAGAAGAAAAACTACTACGTGCAATCTTTGGTGAGAAAGCGTCTGACGTGAAAGACTCTTCTCTACGTGTTCCTAACGGTGTATCTGGTACGGTTATCGACGTACAAGTATTTACCCGTGATGGTGTAGAGAAAGACAAGCGTGCGCTAGAAATCGAAGAAATGCAGCTGAAAGAAGCCAAGAAAGACCTGACAGAAGAGTTCTCTATTCTTGAAGGTGGTTTGGTAGCACGTGTTCGTGGCGTACTGGGTCATGCCGGTTATAGCCAAGAAAAACTGGCGAACATGGATCGTCAGAGCATGCTAACGCAAACCCTTGACGACGAAGCGCTGCAAACTCAGCTAGAGCAACTGGCTGAGCAGTACGACGAATTGAAAGCTGACTTCGATAAGAAGTTCGACACCAAGCGCCGTAAGATCACTCAGGGTGATGACTTGGCACCGGGCGTCCTTAAGATTGTTAAGGTTTACCTGGCTGTTAAACGTCGTATCCAACCTGGTGATAAGATGGCAGGTCGTCACGGTAACAAGGGTGTTATCTCTAAGATCAACCCTGTTGAAGATATGCCGTACGACGAAACTGGTGAGCCAGTAGACATCGTTCTAAACCCACTGGGTGTACCGTCTCGTATGAACATCGGTCAGATCCTTGAAACCCACCTTGGCCTAGCGGCGAAAGGTATCGGTAACAAGATCAACAAGATGCTTAAAGAGCAGCAAGAATTGGCGAAATTCCGCGAATTCCTGCAGAAGGTTTACAGCCTGGGTGATACGCGTCAAAAAGTCGATATCAGCACGATGACTGATGACGAAGTGCGTACACTGATTCAAAACTTGCGTGCAGGTCTACCGATCGCAACGCCTGTATTTGATGGTGCGCCTGAGCCGTCAATCAAAGAGCTACTGAAACTGGGTGATCTACCAGAGTCTGGCCAGTTGAACCTATTCGACGGCCGTACTGGTGAGAAGTTTGAGCGTCCTGTAACTGTTGGTTACATGTACATGCTGAAATTGAACCACTTGGTTGATGACAAGATGCACGCCCGTTCTACCGGTTCTTACAGCCTTGTTACTCAGCAGCCGCTGGGTGGTAAAGCTCAGTTCGGTGGCCAGCGTTTCGGTGAGATGGAAGTGTGGGCGCTTGAAGCATACGGCGCAGCATATACCCTCCAAGAAATGCTGACTGTTAAGTCGGATGACGTGAATGGTCGTACGAAGATGTATAAGAACATCGTCGACGGCGATCACCGCATGGAGCCGGGTATGCCGGAATCTTTCAACGTATTGCTGAAAGAAATCCGCTCGTTGGGTATCAACATCGAGCTGGAAGACGAATAAGCCAAGGCTTGAACGTTAATTCCGGTATCAATATGAAGGCGCTGCCTGCCAGCGCCTTTATGGGTCAACTCCTCACAGGAGCCAAATGTGAAAGACTTACTTAAGTTTCTGAAAGCACAGCATAAGACCGAAGAATTTGATGCAATCAAAATCGGTCTAGCTTCACCAGACATGATTCGTTCATGGTCTTTTGGTGAAGTTAAAAAGCCAGAAACAATTAACTACCGTACCTTCAAGCCTGAGCGTGACGGTCTTTTCTGTGCACGTATCTTTGGCCCAGTAAAAGACTATGAATGTCTTTGCGGTAAATACAAACGCCTTAAGCACCGTGGTGTGATCTGTGAAAAGTGTGGTGTTGAAGTTACTCAGACTAAAGTACGCCGTGAGCGTATGGGTCACATTGAGCTTGCTTCACCTGTTGCCCACATCTGGTTCCTAAAATCACTACCATCTCGTATCGGCTTGCTGATGGACATGCCTTTGCGTGACATCGAGCGTGTTCTGTACTTCGAATCATATGTTGTGATCGAACCAGGCATGACCGATCTTGAGCGTAGCCAAATGCTGTCAGAAGAACAGTATCTTGACGCGCTTGAGCAATGGGGTGATGAATTCGACGCTCGTATGGGTGCTGAAGCAGTTAAAGCATTGTTGGCCAACATGGACCTTCAAGCTGAAACTGAACTTATGCGTGAAGAGTTGGAAGAAACTAACTCTGAAACTAAGCGTAAGAAAATCACCAAGCGTTTGAAGCTTGTTGAAGCATTCCTACAGTCTGGAAACAACCCTGAGTGGATGATCCTGACTGTACTTCCAGTTCTGCCACCGGATCTTCGTCCTCTGGTACCACTGGATGGCGGTCGTTTCGCAACGTCAGATCTTAACGATCTGTACCGTCGTGTAATCAACCGTAATAACCGTCTGAAACGCCTACTGGATCTGGCTGCACCTGACATCATCGTACGTAACGAAAAGCGTATGCTGCAAGAGTCAGTTGATGCCCTGCTAGACAACGGTCGTCGTGGTCGTGCCATTACTGGTTCGAACAAGCGTCCGCTTAAGTCTCTGGCTGACATGATCAAAGGTAAGCAAGGTCGTTTCCGTCAGAACTTGCTTGGTAAGCGTGTAGACTACTCTGGTCGTTCGGTAATCACCGTAGGTCCATACCTTCGTCTGCACCAGTGTGGTCTTCCTAAGAAGATGGCACTTGAGCTATTCAAACCATTCATCTATGGCAAGCTAGAAGCACGTGGTCTTGCGACGACGATCAAAGCTGCTAAGAAAATGGTTGAGCGTGAAGAAGCTGTTGTTTGGGATATCTTGGATGAAGTTATCCGTGAACACCCAGTACTGCTGAACCGTGCACCAACACTTCACCGTTTGGGTATCCAAGCGTTCGAACCTGTGTTGATCGAAGGTAAAGCAATTCAACTGCACCCACTCGTTTGTGCGGCATACAACGCCGACTTCGATGGTGACCAGATGGCGGTACACGTACCGTTGACGCTGGAAGCGCAGCTTGAAGCACGTGCTCTGATGATGTCGACCAACAACATCCTGTCTCCTGCGTCCGGTGATCCAATCATCGTACCTTCTCAGGACGTTGTATTGGGTCTGTACTACATGACCCGCGAAAAAATTAATGCGAAAGGTGAAGGCCTTTACCTATCTGGCCCTGCGGAAGCTGAAAAAGCTTACCGTACCGGCAACGCTGAACTTCACGCTCGCGTAAAAGTACGCTTGAAAGAAGTTCTGTTTGATGAGATGGGTAACCGTTCTGAATCTGTAGAGCTGCGTGACACCACCGTTGGTCGTGCAATGCTATGGCAAATCGTGCCTGAAGGCCTGCCATACGAGATTGTTAACCAAGCGCTGGGCAAAAAGCAGATCTCTAACTTGCTGAACACTTGTTACCGTAAACTGGGCTTGAAAGACACTGTAGTCTTCGCTGACCAAATCATGTACACCGGTTTCGCATACGCGGCACTGTCTGGTGTATCTGTTGGTATCGACGACATGGTTATTCCACAGGCGAAATACGACCTAATCGAAGCAGCTGAAGCTGAAGTTGCAGAGATTCAGGAACAGTTCCAGTCAGGTCTGGTTACAGCGGGCGAACGTTACAACAAAGTTATCGATATCTGGGCTGCAGCCAACGAACAAGTTGCTAAAGCGATGATGGATAACTTGTCGCATGACACTGTTATCAACCGTGATGGCGAGCAAGAAGAGCAGAAATCGTTTAACAGCGTTTACATGATGGCCGACTCTGGTGCTCGTGGTTCTGCTGCTCAGATTCGTCAGTTGGCGGGTATGCGTGGTCTGATGGCTAAGCCGGATGGCTCAATCATCGAAACGCCAATCACTGCGAACTTCCGTGAAGGTTTGAACGTACTTCAGTACTTTATCTCGACTCACGGTGCTCGTAAGGGTCTAGCGGATACAGCACTTAAGACTGCGAACTCAGGTTACCTGACTCGTCGTCTAGTAGATGTTGCACAAGACGTTGTAGTCACTGAAACCGATTGTGGTACCAGCGAAGGTATCCACATGATGGCAGTTATCGAAGGCGGCGACGTTAAAGAAGCACTGCGTGAGCGTGTTCTTGGTCGTGTTGTTGCTGAAGACGTCATGAAGCCTGGTACAGAAGAAGTTCTTGCACCTCGTAACACCCTTCTTGATGAGAAGTGGTGTGAGATTCTAGAACAGAACTCTGTTGACCAAATTAAAGTGCGCTCTGTAGTAAGCTGTCAGACTGACTTTGGTTGTTGTGCAAACTGTTACGGTCGTGATTTGGCACGTGGTCACATTGTGAACCATGGCGAAGCAGTGGGTGTTATCGCTGCTCAGTCAATCGGTGAGCCGGGTACACAGCTGACGATGCGTACGTTCCACATCGGTGGTGCGGCATCTCGTGCGGCAGCAGAAAACAGCATTCAAGTGAAGAACAACGGTTCGTTGCACCTGCACAATGCGAAGTTCGTAACGAACAACGCAGGCAAGCTGGTTATCACGTCTCGTGCTTCTGAACTGACTATCGTTGATGAGTTTGGTCGTACTAAGGAAAGCTACAAGCTTCCTTACGGTACTATCCTGGCGAAGAAAGACGGCGACGCAGTGGCTATCGGTGAAACCGTAGCAAACTGGGACCCGCACACAATGCCAATCATCACCGAAGTAGAAGGTCGCATTGAATTCGCAGACATGGTGGACGGTGTTACCGTTCAGCGTCAAACGGATGAACTGACGGGTCTATCTTCAATGGTTATCCTAGACGCGGCTGAGCGTACTTCTGCAGGTAAAGACATGCGTCCTACCGTGAAGTTGCTTGATGCATCTGGTAACGCTGTGATGATCCCTGGTACTGACATGCCAGCACAATACTTCCTACCTGGTAAAGCAATTGTCCAGTTGGAAGATGGTGCAACCGTTGGTATCGGTGAAGTGCTATCTCGTATCCCGCAAGCTGCAAGTGGTACGAAAGATATCACCGGTGGTCTACCGCGCGTAGCAGACCTGTTCGAAGCACGTAAGCCTAAAGAGCCTGCGATTCTAGCTGAGATCACAGGTGCTGTATCCTTCGGTAAAGAAACCAAAGGTAAGCGTCGTTTGATCATCACTCCAACGGATGGCAGTCCATACGAAGAAATGATTCCTAAGTGGCGTCAGTTGAACGTATTCGAAGGCGAGAAAGTTGAGAAAGGTGACGTAATCGCCGATGGTCCTGAGTCTCCACACGATATTCTGCGTCTACGTGGCGTACGTGCGGTAACTGAGTACATCACTAACGAAGTGCAAGACGTTTACCGTCTGCAAGGCGTTAAGATTAACGATAAGCACATCGAAACGATTGTTCGTCAGATGCTACGCAAGGTAACTATCTCGAAATCTGGTGACTCTGAGTTCCTAGAAGGCGAGCAAGTAGAATTCTCTCGCGTAACGATTGCGAACCGTAAACTTGAAGACGAAGGCAAGCAGATTGCTACCTTTGAACGTGATTTGCTTGGTATTACTAAAGCATCTCTAGCAACTGAGTCATTCATCTCAGCGGCATCGTTCCAAGAGACGACTCGCGTTCTAACCGAAGCTGCGGTTTCTGGTAAGCGTGATGAGCTACGTGGTCTGAAAGAGAACGTTATCGTGGGTCGTTTGATCCCAGCGGGTACCGGTTTCGCATACCACAAAACACGTCAAGTTAAGCGTGTTGTAGCTGAAGCGCCTGTTGCACCTCAGATCGATGCTGAACAAGCATCACACGATCTGGCTGCATTGCTTAATGCTGGTCTAAGCGACGATTAATTAACGATACTTCGTTGATTTAAATGAAAGGCATCCTTCGGGGTGCCTTTTTTGTTTGTCTCGATGATTTATTAAAACCACGACACAGGTTTTCTTGTTAGAAGGGCTATTAGGAGAAGAGTGAGCAAGGTGGCAGAGAGTGCTTTCGTTGGCGGTGTTTGAAAAGTAGTGCGAGATTCTGGCGTTGTTTGTTCGCAGCCGTTAGCGTCATCTTGAGAAGCGAGAAGCGAAGGAAACTCCGGTCGATATGTCAATCAACCGAAGTCCATCAGAATGCGTGCGTTACTATGCGCCTGGTGGTATCGCCAGACTGTCTGCGATGAGCTGGATGAGCATGTCTTCTTGCTCAAATCGCATTTCCATAATTTCACCCACGACAGAGATGTCATTATCAAAACCCGCAAAGTTGTCTTCATCGAGTACGAAACTGCTGTACTTGTCGTTGAAGTTCAACAGTGGCTCTGTGGTTTCTACAATGCGCGCATACAGGGTGTCGATCTCCGCATTGGATGAAAAGCCTGTTGATTTCCAGCGTTCCATTACCATGTCATAGATCTTGAAATGCCCTGCAGAGATGTAATCCACCAAGGCACCACAGAATTGATTCAATTTCTCTTCTGTCGGTAAACATGTCTTACTGCCGCCTGACAATCCAGCCATCTTGGAATATTCAACAAGTAGCTCTTGTCTAAGGGTCAACCAGTAGTCGATTACGTCACTGTAACCGCCCCACTGTTGCTGTGCTTTTTCGAGTTTATTTAGCATGACCACGTTCCTCATGATCAGCGCTACTGCGCGCTTATCGGATTACAGCCATATCTTTCAGGCCATCAATTTACTAACATTTAGTTGCTGAAAATTAGAGTGCCAGTAATCGTCACGCTTATCAAGGATCGAAGTATTGTTATGTCTAATCAGAATGATGTTGTGTATTTATGTTGTGTAACAGGGGGTAAGTTGTGGCAGCCCGATCACAGCTTGCCATTGATCTCAAAAAGAAAAATTGA
Source organism: Enterovibrio norvegicus DSM 15893 (assembly GCF_900115495.1). GTDB lineage: Bacteria > Pseudomonadota > Gammaproteobacteria > Enterobacterales > Vibrionaceae > Enterovibrio > Enterovibrio norvegicus. The sequence goes on along the minus strand of NZ_FOWR01000032.1, from coordinate 48,817 downwards.
AGAATTAGGACTTACAAGCTACGAAATTGGACACTACAAAAACAACGCAGTTCATGTCGTTTTTGGTGCTGATGTCTTTGATTCAAAAGACTATGAGACGTTACGCGCATTGTTGAGTATGCCGGCAGAATTGTTTGCCTTGGCGGGCAAGGCGGTTCAGCTCGAATATATGCGTAACTCTCAGCGATTCTGTGCGTCTTGCGGCAGCGAGAACCACTTTGATGCAACGCATCCCGCCATGGTGTGTTCATCATGTCAGACTGTGCATTACCCGAGGGTGTCGCCTTGCATCATTGTCGCAGTGACACGAGGCAATCAAATCTTGCTTGCACATCATCCTAGGCATAAAGACGGCATGTACACTGTGCTGGCAGGTTTTGTTGAAGCAGGAGAAACCCTTGAGCAGTGTGTTGCGCGTGAAGTGAAAGAAGAGACGGGGATTGAGGTAAAGAATATTCGTTATTTTGATAGCCAACCTTGGGCCTTTCCTTCCAATTTAATGATGGGCTTTCTTGCCGAATATGACAGCGGTGAGATCAAGCCTGATTACGAAGAGTTGACGGATGCACAGTGGTTCTCGCCAGATGCGCTTCCGCTGGTGGCACCAAAAGGCACCATTGCGAGACGGTTGATTGAAGCCGTGTGTCCTAGCGCTTAAAAAGAAGGGAAGGCTGCCTGTAGCCTTCCCTTCGTTGGTTTTTGCGTACCGCTATTGTGTGTGCGTTAAAATTGCTGCATTGACGTCGGAGGCAGCCTCCATTTGAACCATATGGCCAGCAGCACTAAACACGTGAACGTTTGCCGTTGTCACTGATTCAGCATGTTGACTCGGGATAACAAGATCATGCTCTCCCCAAAGCGTTAAAATAGGAATAGAGAGTTGGTCTAGTTGTGTTGAAATGACAGAGCGTTGTTGTGTTTCCTTGAATAGGTGAGCCGACAGTCCGTCGAGCAGATGATTGATGCCATCTAGCCGTTTGTACTTGAGAACATCATCAACCAAATTTCGGGTGACTAAGGCCGGATCTGCAAATAAAAGCTGCAAAATCGGTTTAAGCTCACGCCTATTTTGGGCGCTGACGAACCCATTAATGTAATGAGCGTTGATGTCAGTGCCTAAGCCAGCACTGGCGATAAGGCTCAGTGATTGGACGATATCTGGATGAGTGAGCGCCAGATGGCCACAGATAAGTCCGCCCATTGAATGGCCCACGAAGTGCGCGTTACGAATATCGTTAGCAGCCACCACATCCACAACGGATTGGCTGAGAAGCTCGAGAGTCAGAGCCTCCGTCGAGGCAGTTGATTGACCATGGCCGGGCAGATCAAGCACGAGCACAGGGCCTTTTTCATTTAGCGTGTCTATGTTGAATAGCCAATTATCTAAATCGCCCCCAAAACCATGGATGAGAACAAAGGGCTTACCTTCGCCTTGTCGATAGCTGTATCGAATCTTGCCGGCATTCGTGTCCAAATATTGATAGGCAGTTTGCTTCTCGTCATCGTTGCCTTCATCCGTAGCGGGTTCTTGATAGCTGGCAATAAAGGAAGCGATGTCTTGGTCAGAAACATCATCGGGCGCGAGCACACCTAGTAAGGCTTGAACGCCATAAACGTCACCTTCTTGGCCGATACATCGGCGAAGAAGCCCTGCGTCTGGGGCTTCAACCTCGCTGGCAATCTTGTCGGTCTCGACATCCATGATAATTTGGCCCACCTCAATGGTATCGCCTTCTTTGACGTGCCATTCAGTGAGGGTTCCCTCTTTCATCGACAGTCCCCATTTGGGCATGACGACCGGAATTATTCTCTCATTCATGCACGTGCTCCTGCTACCGAATTAACCGCGTCGACAATGGCATCAACAGAGGGAATAAATGCGTCTTCAAGCGTTGGCGAAAAAGGAACAGGGGTATGCGGTGCGGTGACCATGCGAATAGGTGCGCGTAAGTGTTCAAATGCGGCATCTGCCACTTGGGCGGAAATATCGGCTGCGATTGAACAGCGAGGGTGTGCCTCATCGATGCAGATTAAGCGGCCTGTATTCTCGACGCTCTCTAGGACAGTATCTAAATCGAGTGGAGACAGCGTGCGAAGATCGATCACTTCACATTGAATGCCTTGTTTCGCGAGTTGGTTTGCCGCATCAAGTGCACGATGAACCATTTGACCGTAGCTGACCAAGGTTACGTCTTTCCCTTCTCGAACAACGCTCGCCTCACCGAATGGAATGGCATAGGAAGATTCAGGCACTTCCGCCTCAGTACCATAGAGGTTTTTATGTTCAAGGAAAATAACCGGGTCATTGTCTCGAATCGCTTGTATGAGTAACCCTTTGGTGTCGTAGGCATTGGATGGGCAAACCACTTTCAAGCCGGGAATATGAGTAAAAAGAGGGGTCAGCATTTGGCTGTGTTGTGCCGCTGCGCGAAAACCTGCGCCACACATGGCGCGGATCACCACGGGCGTTTCTGCTTTCCCGCCAAACATATACCGGAACTTGGCGGCTTGATTAAATATCTGATCAAAACAAACGCCCATGAAATCGATAAACATGAGCTCCGCAATGGGTCTAAGCCCGCAAGCGGCGGCACCGACGGCGGCACCCACATAGGCACTCTCTGATAGTGGGGTATCAATCAATTGATTGGGATGTTTCGCATACAGCCCCTTTGTGACGCCAAGCACACCACCCCAAGCATCATCTTCCCCCGCAGCACCCGTGCCACCGACGATGTCTTCTCCCATCATAAAGACGGTTGGATCGCGACTCATTTCCTGATCGATGGCTTCATTGATGGCATCTTTCATTGATAGTTTTCTGGCCATAACGTGTTCCTCCTTGAATTAATATGTGATGTAAACATCAGCCAGCAAGGCTGACTCATCAGGTGTTGGGGCGGCGATGGCGGCCTGAACCGCATCGTCGATGAGGGCTTTAACATCGAGATCAATCTGGTCAAACTCATGTGTGGAAATAAGGCCGCTTTCTTCAACGCGCTGACGAAGTAGCTTTAAGCAATCTCGTTGATCTCGAATGTTCTCGATCTCGCCTTCTGCGCGGTAAGTTTGCGCATCGCCCTCAAAATGGCCGAAAAAGCGCACCATTTTGCATTCCAACAAAGAAGGGCCTCCGCCATTCCGCGCCCGTTTGATCACTTCACCGGCCGCTTCGTACACCGCAAAAAAGTCTGTACCGTCGACAGTGATACCGGGCAACCCAAAGCCGGTAGCGCGATCCACGTAGGAATCGCAAGACACCGCCCATTCTGCTGCAGTAGACTCTGCATACCCATTGTTCTCGACCACAAAAATGACGGGGAGCTCCCATACAGCAGCAAGGTTTAAACTTTCTAAAAATGTGCCTTGGTTTGATGCGCCATCACCTGTAAAGCTGATTCCTACGCCAGAGTGCCCGAGTTGTTTCGCGGCTAAGGCTGCGCCGCACACCAAGGGGGAGCCCGCGCCCAAGATGCCGTTAGCGCCCATCATGCCTTTTGATAAATCAGCGATATGCATCGAACCACCTTTACCGCAGCAAGCACCCGTTTGCTTGCCATAGATTTCCGCCATCATGGCGTGAACATCCACCCCTTTTGCGATGCAATGGCCGTGACCTCGATGGGTTGATGCAATACGGTCATTGTCATTGAGGTGCATCATGATGCCGACTGCCGTCGCTTCTTCACCGGCGTAAAGGTGCACGAAACCGGGAATGTCACCGCGCGCAAAATCAATGTGCAAACGTTCTTCAAAATCCCGAATGGTTTTCATCATTCGATAGGCATCGAGCAGTTGCTCGCGAGAAAGTGGAAAGGGATTGTCACTCATGGTGTTCTCCTTGTGAGGATGGCGCAGGCATCCGCCTGCGTGATTGAATAAACAGGCGATGTTGTGCCGCGAATGCCATGCAACGCTCGACATTGATCGTGTTGAAGGCATTGAGGCGCAACGTAATGCAGACGTTGTCAGAGGCGGAAAATGGCAACTCACGCTCACCATCTAGTGCAAGTGAGCCGCTTGTCGTTGCGGGTGTTATTCGCGTGTTGGGTTGAATGACAGAAGAAGATTGAATGGGTAACTCTGCCAATAAACCAGGCGCCAAGGGAGCTGAAAGATATTGAGAGGTGGATGACGAGCCATGGCCATCAAAAAGAACGTGTAATCCAACTGGGTCATCGCGATTTATCGGGTTCAACAACCCTGCAATAGAAGACAACCCGATACCGTCAGTGCGACCAAATGTGACGAACAGTTCACGCAAACTTTCGGCTTTCCACACAGCCAACGCCCCCGTGAATTGTTCGCGCACAATCGCCACGTCGACAAGTGCGATATCGCGTTGATCATTGACGCGAACGTCTAAGCATTTATTGCTTCGAAAGGCCTCAGAGGACGGTACTTTTCCACGGATGGCCAATCCGGTTGCCAGCCCCGTGATAGTGGGTTCTAGTAGGGGAGGGAACGCATTGTTTGTGCCGCTGGAAACACCTGCGATTGGAATGTTTCCACATTCTCTCACCACCAAGCGATGTGTGCCGTCTCCCCCTAGCACGATGATGGCTGCCACGTTTTGTTCTTTCATCAATTGCGTGGCATGCACCGTGTCTTGTGCGGTGCCAGTGACAGGCATATCAAGCCAAGAGAAAGCGGGGAAACGTGCTTCGTCAGCCTGCTTGGCTTGTCTCAATCCACGCTGAATGTGAATACCGAGGCCCGCCCGCTCAGGCATCATGACCACGCTATTGATGCCTGTATGAGCAAGGCCAGCCAGAATGCGCAGCACCATATTGGCGCGATCGGTGATGTGTAAATTGGCAGCATGCGCAATGATTCGGCGGATATCGCGCGCTGAAACCGGGTTCGCAATAATGCCAACAGTGATGGCGCTCATCACAACGTCCTTTTAAAACATGATCCTTGAATGTCATAAACCAAGAAGCATGCCATTGTGCCTAAACCTTATTTAGTTGATGTATTTCATGTTGTTAGTGTTGTTTTTGGCTGGTGGGTGCTGTGGTTGAAGTGTGGCAACTGCAACAGGTGTGGCATGGCGAGTGGAAAAGCGTCGCGAAAGAGTTATCGCTGTCTCGGCGTCGCGAGTGGGATAAATGGATTGTGTTTATCGTTGTGGAAGAGGCGCCTAAACCTTGAGGGCGGTTCATACTTCAAAAAGTGAAAGGAGTCATCCCATGGCAGTTGTAAATCGGGTCAGTGATCATATTCAGGAAGTTCAGCGTGTCGCGGAAGGCATCGCCAGTGAGAGAGATGCCGCGATTGCACAGTCATGGCAGCGGTGTGTGTCAGACTATCAGTTAGACCCTTTGGTGTTGCAAGAAGCGTATATTGTTCCTCACTCTGAATTAAAAGAGCATCAAGAACGGCTGGATAAGTTGTTAAACACGGCACGTTATGGGCTGAATACCCTGTATCGGCAAATTGCCCAACATGGCTATGTCATCTTGTTGACGGATGCTGATGGCGTCACGGTTGATTTTCAAGGTGATCGCGCCACCACTTGGGAGCTTCGAAAATCAGGCTTGTTTCTTGGTGCAGAATGGTCAGAAGCGCGGGCGGGGACGTGTGGTGTCGGATCGTGTATCTACACGGGAGAAGCGATCACGGTACATCAAACCGATCATTTCGATGCCACGCACGCACCACTGTCTTGTACTGCGGCACCTATCTACGATGTTGATGGTTCACTTGCCGCTGTTCTCGACATTTCTGCTTTGCAAAGCCCTGAACCTAAATCAGGCCAAGCCCTTGCACTTAGTTTGGTGCAATCTTGTACTCGACGCATTGAAATGGCCGCACTCATGAATACCTTTCGCCGAGATTGGATCGTAAGGCTGAGTCAATCTCCCGCCTTTCTTGATGTTGATCCCGAGTGTGCGATAGCGGTAAACAGCAGTGGAGAAATCATCGGAATGACACACAGTGCGCAACGCCTGTTGGCGCATATTCATCACACCGATTGGCGAAATCCGAGTGTCTTACTGGGGTCGCTATTGTCTGAATACTTTCATCTCCATATTAATGAATTACCGACGTTGAGCAGAGCGCTGCCCACGGAAGAGCGTTTGATCAGCACACGATCGGGGGAGCTTTGGTTTGCACATGCGCTTGCGCCGCAGCAACTTCCATTGGGGAGGAGAAAGCGACGCGTAAGCAGCGAAGCATTTGCCTGCTTGTACCAAGGGGATAGGGCGATGGAAAGATTGGCTCAACAAGCATCGCAACTTTCTCTGTCTTCGTTGCCACTGCTACTTACGGGGGAAACGGGTAGTGGTAAGGAGTACCTCGCGAGGGCGATTCACCAAAGTAGCCCTCAAAAGAATGGGACGTTTGTCGCCATCAATTGCGCGGCGATTCCCGAGTCACTGATTGAAAGTGAGCTGTTTGGGTATGCAGATGGCGCGTTTACCGGTGCAAGAGGAAAAGGGAAAAAAGGGCTGATCGAACAAGCGGACGGAGGCACACTGTTTCTGGATGAAATTGGCGATATGCCGTTGAGTTTGCAAGCTCGCTTGCTGAGAGTGCTAGCGGAAAGTGAAGTGCTCCCAGTGGGGGCAACGAAAGCCATTCCTGTTTCACTGAGGGTGTTGGCTGCAACCCATCAAGACCTTTCGCTGGGTGTACAAAACGGTCGTTTTCGGGAAGACCTTTTCTATCGCATCAGTGGCGCACGGCTTGCAATTCCACCTCTAAGAGCGCGTAAAGACATTGTCTGGCTCGCCACTAAGCTTGTTGAAAAATCCGCGTCGAAACCCATGGTGCTGAGTGCGTCGGTTCAACACCTATTTAATACCTATTCGTGGCCAGGGAATATTCGAGAACTCGACAACACAATACGTTTTGCGCTGGCATTCTGTTTGGGGAGTGAAATACTGCCGGAACATTTACCGGAAGATATTCAAGGTTGGCTCACAAGGGGGAGCGTGGCGGAAAATCGCTGTGACTCTGCCTGTGTTGCTGGCGATATATTGTCGACATTGGAAACGTGTCATTGGAACATTTCTGAAACGGCGCGAGTGTTAGGGGTTGATCGCTCTACCGTTCATCGCCGGATCAAGAAAGCCGGGTTGTCTCGACACTATCGGCCTTCTTAAATGGAACATGCAGCTATCCTCAGCAGACGATATGGTGAGGTTTACCTCTATTAAGGACGTTGATGTCCTGCTTTGAAAAAGGTCAAAAAAAACCCGCCGTAGGGGGCGGGAGTAAGATGCGATTTTTTGGGTGTTGCCTGTCCGACAACTGTTATTAGAAGCAATTTTTTAACATGCTCGTAAACATCCATCAAACTCCCCGCAGCCTTAGAAGCTGTATTTATGATCGCGTCCACAAAGGGTGGCTTTTGTTGATAATATAGGGTGATACAATAGCGTTACTTAATTTGCAGGATGTAAACAATGACAGAACTAAAGAACGATCGCTATTTACGCGCTCTGTTAAAAGAGCCGGTTGATTACACGCCGGTATGGATGATGCGTCAGGCTGGCCGTTACTTGCCTGAATATAAGGCGACGCGAGCAGAAGCTGGCGACTTTATGTCATTGTGCAAAAACGCAGATCTGGCTTGTGAAGTCACCCTGCAACCTCTGCGTCGTTTCCCTCTTGATGCTGCGATTCTATTTTCAGACATCCTGACAATTCCCGATGCAATGGGGCTCGGCTTGTACTTTGAAACCGGTGAGGGTCCAAAGTTTGAGCGTCCTATTACTTGTAAAGCGGATGTGGAAAAGATCGGCCTGCCGGACCCTGAAGGTGAATTGCAGTACGTGATGAATGCAGTGCGTGCTTGCCGAAAAGGGTTGAACGGTGATGTGCCGTTGATTGGTTTCTCGGGTAGCCCTTGGACACTGGCTACCTATATGGTGGAAGGTGGCAGCTCGAAAGCCTTCACCAAGATCAAGAAAATGATGTACGCCGATCCTCAAACGCTGCACCTACTTCTTGATAAGCTTGCAGATAGCGTGATTGAGTATTTGAACGCGCAAATCAAAGCGGGCGCACAATCTGTGATGGTATTTGATACATGGGGCGGTGTATTGACGCCACGTGATTACAATGACTTCTCACTGCAATACATGCACAAAATCGTTGATGGCTTGATCCGTGAAAATGACGGTCGCCGCGTACCTGTGACCTTGTTCACCAAGAACGGTGGCATGTGGCTAGAGAAAATTGCAGCGACGGGCTGTGATGGTGTTGGCCTAGATTGGACCATTGACATTGGTGAAGCAAAACGCCGCATTGGTGACAAAGTGGCGCTTCAAGGCAACATGGATCCTTCCATTCTGTATGCATCACCTGAACGTATTCGCCAAGAAGTGGGTACCATTCTTGAAGGGTTTGGTAACAGCAATACTGGCCACGTATTCAATTTGGGCCACGGCATTCATTTGGATGTGCCACCTGAAAATGCCGGTGTGTTCGTTGATGCCGTGCATGAGCTTTCAAAGCCATACCACAAGTAAGCACCTAGCGGTGTTGTTTGAAAATGGTCAGCGTTTGCTGGCCATTTTTGTTTTTGGGCTTGCACTCGAATCGGTCGCGTGAAGGTTCACTTGGAAAATTCCTCGAAAAGCTGCACATCTCATTTAATTTATAATTATCAATGAAATAGATGGCGGTAACTCTTTGTGGTCATTCTTGTGAACAAAAAAGCTGATATTTTCACTAAAAGCTGAACGGGTGAGTGATAGCTGCTTTTTTGGTGGTTTAGGACAGAGTTTAGCTCTTCAAGGTTCATCGGGAAATTTGCTAAGAAAGCTGTACGCAGTATTTTATGTATTAAATATCAATATTTTATGTGGTTTGGTGTTTGAGTTTGAAATTGTCGTACAGCAAAAAGCAGTTCAAGCTTATAAAAGCTGTTTAATTCTTTCTCGCAGGTAAGGAAGCACATCTCTCTCAAACCAAGGGTTCTTTCTCAGCCAGATGTTGTTTCGCGGTGATGGGTGCGGCAACGCAATAAAATCTGGCGACCACTGAGTGTTGGCTTTGACGGTCTCTGTCAGTGTTCGTGGCTTATTTTCTAAATAGTAGCGCTGTGCATAATCGCCAATCAGCAAAGTCAACGCGACGTTTGGAAGGTGCTGTTTAACATCAGCGTGCCATGTTGGCGCACATTCGGGGCGCGGCGGTAAATCCCCAGAGTTTCCTTTTCCCGGATAGCAGAACCCCATCGGCATGATCGCAATGATATTGGGATCGTAGAATCGAGTTTTATCTATTTGGAGCCATTCTCTGAGGCGGTCGCCGCTAGGGTCATTCCACGGAATGCCTGTTTCATGAACACGCGTTCCCGGCGCTTGGCCAATGATCAATATTTTTGCCGATGATGCTGCTTGCACGACGGGGCGGGGACCCAGCGGTAAATGCTCTGCACAGATTTGGCACCGTTTAATGTCTTCAAGAAGTGAAGGCAGGGTTTTGGGCATGCTCAGTAACCTGACTCAAAGTCGACAGTATGTTGAAGTGGCTGTCCTTTAACCCATCGCAGGTAGTTCTCTTTGAAGATGATCATGACTTGCTCTGGAACGCTTATCGCCGAGATATGGGGTGTAACTGAAATGGCAGGATGTGTCCAAAATGGGTGCTCGCTACCCAGTGGCTCGGTTACGAACACATCCAGAAAAGCGTGCCTGATGTGTTGCTTTTCAATGGCGGTTAACAGCCCTTGCTCTTCCAATACGGGCCCTCTACCAACATTAAACAGCAATGCTTGATGGCAATGAGACAGAGAGTCTGCATTTAACAGGTGTTTGGTTTGCGGCGTGGAAGGCAGCGTCGACACAATCACATCTGCCGATGACAGTGCAGTGCGTAAGTCGGCGTTTGATACGACATCGTCAAATGGGGCTGTTGGGGTGCCGCTTCGGCTCACGCCTGTCACCGTCATACCAAAATGTTTCGCGGTAGCCGCGACGTGCGCACCAATGGATCCTGTTCCTAATACCACCATGTGCATACCTTGAAGGCTGCTGTAGGAAATGGGTGACCAAAGACGTTCAACTTGTTGGGCTTGGTATTGGCGTAAATGGCGAGTGACTGAAAGCAGTTGTCCAAAGACATATTCCGACATCAGTGGACCAAAGATTCCGCGCACGTTGGTGAGTTGGTAATCCCGTTTTGGGTTAGCAAGCAGGGCATCACAACCCGCAAACGTCGACTGCAGCCAAGCAAGCTGGTGGGCGTGTTCAAGTTGATGGGCAAAGGCTGGAGGATCAGCGAGAACCAGATTGGCTTCTTCAATATGCGTGGTAAGGATAACGTTGGGAAGATTCGCTTTAGCGAGCAAATCTGCGTATTGGTCATGGTTTTCTGAACAAAGATAAAGTCGGTTCAACATCACTTCCTTTTATTTTGAATCATCCTTGAAACGCCTATGAAGCATGTTTCTTGAGGTAGTTCGTGGTTATCAAGTAAACTTGCCTCACATTCCTTTCTGGCCAGCACATGCTGTGCCATAAGATAGACGGCAGACCATGTTACAAAATCCGATCCAGCTGCGACTCGAAAAACTTGAACCTTGGCAGCATATCACTTTTATGGCAGCGCTGGTGGAGCGCATGTATCCCAATTATGCAGCATTTTGCCAGCAGACGGACTTTGCTGAACCGCAGGCTTTTCGAAACCTGTTGGACGCAGTGTGGGAAATCATGACCGTGAAAACGGCCAAGATTAACTTTGAAAACCAGCTCGAGAAGCTGGAAGAGTTGATCCCTAACACTGAAGATTATGACATCTATATGATTTACCCCGCTGTTGATGCCTGCATATCAATGTCGACGCTACTTCATACACTGCTTGATCGCGATCTGATGATGGAATCCGTGCTGAAAATCAGTCAGCAGTCGGTTGCTAGCGTTGCTCAGTTAGAAGAAGCGCAGACGGGCGTTGAAGTAACCAATGAAAACCAAAAAGAGAATGAAGCGGTGTGTGCTGAGTGGGATGTGCAGTGGGAAATCTTCCGCGCACTCAAAGACGCTGAGTCACGTGACATTGAATTGATCCGCGGTATTCGTAATGAGCTTCGCGAAGACGGTGTGAGTAACCTCGGCTTATCACTGTAGGTAACCGTGAACGTTGAGATGAAAAAAACGGGCTTTCGCCCGTTTTTTTATTTTGATGATTTTACGTCTGCTTCACTGCTCGACGCTTCGGCTTTTTCTTTTGCATCGTCAGCATGTTTGTTTGCTGTGTCAGTCATGTTCGCATTAGAGGCTGCAGCTGCGTCAATCGCCGCTTTCTTTGCATCTTCTTCGTCATCATCTTTACTTTCGATCACGCCGTGGGTTTCTTTCCAGTCAGCCCAGCGCTCTTGAGCGAGCGTTTGCATGTTCATGGTTTTATCTGCTTCATCCACGATCTCTTTGCCCATCAGGTGCTCAAAGATGTCTTCCAGCGTGATGATGCCTTGAACATCTCCGTATTCGTCAACGATCAGCGCAAGCTGTGAACGTTGCGCCATTAAGCGATCAAATGCCTTTGGCACATGAGTTGAATCGTGAACAACAGGAATGGGACGCATTAAAGAACCCAACTTATCGTCACCGCGGCCATGTTGGCGCGCTGAGAACAGTTCTAGACGGTGCACAAAGCCCATGATGTTGTCGCGCTGTTCTGTATAAACCAGAGGGCGAGAGAACGGCGTGTCATGGTGTTGGTCTAGAAATTCTTCAATGGTCATCTCTGCATCAACGCGAAATAGCACAGGGCGTGGCGTCATGAGTTTGGTGACTGACACATCGCGCAAGCTAAGCAGGTTGGTCAGCATGGTGGATTCGTCGTCTGCCAATTCACCGTTTTCTTTTGCTAGCAGCGCCATCGCAGAAATTTCGTCACGCAGCTTTGGTTGTTCTTTGCCACGAGACAAACGACGCGTCAGTTGTTCTGATGCCCAAACGATCGGGGTGAGGGCCCATACCATCCAACGAAGGATAGACGCAGCGCCTGGTGCCATTTGACGCCAGTAAGTTGCCCCGATGGTTTTTGGCACAATTTCAGACAATAGTAAAATAGCGAGTGTTAAGAATGCAGAGAATGCGCCTAGCCATGCATCACCAAATACTTTGGTTGCTTGTGCACCAGATGCTGCCGCACCGACGGTGTGTGCAATGGTGTTCAGTGTCAGGATAGAAGCCAGTGGGCGATCAATGTCATCTTTGAGTTCTTGCAAGCGTGCCGCGGCAGGGTGACCTTGTTGTCGCATTTGGGCCAAGTAACTGGGGGTGATACTCAAAAGAACCGCTTCGAGCACCGAGCAAATAAATGAAACACCGATAGACAGTGCAACAAACATGATGAGCAGAATCATTATATTCCAGCGTAATAGTAGTAATTGGGGGTAATAGTAGCGCCAAAGATCAGGTCTAAGCGCTGTAAATACAAGAGTTGGAGGTAAAATATACCCAATATTTTGTGAGGATGCGCTCAGTTTGTGGTTAAAGACTCTGCATACAGTCACTTGAAGCGCCACAAACCTTTGCCAGTCGGGCTTCTTTTGAATTAGAGTTGCCTTGTCTCAAGAAAACCTAAGAAGGGAAGACCTAATGAACAAAACCAACTTGATCGACCTGATTGCTGAAAAAGCGGACCTGTCTAAAGCTCAAGCAAAAGCTGCACTGGAAGCGACTCTTGCAGGCATCGAAGGTGCACTGAAAGATGGTGACCAGGTTCAACTGATCGGTTTCGGTACGTTTAAAGTTAACCACCGTGCTGCGCGCACTGGCCGTAACCCACAAACTGGTCAGGAAATTCAAATTGCAGCTGCAAACGTTCCTGCGTTTGTTGCGGGCAAAGCGCTTAAAGACGCAGTTAAGTAAGTTATACTCCGCCAAAACAAATTCCTTGTTTTGGCGGATATTTATGCACCGATCAGTAAAACCTCTCTTAATTCTCTTCACTGTTGCTTTGACGGGCTGTGGCTCGACAGAGAGTATTCAGCCTCCTACGCTTTCCCAAACCGCCATTGTCCAAGGTGATGCCACCAGTATTTATTGGTTGGATGAGCGACAAAGTTTTCCAGAAACCCTGACTGAAAAAGTCCTGCTGGGCGATTATGGTCAATACAGTTCAGAATACCGTTGGCGAAAAGGGGTCGTGCGTGAGATCCAGCGTGAAGGCGATGTGCTGATTGATGGCAAGCTAAAACATCAAGCTGTGCTCATTCGTTATGACTCAGAAGGCGAAGCGGTGTATCAGCAGTATCGTGTTGATGGTGATTTGCTGCCTCTAAGAACAACAGAACTTGTGCGTTACGCGCGCGAGGCCGAGCAAGCGCTAGCGAACACGCGTGAGCAAGTGAAGAAAAAGCAGACGTTCTTCCAAGGGTATTGGAGCGAAGGTGTGTTGGAAGCGTGCAACACAGGTAAAGAAAAGGCATTGACGTTTAACGTCTCTTTTCCTGACTACCTCTTTGAGCGTTTAAACAAAGAAGACAACTTCCTTGCCGCAGTGGGTAAAGTCGGTCGAAAAGAAAATACTGTCGACACGATTATCGCATTAGACAAAGACAGTGCAGATTGCTTTGAGCGTCCGAGCTTTAATTGACGGACATGCACTGATTACTGCGAACACCGTTAAGAGATCGTTCGACAGAAGCATTAAAAAACGCGCCAATCGGCGCGTTTTTGCTTTTCTTACTGAATGGCTCTGCTAACAAAGCAAGAAACTACTGTTTCTCGCGCGCTATTGCGCGGTAGCCGATGTCATCGCGGTGGAACATACCGTCCCAGCTAATTTGCGATGCAAGCGCGTATGCGCGCTGCTGAGCGTCTAATACGCTATCGCCCATCGCTGTTGCGCACAGCACACGACCGCCTGCAGTCACAACGTTACCGTCTTTCTCCGCTGTTCCTGCGTGGAAGACTTTCGCGCTGTCAGACGATTCAGCGGACAATCCTGAAATCACTTCGCCTTTGTTGTAAGACGCAGGGTATCCGCCTGCTGCCAGCACAACACCAATTGAAGCGCGTGGATCCCACTTAGATTCAACCGTATCAAGCTTGCCCGCAACAGCAGCTTGGCAAAGTGCAACCAAGTCAGATTGAAGACGTAGCATGATAGGTTGCGTTTCAGGGTCACCAAAGCGGCAGTTGTACTCGATCACTTTCGGTGTGCCGTCAGCCATAACCATCAAGCCTGCGTACAAGAACCCTGAGTAAGGGTTGCCTTCTGCAGCCATACCGCGAACGGTCGGGAAGATAACCTCGTTCATCACGCGGTCATGAATCTCAGGAGTAACAACCGGTGCAGGGCTATACGCACCCATGCCGCCAGTGTTTGGTCCTGTATCGCCGTTACCTACACGTTTGTGGTCTTGGCTGGTGGCCATTGGCAATACATTCTCGCCATCTACCATCACGATGAAGCTGGCTTCTTCGCCATCAAGGAATTCTTCAACCACCACACGGTGACCCGCTTCGCCAAATGCGTTGCCTGCCAGCATGTCACGGATAGCGTCTTCTGCTTCTTCCAAGGTCATGGCAACAATAACGCCCTTACCTGCGGCAAGACCGTCGGCTTTGACGACGATAGGTGCACCTTTTTCACGAACATAGGCCAATGCTGGCTCAATCTCGGTGAAGTTTTGGTAATCCGCAGAAGGAATCGCGTGGCGTGCCAAGAAATCTTTGGTGAAGGCTTTTGAGCCTTCAAGCTGCGCTGCAGCTTGTGTTGGGCCAAAGATGGCGAGGCTTTCTGCTTGGAAAGCGTCAACCACACCCAGTACCAAAGGTACTTCAGGGCCAACGATCGTCAATGCCACATTTTTTGATTTGGCAAAATCAACAAGAGCCGCAATATCTTCAACATCGATAGCGACATTTTCAAGCTTTGGTTCTAGCGCAGTGCCTGCGTTTCCTGGTGCAACAAAAACCGTTTCAACATTTGCAGATTGAGCGGCTTTCCATGCAAGTGCATGTTCACGACCACCGCCACCAATAACAAGGATGTTCATATTTTTGCGTTCCCTCTTTCTTTTAAGGCAATAGCGCGCTTAAAAGGGCAAAAACGTAAGTGTGGATAGATGCGCAGTCTCTTCGAGATACTGCGCATCGCGTGTTATTTATTAGTGACGGTCTCTTAGTGACGGAAGTGACGCATACCCGTGAAGACCATTGCCATGCCGTGCTCGTCAGCGGCAGCAACCACTTCGTCATCACGCATAGAACCACCTGGTTGAATCACACAGGTAATACCCGCTTCAGCGGCTGCATCAATACCATCACGGAACGGGAAGAAGGCATCTGAAGCCATTACGCTACCTGCCACTTCCAAATTCTCATCAGCGGCTTTAATGCCCGCAATTTTCGCAGAGTAAACGCGGCTCATTTGACCTGCGCCTACGCCGATGGTCATGTTGCCTTTTGCGTAGACGATCGCGTTTGATTTCACGTACTTCGCCACTTTCCAGCAGAACAGCGCGTCACGAAGTTCTTCTTCAGTCGGTTGACGTTTAGACACCACTTTCAAATCATCCAGTGACACCATGCCTTGGTCGCGGTCTTGCACCAACAAACCACCGTTAACGCGTTTCACGTCGAAGCCCGTGGTTTGTGTGCTCCATTGGCCACATACTAGAAGGCGAACGTTTTTCTTCGCGCTGACAACGTCAGAGGCTGCTGCAGAAACGGATGGTGCAATGATGACTTCTACAAACTGGCGGTCAACAATGGCTTGTGCGGTTTCCGCATCCAGTTCACGGTTAAAGGCGATAATGCCGCCAAATGCCGAGGTAGGGTCGGTTTTGTAAGCGCGATCGTACGCTTCAAGTAAGTTGTCGCCGAGCGCAACGCCACAAGGGTTTGCGTGCTTAACGATAACGCACGCGGGTTCAACGAACTCTTTCACACACTCAAGTGCGGCGTCGGTATCTGCGATGTTGTTGTAAGACAGCGCTTTACCTTGAAGCTGAGTCGCAGTAGAAACAGAGGCTTCTTCTGGGTTCGCTTCTGTGTAGAACGCAGCAGCTTGGTGGCTGTTCTCGCCATAACGCATGTCTTGTTTCTTGATGAACTGCTGGTTGAAGGTACGTGGGAACGCAGATTCTTCATCGCCTTCCTTGTTATCGCCGTACGATGGCACCATGGTACCGAAGTAGTTAGCGATCATGCCGTCGTACGCTGCTGTATGCTCGAAAGCAGAGATGGCTAAATCAAAGCGCGTTTTCAGTGTCAGAGAACCGCCGTTGGTTTCTAGTTCTGTCAGCACACGGCTATAATCAGATGCATTAACCACGATGGCGACATCTTTGTGGTTTTTAGCCGCAGAACGCACCATTGTTGGACCACCGATATCGATGTTCTCAACCGCATCTTCCAGTGTACAACCTTCTTTTGCGACGGTTTCTGCGAACGGATAAAGATTTACAACCACCATGTCGATAGGTGCAATACCGTGCTCGTTCATGATGTTGTCATCGGTGTCACGACGACCCAAAATGCCACCGTGTACTTTCGGATGCAGGGTCTTAACGCGTCCGTCCATCATCTCTGGAAAACCGGTATAATCTGAAACTTCAGTCACCGCGAGACCTTGTTCTGCCAGTAGGCGAGCAGTACCGCCGGTGGAGAGAATATCTACACCTTTTTCCGCGAGGGCCTTGGCAAATTCAACAATGCCAGTTTTGTCAGATACGCTAATCAATGCGCGACGAATAGGACGAGCGTTTTCCATTGCTACCATCTCTTTAACTGTGGGGATAGGATATTTGGCAAAATGGTCAATACGCGACCATTTTGCCAAAGACCCAGACACCGCGGTGTCTCATGTTGGAATGGCGCACATTCTAACCTAATTTAGTGACGCAATCGATTGCTTTTATGGTTTTGTCACGGAATACGGAAGAAATGATTCATGACGATGTTGCAGATTGGGCAGCTTGCTAAACGGGCGGGTGTGTCAGGGGATACGTTGCGTTTTTATGAGAAAGTGGGACTACTCCAACCCGCTTCGCGCAGTGACAGCGGCTATCGTCTTTATGATGAAGATGCCATATCGCGTATCCATTTTATATTAAAAGCAAAACGCATTGGCCTCACCCTCGAAGAGATTCAAGAATTGTTGGATATTCGTCTTGAAGCGAGCCAACACAGCTGTGCGGAAGTCAAAGGCATCACGCAGAAAAAACTGAACGAAATCGACCAGAAAATTGCCGAGCTTACGCAAATTCGCATGGCATTGAAAAAGCTCAACGATGCTTGTTGTGGTCACGTGGATGATGATGCGAGTCATTGCTCGATACTTGAAGCGTTAGCGGATGATTAACGGACTTCTCTTGTAACACCTTGAGGTTGTTTGAGGTGGCAATAAAAAAGCGAGCTCATTAAGCTCGCTTTTGTGTTGAATGCGTTAAAGCAACATTACGCAGACAGCGCCGCGAGTGCAGCGTCATAGTTTGGCTCATCACCCAGCTCGCCGACCAGCTCAACATAGGTAACTACACCACCTTCGTTCAACACCACGACAGCGCGCGCGGCTAAGTCACGTAGTGGTCCTTCAGCAATCAAAAGGCCGTAGTCTTTTAGAAACGCAGGGCTTCTAAACGTTGAAGCATGCTGAACGTTGTTCAAACCTTCTAGCTCGCAAAAACGGCTCACAGCAAACGGTAGATCGGCAGAGATGCACACCACTTTGGTATTGCTGGTGGAGGCCGCTTTTTCATTGAATGCACGCACGCTAGTCGCACACGTTGGTGTATCAATGCTTGGGAAAATGTTGAGCACGACTTTGTTGCCACGCAGACTTTCTAGTGTGAGATCAGACAGATCGCCTGCCGTCAGTGAAAAACCGGGTGCAGGGGCGCCCGTCGCAGGGAGTGAACCAGAGAGTGGAAGAGGCTGTCCGTGAAATGTAACTTGTGACATTGTGGGTTCCTTGTTAATGAAAACGCGCGTGACTGGTAAGTCTGGCACATGCAGCGAATACCACGTGTATAAAATATGTGATACAGCCTAAGACTCTGATTTGGTTCTCTTCGTCATGAGACCTAAATAGTGTTTGGGAACGTAAAAAGAGTGTGGTAGCGTCAAGGAAACCGAAAGGATACGTACCCTGAATAGCGCGCAGTGAAAAAACACACCTTGCCATCAGTGGGTACATCACAAGAGAAGTAAGGACAAAGATGTTAAAGGTTAACGAATATTTTGATGGTGGCGTGAAGTCCATCAGCTTTGAAAACAAAGGTCCATTGAGCGTAGGCGTAATGGAAGCGGGTGAGTACACGTTTGGTACTGCAGCACCAGAGCGCATGAAAGTGGTTAAAGGCGAGCTTACCGTTAAGCTTCCGGGCCACATCGAATGGGAAACCTTCGGCGCGGGTGATGACTTTGAAGTCCCTGGTGAGTCTTCTTTCCAAGTGAAAGTTGAACAAACTACTGCATACCTTTGTGAGTATCTGTAACGAGTGATCGCCTCATCGTTTAGGTGGTTGTTATCATGAAAGAAAAGCGCCTTTTAGGGCGCTTTTTTTGTCTTCATATTTTCTGCATACGTTAAATTCAGTAAAGGAATTGTTCTCCTACTGCACAGGTATTCTCCGTCGTCTTTTCGCTTTACCCCGATTAAATTGCCTTAGGTGAGTAGCCAATCCTGCTCTTAACACCCTACCGATAATAAAAACGTGGAGAAGTTACCAATGCATAATATGGACAACCTAAAGAAATTATCAAAACTGAAAGATCATGCGAAACCGGCGACGGATGGATTTTGGCAGTATGACAATGCCGCACTGGCGGATGGGGCAATCCCTAAAAAGTATAAGGAACTTATTGCTATTGCTGTGGGGTTAACAACGCAATGTGTCTATTGCATTGAGGCTCACAAGGGGGCCGCCTTGAAAGCGGGTGCAACGGCAGAAGAGTTTGCGGAAGTGGTGCATATTGCTGCCGCTATTCGCGCTGGTGGCGCGATAACACATGGTACGCACTTGTTTGATTAACAAAATAAGCGATGAAGTGAAAGCGCCGTTGCTGGCGCTTTTTTATGCTCAACCAGTGAGCGTCGGCTTCTACCTTAGGCAATCATTGTAGGGCTAAATGCCTCTCAAATAGATCTCTTCAAGCTTGTCTGCGTGCCCTTGCATCGAAAAATGCTCAACAGCGCGTAAATATCCTTCTTGTGCATTTTTCGCCATTAACGCGGGATCATCTAAGTACTGCTTCAGCCCTGCGGCAATAGACTGCGGATCTTGAGGTGCGCAATACACGCCTGTTTCTTCCAATATCTCAGGTAGCGCCCCTGTATTTGATGCCACGATGGCGCAATGCTGGGCCATGGCTTCAATCGCCGTTAAACCAAATGCTTCATTCCAATAGGGTAGACAGACAATCTGAATTTCTTCTAGCAGTGTTGGTACGTTTTTACGGTACCCAGCAAGATGCACGCGGTCTGCAAAAACGGAAGACTTGGCTTTCTCTTGCAGCTTGTTAGAAAAATCTTCATCTGCGCCTTCATCAGGGTTGAGCCCACCAATCAATACCAAGTGCGTATTGGGATAATCAGCCGCGATCAATTCAAACCCTGCCAGTAAATCAGCCTGACCTTTGCCATCACAAATACGGCCAACTGAACCGATAAAGGTGGTGTCATGAGAAAGACCGTATTCGTCCGCTAAAAGGTGGGGGCGATTTTCTTCATCGAAGGTTTTCTTCTCAATGTAGGTGCCTAGCCATAGCCTCTCGATTTTGTTTTCGACGACAGGGAGCGCTTTGATATTGCGTTGGTAGGTTTCGTTGCTGATTGAAAGCACCTGATCAACATGACCATATACCCAACGGTGGTAGATATCTTTTTTCGGGCGCTTAACGCCCATGTGCTCGGTAAACAGGGTATGCCGGCGAGTGAGAAGACTTAACAATGCTGAAATCAGGATATCGCCGGATTTGTGGCAATGGACGATCTGAACGTTGTTTGCTTTGAGCCATTTGTTGAGCGCGAAAAGTGTGGGGCCAAATAAGGCCGCTTTCTTTGGCACGGTAAACACGTCGATGCCCGCCTCTTTCATCGCATTGGCAACACGTGAGTTTTCTGATGCCAACCCGAATACGCGGTAGCCTTTGTCGATAAACTCTTTACCCATTCGTGAAGGGTACATTTCAAGCCCGCCCCAGCCTGTAGAAAGACAGATATGTAAGATGGCGGGTTTACCCTGGTTGCCCATCTTTTGGGTGTTGCTGGTGGCGTTGGTGTGCCCCATTTGTGTCTCTCCAATCATACGTAAAGGCCGAGCGATTTAGGGGAAGAGTATATACCCAAACCATATCAAAATGCAGGGTTCAGCGTTGCTCATCACGTCCAATTAGAAGAGAAAAATCAAAGAGAGAGTGGTGCTTTTCGGAGGGGAGAAACAACAAAGGCCAAACTTCAGAAGCTTGGCCTTTGTTTTAAAACTGTTTATATGGCCGAACTTAGTTCATGCCGTATTTTTTCAGTTTCTTACGCAGAGTACCACGGTTGATACCCATCATGGTTGCTGCGCGAGTTTGGTTACCGCGCGTGTACTGCATGATGGTGTCTAGCAGTGGCTGCTCAACTTCTGCCAGTACCAGCTCGTACAGGTCATTGACTTCCTGTCCATTCAACTGCGCTAGGTAGTTTTTCAGGGAGGCTTTTACTGAGTCACGCAGTGGCTTCTGGGTGATTTGATCTTGCGAAGTCACAGTAGTCACTGTCAATGCTTCTGAAGTCAGGTTTTGTTCGAACATACTCTGTCAGCTCTTCTCGTATTTTATGCAACGTTTACGAAATAATCTTGCAGCGCATCGATCTGCTGGTTGGCGTCTTCGATTGCGTTGAAAGTCCGGCGAAAATCGCCAATTACGTCATGTTCTTTCAGGTACCATCCCACGTGTTTACGTGCGATACGCAGTCCTTTGAGTTCACCATAAAACTGGTGCAGCTCTTGAACATGACCTAACAAAATTGCTTTTACTTCTTCCATTGGCGGAGCAGCAAGTTCTTCGCCAGTGTCGAGGTAGTGTTGGATTTCTCGGAAAATCCATGGACGCCCTTGTGCAGGGCGACCGATCATCAAGGCATCTGCACCTGTGTATTCCAGCACGTGTTTCGCTTTCTGAGGGGTATCAATATCTCCGTTGGCGATAACGGGAATAGAAATAGCCTCTTTAACGGCACGAATGCTGTCGTACTCAGCTTCCCCCTTATACATACAAGCGCGTGTACGACCGTGTAGGGCCAACGCTTGGATGCCGCAGTCTTCTGCCAGTTTGGCAATCTGGAGGCAATTTTTGTTCTCCGGATCCCATCCTGTCCGTGTTTTCAGGGTGACGGGAACATCAACCGCTGCAACAACTGCTTTCAGGATTTGCTCAATGATGTCAGGTCGGGTCAGCAATGCTGAACCAGCCAGTTTCTTATTGACCTTTTTTGCCGGGCAACCCATGTTGATATCGACGATCTGAGCGCCATTCTCAACACAGTAACGCGCGGCATCCGCCATCAATGTAGGTTCTGCACCAGCAATCTGAACAGAACGAATCCCTTTCTCATCGAGATGAACCATCCGGTTCATCGATTTGGCTGTGTGCCACATCGCTGGATTGGAAGACATCATTTCACTCACCGCCATACCTGCGCCGTGGCTAAGGCAGAGCTCGCGAAATGGCCTATCAGTTACGCCAGCCATAGGCGCCACGATAAGGGTGTTTTCCAGTTTGTATGGTCCGATCTGCAAGGGATTACCTTCTATGTCAGCAAGGGCGCGCATTTTACGCATTTTTTCCCAGTCTGAAAAGGCCAATATTTGAGCGTTTTATCTTGATTTTATAAAAAGCCATGTAATTCAATTTTTTAGTACAAAAATTGCTCAGTTATCACCGAGTTAGGCCTTTTGACCCGTAATACGGCACCATTCTTCTTTCACAATGATGTCGTCAATGGTCAATTCATCGCGATAACAGTCGGCTACTGACTCTGCTTGCGTATCTAAAACGCCTGACATGGCCAGTTTACCGTTCGGCATCATCAAGCTTTTGATCACTGGCGATAGCTCGCGTAATGGACCCGCAAGGATGTTTGCTACCACGAATTCTGCTTTCAGATTGTCTGGCTGATCTTGTGGAAGGTACAACTCAAGACGGTCAGCGACGCCATTACGCTCTGCATTGTCTTTTGATGCTTGCAGTGCTTGTGGGTCGATATCGATACCGATCACTTTCTCTGCACCCAGAAGAAGTGCAGCCAATGACAAAATGCCTGAACCACAACCGAAGTCGATCACAGTTTTGCCTGTGAGTTCTTGGCCATCTAGCCACTGTAAGCAAAGTGCGGTGGTTGGGTGTGTACCCGTACCAAACGCAAGGCCTGGATCGAGCATGATGTTCACCGCATTAGGATCGGGGGCATCACACCAGCTTGGGCAAACCCAAAGACGCTGACCAAATTGCATTGGCTTGAAATTGTCCATCCAAGCACGTTCCCAATCTTTATCTTCTAGCTGCTCTACCTTATAGGCAAAGTCGTTAGCAAGGAGTGGGCTTGCTTTTAGGATCGCCAGTACTGCGTCCATATCCGTTTCTGCATCGTAAAGCGCCAGAATATCGGTTTCACCCCACAGGCGAGTTTCACCTGGAAGAGGTTCAAAAACAGGCGTGTCTTTCGCGTCGAGGAAAGTGACAGACAACGCGCCCGCTTCGTCCATCAGCATGTCACCGATAGTTTCTGCGTTCTCGATGGTTGCATTCAGTTTGATTTGAATCCAAGGCATGGTTTCTTCGCTTATCGTTTAGCTATATTTTTAGGGGGCGGAGTCTAGCATAAAAAGTAGTCACTCGGGATAGGCAAGATATTCGTCATGGATAAGAAAAGCATAAAAAAACGGGTAGCAAGACTACCCGTTATTGGTTTTTAGCGTGATGTTGAACACGTGAGAGTCTTGATTTACACAGCGTTTGCGGTCTGAGGCTTCCTTGCTTGCAATAAGCTAACAGTAACAAAAGCAACAAGACTAATGAGAAGCGATGGCACAATGGCGTGTACGCCCGCCATATCCGGCTTGAAGGTAGACAGACCGGCATAGCTGCCCAGCCCTGTTAGCATTGAGGCCATCGCACCGCCAGAGGTTGCGCCTTTCCAATACAACCCCAGAACAAGTGGCCATAAGAACACAGCCTGCATACCACCAAACGCAAGCAGGTTGAGCCATATGATCATGTCTGGGGGATTGGTGGCTGCGACGAAGACCAGTAGAGAAAAAATACCCGTAACCCACAGAGACAGGGTTGGCAGTTTACGTTCTATTTCAGGCTGACGATCGGCATTCGGGTTGATGTAGTTCAGGTACAAGTCTTTGAGCAAGGTTGCCGATGCTTGAATCAGCTGTGAATCGATGGTGGACATGATCGCTGCCATGGGGCCCGCCAGGAACACCCCTGCAACCACAGGAGGAAGTACTGTCATCATCAAGGTGGGCATGATTTGGTCTGGGTTGGCCACATCGGGCACGATGGCTCTACCGAGCGCGCCAGCGAGGTGCATCCCGAGCATTAAGAATGCCACCATGGCGGTGCTGATCACCATGCCTTTGTGCAGTGAGCCGCTCGATTTATACGACATACAGCGCACAGCGGCGTGAGGCAGCCCGATAACCCCAAAACACACCAAGACCCAGAAACTGAGCATAAATGGCTGAGAGAGGAATTCATCAGGGCCATAAGGCGTGATCAGTGCGGGGTCGATGGCGTGCAGCTCTGTCATCATCTCACCAATGCTGCCACCTGCATGCACGATACCAACCAAGAGCGCAATGGTGCCGATTATCATCATGATGCCTTGCACGGTGTCGGTCATGACCACTGCGCGGAAGCCACCAATGGTGGTGTATATGCCGACCGTCAAGGCAAACAGCATCAATCCATGCATGTAAGACAACCCGGTGACGGTTTGCAGTAAGCGTGCGCCGCCGACGAATTGAACCACCATGGTGCCGAAAAAAGCCAGTAGGAGCGCGAGGGAAGCAAAAATGACCACGGCACGGTTCTTATATCGCGCATAGAGCATGTCATTGAGGGTCAGTGCGTTGTGACGACGAGACTCAATGGCGAATTTTTTACCGAGCACGCCCAAGGTAAGCCAAGCGGCAGGCAATTGAATCATCGCCAGCAACACCCAGCCTAACCCCATTTTGTACGCGGCTCCTGGGCCGCCAATGAACGAGCTGGCACTTGCGTAAGTGGCGGCTAAGGTCATCGCGAGTACAAAACCGCCCATGCTGCGGTTACCGAGCAGGTATTCGTTAAGAAAGCCTTGGCTCTTTTTACCTTCCCTGCGTGAATATATCGCCAATGCGAACACGGCCACCAAATACAAGACCATCGGAATGAGTAATTGACTATTCATTGGGCGTGTCCTGTTCGATATCGAGAGGCATATCTTTATAGAGGTACTTCACCATGAGGGCGCACAGTACGGTAAAGAGTAGAGGGCCGATAACACATGCCATGAGAAACCAAAGTGGCATGCCGAAATACAGCGTGGGAAGCGTTTGTTCAATGCCTTCAGGGGCCAGTCCATAAGCGGAGGCATACCACCAAACAAAATAAGCAATGGCGAGCGCAATGGCCCATTTCGCTTCTTTGTGCGCTTGGTGGTATCGGCTGCTAAGTGTCTTCATAAGACGTCTCCAAAACAGAAACGGTGGTTCCCAGTGTCTGTTTGCAACAATACAGTGTGAAGAAAAGGGGCACATTGTACTCCCAATCCCTTATCAGGTGCAGGGGTTAAGATGTGTGTCTGTCTTTATCAAAGAAGCGGCGGCCAGAAACGCCAGTGAGGTGAATGTGTTGGTGCTGAACAATGGCTAATGGGAATGTGTTAATGGCGAGGTGAGAGCAGTGATGGTGTTTGTTTTTAAAAGAAGCACAAAAAGAAAAGGCTGCATTACTGCAGCCTTTAGAGACATGAGGAATCTAAGTAATACGTGATTACTTATGAATACCCAATTTCTTTTCCAAGTAGTGGATGTTTGCGCCACCGTGTTGGAAGTTCTCGTCTTTCATGATTTCCAGCTGAAGTGGAATGTTGGTTTTGATGCCATCGATGATGGTTTCTTGCAACGCGTTACGCATGCGCGCAATAGCAACATCGCGGTTTTCACCAAAACAAATCAGCTTACCAATCATTGAATCGTAGTGCGGTGGTACGGTGTAGCCAGAGTAAATGTGCGATTCCCAACGCACACCCATGCCACCTGGCGCATGGAAACGCTCAATCTTGCCTGGACAAGGAAGGAAACGCTCTGGATCTTCCGCATTAATACGACACTCGATAGCATGGCCACGAATAACGATGTCGTCTTGCGTGAATGACAAAGGCTGGCCTGCAGCAATGCGCAGTTGCTCTTTAATCAGGTCAACGCCGGTCACCATTTCAGTGACTGGGTGTTCAACCTGAATACGGGTGTTCATTTCAATGAAGTAGAACTCACCGTTTTCATACAAGAATTCAAACGTACCCGCACCGCGGTAACCGATTTCGACACATGCACGGCAGCAACGCTCACCAATGTACTTGCGCATTTCTGCCGTAATACCTGGTGCTGGGGCTTCCTCAACCACTTTTTGGTGACGACGCTGCATTGAACAGTCACGTTCACCTAGGTGGATTGCTCCGCCTTGGCCATCAGCCAAAATTTGTACTTCAACGTGACGTGGGTTTTCAAGGAATTTCTCCATGTAAACAACGTCATTATTAAAGGCTGCTTTCGCTTCTGCACGGGTCATCGCGATAGAATTTGTGAGCTCTTCTTCCGAGCGAACCACGCGCATACCACGACCACCACCGCCACCAGACGCTTTGATGATGACGGGGTAACCGATGCGTTTTGCGAAGGTTTTGTTCTTGGCTTCATCGTCGTCCAAAGGACCATCAGAACCCGGAACACAAGGTACGCCTGCTTTTTTCATTGCATTGATGGCTGACACTTTGTCGCCCATCAAACGAATGGTTTCAGCGCGCGGGCCTACAAAAATAAAGCCAGATTGCTCAACTTGTTCAGCAAAGTCTGCGTTTTCCGAAAGGAAACCGTAGCCAGGGTGAATCGCAATAGCACCAGTGACTTCCGCTGCACTAATAATGCGCGGGATGTTTAGGTAACTCTCAACACTGGATGCTGGACCAATACAAACCGACTCATCGGCCAACAATACGTGTTTCAGATCGCGGTCCGCTGTTGAGTGGATCGCGACGGTTTTGATACCTAACTCTTTACACGCACGCAGAATGCGAAGTGCAATTTCACCGCGGTTAGCGATGACAATTTTATCTAACATAGCAGTCCTCGATTACTCGATGATGATAAGTGCTTCGTCGAATTCAACGGTTTGGCCGTCTTCAAACAAAATCGCTTTAACCACACCCGCTTTATCAGACTGGATTTGGTTCATCATTTTCATCGCTTCGATGATGCAAAGGGTATCGCCAACATTCACTTGCTGACCCACTTCAACGAATGAGCTTGCTTCTGGACTTGGTGAACGATAGAACGTACCTACCATTGGAGATAGAACTTTGTGACCAGAGGCTTCTGCTGGTGCAGCTTCAACAGGGGCTGCAGGTGCCGCCGCTGGTACAGGTGCTACTGGTGCAGGAACCGGCGCTGCTGCATATTGTACAGGTGCTGCAATGGGTGCCACTGCACGGCTGATGCGCACTGATTCTTCACCTTCTGAGATTTCCAGTTCAGCAATACCAGATTCTTCTACCAGCTCAATCAGTTTTTTGATTTTACGAATATCCATGGTGTCTTATCTCTTCAAAATTGTTGTTCAGTTGGCATCTGACTGCAGGCGGCGAGCCGCTGCCTTCAGGGCAAATTCGTATCCGTCTGCGCCCAATCCGCAAATAACGCCCACGGCTTTATCCGATAGGTAGGAATGGTGACGGAAAGGTTCACGTGCATGCACGTTGGACAGGTGTACCTCAATAAAAGGAATACCTACCGAGAGAATGGCATCTCTCAAGGCTACGCTGGTGTGCGTAAATGCAGCTGGATTGATGATGATGAAATCAGTGTTGCCCATGGCCTGATGAATGGTATCTATCAGGACATGCTCGGCGTTTGACTGCACATGATCAAGCTGGATATTGAGTTGCGTTGCTAGCGATGTCATGTCCTCGACAATGCTTTTCAACGTTTGCTGTCCGTAGTGTCCAGGCTCTCGAACGCCTAACATATTTAAGTTAGGGCCGTTTATGAGTAAAACTTTGCGATTTGTCGTCATGTTGATCGCTTTGTTCCTGTTCTTGTTGCTAAAAGACCGTATCTTTCGTTTTCGTGTGAATCGGGGAGTAAGCCCTGATATTTAGCTCTTCTGCTACACACTAAAACGCAATTATAGAGAAATCACCGCAAATGGCAGCAAAATACTGGTCTAATCAGACATAATTTGACATTCAACGTTATAGATTACGTGATTCTGACAGACGTTTCGGCGCAGTAGTTCACGAATTAATCACGCTTAAGCATCAAACTGCCAGATAGCTCTCACATATTAAGGGCTGTTCTGGAGAAGTCATCTATCTGACTCGCAAAGGCGTTACATTTGGTGTCTTTTAATTAAGACACCAGTGTGTTTGTTGTTTAAAACGGCAGGTATATCTATTTCGTTGCGCATGGAATGCCTGTACTGCGGGCTTTCTCATTAAATATCTCAACGTTGGCACAACATCACAGGGCTCCCTGTAATCTGTGTTTTTTGTGCTTCAGTTTTGAACCCATCACCCAGAACCGCAAGGTTCGAACAAAGCGCTCATCAAGCTTTTCCTAAATTGCCCGCTAATTCAGACAATGGTGCAGTGATGTCATCTGCACAGGGTTTGAATTTACGACGAGTCATCTTAGGAGGCTTTATGATACAAAAACGCTACGATGCCCTCAGCCGAGTGCTGCACTGGAGCATGGCGCTCATCATCATTTATGCGACCATTGCAGGCTATGTCATGCACTTGGTTATCGACTCACACCCCGCGATTTTTCATGTTCTCTCTGTCATCAATATGTCCTTGTCGACCATTGCTGCTGGATTGTTCGTGGTGCGTTGGGTGTGGCGTTCATTTCGCCCAAAGGTAAAGACAATGGCTTCTGGTACGGAGCTGGATAGAAACATTGCCAAGTTTGTTCACGGTATTCTTTACAGTTTGATGTTCTTTGTCTTTGTGACGGGCTTTTTGATGCTGAAAGAACCGTTCTGGTTTTTTTGGTTGTTTAAAATTCCCAATATCGTCAGTGAGCCCGCGATCAACGCCTACTTCTTTACGTTACACAGAGTGAGTTGTGCATTGTTGGCCTTTACTGTTGTTGTGCACATTGCTGCTGCGCTTTATCACCAGTACTGGATGCGGGATAACATCATAGAAAGGCTGTTACCGCCTAAAGGCGTGGCGTTGACGTTTAAGCATAAAAAGGGCCGCATTTAGCGACCCATTTTGAGGCATGTCTTGCCGATGTTTGGTTTACACCACGGTAGATTTTTCTGCGATGAGTTTATCTACTACACCAGGGTCGGCAAGCGTTGATGTGTCACCAAGGCTACCTGTATCACCGGTAGCAATCTTACGCAGAATACGGCGCATGATTTTACCAGAACGGGTTTTCGGTAGCGCATCTGTCCAGTGAATGAAATCAGGTGTCGCGATAGGACCAATCTCCTTACGTACCCAATTTTTCACTTCTTTGGTCAGCTCAGCACTTGGGATTTCACCTGAATTTAGCGTGATGTAGGCATAAATAGCCTGACCTTTGATGTCGTGCGGAACGCCAACAATCGCAGCTTCAGCAATCTTATCGAAGGCAACCAGTGCGGATTCGATTTCTGCAGTACCCATGCGGTGACCGGATACGTTCAATACGTCATCAACA
This sequence comes from Enterovibrio norvegicus DSM 15893, assembly GCF_900115495.1. Lineage (GTDB taxonomy): Bacteria > Pseudomonadota > Gammaproteobacteria > Enterobacterales > Vibrionaceae > Enterovibrio > Enterovibrio norvegicus. The sequence goes on along the minus strand of NZ_FOWR01000032.1, from coordinate 19,929 downwards.
CGGCCCGTGATCCAGTAGTAACCGTCTTCATCACGACGCGCGCCATCACCCGTAAAGTACATGCCTTTAAAGGTTGAGAAGTAGGTTTGCTCGAAACGCTCGTGGTCACCAAATACAGTTCGCATTTGACCCGGCCATGAATCTAGCATGACCAAGTTACCTTCCGTTGCGCCTTCAACAATGTTACCCATGTTGTCGACCAGCGCGGGTTGTACACCGAAAAATGGACGCGTTGCAGATCCAGGTTTCAACGCAGTTGCACCCGGCAACGGCGAAATCAAGATGCCGCCTGTTTCTGTCTGCCACCAGGTATCCACGATTGGGCACTTGCTGTCGCCAATCGTTTTGTAATACCACTCCCACGCTTCTGGGTTAATTGGCTCACCCACTGAACCCATGATACGCAATGAATCACGCTTGGTGCCTTCAACCGCTTCGTTACCTTTGGCCATCAATGCACGGATAGCAGTTGGTGCGGTGTAGAGGATGTTCACTTGATGCTTATCAACCACTTCGCTCATGCGTGCAGTTGATGGGTAATTAGGTACACCTTCGAACAAGATGGTTTTCGCACCATTTGCCAATGGTCCATAGACTAAGTAGCTGTGGCCAGTGATCCAACCCACATCCGCGGTACACCAGAAAACTTCGCCGTCTTGATAGTCGAACACGTATTTAAAGGTCATGGTGGCATAAACGAGGTAGCCGCCCGTCGTATGAAGAACACCTTTTGGTGTGCCTGTAGACCCTGAGGTGTAAAGAATGAATAGCGGATCTTCCGCGTTCATTTCTTCTGGTTCGCAGTTGTCTGAAACGACAGCCGTTGCTTCATGCCACCACACGTCGCGATCGGATTGCCACTCGACTGTGTTACCAGTGCGTTGGTAAACAACGACTTTCTCAACACCAGTGACGGCTGGGTTTTTCAGTGCAGCATCCACATTTTGTTTCAGTGGAACAGCGCGACCGCCGCGAACGCCTTCATCAGCGGTGATAACCACTTTTGCGTTTGAATCAACAATTCGGCCTGCGAGTGCTTCTGGCGAGAAACCACCAAAAACGATGGTGTGAACGGCGCCAATGCGGGTACAAGCCAGCATGGCAACTGCCGCTTCCATGACCATTGGCATGTAAAGACAAACAACGTCGCCTTTACGAACACCTTGGCTTTTTAGGGCGTTGGAGAACTTACACACTTCTTTGTGAAGTTCTTTGTATGTAAGGGTTTTATCATCGGCGGGATCGTCGCCTTCCCAAATCAGCGCGACTTGATCGCCTTTGGTTTCGAGGTGACGGTCAATACAGTTGACAGAAACGTTCAGTGTGCCATCTTCGAACCACTTGATGTTGACATGGCCTGTATCAAAAGAGGTCTGCTTGACCTTGGTGAAAGGCTTGATCCAATCAACAATCTTGCCATGCTCACGCCAGAATCCTTCTGGGTTAACGACAGACTGCTGATACATCTCGCGATATTTGTCATCGTTAACGTGTGCGTTTGCTTCGATTTCCGGCATCACCGGGTGCAGGTGGATCTCACTCATTGTCTTTCTCCTTGTGTTCCTGCGTTATGCCTTTGGCATGTCCATTTATTGACCACGAAAAATAAGAATAGGATGCGATATTGTGGCCTAGTCCCACTAAGGTCGGTTAGTTGAGGTTTCTCGACAATTAGACTTTAGGATGAGGACTGTGTTTTCTATGAAAACTGTGATGTGGCACTTTGGGGTATGAGGCATCGCTCTCATTTCAATGCGGCAGTTTGCGTTCTATTCAAACGGATTTGGGCATTGGTACATCGCCATACTTCAGTCGCACATAGATGAGTGCAGCACTGATGGCATCCTCAAGTGCATCATGTCGACCAGACAGTGGTAGATCGAGATGGTGTCCTATCGCCTCCATACTCAGATCATAGTAGGCATTGGGCAAAATATGTTCGAGTCGTTTTCGATAAAGATGACTAACTTCTATTAATTGATTCGGCAGAGGAAAACCGAATAAACGGTGTGCATAGCGATCTAAAATCGATTTGTCATAACGGATGTGATAACCCACCAGGGGGCGGTTGCCAATAAAATCAATCAGCCGCGTCATGGCTTCTTGGTCGCTCAGTCCATTGTCCAAATCTTGATGGCGAATACGATGAATGGCGATCGATTGTGCCGTGAGGCTTTGCGGCGCGCGTAATGATATGGAAAAAGGTTGGCTAGTAATGATGGTGTTTCCGCGTATCACCGTCGCTGCAATAGTGATGAGTTCGGCTTTATGCGGATCGAGGCTGGTGGTTTCACAATCCAGTGAGACGACTTCGTCATTGGTGGGCTTATCGAATAGGTACGCGTAGGCAGTGTGCTTAAACCGATAGCGATACCAATGACGACGCAGCAGGTTCATGTTAATCCCTCACTTGATAATGCGCCGCTAACCGTGCTTTGAACGCTTTAACTTCGCTCAAGCTATGACGCAGCAAGTCTCTCTCCGTTCTTGGTAAGGCCGAGACGTCGAGCAAATTGCGGGCGGCATCGTCATCTAGCTGTTGGCGTAAACGCGTTTTCACAAACAGTTTCAATGCCTCAGTCAGGTTATTCGCGGTGTCTTCATCAATGGCATTGCTTTGTACAAGCGCAGTTAAGCGTTCGAAGGTGTTGGTTTGAGGTAAACCGTATTCCAACGCGAGCGTTCGCACACCATGTACCAAGGGGAATATGCCGCCTTTTTTCACGTCGAGCCCTTGTTTGTCTGCTTTTAGACCGCCAAACAACGTAAGGGGAACGCTAAACGCGAGACTGGGACGAATGAAGGTATTGAGTGCAAGCATGTTCCCCTTCAGAGTGTCGACCAAGGTCGAGGTTATGGCGGTCAATAATGTGGAATTTCCTGCGACAGCATGGCTATCTGCAAGGATAGCGAGATCCATGAGGCTACTTTCGTCGGAGACCTTTGAAAGGTAACGGACTCTTTTTTTCCATTCTGACTCTGTGTTCACCCATTTGGGGTTGCTGACCATGACTTGGCCTGGGCATGCGGGGTATCCCAATCTTGAAAGCACTTTGCTGAATGCTTGCATGTCGTCATGAACACTTGGCCAATCCACACTGTCCTGCACGATGAGTCCGTTATCTTGGTCTGTTTTCAGGATTTGCTCTCCACGGCCTTCAGATCCCATGACGAAAAGACAACATTGTGCATGGCGATGTGCTGGAATGGTGAGTTGAAAGGCTTTCTCGATGATTTTCTCGTTCACCGCAGAGATAAGCTCCATCACAAACTGCGTATGGATGCCGTTGTTGCTGAGGGTTTCGACGAGTTGTTGTTGGTTATTTGCCGCTTGAGCGAGCTCCTCAATGGACGATGCGCGATTGATTTGTAGTGACAGTACGTGGGAGTGGGTCGAGAACAAACTCAACACTTGTGTCATGTCGAGCATGCCGACGGTGTGATCTTCATGGGTAACACGGACGCGCTTTACTCTGTCTCGCGTCATCAAAATCATGGCGTTAAACAGGTAATCACCCAACGTCACGCTTATCACGGGGGAGGTGGCAACCTCGCCAATGGGGTGTGCAGTTGGAAGTGCGCTCTCGACGATGGCATGCAAAAGGTTGGTGCGCGTAATGATGCCGATACCGTTAGGTTTACCCTCCAGTGATACCAATGCGCAATCTTGCTGCTGTTTCTTTAGGATCAACGTCGCCTCATGAATCGAGGTTTCGTGTGGCAAGGTGAGTATCGGCTGAATATTGGTTTCATCGATTTGCGTCAGAATGAATTCTGCGAGGTTCTTTTGTTTTTGCGCGTGCTCGAGCAATTTTTTTCGCTGGCTGAAACTCGCCGTAAAATAGTCCGCAAATGACGGGTTGTTTTCGTACAGTGACAAAAACACCGATTTGGGCAGCACATAGCAAAGCGTGTCTTCCAGCGCCTTGTATCTGTGTTTGGCGGTGCCACTCAATACGGCGTGTGCATCGAAGATGTCATCTTTGATGTATTGCGCGAACACCTCTTTCGTTTCACTGTCTAGCTCTTCTACTCGGCCTTTCAGCACGATGTAAAGGTGCGTTGTTTCTGCATCTTGTTCGATGACACTGTCGCCGCGACGAAAATAAGAAACGTCGAGAGAAGAAACAAGCTGCTTTACTTCCTTTGGGGTGAGCCGATTGAAAGGCGGCGAGGTGGTGTCGAACGGTTGTGGCATAGAGACTCCCAAGGTGCGAGACGATATTTTTCACGCAAAAACAGAGGTCTTACTTCGTACATTTAGTCTAAGTGTGTCTTAGTGGTGAGAGGCTCGCCAGCCGACTTTAGTCTAGATATTAAGCCAGAGAATCGCTGTTAACTTAGGCGGTTCGCTGTCAAAATAGCCACCACCTCGTTGGCACTAAGGATTTGCCGTCTTGTCTCTTCTCCGACCTTCGCCGTATCGCTGGCTTTCTTTTTACTACAGCGCATTCTTCTTCTCTTTTGGCGTGTATTTGCCTTTCTGGTCGCTGTGGTTGGCATGGTTAGGGTTATCGGCAGATGACATTGGCATTGTGATTGGGGCGGGGGTCATGGCCCGCTTTGTAGTGAACCTGACGATCACGCCGCGCTTTCATTTGCCTCGACATTTACTCCCCGCCATTCGTTGGTTGTCGTTTCTTGGTGCGGTTGCTGGGTTTGTTCACCTTGCCGCATCGCCCAATTTGTTCGTGCTTTCGGCACTTTCTGTCTTCATCAATTGCGTCATTGGCCCATCTATTCCTGTTACTGATGCCATTGCAAACCACTACCACCGCCGTAAGTTGTTGGACTATGGCCGTGCTCGCGTGTGGGGCTCTATCGCATTTATCGTGGGCTCGACCGTGACAGGATGGTTAGTGGAGGAATTTGGTGCGGGTATCATTGTGCCTGTCGCTGCAACGGCGATGCTGGTGGGATGGGGGCTCAGTTTGATGACGCCTCACCCTTCGCCCAAAGGGGAAGAAACAGATGCACCTGATCGCCCGCCTTTATTGAGTGTGCTAAAAGCACCTCATGTCATCACTTTCATGGTGATAGTCTCCTTACTGCAAAGTAGCCATGCTGCTTACTATGCATTTAGCTCCATTCATTGGACCCAGTCAGGGTTGGCGGATTCAACCGTTGGCTATTTATGGAGTTTAGGGGTTGGCGTTGAAGTGTTGATGTTTGCCGTGTGTTCGCGTTTTTTTGGTGATTGGTCGGTGCAGACATTGTTCCGTGTGGCGGCGCTTTCCGTCATCATTCGTTGGACGCTGACCGCATGGTCGACAGACGTTAACGTGCTTATTTTGGCGCAATCTCTTCACGGATTCACGTTTGGTATTACCCACATCGCCGCCATGCGTTACATCCAGCAGCAACCCGCAGAACGTATTATGGCATTGCAGGCGTTATACAATGCGTTGGCTCTAGGGGCTGTGATGGCACTGGTAACGATGCTCAGTGGCGAGCTGTATTCTTCCTTTTCGGGAAGCAGCTTTTTCGTGATGGCTGCATTTGGTTTACCTGTTCTGTTTTTATCGCTCCCAGCATCAAAACAAGAAGCGCCGTCTGAGGAGGCAACAGGCTGATCGTTCTTGCCATTATCGAGCACGTTTTTGATGATGGAAACGCTCAGGATAAGAGGGCGGGAAATGCACTTTGATGAATAGAGATTGATTGTCGCATTACTTAGGAGAGCTAGCTCACGGGGATAAAGCAGCGCGTTGTTGTCACGATGTCGGCGTGGTAAACAACACCTTGAAATAACGACATCTCATGGAAGGGATTATGTCAGCTGGATGGATCGTGGTGCCCGTGGCGCTGGCTTACCTCGGGGTTTTGTTCTTAATCGCATGGTATGGCGACAATCGCCCGCGCTGGCTTCGAGGCTGGCGACCGTGGATTTATAGCCTTTCTATCGCGGTATATTGTACCTCTTGGACTTTTTTTGGCACGGTGGGGCAAGCATCCAGCCAGCCTTGGTCATTCCTTCCTATTTATCTCGCCCCTATATTGGTGTTCACCATAGGTTGGCGTTTTCTCGCGCGGATCATTTTGATTGCCAAGCGCGAACACATCACCTCGATTGCTGACTTTATCGCGGCGCGATACGGAAAATCACAAGGCTTAGCGGTGCTTGTCACCGTGATCGCCGTTGTCGGTATTTTGCCGTATATCGCTCTTCAGCTTCGTGGGATCACCATGGGGCTAGATGTTATCGCCCCCAATATTGGCAAAGATGCAGGCTTAGACCAAGGGCAGATCACTTGGCTAGTGTGTGTATCACTGGCCATGTTTACGGTACTTTTTGGTACAAGGCACATCGATTCTACCGAGCATCACCGTGGCATGATGATGGCGGTGGCGTTTGAATCTATCGTCAAGCTGGTGGCGTTTTTGGTGGTGGGTTTGTTTGCCGTCAGCATGTTGCTTGAAACGGATATAGACTTACCTTCGTTGGCAGAAACCGGTGTGGTAGGCCCACCCAATTGGGGGGCATTGTTGGTTCATACGTTGCTCACCATAGCGGCCATTATCTGTCTGCCACGGCAGTTTCACACCATGGTGGTGGAAAACGCACGCGCACAAGACTTACATACGGCGCGCTGGGTATTCCCTTTGTATTTGTTGCTGATGGGTGTGTTTGTCTTGCCGTTAGCCTATGCAGGGCAAGTCTTTTTGCCGCAGTTCTCGGCAGATACTCATGTTATCCAACTCCCCTTATCGACAGGCAATGATGGCATAGCGCTGTTGGCCTTTTTAGGCGGTGCATCCGCTGCGAGTGGCATGGTGATCGTTTCGACTATTGCGCTTGCGATCATGGTGTCTAACGACCTTGTCTTGCCGCAATTACTGCGAAGAATGCGTATTTCAAACCGCAATTTTACGCAGTTCTCTGGTCTATTGTTGAATGTTCGCCGTGCGTTGATTTTCTTCCTACTGATTGCTGCGTGGGGCTTTTATCAGCTTATTCTTGAAGTGCCTTCACTCTCTGCCATTGGCTTTTTATCTTTCGCTGCTATTGCCCAGTTTGCGCCGCCATTGGTGGCGGGTATTTATTGGCGTCAGGCCAATAAGAAGGGCGTGTATGCTGGTTTAGTGTCGGGTTTCATCGTTTGGCTAATGACGCTCATGACGCAAACCGGCATGCTGGCGGGCACGGCTGAGACCAACCTCGTACTCTGGCTTTTGGAACCGCCAGCACTGCCATTCTTCCGTGATTTAAGCGCGGTTGATTGGGGGATGGTGCTGAGTTTGATGGTCAATACCGTGTGCTTTGTTGGGGTGTCGATGGCAACACGCCCGTCACTTAGCGAGCGCTTACAAGCTGCGAGTTTTGTGGGGACACCGTTGCCGGAAGGCGATGACAGCAGCTTGTACCAAAGCCGTGTCACCGTGGCGGAATTGGAAATGCTCGCGGCGCGATTTGTTGGCCGAACACGCATGCGGCAAACCTTCCGCACGTTTGGTGAGCAACGCGGTGAAACCTTGCTGCCACAACAGCAAGCCAGTGCAGCGTTGATCCGTCACACAGAGCGTGTATTAGCGGGTGTGTTTGGTGCATCGTCAGCGAAATTAGTGCTTACCTCCGCGCTGCAAGGCCGCAACATGCAACTGGAAGAAATCGCGACCATTGTTGATGAAGCGTCGGAACTCTTCGATTTTAGCCGTGGCTTATTGCAAGGGGCGATCGAACATATCAGCCAAGGTATTTCGGTGGTGGATAAACAACTGCGGCTGGTGGCGTGGAACCAACGTTATGTTGAGCTTTTCAAATTCCCGCCGGATCTGATTCAAGTCGGCAGACCCATTGCTGATGTGGTGCGTTATAACGCGGAGCGAGGGCTTTGTGGCCCTGGTGAGATAGAAGCGCACGTAGCAAAACGTGTTTCGTATTTGCGCCAAGGTTCGCCTCATACTTCGTCCCGTGTTCACCCCGATGGACGGGTTATCGAAGTGCAGGGGAACCCCATGCCGGGCGGCGGATTCGTCATGAGTTTTACCGACATCACGGCGTTCCGTGATGCGGAAGAAGCATTGAAACAGTCCAATGAAACCCTCGAAGCACGCGTTATTGCCCGTACACAGGAATTGGAATCGCTAAACCGACGCCTGATCAGTGCAACCAACAAAGCAGAACATGCCTCGCAATCGAAAAGCCGTTTGTTAGCTGCTGTAAGTCACGACTTAATGCAACCACTGAACGCCGCGCGCTTGTTTGCCTCTTCGCTCAATGAAATGGCACAAGACCAAGATGTGCAGAACATGTCGGGACACATTGAAAGTGCCCTAGGCGCGGCGGAAGATTTGATCGGGGATTTGTTGGATATTTCTCGTTTGGAATCGGGAAAAATGAAGGCCCAAATTACCGACTTCGATTTGGATGAGGTGTTTTCAACCCTCGCGGCGGAATTTGGCATGATTGCCAATGCACAAGGCGTGCAATTCAAAGTACTGCCAACGGGGTTACGCATTCGTTCCGATCGCCGTCTTCTTCGTCGTGTGCTGCAAAACTTCCTGACAAATGCGTTTCGATATAACCCAGATGGGCGTGTACTGCTGGGTGTGCGTCGTCGAGGCGATGAGTGCAGCATCGAGGTGTGGGATAACGGACCGGGGATCCCTGAAGACAGGCAACAAGATATCTTCGATGAATTTACGCGCATTGATCGAAAGGGCGCTGAATTGGGATTGGGGTTAGGTCTTGCGATTGCGCGCGGGATTAGCCGGATCTTAAACCAATCATTGGATCTTCGTTCTTGGCCGGGCAAAGGCACGGTTTTTTCCATTACCGCGCATGTGACAACAGTGATGCCTCAGGTGTGTGACACAGGGGTTGAGGCTGACGCAGCACCAAAAAATAGTATGCAACTGGCTGGGGTTCGTGTGCTGTGTGTGGATAATGAAAGGGACATCTTGGCAGGCATGGAAAGTTTGTTATCTCGCTGGGGTTGCGAAGTGAAAGTCGCAGAGGATCTGGATGAGGTCGTCGCGTGTTTCCAGCATGATTGGTTGCCTGACTTTATATTGAGTGACTACCACCTCGCGCCTTCATTGACTGGGTTAGATGTCCTTCAAGAATGTCGACGTTTGCTGGGGGATGCCTTTTATGGTGCCATCATTACCGCAGACAGAACGCAAGAAACGCAGCAATGCATTCGAGCCAAAGGTTTTGGGTATATTGCTAAACCTGTGAAGCCGCTGAAGTTACGCGCATTACTTCAACAAGGAGTGAGCTAAGATGGAAGTGTTTTCGATCCCTCGATTAGATACCGAAGTCGGCTTGATCCGCGCCGAAGGTCAATGGGATCCCGTTACTGCAGATATTCAACTCACCGAGTTAGCCCTCATGGGCACTGATGGTTGGATGGATGTGACGTTTTGGATGACCGAGCAAGAGCATGAAGCGCGGATTGCCGCAGTGATTGCCGCTGCCAAGTTGTACTTGGTGTGACCGGTGCTACTGACGATGTATTTCTGCGCATAGTCTGAGGTCGTCACATGCAGAAAAAAATGCGCGCTTAAACGCGCGCTGATAAGGAGATGTCTTCCCTAAACACTGCTCATCGTTTCTTGCTTGACGTGAACAGCTGATCCGAGCGAAGAAAGTCAGAGCCAGTATGTTTACTGGCTTTTTTCATCGTCTGAAAAGTACGTTTTGTATTCCACGAACGTTGCTGGCGTTTCGCCGTAATAGAGCGTCCCTTCTGATTTTACGACCAATTGGAGTGCGCTTTCTTCACTGGTAGGCGCAGGTAAATCAACCATCCACTCTGTGCCGTTAGCGCTGTTACTTTCCATGTCGATAGGGGATGAAGGTTGTTCTTTATTTTGCATGATGCTTATCTTGGCACCATCAAGAATAAAATCTGATGTAAGTTTGATCACGACTTCACTGTCGGTGAGGCGTTCTGAGCGTAATTGAATTTTAAAATCGCCATTGGCGAGTGTGCAAAGGCCACTGGTATATCGACAATTCGAGCGAGCGGCGAGCTTGTAGGTTTCGCCTTCTTTCGCGACAAGCGCTTTTTCACTGACGGCTAAATCAACCCCAAAATAAGCAATGATGGCTAAGATGGGTGCGACAATCATCGCAAGTACAATGTGTTTGTTTTTAAACATAATAATGAGACTTTTCCACATTCATCCTTGAGTAAGGCTCAACATACCGTACCCGAGTGATAAAAAAAGCCCCAAGGCGGGGCTTTTTCGTCGTTACGTGATGCTTCTATCTCTCTTTTGCCTCTTGCAACGTCATCGCCCTGCTGCAAGAGGGTTTGGAGAGTCTGTTCAGCGGATTCTCTATGGCGCGAACGTCCATAGAGAACCGCGACGAACATTGTCTTAGTGCTTAGTGCTTAGTGAGATTGAGCGTCACCTGCACCTGTTGGTACGCGAACACTTTCTACCAATTCTTTCACTTCTTCTGGTGTCTCTGCGGTTACGCGAGATACCAAGATAGCGATAGCGAAGTTGAACATTGCGCCGATTGCACCAAATGCGTTTGGTTCGATACCGAAGAACCAGTTGCTGCCCCAATCTTGTAGGTATTTCCAATCAGCAACAAACAAGATGCCTTTGTGTTGGAATACGTAGAACAGCGTGACACTGATACCTGCAATCATGCCCGCAATCGCGCCTTCTTTGTTGATGGTCTTCGAGAAGATACCCATCATCAAGGCAGGGAAGATTGAGGACCCTGCTAAGCCGAAGGCGAGTGCGACCGTACCGGCGGCAAAGCCAGGCGGATTGAGCCCGAGATACCCGGCCACCAAGATGGCGAATACCATGGCTATTCGACTTGCCCGTAGCTCCGATTTCTCGGATATCGACGGATTGATAACCCCTTTTATCAAGTCATGCGAAACCGCCGACGAGATAGCGAGCAGAAGGCCTGCTGCGGTAGACAGTGCTGCTGCCAAACCACCTGCGGCAACCAGTGCAATCACCCAATTTGGAAGTTTCGAGATTTCAGGGTTCGCGAGAACCATGATGTCACGGTCAACTTTCAGCTCGTTGGTTTCTGCACTTGAGGTGTACTGGATCTTGCCGTCGTTGTTTTTGTCATCAAAACCAAGAAGGCCTGTTTTTTCCCAGTTCTTAAACCAATCAGGACGCTCGTCATACGCAAGGTGCTGACCTGGCGCCGGGTTAACCGTGTCCATCAGGTTGATACGTGCCATTGCTGCCACTGCTGGAGCCGTGGTGTACAAAATCGCGATGAAGAACAGTGCCCAACCTGCAGACGTTCGTGCATCACGCACTTTTGGTACGGTGAAGAAGCGGATGATAACGTGTGGCAGACCCGCCGTACCAATCATCAGAGACAGGGTGTAAACAAACATGTTTAACGTGTCTCCCCGAGAGGTGGTGGTGTATTCCGTAAACCCGAGTTCGGTCACCACCTGATCAAGCCGGTCGAGCAGATACTGATCCGTCCCTACCATTGTGCTGCCTAAACCAATCTGTGGCAGTGGGTTACCTGTCAGTTGTAGAGAGATAAATACCGCAGGAATGGTGTACGCCAAAATCAGAACACAGTACTGTGCGATCTGGGTGTAGGTGATCCCTTTCATACCACCCATCACGGCATAGATGAATACGATACACATACCAATGCCAAGACCTGTTGCGTAGTCCACTTCAAGGAAGCGACCGAATGCAACACCAACACCTTTCATCTGACCGATAACGTAGGTAATAGAAGCGATGATCAGACAGGCAACAGCAACAATGCGTGCCGTATTGGAGTAGAAGCGCTCACCGATAAATTCTGGCACGGTAAACTTGCCGAATTTACGAAGGTAAGGTGCAAGAAGAAGTGCAAGAAGCACGTAGCCGCCAGTCCAACCCATCAGGAAGACCGAGCCGCCGTAGCCCATGAAAGCTATCAAACCTGCCATGGAGATAAATGACGCCGCAGACATCCAGTCTGCTGCTGTCGCCATGCCGTTGGCGATAGGGTTAACGCCACCGCCTGCAACATAGAATTCTTTTGTCGACCCTGCTCGCGCCCAAATTGCAATCGCGATATACAGGACAAATGTCGCCCCTACTACGAGGTAGGTAATTGTTTTCAAATCCATTTCTAAAACCCCTTACTCGTCGTCTACGCCGAATTCGCGGTCAAGCTTTCGCATTTGACGCGCGTAAACGAAAATAATGCCGAGGAAGACGTAAATTGAGCCTTGCTGAGCAAACCAGAACCCGAGTTTGTAACCACCAATCTGAATCGTATTCAAAGCATCGACGAATAAGATTCCACAACCGAATGAGACCACGAACCAAATGGAAATCAGGATCACCATCAGTCGTAGGTTTTTATTCCAGTAGGCTTGTGACTGTTCCTTGTTTTCGAACGCCATTGCCATCTCCTTAATTGACACGTTAACGGATTGTTACTTCCCGACAATAGCAGCCTAAAGACAAGGGAACACTGCAACTTTAGTCGAGCGAGAAAGCGTGATAACTGGCTGTCAAAGCTGGGTTTGTGTGATTCAAGGCATGCATTTGATGGGGTTAACAAGATGTTAACTACGCCAAAGGTCTAATAGGCTTTAGGCTAAGTCGAAAAGGGAGATACCGTATGACTGCAAATTCTCTGTTGTAATCAATGTAAGTGGTTTCTACGACGGTGAACCGTGTTCGACGTGGACGTGTATGTTGCGTTTTCTACTTAGATTCAACGTATTAAAGTGGGGATGGCTCAGGGCAATAGATGGGCTGATTACGCGCGACGCAATCATTAATCAAAAGCAATAAGTAAGTGACACTAACGTTGTTTGTGAATATCCACTCAGGCACGCCGGAGAATACGTTAAGCGTTAGGGTCAGTTTGTTGAAGCAGGATAACGGCTTGGGTGCGGTTTTTAACGCCGAGCTTTCTGAATATTGCCGTCATATGGGCTTTGATGGTGGCTTCTGATACATCAAGCTCATACGCGATTTGCTTGTTGAGCAAACCGTCAGACAACATGCTGAGTACTTTGTATTGCTGAGGAGTAAGTGAGGCGATTTTATCCATCAAGGACTCTTCGTCACCTGCATCGCTAAAGTCGATACCCCTAGGGAAGCAAGGTTCACCGTCTAGGACTTGATTGAGTGAACCGATCAGCTCTCGCATGTCACTGGATTTCGGGATGAATCCAAACGCGCCATGGCTATGTACTTGGCGTATCACACTGGACTCTTCGCTGGCAGAAATGACAACAATGGGGAGTTCTGGGTATTGGACGCGAAGATGAATTAATCCCGACATACCGTTGGCACCGGGCATTTTTAAGTCCAGTAACAGTAAGTCTATGTCTGGCTCTTTCTCGAGTAATGCGGTGAGGCTATCGAGCGAGTCTGCTTCCAACAGGTTCGCGCCGCTAATCGCCATATGAACGGACTGAAATAGCGCATTACGAAACAGCGGATGATCATCTGCGATGACTATTGTGTATTGTGCGTCCATAGGGAATATTTAATACCTCGTTAACAACCACGCTAACACTCGGGATCGGTTAGATCAATTTTGATGGACGCGAAGTAAGAGCTTGATCCCCCTAGATTTGTGGCAATGTAAGGGAGATCAAGTTTGGTTGCAAACCCGCGTTATTGTTTAATCAGCTGATTTTGAACAAGATGCGAGAGAAACGGAGAGGCTTTCATGAATCCGGTTAAGCGAGCTTCAGGCATCGGGGTGCCATTGGCATCCCAAAAGTCCAGCGTTGGCAATCCAAGCACATTTAGCGACATCAATAATTTGATGTCTTGAGGGCGGTTCGCGGTGACATCAGCCTGAAGCAGCACAAAGTTTTGTAGCTCAGTGGCCACCTTCGGATCGTGGAAGGTGTACTTTTCAAACTCTTTACATGCCACACACCAATCGGCGTAGAAATCGACCATCACAGGTTTGCCTGCTTGTTTTGCTACGGCGAGCTCACGGTTCAGATCATTAATACTCTCGATGCGAATAAAACTCACGTCAGGGACATCTGCTTTTACGGTCGAATTGAGCGCATTATAGGTGTATGCCGCGCCAGTGCTTAGCCCGAGGATCGAAATGATGGCCAGCGTGCTAGCTAACTTACCTGGCTTGAGTGAACGGCTGATATGGTAAAGCCAACCTAATGCGGCAATAAGCCAACCCATCCAAAGGCCCACGCTGGCTTGCTCTGGGAGTAGACGTTCAAGCAAGAATAATGGCACTGCCAGTAAAACAAAGCCGAAGAAGATTTTGACGGTGTTCATCCAATTTCCGGCCTTTGGCAGTAATTTGTTGCCGAACATCGCAGCCAGAATCAGAGGGATCCCCATGCCTAATGCCAATGCATACAGGGTGATTGCACCCGTAAGCAAATCACCACTTTGAGCCACGTAAAGCAAAGCACCAGATAAAGGGGCTGTGGTGCAAGGTGAGCAAATTAAGCCAGAAATTGCCCCCATGCTGAATACGCCCAGATTGCTGCCACCGGTTTGTTGATTGCTCATTTGGCTTAACCGGGTTTGCAGGCTTGCAGGGAGTTGTAGGTTAAACACGCCAAACATCGACATGGCCAGCAAGACGAAAAGTGTGCTTAACCCAATCAGAACATAAGGGTGTTGGAATGCCGCTTGGAATTGCAACCCTGCCGATGCAACAACAAGCCCGAGTAAGGTATAGGTAAGCGCCATACCCTGCACATACAGCATGGAGAGTCGGAACGTTTGACCGTGGGTTTTCTTCCCGCCGCCTAGCACAATACCGGTCAATATTGGGTACATCGGAAGTACACACGGCGTAAACGCGAGCCCTATGCCCAGGCCAAGGAAGAGCAATGGTTGCCACCAGTTGTCGGCAAGGCTACTGACATCAGTTTGTTGGCTAGGTGTCGCCTCCTTTGCAGAAACCTGTGTTGATGCTTCAGAAGAAATATTGGATGTGTCTGTGGGTGTTTCGATAACGCTATCTGCGGGTGGCGTGGCAGTGCTTCCCACCACGGCATAAAGCGGCACATTGACGGTTTCAGGGGGATAACAAAATCCCGCTTCAGCACACCCTTGATAGGTCACTGTTAGCATTGACGAATCGGTCGCTGCGAGCACAGAAACAGAGACGGTTAACGGCTGTTTGTAAATGTTCACTTCACCGAAGAATTCATCTTCATAAGGCTGCCCTTGGCGCATGTCGGGTGTGCCAATCTGCGCATCACTGCTTGGTGTTACGCCTATCTTGTCTTGGTACAAGTAGTAACCTGGCGTGACTTGCCAATCGAGATAAACCCTATCCCCTTGCTGGGTGAAATTAAACGGGAATGCCTGATCAACGGGCACAAATGCAGGGGCATTACTCGCAATAGGAGACGGTGAATTAAAAAGAGAGAACTCGGCGTGCGCAGGTAAAACACTGCACAACGAGAGCACAAAAAGGGCGAATATTCGGGAGCCTATTGTCGACATGACCTTCATCGGGATGGGTTATTCCTAGAGTTAATTTCACTATATCACTGAGACCGGAAAAGGCCGAATTCGTTTCCCGATTCGCAAAGATTCGTCGGTATCTTTGGGTTTTGCTTTTCTGTTTATCATTTTCAGGCAATAAAAAAGGGCTCCGAAGAGCCCTTTCATTACATGTTGACTGTGTCGCGTTGGGTTACAGTACGATGCCGCCCACTGCAAAACCAAGCGCTACCGACGTGGAAATGGTCACCACACCTGGGATGAAGAACGGGTGGTTGAAGACCAAGTTACCGATACGGGTTGAGCCTGTGTCATCCATTTCAACCGCTGCCAACAATGTTGGGTACGTTGGCAGAACGAACAGGGCGCTGACTGCTGCAAATGATGCAATGGCGGTCAGTGGTGCAACACCAATGGCCAGTGCCGCAGGCATTAGCGCTGTAGTGGTCGCACCTTGTGAGTAAAGCAGCATAGACGCGAAGAAAAGGATCATCGCCAGCATCCAAGGGTAGTCAGCCAGTAACGTGCCCGCGACTTCTTTGATGCCTTCAACGTGTGCGTTAACAAAGGTTGAACCCAGCCACGCGACACCCAGTACACACACACATGCTGTCATGCCTGAACGGAACGTTGGCGCAGCAGCAATTTTCGATGCATCGATACCTGTGGTGAAAACAATCGCCGTTGCCGCAGCAAGCATGAAGGTCATGATCGCTTCGTTACGGCCCAATGTTGGGTTCTCAATCAAGCCAATGGAGCTTGAGATTGCCGCAGCATAGCCCAATACCAGCACGATTGCGGTAAGGAAGATAAAGGTCGCTTTCTTCGCGCTTGGTGCGATTTCACGTTTTTGAGTACCTTGGATTTTGATCAAACCTTTCTCAAGACGCTCTTGGTAAACAGGATCGTCTTTCAGTTCGCAGCCCATGAAGTTGGCAACGAATGCACCAACCATACAGGCGGTGAACGTGGTTGGGATACAAATGCCTAGCAGGGTTAAGTAGCCCACGCCCATTGGTTCAAGGATGCCAGAGAAGAACACAACTGCCGCTGAAATTGGGGATGCTGTGATGGCAATTTGAGAGGCGATAACAGCGATAGAAAGTGGACGAGATGGGCGAATGCCTTGCTCTTTTGCCACTTCAGCAATCACGGGAAGGGTTGAGAACGCAGTGTGGCCTGTACCCGCCATCATGGTCATCATGTAGGTGACGATAGGCGCGTAGAAGGTGATTTGTTTTGGGTTCTTTCGAAGGAAGTTTTCAGCCAGTTCAACCAGCCAATCCATACCGCCAGCCACTTGCATTGCTGCAATCGCGGTGATCACAGACATGATAATTAAGATAACGTCGATAGGGATGTAGCTTTGACTTGTTGGCATGCCAAGCAGCAATGACAACACAATCACACCTGCACCACCGGCTAAGCCGATACCGATACCGCCGATACGTGCGCCTAAGAAAATGAAGGCGAGTACGACAAACAACTCCACTGCAATCATGGATGACTCCTGTTTTAATTTTTAAATATAAAGACCAAACGGAGTTACTCTTTCCCCAGACAACATGCATCCCACGATAATCGTGTCGATTGGCATCCTGCCATGCATTCCATTGCGTTAATTTTCTGTGTTAAAGGGGTTTTCTAGCGTGGTGAAGAGTCACTTCGTTTAGTCGCTACGACAAAAAATGGGTATCGATTACCGATACCCATTTTTGTTTACGTCTTAGTTATAGCGCTTTGCCTTATACTGCGGGTGCATCAAGTTTTCAACAGAGAAGATATCGTCTAACTGTTCTTCCGTCAGAAGACCGCGCTCAAGCACGACGTCTCGAACGTTTTTGCCTGTTTCAGCACAAATCTTACCGACGATGTCGCCTTCGTGGTGACCGATGAACGGGTTCAAGTAAGTGACGATGCCGATAGAGTTGTAAACGTAGCTTTCACACACTTCTTTATTAACAGTGATGCCGTTTACGCACTTCTCGCCAAGGTTGATACATGCATTCGAAAGAATCTCGATAGATTCAAACAGCGCCTGACCGATAACAGGTTCCATGACGTTCAACTGAAGCTGACCTGCTTCTGCAGCGAATGTCACCGTGATGTCGTTACCGATCACTTTAAAGCACACTTGGTTAACCACTTCAGGGATAACTGGGTTTACTTTTGCTGGCATGATTGAAGAACCTGCCTGCATTTCTGGTAGGTTGATTTCGTTCAGACCTGAACGAGGACCAGAAGACAGAAGGCGAAGGTCGTTACAGATTTTAGATAGTTTAACGGCTAGACGCTTCAGCGCACTGTGAACCATCACGTATGCACCACAGTCAGACGTTGCTTCGATCAAGTCTTCTGCTGGTGTGCAGTTCAGACCGGTTACTTCAGCAAGACGTTGAACAGCAAGTTGTTGGTAGCCCGCTGCAGCGTTCAAACCAGTACCGATAGCCGTTGCACCCAAGTTCACTTCTAGCAGAAGCTCTGCTGTGTACTTCAGGTTTTTCACTTCTTCTTTTAGAAGGGTTGTGAATGCACGGAACTCTTGGCCGACAGTCATTGGCACTGCGTCTTGAAGCTGAGTACGGCCCATTTTCAGTACGCCCGCGTTTTCTGTTGCTTTCGCATCGAATTCGCGTTGTAGGTACTGGATAGAATCAACCAGCGTCAGGATGCTGTTATATACCGCAACACGGAAACCGGTAGGGTATGCACAGTTAGTAGACTGGCTCTTGTTGACGTGGTCGTTAGGGTTAACAACGTCGTATTCGCCTTTGTCTTTGCCCATCAGCTCAAGCGCAAGGTTTGCAATCACTTCGTTTGCGTTCATGTTTACAGAGGTGCCTGCGCCGCCTTGGTAAACATCTGAAGGGAATTGGTCCATGCACTTGCCTGTGTCCAGAATCAGGTCACACGCTTTGATGATGTAGTCGCCCACATCCGCTGGAATAACACCCAGCTCTTTGTTCGCCATTGCTGCTGCTTTCTTGGTGAAAACCATACCGCGAACGAACTCTGGTACGTCAGAGATAGTGGTACGTGAAATGTTAAAGTTTTCGACAGCGCGCAAAGTATGAATGCCGTAATACGCATCAGCAGGTACGTGGCGTTCACCAAGTAAATCTTCTTCGATACGTGTAGTAAGGTGAGGGATAGTCAGGTTGTTTTCGAGATCAATCGTCTGAGACATGATTTGGCCCTAATGAACTTATAATTGGTTATTCTGTAGCCGCAAATTTCGCTGTAGAGTCCGTTCATCAGAGATTTTGGCTGGATACACAAGCTTTTGTATCCGTTTAATATGGGGTGATTTTACTCAGCAATTACAGTAAAAACATGCGTGAGATCACCATTCGAAACGAAGTGAATTTAATTGCATTATTATGTGATCTCGATCGCTATGTATTGCCTTTTGGACAGCTGTCATCGGGGTGAAATGTATTGATACCGTTAAAAACTGTTAGCGTATTTAATAAATAAAGACAGAATCTAAAGCAGACGTGGGCAAGCTAACAATTGCCGTTGACCAATCGGCAAAAACGGCGACAGAATGCTAGGATGCACGTCTGCACTGAATGAGAGGTTTCACTGTGTTTCCTATTTTGCTTTTGATGTTTATTACTGTGCCTATCATCGAGATTGCACTTTTCATTCAAGTTGGTGGTGTGTTGGGACTGTGGCCAACCGTTGCATTGATTTTACTAACTGCATTTGTGGGTGCGTCTTTGGTTCGAAGCCAAGGCATTCAGACGCTACTTTCTGTTCAACAGCGTTTGCAACAAGGCGAATTACCTGCTCAGCAAATCGTTGAAGGTGTGATGCTTGCTGTAGCAGGTGTACTGCTGTTAACCCCCGGCTTTATGACCGATGCCATGGGTATGGCAGTGTTACTGCCTTGGCCGCGCGCATGGTTGGCTCAACAGATCATGAGCCGCGTGAAGGTAGCGAACTTTCAAAGTAGCTTTAATCAGCAGCAGGGGCCTTTTGGCCAAGCGCCTTTTCAACAAGATCCGAGAAAGAACCAAGAGGGCGGCAGTACCTTCGAAGGGGAATATGAGCGCAAGAACGATGATCAAGATCGCCTGAACTAGATCGCCTCACCTCGGTGTCGTAAAGGGTTCAGCCTCGACATTGAATGGATGAGCGAGAAACAAAAAGCCAACCCGAGGGTTGGCTTTTTTGTCTCTATTGTCCCGTCCTAAATAAGGTTGACACTTTTCCAACCCGAAATTGGAGAGTGTTATGAAATCAACAACCAAGCGCACCCAACGAGATTATTCCCTCGCCTTTAAATTGGCTGTCGTAGACCAAGTAGAAAAAGGCGAAATGACCTGCAAACAAGCCCAATTACGTTACGGCATTCAAGGTCGTTCCACTGTATTAACTTGGCTTCGCAAGTATGGTCATCTAAATTGGACTAAAGGTTCTCTCACACCAACCCGTCTAGGTGATGCTATGCCTTATACATCGACGCCCCAAACCCCCGAACAGCGGATTAAAGAGTTAGAGCAACAGCTTGAAGAC